>NZ_JBILQK010000156.1:0-5272 GCF_044373315.1 Roseateles sp. | reverse complement strand
CCAATTCTCGACGCCAAGGCCCAGGCCAAGGAGGCCACGACGAAGAGAGCAAGGAAGAACTCATACTCGATCATTCGATACGAACCCTCGCCATCGCTTCCCGTGATCGCCGGTAGCCAGTGAAGCCAGCTCCAATTGAACCACCCATGCCACATCCAAAGGCCCCATGCCAAGGATGCACCAAGGGCGGCGGCGAAGCTCAAGAGTGCGAGGTCATTTCCAAGGTTCCTCGTTCGCTTACTAAGGCCAAGAAGAACGAGAAGGCCAAAGACGCCAAACAGTATTCCCCGGCTCGCATTTGGCCAAAACACGGGGTCCCATGGTGCAGCCCAGCACTCCGCTGCTAACCAAGCGAGTACCGCTTGCACTGCGACAGGTCGAAATTTCATGCTGCCCAACGTTGAAGCTGAGCCGCGAGCGGCGGCCTGCCGACGCGAGTCGGCTCAAGCGACTGGTTCGGCCTCACGCTCGTCGCGAGTGCCGCGCTACGTACTGCTGAAGCACTCCGTCCATGCGCGACTGCCACCCCTCACCAGTCGATTTGAAGTACGCCACAACCTCTGGGCTGTAGCGGACCGACACCAGCAGCTTCTTGTTCTCTGACTTAGGCCGACCACGCACGGCCTTCATCGGGACCATGGCCTGCAATTGCTTAGGGGTCAGGGGCTGCGCATCCGGGTCAGCCTTTGCAGCTGCCGTAATCGCTTTGTCTTCCGCCGTCGTCGGCATGAAGATGGCCGGGCGCTTAGAAATTTTGGACATAGTGCTTCACCTCGCGTCGGTTGGCCTTGCGCAAGCTGATGATCCTTCGCGCGTCGCCACGATCCACAAATGCCACGTAGTAGAGGATTCCGGTGTCAGGCGCCAACGCGATCATGCGCAACTCGCCGTACTCACACCGCTCATCAACCCACACCATTGATGCATCCCAATTGAGTCCGGCAGCCAATGCCAGCGATAGCCCGTGCTTCTCAAGGTTGCTCGCATCTTAGGCTGGGTCGAACTCAATTCGCATGCTTTAATGTAGCTACATTAAATGTGGCAGTCAATCGCATGGCACGGCTGCATTGGAGAGTCCGAACGTTCTACCTAAGTGGCCTGCCGAAGGCAGGCCCCCTTGACGGAGGGGCTAGGCAGCGCCTGTATCTTGGCTGAACACATTAAGCCACCCTTCTGGATAGCATTGCCACAAGGACGAGACGTACATGCGCCTCGGTGGTGCATCGACAGGCGCGCTTCGCGTGCGAAATCGTGCTAAGTAGGCGAGCATCACAACATCTGCCTTCAAGACTACAAGACGAGCTTCCTGGATTTCATAGGTTGACACGACGGGCCCATCGTTGAGCTGGCTTACGTGTTGCTGTCGACCGGCGAATCCCGTTGAGTAGACACCCAGAAAGCTCTCGTGAATGAGGCTCTCATCAGCTGAAGGATCACCCCGAACGGCGGCTTCCCAGACTTGGCGTTCAAGATCAAGTATTGCTGATAGGTCGGGCGGGGTCATAGAGAGGAGAGAACTGAAGCTGGGGCCGAGGAGCACACTTGATCGATGCCTTTGGTTCCGCCTAACGTTGAAGCTGAGCCGCGAGCGGCGGATGGGCACGGAAGGCCCAGAATGAAATGGGGGCCTGAAGTGACCAGCCGTTGCGAGTCGGCTCGAACGACCGGTTCGGCCTCTTGCGCATGAGGCCTACTTGTGCGCCACCGCGAGCAACGCCTTCGGATTGGAACTAGCGATGGCCAACAACGTGCGGGCTGCCCCGCTTGGCTGCTTGCGCCCTTGCTCCCAACCCTGCAAGGTACGAACCGATACACCCATCAGCGCAGCGAACTGCGACTGCGATAGTCCCGTCTTATTGCGAGCATCAATGACTGGCGACGCCACAACACGGACTTGTCCCGCCTTCATTTCACGCACGGATTGCAGAAGCTCAGCAGCAAGATCGCGTTTGGCTTCGTACGCAGTCAGTTCTGCGTCGGTCAGGGGTTTACTCTTCGAGGGCACGGCGAATCTCCTTCAACTTTGGGCCGGTCAGGTTGTCCGTTTTTGATTTCGCATAGAGCGTAAGCAAGACAACTTCACCTTCTGCATTACGAGTGAAGTAAATCACTCGCACGCCACCCGACTTGCCCGAACCTGCGCGACCCCAGCGCACTTTGCGAATGCCGCCGGATTCGGGCACGACGTCTCCGGCAGTGGGATGCTCTGCAATGTGAGCGGCAAATACGCCGCGCTCCTCCTCGCTCCAATAGAGCGGCCACTGGCGTTGGAAGAGAAGAGTTTCGACGACTGTGAGCACTGCCGAACTATACGCCTAAGGCGCACAATCGTCCAGAAACGAATTTCAAGAGGCCGAACGTAATGTAGGGCGACAGGCGCTGCGCCCTAACGCCGGCCGTTGCTGCATAACTTGGGACGGTGGCGTCCCCCTAAGTGCTTGATGCACGGCGCTTCCCCTTTTGCTTGACTGTATGTTTATACAGTACTAAATTTACCTGCAAATCCGGCAGTTTGTTACACCGAGTTCGGTGGCTCGCCGGAACGCAGGAGAGCCGTATGCTGCCATCAGTTTCTGGGTTAGGTCCAGCGCGAAAAACCCTGCGCCCGGCATCCAATCCAGCCAACAAACTGCCACCGCTGCAGTCGGCCAAGCTGCTGGACAAGTTGCGCGAGCGGGTTCGCTACCTGCACTACAGCCGGCGCACCGAGGAGGCCTATGTCTTCTGGTGTCGTGCCTTCATTCGCTGGCATGGCCTGCGCCATCCTGCAGACATGGGCGGCGCTGAGGTCGAGGCCTTCCTGAGCTATCTGGCGGCTGATCGCGGCCTGGCGCCCTCCACGCACAAGCAGGCTTTGTCGGCCCTGCTCTTTCTGTTTGGCAAGGTGCTGGGCGTCAGCCTGCCGTGGATGAGCGAGATCGGCCGGCCGCAGGTGCAGCGCCGGCTGCCCGTGGTGCTTGCCGTCGATGAAGTGGGCGCTCTGCTGGCGCAGGTGCAAGGCGCTGAGCACCGCCTGCTCGCTCGCTTGCTCTATGGCACCGGGCTGCGCATCACCGAAGCCCTGCAGCTTCGGGTCAAGGATGTGGACTTCAGCCAGCGGGCGCTGTTCGTGCGCGCTGGCAAGGGCGGCAAGGATCGCGTGGTGATGCTGCCGCAGGCTCTGCACGCTGAGCTGCACGAGCAACTCGGCCTCGCACGGCGCGTCTGGGCGGCCGATGTCGAAGCCGGCCAGGCCGGGGTGGAGATGCCCCACGCGCTGGAGCGCAAATACCCCCGGGCCGGCGCGTCATGGAGCTGGTTCTGGGTCTTCCCGCAGGATCACCTGTCTACCGATCCGCGCAGCGGCGTTTTTCGCCGCCACCATCTTTACGACCAGACCTTCCAGCGCGCCTTCAAGCGCGCGCTGTCGGCGGCCGGCATTGCCAAGCCGGCCACACCGCACACGCTGCGCCACTGCTTCGCCACCCATCTTCTGCAAGGCGGCAGCGACATACGCACCGTGCAGGAGCTACTCGGTCATTCAGATGTGGGCACCACCATGATCTACACCCATGTGCTGAAGATGAGCGGCGGTGCCGTGCGCAGCCCGCTGGATGCACTGCCCGGTCAGCCCGTGAATTAAGGCGCCCGGTCCGCCCTGATGGGCCCATGGCGCGCTTGGCGCCCGCGGTACGATGCGGCCCAAACACCTCGACTCAGACACAACACCTCCTCTGCTATGACCATTCTTGTCACCGGCGGCGCCGGCTTCATCGGCAGCAACTTCGTGCTGGACTGGCTGGCCTCGCCCGAGTACGGGGATGAGCCGGTCGTCAACCTCGACGCCCTCACCTACGCGGGCAATCTGGAGAACCTGAAGTCGCTGCAGGGCGATGCGCGCCATGTCTTCGTCAAGGGCGACATCTGCGACCGCGCGCTGATCGACCGCCTGCTGGCCGAGCATCAGCCGCGCGCGCTCGTCCACTTTGCGGCTGAGAGCCATGTGGACCGCTCGATCAGCGGCCCCGGCGCCTTCATGCGCACCAATGTCGAGGGCACCTTCACGCTGCTGGAAGCGGCCCGCGCCTACTGGGGCGCGATGGCTGAGCAAGCCAAGGCGGCTTTCCGCTTCCACCATGTCTCGACCGACGAGGTCTATGGCTCATTGAAGGCCGACGACCCTCCCTTCGCCGAGACCAATCCCTACGAGCCCAACAGCCCCTACTCGGCCAGCAAGGCTGCCAGCGACCACCTGGTGCGCGCATGGCACCACACCTATGGCATGCCGGTGCTGACCACGAACTGCAGCAACAACTACGGCCCCTATCACTTCCCCGAGAAGCTCATCCCGCTGATGATCGTCAACGCGCTGGCCGGCAAGCCGCTGCCGGTCTACGGCGACGGCCAGCAGATCCGCGACTGGCTCTATGTGAAGGACCATGCATCGGCCATCCGCGCGGTGCTGGCCGGCGGCCGGGTGGGCGAGGTCTACAACGTGGGCGGCTGGAACGAGATGGCCAATATCGACATCGTGAAGACGGTGTGCGCGCTGCTCGACGAGTTGCGCCCCTCGGCTGACGGCCCCTATGCACGGCTCATCACCTATGTGAAAGACCGCCCCGGCCACGACCGCCGCTACGCCATCGACGCACGCAAGATCGAGCGCGAACTGGGCTGGCGCCCCGCCGAGACCTTTGCCACCGGCATCCGCAAGACGGTGCAGTGGTATCTGGACAACCCAGAGTGGGTGAGCCATGTGCAGAGCGGCAGCTACCGCGACTGGGTGAGCCAGCAGTACGGAAGCTGACGACATGAAAATTCTGCTCTTGGGCAAGAGCGGCCAGGTCGGCTGGGAGTTGCAGCGCGCCCTGGCACCGCTGGGCGAGCTGGTGGCGCTGGACCGCAGCGAAGGCGCTGATCTGGGCGATAACGCAGCGCTCGCAGCCGTGGTGCGCGCGCATGCGCCGCAGGTGATCGTCAATGCCGCGGCCTATACCGCTGTCGACAAGGCCGAGAGCGACAGCGAGATGGCGCTGCAGGTCAATGCCCATGCACCCGCCCGGCTGGCGCTGGAAGCTAAGGCCCTGGGCGCGCTGCTGCTGCACTACAGCACCGACTATGTTTTTGATGGCAGCGGCGAGCAGCCGCGCGCCGAGGACGCGGCGACAGGCCCCTTGAGCGTCTACGGTCGCAGCAAGCTGCAAGGCGAGCAGGCGATCCGCGCCAGCGGCTGCCGCCACCTGATGCTGCGCACCAGCTGGGTGTATGCGGCGCGCGGCGGCAATTTCGCCAA
>NZ_JBILQK010000067.1:0-21792 GCF_044373315.1 Roseateles sp. | reverse complement strand
GGCGTGATCCTGGAGACCACGACCACCCACCGCATCAGCGCGCAGCTGGCCGCCATCATCGAACATGCGCCGAATGTGGCCATCCAGTCCTACGACGCCGAAGGACGCGTGCTGAGTTGGAACCCGGCCGCGGAGCGCTTGTTTGGCTGGCGCGCCGAACAGGCGCTGGGGCGACGGCTCGACGAATTTCTGCTCTCGGCCGAAGACTTTCAGGCCTTTCTCGCAGGACTGCAGCAGGTGGCCGCCCAGGGCGGCGCCTCCAGCCCGAGCGAGTGGAGCTGCCTGCGCGCTGACGGCGGCCTGGCCCACTGCTTGGCCACTCAGTTCGAGCTTCCTTCACTGGACGGTGGCGATCGCATCTTCATCTGCATGGACGTGGACATCGGTGAGCTGCATGCGGCCCGTGAGGCACTGGCGAACAGCAACCACGAGCTGGAGCGCCGCGTCGCGTCGCGCAGCGATGAGCTGAAACAGGCCATGGCCCAGCTCATGGAGGCTGAAGAGCTGGCGGCCCTGGGTCGTCTGGTGGCGGGCGTTGCGCATGAGCTGAACACGCCGATTGGCAACACGCGGACCGTGGCCAGCGCTCTGGCCGATCAGGTGCAGAGCTTCCATCGGCGCTTTGAAGAGGGAGCGGCCTTGCGCCGCGTGGAACTGCAGCAGTTCCTCGGCGACTGCGTGCGTGCGAGCCAACTCATCGAGCGCGGCATGGCCCGGGCGGCCGAGCAGATCGGGCACTTCAAGCAGGTCGCGGTGGACCAGCAGAGCGTGCAGCGGCGCGACTTCTCCTTGCGTGCGACCTTGGCCGACATTGTCTCGGCCCTGCAGCCGCAGTTCCGCGGCACGCCGCATCAGCTGCTTCTGGGGCCGGTTCCAGACTTGCGGCTCGACAGCTATCCGGGGCCGCTGGAACAGATCATCGTCAACCTGGTGCAGAACGCCTTGCTGCATGGCCTGGAGGGCCGAAGCGAAGGCGGAGAGGTTCGCATCGACACCGCCATCGGGCCGGGTGGCTGCCTGCAGATCTGCATCAGCGACAACGGCATGGGCATTCCCGCCAGCATGGCGTCGAAAGTCTTCGAGCCGTTCTTCACCACGCGTCTTGGGCGAGGGGGTAGCGGCCTGGGTTTGCACATCGCGCACAACCTGACCACCGGCCTGCTGGGGGGCAAGCTGCAGCTGTTGCCTGCCGACGCTGCGCAGCGCGGCGCCTGCTTCCAGCTGCAGCTGCCGCTGACGGCGCCCTGAAGGGCCTGGTCTGGCCACTGTCGGCCGACGGTGCCTGCCGGCACCGCAGCGCGACACGTTCAGCCCAGCTCGAAACGCATGACGCAGAAGGCCTCGCTGACCTGTTCATGCAGCTGCGCGCCCAGCCGGGTGTAGAAACCCGGGCCGTCGGTGCCGAAGTACAGGCGCGGCAGGCCCAGCCGGCGTGCTTCCAGCAGCAGGCAGCGCACCAGCGCGCTGCCGATGCCGTGGCCGCGCTGCGACTCCAGCACCACCATGGCGGCCAGCCAGGGCCAGAGATGCGTACGCTGGCTGTCATCGTTGTCGATCAGGTTGACGGTGCCCAGCAACTGCCCGTCCGCATCGACCGCGATCAGGCACAGCGGCAGACGGTCCGGGTCGGTGGCCGTGCGCAGATGCGCCTGCAGATCGGCTTCGCTCATTCCGTTCGGCACGTCACGCCAGAACTCCTGGTAGATCATCCGGGCGACCGCATCGCCGTGCTGCGGCTGCTGGCACAGGTGCATCACCTGCTGGCGCATACGGACCAGCTCGAAGCGGGTGTTTTGCGCCTTGCCGCGCAGCGTCTCGCAGCGCTGCACGGGCACGAAGCCGTGGCGTTCATAGAAGGCCTGCGAGTTGAGCGTGGCCACCAGCTTCAGCGGCCCGGCCCCGGTGCGGCGCGCCTGCGCCATGCCCAGCGCCAGCAGGCGGCTGCCCAGGCCGCTGCCGGCCGCTTCGGGGCGCACGAACAGCAAGGTGACTTACAGCGGCTCGATGCCGACGAAGCCCAGCACCCGGCCGGCTCGCTCGGCCAGCCAGATCCGGCCCTCGCTGAGCTCCGGCTCGTAGATGGCCGGGCTGCGGCCCTCGAACCAGGCCTGCAGCTGCGCCGCGGCGTAGGCCGTGCCTGCCAGGCTGAGGACGGAATCCTGATGGGCGTCGAACAGCGCTGGGATCGGGGCTGGCACAGGCGCCCAAGAGCAGCAGCCACAGCAGGGACAGACAGGCGATGGCCCAACGCGGTAGCGCAGCGCTGCTGCTACAAGCTTGTCGATGCATGACGGTCAACCCCTCCCGGCTTGGCGCGTTGTCAGCTCCGGCCTGCTTAAACCCACACCCGATATGCCCAGAACGCCTCGTGGCTGAAGATGCGTCGGCGCAGCTCCTCGGGGCTGAAGCCGCAGACGCGGCGGATTTCCCTGCACAGATGGGCCTGGTCGGCGTAGCCAGCATCCTGGGCCAGGGCGCTCCATAGCACGGCGCCCGCTTCCAGGTCGCCGCGCGCCTGATGAAAGGCGGACTCGGCACGGCTGATGCTGCGCAAGGCACGCAGGCTCTGCCCGCTCCAGCGCTTGATACGACGCTCGACCTGGCGCAGGCTCTCGCCATGACCGCCGGCCACGGCCTTCAGCGCCAGGTTCTCCATCCAGTCTCGATAACGTCGCGGTGGCGCCGCCTGGGCCTGAGCCAGGGCACGCCAGCGTGGCAGCAAGAAGGCCTCGAGCCTGGCCTGGCAGGCATGCTCGTCCGGGGCCGCCAACAAAGCGTCGTTCAGCGCCTGCCACTCCGGGCCTAGCACTGACTCGATCGGCTCGCAGCCATCCACCAGCGAGGCCAGGTCCACACCCGTCAGCGCATGCAAGGCCTCGGGCAGCCAGGCCACCATGAAGCAGCGCGTGCCCGCATCCGAGCGGAACTGCGCCGGCCGGCTGCGGGGCCCGCCCACCAGGGCACGGCCGGGCAGTGGCCGCTCGCTGCCGTCGTCCAGCAGCTGCACGCCGTCGCCTTCCAGCACCCAGGTCATGCCGCAGTAGGGCGTGGCCGGGAAGTGGCTGCTGCGCTGCTCCGCCGTCAGCGGCTCGGCCGCCAGCGTGTCGCGCCACAGGGAGGCGTAGAGGCAGCCGCTGAGCGCCAGGCCGGGGGCGATCAGCCGGGCAATGGCATCGGGGTGGCGATCGCTGTCCATGCCCGCAGTGTAGTGAGCCCGGCCCATGTCGATTTCGTTCAAGACGCCGCTCGGGCCGGCGCTCATGATGCGCCGCATGAACACACAGATCCTGCCCCGCTCCCCCGCGACCCGGCCGCCGGGTCCCACCGGCCTGGGTTTCGACCGCCTGCGCGCGATGAGCCGCGACTACCTGGGAACATTGGGTGCCTTGCATGCACGCCATGGCGACATCGTCCGCCAGCGCTTCGTGCACTTGGTGGACTACAGCTTCCTGCACCCGGAGCATGTGCGCGAGGTGCTGGTGGCCTCGCATGACAAGCTGATTCGCTGGGAACGCGGCACCGCGGTCTTTGCCAGCGCCCATGGCCAAAGCGTGCTGGTGGCAGAGGGCGCAGCCTGGAAGCGCCAGCGCCAGATGCTGCAGCCCGCCTTCTCGCCCAGGCGGGTCGAGAGCTTTGTGCCGCGCATGGTGCAGGCCAGCCAAGCCAGCCTCGCCGGATGGGACGGCCTGTCGGAGATCGACTTCGAGGCCGCCATGACGCAGACGACCATGGCCGTCATCATGCAAACGCTGTTCTCCCAGGCAGATGCGCTGCAGGGGCGAGCCATCGCCGAAGCCGTGCACGATCTCAGCGTCGAGGGCATGAAGGAGTTCTACTGGCCCGTGAGCGCCCCGCTATGGGCCCCCTGGAAGGCACGCAAGCGCCGCGCCCTGGCACTGCTGGACCGCTTCATCGAGCGCCAGATCCGCGAGCGCCTGGCTTGCTCCGAACCACGCCGTGACCTGCTGGGCCTGATGCTTGAGGCCCGCGACGCCGAGGATCAGGGCTTGAGCGCCCGTGGCCTGCGCGACGAATGCATGACCACGTTCCTGGCCGGCCACGAGACTACCGCCGCGGCGCTGACATGGTGGGGCTGGTGCATGGCCGCTCATCCCGAAGAACAGGCCCGGATCGCCGACGAGGTGCGGTCGGTGCTGGCCGATCGTGTGCCCACGGCCGCTGATCTGCCGCTGATGCCGCGCCTGGCCCGCAGCTTCAAGGAAGCCCTGCGACTCTTCCCGCCAGCGGCCGGTCTGCTATCCCGGCGGACGACCCAGCCCCTTTGCGTCGGCGGCTACGAGCTGCCCGCCGGCAGTATGGTACGCCTCACACCCGCTCTCACCCACCGTGACCCACGCTGGTTCCAGGAGCCCGAGGCCTTCCGCCCCGAACGCTTTGACACGTCGAGCGGCCACCCCGAGATCCCACGCGGCGCCTGGCTGCCCTTCGGCGCTGGCCCGCGGGTCTGCCTGGGCAGCCACTTCGCGCTGACGGAAATGGGCGTGGTGGCGGCGCTGATCCTGCAGCGCTACGAGCTGCAGCGCCTGCCCGAGCGGCCGGCCCCTAACCCACGGCTGGACGTCACGCTGCGGCCCGATCTGCCTTTGCATCTGGGTTTGCGGCGATGCTGAGCCCGAGCGGAGCGGCCTGCACGACTGCAGGCACGCTTCAAGGGTTGGATCGCGGAACGCCAGTTCGGTGCGGTGCGCGGCTGCATTAGCTTTCAGCGGCATGGAACAAAGCTGTGGCGGCCGGCGACGCCACCCAGTCCCTCACTCCGCTCGCGGCCTTTTTGGCGATACCTTGCTGGCGTGCAACCGGGCTGGCCGACAATGCGGCCCCTCCGAGACGGCGGGGCTGCGGCCTTCAAACCAGAAGGCGAGCTGGAGGCTGTCGTAGGCCTGGCGCAAGGTGTCGAGGCCGGTGTCGCGCACCGATGACCTCAGGGCTTGGCCGCCGTCGGCATCGGCCCGAAGGCCACCGGGCTTTGTGCCGCCAGCCAGCTCATCACCGCCCAGGCGGCGACGTTCTGGCGCAGCTTGGCCGGGTCGATCTTGTCCAGCGTGTCGTTGGGTGTGTGGTGCCAGTCGAAATAGTCGCTGCCGTCCTGGCTGAGCTCCAGCGCCGGCCAGGCATTGCGGCGCATCAGCACGCCGGCATCGGGCCCGGGCGAGCCTTCGTTGCTGCCCAGGGCGATGCCCAGCGGCGCCAGCGGCTGTGCGATCTGCTGGATCAGGGGCAGGGCCTCGGGTCGCACGCGGCTCTGGAAGCGGTAGACCAGGCCGGCGCCTAGATCGCTTTCGCCGACGAACTGGTGCACCTGGCCTTTGTACTTGTCGGCATAGGCGATGGCGCCGTCGAAGCCGTTCTCTTCATTGGCGAACAGCACCACGCGCACGGTGCGGCGCGGCTTCAGGCCGGCCTCCAGCATCAGCCTTGCGGCAGCGGTGACGATGCCCACGCCGGCGCCATCGTCCAGCGCCCCGGGGCCCAGATCCCAGCTGTCCAGGTGGGCGCCGATCAGCACCACCTCATTCGGCAGCTCGCTGCCGGGGATCTCAGCAATCACATTGTGCGAAACCGCGGCAATGCCGCCTTCGGCCTGCAGCGCCAGGTGCATCTTGATCGGCTGGCCGTAGCGGGTCAGCCGGCCGATCAGATCGGCATCCGGCACCGAGACGGCCAGCGCCGGAATCTTGCTGAGGCCTTCGGCATAGCGCGTGCTGCCGGTGTGGGCCAGGCGATCACGGTCGGTGCCGATGGAGCGGATCGCCACCGCGATGGCGCCGCGCCGGGCCGCTTCGGCCGTGCCCTGGATGCGCGCCGCCACCGCGCGGCCATAGCCGCGGGCGTCGCGGCTGCGCTCGGTCTTCTGGTCGATGAAGACAATGCGGCCATTGGCGCGATCGCTGACGTCAGCCTTCAGCGTCTCCAGATCCGGGTAGTAGGCAATCTCGGCATGCAGGCCCTCCTTGGGTGTGGCCACGCTATTGCCCAGTGCCGTCATCACCAGCGGATGCGGATAGGGCGCGGTGATGTGGGCATGCGCCTCGCCGCGCTTCCAGGCGCGCAGCGGCACGGGCTCGGCGCGCACGTTCGAGAAGCCCAGGTGGCGCAGCCGGTCCAGCGCCCAGTCCACCGCGCGCTGGTCGTTCAGCGAGCCGGCCGGGCGTGCGCCCACCTCGGTGACCAGGCTGTCCACCAGCTCGTAGGCCAAGCCGCTGGCCAGGCCCGCTTCGCGCAGGCGCTCGGCAGCCAGCAGGTCGGCCGCGCTGAAGCTGGTGGGCTGGGCCTGCACGGCGCTGCCGGCAGCCAGGCACAGGCAGCAGGCGCCCAGCAGGCGCAGCAAAGTCCGGCGCGCCCTTGTGTTGTTGCGAATCATGGTTGGGAGATCTCCCTGGTGTCCTGGATCAGCGGCCACAGCCACAGGGCCAGCACGGCGGCCACCAGCAGCCACACCAGCACGACGGCGGCGCCGGCGGCCCAGCTCTTGGGTTTTTGCAGCAGCTGCGCGGCGCGCTGGCGCGCGCGCGCCATCACCGCCGGTGGCATCAGGCGGATCACCAGCCACAGGCCTAGCGGCACCAGCAGCAGGTCGTCCAGATAGCCGAGCAGCGGGATGAAATCCGGGATCAGGTCGACGGGGCTGAGCGCATAGGCCGCCACCGCCAGCGCCAGCAGGCGCCAGCGCCAGGGGGCGAGAGGGTCGCGGGCGGCAAAGTAGACTGCCAGCACATCGGTCTTGAGCGCGAGCGCCCAAGCACGCAACAGGCCGCGCCGCGCGCCCATCAATCCCCGAAGACGATCTTGCTGCGGCGGGCCACCCACTCTTCAAAGTGGGTGCCGTAGACCTCTTCGACGCGGTTGCGCTTGACCTTGAAGGTGGGCGTGATGAAGCCGTTGTCCACCGTCCAGGCGTTCTTCACCACCACCAGGCAGTCGAGCTGCTCATGCGGATCCAGCCTTGCATTGATGTTGTCCAGATGCTCGGTGAGCTGCGCCATCAGCTGCTGACGGTCTGCTTCGGTGCCGGTGCGCAGGGCGGCGTCCGGCGACAGCATCACGATGCCTAGCGGCTGGCCCAGATTGGCGCCGGCCACCATGCAGGCCTCGACGGTCGGGTGCATCACCAGGCGGTCTTCGATCGGCGCGGGCGCGACGTACTTGCCCTTGCTGGTCTTGAACAGATCCTTCACGCGGCCGGTGATGCGCAGGCAGCCACTGGCTTCGATGGCGGCCTTGTCGCCGGTCCGCAGCCAGCCGTCGGGCGTGAACGCGTCCTCGGTCAGGCGCGGCTCCTTGTAATAGCCCAGCATCAGCGCCGGGCTGCGCATCTGCAGTTCACCGTTCTTGGGGTCGATGCGGGTCTCCACGCCTTCGTAGGCCGGGCCCACGGTGCCGAACTGGTTTTGTCCGGGGATGGTGATGTGCGAGATGGCGAGGTTCTCGGTCATGCCGTAGCCCTCGTTGATGTGCAATCCCAGCTTTTTGTACCACTCCAGCAGCGCCAGCGGCATCGGCGCGGCACCGCCGGCGGCGATGCGGCACTGGTCCAGGCCCAGGGCCTTGAGGATCTTCTTGCGCACGATGCCGCCGAGCAGGGGGATGGACAGCAGGCGCGCCAGCTTGGCCGGCGGCATCTTGGCGTGCACGCCCTGCTGGAACTTGACCCACAGCCGTGGCACCGAGAAGAACACCGTCGGCCGCGCGCGCTGCAGATCGGCGGCGAAGGTGTCCAGGCTTTCGGCGAAGTACACATGCATGCCGGTGCGCAGCCAGCCATGCTCGACCAGCACGCGCTCGACCACGTGCGCCAGCGGCAGATAGGACAGCATGCGGTCATCGTGGCCGATGGGGATGCGCTTGAGGCCCTGGCCCAGGCCCCAGGCGAAGGCGCCGAAGGTGTGCATCACGCCCTTGGGCATGCCGGTGGTGCCCGAGGTGTAGATCAGCGTGGCCAGCTCGTCTGCGCCGCGCAAGGGTTCGCCGAACATCGGCTCGCTGCGCGCGCAAATGGCGTCCCAGCCCTCATAGCTCTTGATGGCGTCAAACGGCGACAGCGGGTAGCTGATGCAGGGCATGTCGGCAGGCACGCCGGGCTTCATGTGCTCCCAGCCGTCGAGCTTGCCGACGAAGCAGGCCTTGGACTCGCTGTGCTCGAGGATCTGGCGGATGGTCTCGGGCGCCAGCGTCGGGTACAGCGGCACTGACACATGGCCGGCCATCCAGATGGCCAGGTCACTCATCATCCACCAGGCGCAGTTCTTGGACAGGATGGCCACTTTGGAGCCAGGCTCCCAGCCCTGACTCTGCAGGTAGGTGGCCATGCGGCGCACCTGATCGCCGACTTGGGCCCAGGTGAAATCCTTGACCACGCCGTCGCCCATGGGTTGAGTCAGCGCGATGCGCTCGGGCGACTCGCGCTCCCAGTGGTAGAGGCGTTGCAGGGCCAGGCTGTCGGCGGGAATGGTGGACATGGTGCAGTCTCCTTGCTTGTTCTTGATAGCGATCGCTCCCTTTCAGGCTATCGCCACATGACCCTGGGTGCCAAGCGGGTTTGTGCGGGTCAGCGCGGGATTAGAGCCAGGTCCCCAACGCCGGCCCGGCGACCCTCAGCCCTCCGTCGCTGCGCTCTGCAATGCGGCCAGTGCAGCCGCGAGCGCTGCTTCCTCCACGCCAGGTGCACGCTGCACCGGCGCCTCGGCCAAAGCGGCGGCGCCGTCCTGCTTCAGCCGCGCCACCCATTGGCCGGCTTCGCGGCCCTGCTCGAAAGCCAGGCTCTGCAGCAGCAGGCTGCCGTCGGCAGCGGTGAGCTTGAAGTAGAACTTGCCGTCGGCCTCGCGGTACTGCTTGAACAGCGGCAGCGCGGACTTCGCCTTGGCCACCGGCGTGGCTTTGGCCTGCAAGGCCTTGAAGGGGCGCAGGCCCACTGCGTGGCGCAGCTCGGCCAGCAGCGGCGCAGCGATGGCGCGTGCCTTGGCCGCGCCGCGCTGCAGTATCTCTTCGATACGCTCGGGGTGGGCCATCAGCTCTTCATAGCGCGCACGCATCGGGCCGATCTGGCCGTCGATCTGATCAAACAGGCGCTGCTTGGCCTCGCCCCAGGCCAGGCCGGCGCGCAGCTCTGCGCGGAAGGCGGCGCGCTGCTCGGGCGTGGCGAAGGCATCGAAGATGCTGACCAGGTGCGAGCTGTCAGGGTCCTTGGGCTCGCCGGGCAGCCTGCTGTCGGTGACGATGCGTGCAATCGCCTCGCGCAGCGCCTTCGCGCCGCCCTCGAAAAGCGGGATCACGTTGTCATAGCTCTTGCTCATCTTGCGGCCGTCCAGGCCGGGCAGCAGCTCCATCTCGGCTTCGACCTCGGCCTCGGGCAGTACGAAGAAATCCTTGCCACGCCCGAACAGATGGTTGAAGCGCTGCGCCACGTCGCGCGCCATCTCGATGTGCTGCACCTGGTCCTTGCCGACCGGCACGCGGTGGGCGTTGAACATCAGGATGTCGGCCGCCATCAGGATGGGGTAGCTGTACAGCCCCATGGTGATGCCGGCGTCGGGGTCCTCGCCGGCGGCGAGGTTGGCGTCCACCGCACCCTTGTAGGCATGGGCGCGATTCATCTGCCCCTTGCTGGTGACGCAGGTCAGCAGCCAGGTCAGTTCGGGGATCTCGGGGATGTCGCTCTGGCGGTAGAACACCGCGCGATCGGTATCCAGGCCGGCCGCGATCCAGGTGGCGGCGATCTGCAGGCGCGAGGCCTCGATGCGGTCCGGTTCGTCGCACTTGATCAGCGCGTGGTAGTCGGCCATGAAGAAGAAGCTCTCCACCTCAGGGGCCTGGCTGGCAATGATGGCCGGGCGAAGTGCGCCGACATAGTTGCCGAGGTGCAGGGTGCCGGTGGTGGTGATGCCGGTGAGAACGCGCTGGGTCATGGTCTGTGCCGAAATGAGTTCGAGGCCGGGTCCCGCAAGACCTCGGCCTGCCTGTCCCCGATTCTCGCCCAGGCCGGTCGCAGCTCAGGCCCCAGCATCGGCTAGCATGCAGATTCGCTTGGCTCGTCCTGCGCCCATGACCCTGCTGCTGTTGGTCAATGCTGTCATCCTCGGCTTGTTCGGGGCCGCCATGCTGCGGCTGTGGGCTCAAGAGCGTCGTCAGCACGCCTATGTCTGGATGTGGGGCTGGAGCTGGGTGCTGCTGGGCCTGGGGCTGGGCGGCGGGCCGGTGCTGCAGGATGCCTTCGACGACAGTTCGCCAGCGCGTGCCGCGCAAGCGCTGCTGGCGTCGGGGGCGCTGATGAGCTCGCAGCTGCTGCAGCTGGCCGGCGCGATGAACTTTTGCGGCCGGCGCCTGCGTCTCGCGCAAGCGGTGCCGCTGCTGTTGCTGCTGATGTGCGTGCTGGCTGTTCTGGGCACCTGGCGCATGCAAAGCGCGGTGGTTTTCGGTGCTGCGGTGCTGGGCCTGGGCGCGCTGCTTAGCGCCTCGCTGCTGTGGCGCCACAGCAGCGGACAGCAGCGCTGGGTCAGTGCCTGCTTTGTCGCCTCGGCGCTGGTGCATATCAGCGGGCCCTTGCTGGACCCCCTGGGCCGCTCGTCCGTCACCTACAGCCTGGGCGCGATTGTGCAGACGGCGCTTTGCCTGGCGCTGATGCTGCTGTCGGTCGGCCGGGCGCATCGCGAGGCGCAGCTGCAAGCCGAGCGCTTCAGCCGTCTGGCCGAGCACTCCTTGCAGGGCCTGGCCGTGCTGCGCCATCACAAGCTGCTCTACGCCAATCCGGCGGCACTGGCGATGTTCGGGGCCACCGATCTGGAGAGCGCCTTGCGCGCCGACTTGCTGGAGCTGCTGGTGGCGCCGCAGCGGCGCGCTGAGTCCTTGCGTCGCCATGCCGAGGTCTTGCGCGACCCCGAAGCGCGCATCGAGTGGGAAGACCTGCGGCTGGCGCGCGATGGCCGCACCTTGCATCTGCATGGCCTGTCCAGCCAGATCGAGTGGGACGGTGCCCCGGCCGAGCTGTTGGCGCTGGTCGACGTGACGGAGCGCCATGCCGCGGTGGAGGCGCTGCGGCGCATGGCCCTGCATGACGAACTGACCGACCTGCCGAATCGCAACTTCACGCAGGAACGGCTCAAGCATCTGACGCGGCTGGGAGCACCGCCGTTCGCGCTGGTCTCCGCTGACATCGACCGCTTTCAGCTGGTCAACGAGACGCTGGGTCATGCGGTCGGCGATGCGCTGCTGCAGGCTGTGGCCGCGCGGCTCAAGACCGAGCTGCCGGTCAGTGCGACGCTGGCCCGGCTGGGCGAGGACCAGTTCGTGATGCTGGTCGAGGGGCCAGGTGCGGGCGAGCGCGGCCATGCGCGCGCCTTCATCGAGCAGCTGCTGGCCTTGCTGCAGCGGCCCTTCGAAGTGGACGGCACCGAGCTGTTCGTGCACCTGTCGATCGGCGTGGCGCTATTCCCCCGTGATGCGAACGACGGCCCCGGCCTGCTGCGTGCGGCCGATTCGGCCGTGCACCGCGCCAAGGGCCTGCCCGGCGCGGCCTATGCCTTCTTCGACGCCTCGATGAACGCCGCGGCACAGTCCCGGCTGGATGCCGAGCAGGCGCTGGCGCGCGCGATGGAGGCCGGCGAGTTCGAGCTGCTTTACCAGCCCAAGTTCGCGGCGGGCACGCGCATGCTGCTGGGCTTCGAGGCGCTGGTGCGCTGGCAGCGCAGCGGTGTTGGCGCGATCAGCCCGGCGGAGTTCATCCCGGCAGCCGAGCGCACCGGGCAGATCAAGGCGCTGGGTGAGTTGATCCTCGCGCTGGCGACGGCCCAGTTGCGCGAGTGGCTGGACCGCTTCGGCGTGGTGCCGCCGGTGGCGGTCAATGTGTCGCCGCTGCAGTTCGATGATCGGAAGTTCGTGCCACGCCTGCTGCAGGCGCTGGACGAGCTGCGGTTGCCGCATGGCAGTCTGCAGATCGAGATCACCGAGACCGCCGCCATCGGCCATGTCGAGCAGGTGCTGCCGCAACTGCTGCAGCTACGCGATGCCGGCGTGTTGTGCGCGCTGGACGACTTCGGCACCGGCCAGTCCTCGCTGACCATGCTGCGCCAGCTGCCGATCCACGCGATGAAGCTGGACCGCAGCATGATCGCTCCCTTGCCGCAGGCCGATGCCAGCGCTGTCGTGCGCGCGACCTGCGCGCTGGGGCATTCGCTCGGGCTGGAGGTCATCGCCGAGGGCGTCGAGACCGAAGAGCAGGCGCAGGCCGCCGAAGCGCTGGGTTGCACCCAGCTGCAAGGTTTCCATCTGGGGCGGCCGATGAGCGCGGCCGCGGCTGCCGAACTGCTGGCGGCGCGCCGCTAAACAGGCCCTAGACTCCCGCCTGCCGGGTCGCAAGGCTCGGCAGCGTTCTCAGGGCGGGGTGGAAGTCCCCACCGGCGGTATTCCGGCCTGCGTCGCCCGACGCAGCGCTGGAGAGCCCGCGAGCGTCCGTGGCGGCCTGCGTGCCGCGACGGAGTCAGCAGACCTGGTGCGATGCCAGGGCCGACGGTCACAGTCCGGATGAAAGAGAACGCGAGTTCGCGGCCAAGGCTGCGGCTGTGCCTGCTCGCGTGGGTGCAGCTGCGGCATGGCCGCGCATTTGCGTGCTTGCCCTGATTTATGTCCAACCATCCTCGATGAGGTTCACATGAATCAGTCTGGTCTTACTGCTATTACTACTTCTTCTGCTTCAGCGCTTGCCGGTCTTGACCCAGCGCCGCGGATCGCTATCGTCAGCGCCTGCTGGCATCGCGATATCGTCGGCCAGGCCTGCCTGGCGGCCAAGGAGCGGCTGCGCTCTCGCGGCGTCGCGCCCGGCGCGATCGACGAGTTCGAACTGCCCGGCGCCTTCGAGATCCCCTTGCAGGCGCAAAGCCTGGCGCGCAGCGGCCGTTATGACGCCATCCTGGCCTGCGCGCTGGTGGTCGACGGCGGCATCTACCGCCACGACTTCGTCGCCACAGCGGTGATCGACGGCCTGATGCGGGTGCAGCTCGACAGCGGCGTGCCGGTGTTCTCGGCGGTGCTGACGCCGCATCACTTCCATGAGCATGAGGAACATCGGCGCTACTTCAGCGCCCACTTCCTCACCAAGGGGCAGGAACTGGCGGATGCCTGCCTGCAGACGCTGGCTGTGCGGCGTCAGCTGCTGGCTTAAGCCACCATCGCCTCGCCCAGGCGGATCGCACCGCCTGGCCGCCAGGCCGGGTTGAAACCCATGCCGCTGCGCGGGAACAGCATCACGACGGTGGAGCCGAGCAGGAATCGGCCCATCTCATCGCCCTGGCTGAAGCGGATGTCCTGGTTCTCGTAGGACCAGTCCCGCAGGTGGCCGGGGCGCGGCGGGTTGACCACGCCATGCCAGGTGGTGGCCATCGAGCCAACGATGGTGGCGCCCACCAGGACCAGCACGAAGCTGCCCTGCACGCTTTGCCCGTCGCCCTCGAACACGCAGACCACGCGCTCGTTGCGGGCGAACAGGCCCGGCACGCCGCGCGCGGTGGTCGGGTTGACCGAGAACAACTCGCCCGGCACATGGATCATGCGAGTGAGCCGGCCAGCGCAGGGCATGTGGATGCGGTGGTAGTCGCGCGGGCTGAGGTAGAGCGTGGCGAAATGGCCGTCCTGGAACTGCGCGGCCAGCTGCGCATCGCCGCCCACCAGGGCGGTGGTGCTGAACTGGTGGCCCTTGGCCTGGAAGATCTCGTCGTGGGCGATGCTGCCGAACTGGCTGATCGCGCCATCGACCGGGCAGACCAGTCGCGCCGGCGCCAGCGGCCGTGCGCCGGGTTTCAGCGCACGGGTGAAGAATTCGTTGAAGCTGGCGTAGGCGGCCGGGTCGGGATTGGCCGCCTCGGCCATATTGACCTCGTAGCGCGCGATGAAGCGGCGGATCGCTGCCGTGGTCAGGCCGCCGAGCCTCGCCGAGGCAAACAGGCCGGCCAGCCGGGTCAGCGCCTGCTTGGGCAGGAGGTATTGCGGCAGCACGGCAAGGCGGTCGGACACGGCGAAAACTCTCGGATACAGGGTGCGGGATTGTAGCCAGCGGGATAATGCGCCCTGCGGCACCGACCGCCCCTCGAACCACCGGCCTCGCACCCCTCCTCCATGTCCAATCTGATCGTCCACGGCGGCACGCCTCTAAGCGGCCGCATCGTTCCCTCGGCCAACAAGAATGCGGTGCTGCCCATCCTCTGCGCCACGCTGCTGACGCGCGAGCCGGTGCGCCTGCGCGGCGTGCCCGAGATCACCGATGTGCGCAAGATCCTGGAGGTCTTCCGCAAGCTGGGCAGCCAGGTCGAGATCGACTACAAGACCGGCGTGCTGGACGTGCACCACCGCGACACGCATTTCAATTCGGCCACCGACCGCCTGCCCGAGGAGATGCGCAGTTCCATCATGCTGGTGCCGGGGCTGATGGCGCGCTTCGGCGCGGCGCGCATCGAGGACGACGTCAAGGGCTGTACGCTTGGCGCGCGCGAGATCGACCCGCATGTGGAGGTCTTCGAGCGCTTCGGCGCCCGCGTCGAGCGCCAGCCCGACGGCCTGCTGCTGGATGTGGGCGCCAAGCTGCGTGCCAATGACCACTGGACTGATTACGCCTCGGTGACCACCACCGAGAACTTCGTGCTGTGCGCCGCGCTGGCCGAGGGCACGTCCACGTTGATGAATGCCGCCTCCGAGCCGCATGTGCAGGAGTTCTGCCAGTTCATGCAGATGCTGGGCGCCAAGATCGATGGCCTGGGCACCTCGCGCCTGAAGATCAGCGGCGTGGAGCGCCTGGGCGGTGGTGACTTCACCTTTGCCGAGGACTTCCACGAGATCGTCACCTTCCTGGCTTTGGGAGCCATCACCGGCGGCCGGGTCGAGGTGAAGAACTCGACGCCCGAGCAGTTCCCGCTGATCGACCGCACTTTCGCCAAGTTCGGCGTGCGCATCGTGCACGAGAACGGCTGGTCGTGCGCCGAAACCGATGGTCCGCTGAAGGTCAAGGAGCCTTTCACGCGCAACATCCTGCAGAAGGTCGAGGCGGCGCCCTGGCCCTATCTGCCGGTGGACCTGCTGCCGATCTTTGTCGCGCTGGGCGTCAAGGCCGAAGGCAGCGTGATGTTCTGGAACAAGATCTACGACGGCGCGATGGGCTGGACCTCGGAGCTGGCCAAGTTTGGTGCGCATGCGTTCCTGTCGGACCCGCACCGCATGGTGACCTTCGGCGGCAAGCCGCTGCACGCCAGTGAGGTCGAGAGCCCTTACATCATCCGCGTCGCGATCGCGCTGCTGATGGTGGCGGCCAGCATCCCCGGCCGCTCGGTGATTCGCAACGCTACGCCGATCCGGCGCGCGCATCCGCACTTCGTCGAGAACATCTGCACGCTGGGTGCGAGGATCGAGTGGGTCGAAGGCGACTGATCGATCCGATGCGAACGGTGATGCAGACCCTGACTCGTGCGCTTGCGGCGGCGCTGCTGGGCGTTGGCCTGGCGGTGCCTACCCACGCCCAACCGGTCATTCGCTGGCTGGTCCAGGACGCGCCGCCGCATTTCAGCTATGCCGTCGGAAAGACACCGCTGAGCGTCGCCGATCTTGGTTACGGCGAGCGTGATGGTTTCCTTCGCCTGCTGATCGGCCAACTGCCGCAGTACCGGCATGAGTTTGTCGAGGCCAGCCTGCCGCGCTTCGAGCTGATGGTGCGTGGTGGCCAGACCATCTGCTCGGTCCTGCACAAGCGCGTGCCCGAGCGTCTGGCCAGCCGCTATTTCACGCCGATGTTTCCTGCGCCGAGCTCGCACCAGGTGCAGTTGGTCGTCCGTCGGGACCGGATGGAGCGCTTTCAGTCGCTGGGCACGCCGGTAGCCATCACAGGCCTGTTGCAGACACGCAGCCTGAAAGGGCTGGTTGCCCGCGAGCGCTCTTTCGGCAACACCCTGGATCCGCTGCTGAAGCAGGCGCATGGCAGGGCACTGGACACGGTGGTGACCACGAGCAACAAGACCTTGCTGGCCATGTTGCGGGCTGGGCGCATGGACTACACCTTGGAGTACGCGGAAGCGGTGCAGCAGTTTCTTGGCGACGCCACCGAAGACGGCAAGCGGGATGCCCGCCGCGAACCCGATCTGCTGCTGCTGCCCATCGCTGAGTTGGAGACGCTGGACCTGGCCTACGCCTCCTGCACCCGGAACGCGGAGGGGCGCGAGCAGATCGAGGCCATTGATGCGGCCGTGCGGCGGCTGGCTCAGGATCCGAAGCGCCATGTCTGGAAGCGCCAGTGGCTGGGCGAGTCGGCGTCCGCCGCAGAGCGGGCGCGGCTGATCCGATTTCTGGACGACCGCGCCCGCCGCGGCCCGCAGCTGGAGTGAGCCGACCGCCCAAGCTGGATCTGCCGATGCGCGATGGCGTCAGTGCCAGCGCGCTGGCCTGTCCCGCCGGCAGCTGGTCATCCCTGGTCGACTATCTGGTCGAGCGCCTGCCCTTGGTCCCGCGCGCGGAGTGGCTGGCGCGCATGGCACGCGCCGAGGTGCTTGACGAGGCAGGGCGGCCGCTGCCGCCCGATTCGGAATACCGGGCTGCGGTGCGGATCTATTACTACCGCCAGCAGCATGCCGAGCCGGACATCCCGTTCGAGGAGACGGTGCTGTTCCAGGACGACTGGCTGGTGGTGGCGGACAAGCCGCACTTCCTGCCGGTGACGCCCAAGGGCCGCTACGTGCAGCAGACCTTGTTGACGCGGCTGAAGAAGCGCCTGGGCATCGCCACCCTGACTCCCATCCACCGCATCGACCGCGAGACGGCGGGCCTGACGGTCTTCGCTGTCCGCCCGGACAGCCGTGATGCCTACCAGCGGCTGTTTCGCGAGCGGCAGGTGGACAAGCTTTATGAAGCCATCGCAGCCGAGCCGACCCAGGCCCGGCAAGACCTGACCCTGCCGATGCGCTACTGCAGTCGGCTGCAGGAACGGGCTGATGCATTCATGCAGATGCAAGAGGTCGAAGGCCTGCCGAATGCCGAGACGCACATCGAGTTGCTGCGATTGCTGCCGGGCGGGCTGGCGCATTACGCACTGCGTCCGTTCAGCGGCCGCAAGCACCAGCTGCGTGCCCAGATGAACGCGCTGGGCCTGCCCATCGTCGGCGACCGCATCTATCCGGTGCTGCTGCCCAGCAGCGAGGCCTCCGATTTCGACCGGCCGCTGCAGCTGCTGGCGCGGGCGCTGGCCTTCAGCGATCCGTGCACCGGGCAGCAGCGATGCTTTGAATCAAGGCGCAGCCTGGCCCTGCTGCCTGGCTGAGAACGCCGTGTGCCGTGGCGCGGATGCGCCTCCCCGATCCAGGCAGGTGGCCTGTGCGACCACTGGGAAAGCCCCAGCCTGACGGCGCCCCTTCGCTGGGCACAATCGGAGCGTTCCTTTGCTGTACGGACTTCCATGAACACCCGTTCGCTCACCGATATGCAGGCTGCGGTGAAATCACGCACCAGCCTGGCACTGCTCGTGCTGGGGCTGTCGCTTGCGGCCGTGTTCGGGGCCTGGCGGGTGCAGCAGGACCTGGATCTGCGCAGCGAGCAGCAGGCGCTGGACCTGAAGGCACTGCCGCTGATCTATGCCGAGCCGCTGGCCCGGACGCTTGCGCAAGCCCGTGAGGATCAGGCCCGGTCCTTGATGGCGACCATGTTGCAGCGCCACGGCATTCAGGGCCTGGAGCTCAAGCTGGCGGACGGACGCAAGCTGGAGGCTGGGCGCATGCCGCCGGCCGGCACCGTGCAGGCGCACAGTGAATTCGCGCTGCTGACGCCGCTTGCCGACAGCCCCTTGGGATCGGTGCATGTGGTGATGCCGGCGCTGACGCTGGGGCATGTGTTGAGCCAGGATCGCCTGCAACTCCAGCTGGCTCAGGACCTGGCGCTGGTTTTGCTGCTGGGCCTGGCGGCGGCTTGGTTGGTGGACCGCTCCCTGCTTCGGCATCTGCGCAGGTTGACCGAAGAGATTCGGCGCTTTGATGCGAGCCAGCCGCCCAGCCAGTTTGACTGGTCGATTGCGCCTCGGCATGCGCCGCGGGAACTGCGCCAGATGGAGGCCGCACTCGTCCATGTGCAGCAGAGCGTCGACAGCCAGCTGCAGCGTGAACAGTCGCGTGCCGATGCCCTGACCCAGGAAATCGCGCGGCAGTCGGCGGCCCTGCGCGCCGCTGAGCAGGCGCTGGACAGCAAGCAGCGCGAGCTGGCCGCACTGTCGCGTGTCGACGCCTTGACAGGGCTGGCCAATCGCCGGGAGTTTGACGATGCGCTGCGGCGCGAGTTCAAGCGTGCCCAGCGTCAGCACAGCCAGCTGGCACTGGCGGTGATGGATCTCGATGCCTTCAAGCATTTCAATCAGGTGCATGGCCATGGCGCCGGCGATCAGGCCCTGCAGGCTTTTGCCCGTTTGCTGAGTGAGCGCTTCAAGCGGGATACCGACCTGGTCGCTCGACTGGGCGGTGAGGAGTTCGTGGCGCTGCTGCCCGGTTTTGACTTGCACTCGGCTCAGGGGCTGCTGGAGCAGTTGCGCGAAGACTGGCGTTCGCTGGGATTGCTCAACCCAGGCAGTCCGGTGTCCGATGGCGTGCTGACCGTCAGCATCGGTCTGTCGGCCTACAGTGCGCAGCATCCCTACCTGAGCTCTCAGGCGATGCTGCAGGCTGCCGATGAGGCGCTGGCTATCGCCAAGCATGCCGGGCGCGACCGGCTGAGCCTGGCGGCCTGAAGGCCGTATCCCTCAGGGACGCGCTGTCAGCGACCGCGCTCTTGGGCTTCGAGCAGCTGTTCGTGCACCCGCCGCGCGGCACGCAGCACCAGGGTTTCGTCCAGCTGGGCTTGCGGCGCGATGTCGCGCGCGATGTCCTCGATCTCGTCCGGCCGGTTCAGCAGGGCCCAGGCCATCGCCGAGATGGCGAGCACGCTGCGACGCTGGACCACGTCCGGCATCAGCAGGCTCTCCTGTACCTGCACATGGTGCCGCACGCTCGCCACGGCGGTGGGTGCAAGGCCCCAGCTTTCGCACAAGGCGGCACCCAGGGCGTCATGGCTGACGCCGAAGGCGGTGTGCTCCAGCTGCACGAGCTCGCTATCTTTCTGCGCCGCGCGCAGCATGGCCGGGTAGTGGGCCGGCGCGTGACGGTACAGCACGGCCTTGCCGCATTCCTCGAACAGGCCCGCCGAGTGCGCGGCCCAGGGATCGACGCCCAGCATCTGACCCATGCGACCCATCAACAGGCCGCGTTGGGAAGCGCGGCTCCAGATGGGCTCAAGCTCGGCCGCTGGCGGAAATGCGGCACGCAGGCCCATCTCGAAGGTGATGGCCGCGACTTCTCGCATGCCCAGATAGGTCAGCGCCTGATGCACGGTCTGCACGCGCCCCTGCAAGCCGTACAGCGATGAGTTGACCGCTTTCATCACCGCGGCGGCGAGAGCCATGTCGGATTCAACCAGGGCCGAGATGGCCGGCAGATCCACATCCTCGTCCGCCATCAGCAGTGACAGCTTGACCAGCACCTCGGGTTGGGTGGGGATCTCGATGTCCAGGGTGCGCAGTTGCGGATCGACAGGCATGGCTTATAGGTGGATTGATCTGTGCCGGGTGCCAATAGTAGCGCCGCTCAGCGTCCGAAGGCATCCCAGCCGGTCTTGATGATCAAGGATCCAACGACAAGGATGAAGACGCCGCGCACGAACCCCGCGCCATGCTTGAGCGCCAGCCGCGTGCCCAGCAGACTGCCGATCACGTTCGTGACGGCCATCACCAGCGCCAGATGCCACCAGACATGGCCCTTCCAGGCGAACAGCAGCAGCGCCGCTCCGTTGGTCGTGGTGTTGAGCAGCTTGGCGCTGGCCGAGGCATGCAGGAAGTCGAAACCCAGCAGGCGCACGAACAAGAACACGAAGAAACTGCCGGTGCCCGGACCGAAGAAGCCGTCGTAGAAGCCGATCAGAAGACCGATCGCGCAGGCCCGAAGGGTTTGCGCGTGGCCGCTGTGGCGCGGTTCGTGATGGCGCCCCAGGTCCTTCTTGACCAGGGTATAGATCAGCACGCCCAGCAGGATGATGGGCAAGAGTTTGCGCAGGCCCTCCGCACTGACCAGGGTGACGGTCCAGGCGCCGGTAAAGCCGCCGATCAGTGCCGCGCCACAGGCCGGCAGCAAGGATGCCCACGGCAGGGTGACGCGCCGTGCGAACTGCATGCTGGCCCAGGCGGTGCCCCAGACGGACGCAGCTTTGTTGGTACCGAACAGCGTCGCCGGCGGTGCCTGAGGAAAGACACTGAAAAGGGCCGGCACGAGCACCAGCCCTCCCCCGCCCACGATCGCATCCACAAAGCCGGCCAGCAGTGACGCCAGGGCAACAGTCAGGGTCTCAACAAGCATCGGCGAGGCCGTCCAGGCGCTGGAGCAGGAAATAAAAAGGGCACCCGAAGGTGCCCTGGAATTGTGACAGTGTCACTGAATTCGTTCGTATTAGATCTGCTTGTATTTGTCTCCTCAGCCCCGCCTGGCAGCCGCTGTTCGCACAATGACTGCATCGAGTGCTTCGCAATGTAGGTAGTCGACAGCATGCACGCACTTGGGGTTTCCACTCGCTCTGATGCACCAAGCTGGTAATGTTGGTGTGCGCACACTTTCCATTAGATCATTCGTTGACGCGGACAAGAAGCCAAGAAGCCGCGCACCCATGTCGATCGGAGCCCTGAGCGACCCAGGGTCTGTCCCCAGTATTTGCTGCCATTGTGTGGCGTTTGCGCAAACGCGGGAGCTCGGCGTGAGGCCACGGGCGCGCGGCCGCATGGGCCGCGCGCTGTCCGCGGTTTCCACGCCGCTGGTGTTGTCATGATCTGGATCAATCCCGACTCCCACAGCATCGCGATAGTTGGAGCGTCGCGCGGGCTCAGCCGACGTCCCATCCCCACTCCTTAAGGTGTTGCATGGCAGTAGCAGAGACAAACCCATCCAGCAAATGGCACAGCGTGGCAGTCCGCCTGTGGTTGTCGGTGGCGGCCGTGGTGATTGCGCTGTTTGCTGTTATTTCATTTGCCGCGATACGCAGCAACCAGGTGCAGAAGGAATCCAGCGAGCGCATTGCCGCGATGGACACCAAGCTTGATCGAGCCAAGCGCTGGGGTGGGCTGACGACGACCGCCATCACCAAGATCCAGGCCGGCGCTGCCAGTAGCGATCCTGCGGTGGATGCGATGTTCAAGGATGACATCGCGGCGATCATTCGTGACGTCAGTGAATTGCAGAAGTCCATCGAGGCGATGCCCCTGACGGAACAGGACAAGTCCTTGATGGCCGATGTGGCAGCGGAGCGCAAGAAGGTGCTTGAGTTGCTCGCCAAGATTCGCGCGCTGAAGGCCAGTGATCCCGCGGCGGTGCAGACCGAGATGACACAGAACTTCAATCCAGCCGTCGCGGTCTACCTGAAAGTCCTGGGCGCCTTCGCGGCCGAGCAGGAGCGCGCCAAGCAGGCGCTGCAGGTGGAGGTTGCCCAGCAGCGCGCCAGCACCGTGCGTTACTCGGCCGTGTTCATCGCGATCATCGTTGCCGGCCTGATCGCCGGCGCGGTGTGGCTCATCCGATCGATCCAGCGGCCTTTGCAGGAGGCCATCGAGGCGGCCGGCCAGATCGCCGCCGGCAATCTGAGCACGCGTGTGCCGGCTGGCCGCCGCGACGAGTTCGGCTTGCTGCTCGGTGCTATGGATCGCATGGTGCTCCAGTTGCGCAGCGTGGTCGGGGAAGTCCGGCAGGGCGTCGAGTC
>NZ_JBILQK010000155.1:0-5351 GCF_044373315.1 Roseateles sp. | reverse complement strand
GTTTGCCCAGTCGCTTGAGCGGCACGTGCTCCTGCATCTGCTCGATCACCTTGGCCGGGATGGTTGACAGGATGGGCGTCTCGATGAAGCCCGGCGCCACCGCGTTGACGCGCACGCCCTTGGGGCCGAGCTCGCGGCTCCAGGTCTTGGTGAAGCCGATCACGCCGAACTTGGTGGCGGCGTAATTCGTCTGGCCGAAGTTGCCGTAGATGCCGACAACCGAGCTGGCGTTGAGGATCACGCCGGCGCCCTGCGCCACCATGGTGTCGGCCACCGCCTGCGCGCAGTGGAAGACGCCGCGCAGGTTCACATCGATCACCGCGTCGAACTGTTCCAGCGTCATCTTCTGCAGGCGCGCATCCTTGGTGATGCCGGCGTTGTTGACCAGCACGTCGATGCGGCCGTACTTGGCCTTCACGGCTGCCACCACCGTGTCGACCTGCTCGCGCGAGGTGACATCCAGCACATGGCCCTCGGCCTGCGCGCCGGCGGCGCGGCATTGTGCCGCCGCGTCCTCGACCGCCTGCGGCTTGATGTCGCAGACGATCACGATGGCGCCTTCGCGCGCGAATTTCAGCGCTGTGGCCAAGCCGATGCCCTGGGCGGCGCCGGTGATGATGGAAACCTTGTTCTGGAGTCGTTGGGTCGTCATAGCTGGAGAAAGTCAGTCAGTTCAGAGAGGTAATCGTCGAAATCGGACAGCCCGTGATCGCTGCCTTCCAGCAGCTTGATCTGGCCGGGCGCGTAGCGGGCGTGCATTTCGCGCCAGTCCAGCACCTCGTCGCCCTTGGCGATGACGGCCAGCAGGCGCTCGGGATAGGCCAGCGTGCCGGGCTGCAGCGCACGCAGCTCATCGACGAACTCGGGGCGGAAGAAGAAGCGCTCCTCCGGGTTCTGCCAGCAGCTGTGCTCGCCGATGTACTTGGCTAGGTCCCGGGCCGGGTCGACCGCCGGATTGAGCAGCACCGCGCGGCAGCCCAGTGCCTGGGCCAGCACGGTGGCGTAGAAACCGCCCAGCGAGCTGCCCATCAGGGCCATGCGCTCGCGCGGCCAGTCGGCCACCAACTCGCGGGCCAATTCGATCGCTGCGCGCGGCGAGGGCGGCAGTTGCGGGCAGGCGAACACCAGATCCGGCCGGTGCTCGGCCACCCAGCGCGCCATGCGCTGGGCCTTTGCCGAGCGTGGCGAGGAGCGAAAACCGTGCAGATAAAGCAGGTGGGTGGCGTTCTCGGGTTTGGACATGGCGCGCCAGTCTAGCGACAGCGGCTGACCTGCCGCTTTCGGGCGGGTGACGTGGGGCGCTGTCGCGATCCTAGGGTCTTCCATGAGGTGGCCTCGCAGATGCGACGAACTGCGGTTTTCTGTCAGCGGATGGGGTGCTGCAGCATTGACGCCGGCCGCGCCTGCAGACAAAGTCGGCCCCTTTGCTTGTCCCCTTACCGTGCTGGAGGCCGCCACGAGCGCCTGCCGGCCAGTGCCACTTTCTGAGAGAAGAGCTGCATGACTGAAGATCGAATCCAGATGGGCCGCTCCGGCCTGAGCCTGTCGGCCATCGCGACCGCCATCGTCCTGCTGAGTGGCTGCGCCGTCAGCGTCAACAACACACCGGCGGCCGATGCCGCTGCCGCCAAGCCGGCCGACGCCGCCAAGCCCGTGGCCAGCGCACCGGCCGCTGCTTCCGGCGGCGCCGCCGCCAAGCCGGCGGCAGCTGCCCCGGCCGCTTCAGGCGCTGCACCGGCCGCTGCCAGGCCGCCCGCTGACCCGACCGCGCCCAAGCCCTTCGCCGAGATCATCAAGGACGCCAAGCAGCAGGACGGCCTGTTCCCGATCTGGCGCAAGGACGAGAAGGTCTGGATCGAGATCCCCAAGGCCATGATCGGCAAGCCCTTCATGTTCACCGTGAACATCGCCAATTCGGTGGGCGAGCGCGGCCTCTATGCCAGCCAGATGGGGCAGGACTGGATGGCCGAGTTCCGCGTGGTCGGCAAGCAGGTGCAACTGATGGCGCTGAACACCAAGTTCCGCGCCGTAGCCGACCAGGGCAGCAAGGTCGCGATCGACCAGGCCTTCTCGCCCAGCCTGCTGGGCGCCAGTGCGGTGGCCAGCGCCGAGCATCCGGAGCGCAAGTCCATCCTGATCGATGCCGGCTTCCTGTTCTCCGACATCCCGGGCTATTCGACCCGCCTGGAGTACGCCTACCGCCTGCCGTTCGCACTGGACCGCGCCAACTCTTCATTCGAGCGCGCCCGCGCCGAGCCCAAGCTGTCCACGCTGACTGCACGCATGCACTTCGCCACGCCGCGCATCCCGGCCCCGCCGATGACGCCGTCGCCGATGCCCATGCCCACGCCGCCGCAGGCCACGCCCGATCCGCGCAGCCTGTTCGTCGACTATGTCTACAGCTTCCTGGCCCTGCCCGAGCAGCCGATGGCACCGCGCCTGGCAGATCCGCGCCTGGGCCACTTCATGGAGTCCTTCACCGACCTGGGCGGTGACATGAAGGCCAACCCGCGCGTGCACTATGTGCAGCGCTGGCGCCTGGAGAAGAAGGATGCGGCGGCCGCCCTGTCCGAGCCGGTGACGCCCGTCACCTTCTGGATGGACAAGAACATCCCCGTCAAGTACCGCGCCGCGGTCGAGGCCGGCATCCTGGAGTGGAACAAGGCCTTCGAGAAGATCGGCTTCAAGAATGCCCTGGTTGCCAAGCAGCAGCCTGACGATGCCAATTGGGACAATATGGACGCGGGCCACGCCTCGATCCGCTGGTTCGTCGGCGCCGACGTGGGCTTTGCCATCGGCCCGAGCCATACCGATCCCCGTACCGGCGAGATCATCGATGCCGACATCGGCATGAGCGATGTGTTTGCGCGCGGCTCGCGCCGCTTCATTGCCGAAGATGTGGGCATGAGCGCCGAGCAGCGTCTGGCCAAGCTGAGCCTGGGCTGGAAGGACGGCCAGGGTGTGGCGCAGTGCAACTATGCACAGGAAGCTGCCGCCGAGATGCACTTCGCGATGGACATTCTGGAAGCCCGTGGTGACCTCGCCCCGGACAGCCCGGAAGCCGAAGCCTTTGTGTTCTCGGTGATCCGCGACACGGTGGCGCACGAAGTCGGCCACACGCTCGGCTTCAAGCACAACTTCAAGGCCTCGACCACCATTACCCAGGCGCAGCTGAAGGACAAGGCCTTCACCGAAGCCAACAGCATTTCCGGCTCGGTGATGGACTACAACGCCTACAACCTGCCGCTGAAGGGTGAGGCCAAGACCTCGATCAACCCGACCACGCTGGGTGCCTACGACTACTGGGCGGTCGAGTACGCCTACAAGCCGATCCCGGCTGATCAGGAGAAGGCCGAGCTGGCGCGCATTGCCGGCAAGAGCACTGATCCCAAGCTGGCCTATGCCGACGACGCGGATGCTGGTGGCTTCGGCCCCTACGACGGCCTGGACCCGCTGGCCAACCGCTTCGACCTGGGCGATGACCCGCTGGCTTATTACAAGAAGCGCCTGAAGCTGTCGCAGGAACTGTGGGCCCGTGTGCAGGAGCGCAAGCCGCAGCTGGGCGACGACCCGCTGCGTCAGCGCCGCCAGCTGCTGGCGGGCTTCCGTCAGCTGAACACGGCCGCTGATCTGGTCGGTAAATATGTCGGCGGCATGCATGCGCTGCGCGACCTGCCCGGTACCACCGGCCGCCCGAGCTTCCGCCCGGTCGAGCCCGCCAAGCAGCGCGAGGCACTGCAGTTCATCGCCAGCGGCCTGTTCAGCGCCGACAGCTTCCGCTTCAAGCCGGAGCTGCTGTCTTCGCTGACGCTGGACTACAACGAGTGGGAGCGTGGCACGCCGCTGAGCATCCCGGCCGTGGTGGGCAGCATCCAGCGCGTGGCGCTGGACCGCATGCTGAGTACCGGCACCGCGTCGCGCATGCTGGACCTGCCGTCCTACGTGGCGCCTGAGCAGCGCAAGGGCATGATCTCGCTCAACGAGGTCTACGCCACGCTGCAGGGCGCCATCTGGAGCGAGCTCAAGAGCGGCAGCGAGATCGACCGCCTGCGTCGCAATCTGCAGCGCGAGCACATGAAACGCCTGCAGACCCTGCTGACCAAGGGCTCGCCGACGCTGCCTGCTGACGCGCAAAGCCTGCTGCGCTACAACGCGACCCAGCTGCAGAGCGATCTGCGTGCCGCGGTGGCCAAGGGCGGCCAATCGGTGGAGACGCGCGCGCATCTGGCCGAGAGCCTGAGCACGCTGACCGAAGCGCTGCGCGCCACGATGAGCCGCAGCTGATCGAGTCCACCCGCAGTAGCAAAGAAGAAGAGCAAGGCACCATGCCCATTCAATCTCTGATGATGAAGGGCGGTGCCTGGCGCCGCCACGCACTGGCCACCGCGATGCTGGCCCTTAGCGCCGGCGCCACGCTGGCCCAGCCCGCGCCGCCGGCCACGCCGGCGGCAGCTGGCGGCGGCACGAACGGCCCGGCCGCGGGTGCACCTGCGCGCCCGCCGGCCGATCCCGCGGCCCTCAAGCCCTTCGACGAAGTGATCAAGGGCGCCAAGGTCAGCGAAGGCCTGTTCCCGATCTGGCGTTTGGACGAGAAGGCCTGGATCGAGGTGCCGGTCGCGGCCTTGGGCAAGCCCTTCCTGTTCACAGTCAACTATGCCAACTCGATTGGCGAGCGCGGCCTCTACGCCAGCCAGATGGGGCCGGCCTGGCTGGCGACCTTCCGCCGCGTCGGGCGCCAGGTGCAGCTGATGGCGCTTAACGAGAAGTTCCGCGCCGTTGCCGACCAGGGCAGCAAGACCGCGATCGAGCAGGCCTTCTCGCCCAGCCTGCTGGCCGCCGGTGTGCAGGCCAGCGCCGAGCACCCCACTCGCAAGTCCATCCTGCTGGATGCCAGCCTGCTGCTGGCCGACATTCCCGGCATGTCCACGCGCCTGGAGGCGGCCTTCCGCCTTCCTTATGCGCTGGACCGCGCCAACTCCAGTTTTGCCGCCAGCCGCGCCGATGCACAGCTCACGACGCTGACGGCGCGCCTGCACTTCGCCACGCCGCGCATTCCCGCGCCGCCGCTCACGCCCACGCCGATGCCGGCTGCGCAGCTGCCGCAAGCAGTGCCCGACCCGCGCAGTTTCTTCCTCGACTACGTCTACAGCTTCGCGGCCTTGCCCGAGACGCCGATGACGCCGCGCGAGGCTGATCCGCGCCTGGGCCATTTCACCGAGTCCTTCACCGACCTGGGCGGTGACATGAAGGCCAACCCGCGCGTGCACTATGTGAAGCGCTGGCGCCTGGAGAAGAAGGATGCGGCGGCGGCCTTGTCCGAGCCCGTCAAGCCCATCACCTTCTGGCTCGAC
>NZ_JBILQK010000066.1:0-21978 GCF_044373315.1 Roseateles sp. | reverse complement strand
TCACCCACCACCGATGCCTGACCCAAGCTCCCCGTCCGCCCGGCCCGCGCTGACCACGTCCAACTACGGCGCGGACGCGAACGGGCTGATCTGCGGCTATCGCTTCCGCCCTGACGCCGCGGGCGAACCGCTCGATTCTTACGAGGCCGCCGCCTGGCTGCGCGCGGGCGGTGCGGCGCAAGCGGCGGCTGATGGCAGCTTCGTCTGGCTGCATTTCAACCTCTCGCACGCGCGCTGCGAGCAGTGGCTGCGCAGCCTGGCGGCGCTGGGCGACGAGTTCTTCGAAGCGCCGCACGCCGGCTCGCGCTCCTCGCGCATCGAGCGCGAGGGCGACGCACTCTTCGCCGTCATCAACGATGTGCTGTTCGACTTCAGCTTCGACGCCAACGATGTCTCCACGCTGTGGGTGCATCTGCGCGGCGGCCTGGTGGTCAGCGCACGGCGCCAGCCGCTGCGCTCGATCGACCGGCTGCGCGCTGACGTCAAGCGCGGCGAGCGCCTGGCCACGCCGGTGGCCTTACTGGACAATCTGCTGCGCGACCAGGCCGACGAGCTGCAGCGCATCGTGCGCAGCGCCACCGAGCGCATCGACGACATCGAGGATGCGGTGCTGGCTGGCATGACCGGCGGCCACAGCGCCGAGTTGTCGCGCCTGCGCCGCCTGGCGGTCCGCCTGCAGCGCTGGCTGGCGCCCGAGCCCGGCGCGTTGATGCGCATGCTGGCCAACCCGCCCCCTTTTGTCTCACCCGGCGATGCAGAGCGCCTGCGCCAGGCGGGTGAGGACTTCGCCCTGGTGCTGCGCGACATTGCAGCGCTGCAGGAGCGCATCCGCCTGCTGCAGGACGAGGCGGCCGCGCGCGTGGCGGTGGAAAACAATCGCAGCCTGTTCATGCTCAGCACGGTCACGGTTATGGCGCTGCCGATCAACCTGCTTGCTGGCCTGATGGGCATGAATGTGGGCGGCATACCGCTGGCCGAGCATCCGCATGGTTTTGCCTGGATGGTGCTGGTGGTGGTCAGCATCACCGCCCTGCTCGGCTGGCTCATCTGGCACCGCATGCACCGCAAAGCCTGAGCCTGCGCCGACAGCGACACCACCCTGTCACCAGTTCTTCACGCGGCCTTCATCCCAGGCGGCGATGCTGCACCCCCATGGCCCAGCGCGCATGGCGGCAACACGATTGCGAGCACCCACTCGGCGAGCCCGCCGACGTGCCTGAGGCTGCAAGGCCACGCCTGCCGCGCGGCTTCCACACGCTGATCGGCACGCAGTTCCTGTCATCGCTGGCCGACAACGCCTTACTGATCGTCACCATCGCGCTGCTGATCGAGCGTGGCGAGGCGCCCTGGCTGGCGCCACTGCTGAAGTTCGGCTTCACGCTGGCCTATGTGCTGCTGGCGCCTTTCATCGGCGCACTGGCCGACGCTGTGCCCAAGCACCGCCTGATGCGCTGGATGAATGCGCTGAAGATGCTCGGCCTGCTGGCCCTGATGCTGGGCCTGCACCCGGTGGCCGCCTTTGCCATCGTGGGCCTGGGCGCCGCCGGCTATGCGCCGGCCAAGTACGGCCTGCTGACCGAGCTGGTAAAGCCCCAGGCCCTGGTGGCGGCCAATGGCTGGCTGGAGGTCTCGGTGGTTGGTGCGGCGCTGGCGGGTGCGGTGCTGGGCGGCCTCCTGGTTGCGCCGTTCTGGCTGGACAGCGCGCTGTCGATGGGGCTGCTGGCGGCGCTGTCCGGCGAGGCCTTGCCGCTGGCGGCGACGCGCTACCTGCCCTCGCTGCTGCTGATCCTGGGCCTTTACGCTGCGGCCAGCGCGCTCAACCTGCGCGTGCCCGATAGCGGCGTGCGCTATGCCCGGCGCAGCTTCCGTCCGATGGCCTTGCTGGGTGACTTCGCCACCCAGCAGCGCACGCTCTGGCGTGACGCCGAAGGCGGCCTGTCGCTGGCCGTGACGACGGTGTTCTGGGGCCTGGGCGCCACGCTGCAGTTCGCCGTGCTGCGCTGGGCCGAAGACCGGCTGGGCCTGCCGCTGGCCGAGGCAACGCTGCTGCAGGTGGCGGTGGCGGTAGGCGTGGTGCTGGGTGCCTGTGCGGCCGGTCGCTGGGTGCCGCTCAACCAGGCCCGGCGCATGCTCGGCTTCGGGGTCGCCCTGGGTCTGCTGATCCCGCTGATCGGCCTGACCCACAGCGTGGCCGCCGCGCTGCCGCTGCTGGTGCTGGTGGGTGCGGTCGGGGGCCTGCTGGTGGTGCCGATGAATGCGCTGCTGCAGCACCGCGGCCATGTGCTGCTGAGCGCGGGCTGTTCCATCGCCGTGCAGGGCTTCTATGAAAACGCGAGTGTGCTGGCCATGCTGGCGGTCTACGCGCTGCTGCTGCGCGAAGGCGTCAGCATCGTCCTGCTGATGAGCGGCTTTGGCGGCGCGATTGCGCTGGGCATGGCGGTCTTGATGTGGCGGGAGCGACAGGCCCGGTGAAGCAGCCGCCAGCGCCGTGTCAGTCGAAGATATTGCCTAGCCAGGACTTGTTGCGCTTGCCGTGGGGGTTCCGGCCGTGCTCATGGTCGGAGTCGACAAACTGCGGCTTCGAACGCTCGTCCCGATGCTCCTGAACGGGCGGCGAACCCACATCGGCCGAGCGCGCGATCAGCTTGTCGAGCTCGCCGCGGTCCAGCCACACACCGCGGCATTGCGGGCAATAGTCGATCTCGACGCCTTGGCGATCGCTCATCAGCAGGACAGCATCGCTACAGCTGGGACATTTCATCAGGTACTCCTGAGGGTGTTGGGTTGACAGTGGAAAGCCCGGCCTGACCGGCAGGCTGCGGGCTGCTGCTCCGGCCCGGATTCAAAGCTCCTGGCTGAGCAGGCGCTGACGCAACCGGCGCGCGTCATGACTGCGGCGCCACAGACGCAACAGTAGACGGGCGGCACGATCCAGGGCACTGTCCAGCGCAGAACGCCAGTCGCGGGCCACGGCGGCTACCACCACCGAGCCGGCGCCATCGGTGCGGAACTCCAGCTGGCAGCGCTTGTCGATGCCGCCGCGCGGGCCGTTCACGTCCGACATCTGCACTTCGGCACGCGGCACCAGCCAGCGCAGGCGGCGCAGCGCGAAGCGCACGCGGCGTTCGGCCAGCTCACGCAACTCAGAGGCTTGCGGATCACGCGACTTGAACAGGACTTGCATCACAGGTCTCCAGCGGTTGAAAACCATTTCAATGTGGGGCCCGCTCAGATTCCTAAAAAGCAGCCTTTCGTGAACTTCAGCATCCGAAAAATCTGAACATGGAGCACACTTACGGCGGCACACTGGGATGTCTTGAGGCGACGCTTCGCAGCCCCTGCGAAGCGTCCGCCCTTTCATGTTTCAAAGCCCGCCTTGCGGAGACTGCGCCCATGCCAAAGGCCCGAAGTGCCAATGCCGTCCGTCTGGAATTCACCGCCGGCTCGCTGGTTCACGCCAACCTGTCCGGCGCTGCCTTCACCGGTGACTGGCTCTGGGTGGCGGGCGACGAAGCCTGCGGCCTGGACCGCCTGCGCCGACTCGACCCGGTGGGGCAGGAAACCCTGCGCTTCGGCGAGGTGCAGGACTTCCCCTTGTCCGACATGCTGGAGCTGCCCGGCACGGCCGAGGAAGAGGCCGACCTGGAGGGCATGGCCGTGGCGGACGGCTTCCTGTGGGTGGTCGGATCGCATGGCCTGAAGCGCAAGAACGCCAAGCCGGACCGCGACCATGCCGAGAACGCCAAGCGGCTGGCCAAGGTGACGCTCGACCGCAACCGGCGCCTGCTGGCCTGCCTGCCGATCGAGAACGACGCCAAGGGCGAGCCCTGCCTGGTGCGCCAGGCCGCCGATGGCCGTCGGGCGCTGCGCCTCAAAGGCGATGCACAGACCAACCAGCTCACCCGCGCGCTTGCTGACGATCCGCACTTCGGGCCTTATATGGCGATCCCGGGCAAGGACAACGGCTTCGACATCGAAGGCCTTGCGGTCGATGGACGCCGCCTGCTGCTGGGCCTGCGCGGCCCGGTGCTACGCGGCTGGTCGGCGCTGCTTGAAATCGAGGTGGAGGCCCGCGGCGACCAACTGCGCCTAGTGGCGCTGGACGAGGCCGGCACGCTGGTGCGCAAGCACTTCCTGCAGCTTGACGGCCTGGGCATCCGCGACCTGCACTTCTCCGGCGACGACCTCTACATCCTGGCCGGTCCGACGATGGTGCTGAACGGCGAAATCCGAGTCTTCAAATGGCCGGCAGCCAAAGCCCTGCTGGCGGCCAACCGCGAACCGGTGCGTTTCGAGGCGGCCCTGACCGAATCGGTCTCGCTGCCACACGGGCGCGGCAGCAACCGTGCAGAGGCGATCTGCGATGTTCCGCCGCAGTGGTCGGGCGGCCAGCCGAACTGGCTGGTTCTTTACGACGCGCCGGGTGCGGATCGAAAGGACGGCGAATACACGGTCTTCGGCGATCTGCTGCGCCACGCCTGAGCGCAGTCAGCCCGACCCGCTCGATCCGTCCAGCCCGGCCCATGTCTGCCTGCCCCGACATCGATCCCGCTGCGCCACTCGAGTATGTCATCAACTCCGCCTCGGGCAGCCATGACGCCCATCGCAAGGGCGAGATCATCGAGCGGGCCCTGCAGGCAGCCGGGCGACGCGGCACCTTGCACTTCAGCCAACCGGCCGAGCTGGCCCAAGTCGCGCAGCAGGCCGCTGCCAGCGCCTGCGCTGAGCGCACAGCCGTGGTGGCAGTCGGCGGCGATGGCACGCTCAACACCGTGGCACAAGCCGCGCATGCGGCGGGCTGCGCGATGGGCGTGGTGCCACAAGGCACCTTCAACTACTTCGCACGCACGCACAGCATTCCCGGCGACCCGGCCGAGGCGGCGCGCGGCCTGCTGGGCTGGACGCCGCAGCCGGTGCGGGTGGCGGCGATCAACGAGCGCGTCTTCCTTGTCAACGCCAGCGTTGGGCTCTATCCGGACCTGCTGGAAGACCGCGAGGCCTACAAGGCACGCTTCGGACGCAGCCGCTGGGTGGCGCTGTGGTCGGCCGCGGCAACGCTGCTGCGCGCGCAAAGGCAGCTGCGCCTGCATATCGAGCAAGGCAGCTCGGTGCAGGATGTGAGCACGCTGACCCTGTTCGTGGGCAACAACCGGCTGCAGCTGGAACAGCTGGGCGTGCAGCCGCTGGTCCATCCGCTCAGCGACGCCGCGCAGGGCCTCGAGGACGACTGCATCACCGCGGTGATGCTGCGGCCGATCGGCATGCTGTCGATGCTCAGGCTGATGCTGCACGGCGCGATGGGCACGCTCGGCGAGGCGCAGAGCGTGCGGCGCTTCGAGTTCAAGCACATGGTGGTGCGGCCGACGCTCGCCCATGGCCGCCGAGGCGTCAAAGTCGCCTTCGACGGCGAGGTCACACGCATGCGCGCGCCGCTCGACTTCCGCGTGTTGGAGCGGCCGCTGTACCTGCTGATGCCACAGGCCGGGCGCAGCGACAGGATCGCCGAATGAGCGTCCTGCTGCAGATCTCCGACACGCATTTCGGCACCGAGCAGCCGCCCGTCGTGGCGGCGCTGCTGGCGCTGGCGCGGCAGCAGGCGCCCGAACTGGTCGTGCTGTCCGGCGACATCACGCAGCGCGCGCGGCCGGCGCAGTTCATGGCGGCCCGAGCCTTCACCGAGCAGTTGGCGGCACCGCTGCTGGCGATTCCCGGCAACCACGACATCCCGCTGTTCGACCTGTGGGCGCGCCTGCGCCGCCCCTATGCGCGCCACTGCGCCGCCTTCGGTGCAGATCTGGAACCCACGCATGCCTCGGACGGGCTGATGGTGCTGGGCGTCAACACGACGCGGCCCTGGCGGCACAAGCATGGCGAGGTCTCCAGGCCGCAGATCGAGCGCGTGGCCCGGTCCCTGGCCGGCGCCCGGCCCGGGCAGCTGCGCGTGGTGGTGGTGCACCAACCGGTGGTCGTCACGCACGCCGCCGACGCCCCCAATCTGCTGCGCGGCCACGCCGCTGCCCTCAGGCACTGGGCCGATGCCGGTGCCGACCTCGTATTGGGTGGGCATATTCACCTGCCCTTTGTCGCCCGTCTGGACCACGGTCTGTCGCGCCCGATGTGGGCGGTTCAGGCAGGCACGGCCCTGTCCTCGCGCCTGCGCAGAGGCATGCCCAACTCGGTGAACCTGCTGCGCTGGGGCAGCAGCTCCGCAAGCGCGGGCTGCTGCGAGATCGAGCAGTGGGACTTCTCGGCAGCCGAGCAGGCCTTTGTCCGCGTTCGGGTCACCGAAGTCCGGCCGTCGCGCGCCCGAGCCGTGTGAAGTTTTGGCATCAGCTTCGAATTTGTCGAAGTTTCCATCACGGATTCGCTGCTTTTTCCTGCTGCCTTTCGAGTCCACATTCCAGGGTGTCGCAACTCTCTGAAGGCCTGAGCATGAAGGCTCGTTTCAATCGCCAACACTCCCGTCGCATGGGCTTGCTGCAGCGCGTCGTCGAAGGCCTGCAGCAGGCCTGGCGGCAACTGCAGCACGCGCTGGCGGGCGGCCCGCGCACCGCGGTGCTGCGGCCCATCCCGATCCGCACTGAGCCCACGCATCACGCGCGCCGTCAGCAGCGCACCAGCCGGTACGACTGGCGCGATTGACAGCGCCCGACTGCCGCGCACGCCCCTACACGGCCCGCCGTCCAGCGGCGGGCACCGCAACACCGACTCCTTCACGAAAGACGTCTGCCATGCGCTCCTACCCTCGCAACAGCCCCGAAGCCGCCGCACGCATCGTGGCCCTGGTCCTGATCGCCGACGGCCATGTCTGCCGCTCGGAGTTCGACGCGCTGACCGATCTGAATGCGCCCGGTGAGCTCGGCCTGCCGGCCGATGGCCTGCCGCGCATCGTGCAGACGCTGTGCGAAGACTTGCTGATGGGCGACCCCAGTAGCAGTTCGATGCTGGGCGGCGTCGATGCCAGCGCGCTGAGCTCGCTGATGGCCGAAGTGGACGAGCCCACGTTGCAGCGCCGGGTGTTCCGGCTGGCGCTCGCGGCCGCGCATGGAGACCGCCACGTCGCCGATGGCGAAGCCCTGGTGCTCGACGCCGCTCGGCGCCATTGGGGCCTCGGGGGCTTCGACCTCGGCGCGCATCGGCACGTCAACGACGCACGCGCGGCCTGAGGCCAGCCGTTCAGGACTGAGCCGCAGCCATCAGCTGCAGCACCAAGGGATGGTGCTGGCCGCGGCGTGAGCGGATAGCGTGGATCTCCTCCTTCACCTCATCGCAGCGCCCGAGCAAGCGCAGGCCACGCATCAGGCTGACATCGCTGGCGCCGAGCCGGCTGACCGGGAACACCCCCAGCCCACGCGCCGCGAACACCGCCAGCAGCGCGCTGTCCTCAAACTCGCCCACGATGGCGGGCCGTAAACCTTGGCTGTCGAACCAGCGGTCCAGCGCGGGCCGCAAGGCTGAATGCCCCGTCGGCAGCAGAACCGGCAGCCGGTTCAGGCATTGCGGGAACTGATCCACCTCCGCCTTGCGCACCAGGGCGCCCGGCCCGTACCACTCGACCGGCGATTCAACCAGCCGTTCGCTCGTCAGACGCAGGTTCGGGTTGCGCGGCGCGGGCTGCCCGGCCAGCACCACGTCCAGGTGATGCAGCGCCAGTTCGGCCAGCAACTGCTCGAACTCGCCTTCGTGGCACACCAGACGCAGCGAGGGTGTTTGTAGCACCGGCTCCAGCAGCGCATGGGCCGCCAGCTTGGAAATGCCATCCGACATGCCGACCGCCAGACGCGCCACCTTGCCGCTGGCCGCCTCACGCACCTCCTCAGGAATCATCTGGCCCAGCTGGAAGATCTCCTCGGCACGGGCAAACGCAGCTTGTCCCGCCTCGCTCAAGGTCACGCCCCGACCGGCCGGCTTGAGCAGCTGGTGGCCCAGCGCCTTCTCCAACTCACGCACCTGGGCACTGATGGTCTGCACCGCCATGTCCAGCCGTTGCGCTGCTCGCGCGAATCCCCCCTCCTTGGTGACGACCCAGAAGTAGTACAGGTGGCGGTAGTTCAGCATGCGGTCCTTTCTTCGGCGGGACCTCAGTCTAGGGGCTGCTGACACGACCGCAGGGTGTCGAGCGCCGGCGCACCGGCCCGCACCTTCGGTCGGGTTCGGAAACTACGAAGCTGAACTCATGCCTCGCCTGATTCCTCTGTTGCGCCGAACTGGCCACACTGCGCCATCTTCATCATCACTTTCACCAAGCGCATGGAAGCCCTGAGCACATTGTTTGCCGCCGAGTTCCTCGGCACACCGACCTGGGTCTGGCTGACCTTCATCGGCATCGTCATCGCGCTGCTGGTCTTTGACTTGGGCGTCCTGCACAAGGACGACCACGAGATCGGCGTGCGCGAGAGCCTGCTGCTCTCTGCCGGCTACATCAGCGTCGCGCTGATCTTCGGCGCCTGGGTCTGGTGGTACATGGGCCCGCAGAGCGGCATGGACTACTACACCGGCTTCATGATCGAGAAATCGCTGTCCATGGACAACGTCTTCGTGATCGCGCTGATCTTCAGCTTCTTCGCCATCCCGCGGCAGTACCAGCACCGCGTGCTGTTCTGGGGCATCCTCGGCGTCATCGTGATGCGCGCCATCATGATCGGCCTGGGTGCCACCCTGGTCAGCCAGTTCAGCTGGGTGCTCTACCTGTTCGGCGCCTTCCTGATCTTCACCGGCATCAAGATGTGGATCATTGCCGACCACATGCCCGACATCGCCAACAATCCGCTGCTGAAGTTCCTGAAGCGCCGCATGCGGGTGACCGAAGGCCTGCGCGGCAATGCCTTCTGGGTGCATGAGACTGACCCGGCCACCGGCAAGGTCGCGCGTTTCGCGACGCCGCTGTTCCTGGCGTTGGTGCTGATCGAGTTTGTTGACCTGGTGTTCGCGGTCGACTCGGTGCCCGCCATCTTCGCCATCACCACCGACCCCTTCATCGTCTACACCAGCAACATCTTCGCGATCCTCGGACTGCGGGCGCTGTACTTCGCACTGGCTGCGATGATCCATCGCTTCACCTACCTGAAGTACGCCCTGGCCCTGGTGCTGGTGTTCATCGGTTCGAAGATCTTCCTGGTCGGCATCATCGGCAAGATCCCCGCCGTGATCTCGCTCAGCGTCACCTTCGGCCTGATCGCCGGCGGCGTGCTGTGGTCGCTGTGGAAGACGCGCAACGAGCCTGCGATCGTCGAATCGAAGTGAACTGCGGGGCCGGTCCGCGGGCCGGCCTCGTGCAGAATCGGCGCGGCACAGCACCCACCGGAGAGCGCCATGCCCATCATCACGCCGGCCCAGCAGCACATCGAAGAGATCACCTACTTCCAGGACAAGGACCCCAATCTCGAGTGCTGGATCAGCGAGCCCGGGGGCCTGACACAGTTCGGCGCCTTCGTGCAGTTGCTGCAGCCCGATACCCGCTCATCGATCAAGCACTGGCACCGCGATGAGGATGAGCTGGTCTATGTGCTGGATGGCGAAATCACGGTGGTCGAAGGCGAGCAGCAGACGCTCTTGCGCGCCGGCGACGCGGCGACCTTCAAGGCAGGCACGCCGATCGGGCACTTCCTGTGGAACCGGGGCCTGCTTCCTGCCCGATGCCTGGTGGTCGGCACCCGTGCGCAGACGGACCGGATCACCTACCCCGACCATGACCGGCTGCTGCATCGCGACCGCTCTCAGCCGGAAGACATCTGGACCGACTTGAACGGCAATCCAGCATCCGATCCCTACGCAGCTTGAGGGCGGCGCCCAGGCCATCCTGACCCGGCCCGAACTGCGCGACGCGCCGGCAACCGGCGGGTGTTGGCGCGTTCGCCACAGCCGCGCGGGCTTCCGCAACGATGTCTCTTGGAGAGCCTGGCCGTCCAGCGTATCGTGCGCCTCGCGGGCCTATCGTCTTCGATGCCTGCCCATCCGGACAGGCCAGACAGCACTGCTCTTGATGGTCGACACCACTCACTCCATCAAGGGCAATCGGATGAAACAGTACGCAGCGGAATTCTTGGGAACCTTTTGGCTGGTGCTCGGCGGATGCGGCAGCGCCGTGCTGGCCGCCTCCTTTCCGCAGCTGGGCATCGGCCTGCACGGGGTGTCCCTCGCCTTCGGCCTCACGGTGCTGACCATGGCCTTTGCCATCGGCCATATCTCGGGCTGTCATCTGAACCCGGCCGTCTCGGTCGGTCTGTGGCTGGGTGGCCGCTTTCCTGCCGCCAAGCTGGCGCCCTACATCGTGGCGCAGGTGCTGGGCGCGGTGGCAGCGGGTGCCGTTCTCTATGTGATCGCCAGTGGCGCACCCGGCTTCGATGTCTCCAAGGGCTTCGCATCGAACGGCTACGGTGCCCATTCCCCAGGCGGCTACTCCTTGATGGCCGCCCTGGTGACGGAAGTGGTGATGACCGCTTTCTTCCTGCTCATCATCCTGGGCGCGACCGACAAGCGCGCGCCGCAGGGCTTCGCGCCGATTGCGATCGGCTTGGCACTGACGCTGATCCACCTCATCAGCATTCCGGTCACCAACACTTCGGTGAATCCGGCTCGCAGCACCGGCGTGGCGCTCTTCGTCGGTGACTGGGCTGTCGCCCAGCTGTGGCTGTTCTGGCTGGCGCCCCTCGTTGGCGCGATGCTGGGCGCCGTGGCCTACAAGTTCATCGCCAGCGAAAAGTCCTGAGCGGCTCCTGCGGTCTGCACGCACAGCGCCGCTCGCGCTGCGCGTGGACACGCCGCCGCACGGGCCTCAGCGCAGGGCGCCATGACCAGCATCAAGCCGTAGCGTCTGAACGTCGGCCAGACCGGCGACTTCAGGCCATGCGAACCCGGGTCGGGCTGGCAACGCCCCCCTGGGCGTGGCTGATCACGCCGCACAGCACCGACTCGAACTGCGCGACGATCTGGCGCCAGTCCAGCGACAGTGCGCGCTGGCGTGCCGCCGCCCCATAGCACTGCCATTGCGCGCGCGGATCGGCGGCCAAGGCAAGCGCGGCTCGCACAAAAGCCGCGTTATCGCCCAGTTTCACCAGCCGCCCCTCCACGCCTTCTCGTATCAGCTCGGCCGCGGCGGCGTAGTCAAAGGCCAGCACAGGCAGGCCGCTAGCCATCGCTTCGACCGTGACATTGCCGAAGGTTTCGGTCACGCTGGGGAACATGAACAGGTCCGCCGAGGCGTAGTGCGCCGCCAGGTCCAGGCCGCTGCGCTGGCCGGCGAACACCGCATCCGGGCATTGCTGCTGCAGCGCGCCGCGCAGCGGCCCGTCGCCCACCAGCACCAGCCGGGTGCCCGCCCGCTGAGCGCGGATGCGCTGGTAGGCCTCGATCAAGGTCTCCAGGTTCTTCTCCGAGGCCAGCCGGCCCACGCAGAGCAGCACCGTATCCTCATGCCCTGCACCCCAACTCTGGCGCAGCGCCGGGCTGCGATGGGCGGGGTCGAACTGGCTGAGGTCCACGCCGCGCGACACCACCTGCAGGCTGTGGAAACCATGGCGCTGCAGATCGGCGCGCAGCGCCTCGGTGGGCACCATGGTGCAGTGCGTGCGGTTATGGAACTTGCGCAGATAGGCCATGATGGGCCGCTGCAGCCAGCCCACGCCGTAGTGCTTGCTGTAGCTGTGGAAGTTGGTGCGGAAGTCCGAGCTGATAGGCAGGTGCAGCTGTGAGGCCGCCTGCAGCGCCGACCAGCCCAGCGGCCCCTCGGTGGCGATGTGCACCACATCCGGCCGCTGGTGCGACCACAGCGCTTTCAGATAACGCCGCGCCGGCATGCCCATGCGCAGATTGGGATAGCGCGGAATCGGCAGGCCGCGCATCAGCACCTGCTGCAGGCTGGCCTCATCCGTCGCATCGGCCACACCGCCCTCGGACGGCTGGCGTGGCCGGATCAGCTGCACGTCATGGTCGATGTCGCTCAGGCCCTGCACCACGCGGGCCAGGGTCAGGGCCACGCCGTTGACCTCGGGCGGATAGGTTTCGGTGACCACCGCCACGCGCAGGCTGCGACGCCTTGCGGGCAGATGGTCGACGACGATGTGCGCTGAGCTGCTGTCATGCATGCGCGGATGCTGCCCGGAGCAAGCGACGATTGCGTGACAAGCCGCTTGAAAGCGATCAGACACCGATCTGTCACGCCGCGGTCATCCAAGCTGCGCAGCATCGGGCCCGCGCCGGCTCCGTCTCAGCGACTCAGCCCTCGTGCGGCCAGCACTGGAACTCCGGCGACCCATCTACGACCGACACACAGAGGACGCCCGTGAAGAACTTCCTTGAACTGCTCGCGATCCAGCGCTGGGACGACCATCGCTTCTACCACCAGAGCCGCATCAACCAGACCCTGCATCTGATCAGTGCGATCTCCTTTCTGTGCGCCTATGCGCTGCTGTTCGTCGATCCGGCGACGGCGGCGCTGGTCGCCTGGGGCGTGTCGATGACGACCCGCCAGGCCGGCCACTTCTTCTTCGAGCCGCGCGGCTTCGACCAGATCAACCAGGTCAGCGACGAGTACAAGGAAGAAGTGAAGGTGGGCTACAACATGCGCCGCAAGGTGGTTCTGCTGAGCGTGTGGGGTCTGCTGCCGCTGGCGCTGTGGTTCTTCCCCTCGATGGGCGGCCTGATCGAGCCAGCCACCGATACCAAGGGCTGGTTGCACGACGTGGGCATGGCCTGGCTGTCCCTGGGCGTCACTGCCGTGCTGCTGCGCGTGCTGCAGCTGTGGGTGAAGGAAGGCAGCCCAGTGCCCGGCATCGCCTGGGCCACCAAGATCATCACCGACCCGGTTTGGGACATCCTGCAGTACTACAAGGCGCCCTTCTATTTGCTCAAAGGCGAGCTGCTCGACCCCATGCCCGAGGTCCGCCGAAGCTAAGTACCCCTAGTCTTTTGGGGCCAGGCTTAGAGCGGCGAACAAAGCCCAGCGAAGCGGTTCTGGCTGGGCGTCCTGGCGCAGACAGTACATGCGGGTACGGCAAGCCAGGGCAACGACGCCAGAAGTGCTTTGTTGGCCGCTCTTAGCCCCTGATCCGCTGCAGCACTTCCTTGAGGATGCTGCGGCGGATGCTGCGGTTGCTGGCCTTCTCGTCCCGCCACCACCAGCCATCGGCCTGCATGTCCTGCGCAGCGGCCACAAAGCGCTGCGCAACGTGCTCGAAATCCTGATCCGTGTAGTTCAAGCTGAAGATGAAGCGTCCGCTGCCCACCCAGCTCAAGCCCAGGCCATGGCGGCGCAGATAGAACTGCAGCATCCAGTTGTAGCGCGAGGGCTGGGTGTAGAGCACGGTCCAGACCGTGCCCATATTCGCCACCTGCACCGGCAGGTCGGCCGCTGCGAGCCGCTCGTTCAGGCTGGCGGCACGCGCGTTCCAGCGCTCGTCCATGCCCTCATAGATCGCCTGCACCGCGGGCGATTCCAGCCGGTCGAGAAAGGCCTTCATCGCGCCCATCACATAGGGATGACTGTTAAATGTGCCTCGCGCGAAGCAGATGTCGGCCGGCCGTTCGTCGCGATAGCGCTGCATCAGGTCGGCACGACCGCAGACCACGCCCACCGGCAGGCCGCCGCCCAGGGTCTTGCCGTAGGTGACCATGTCGGCGCGCACGCCGAAATACTCTTGCGCGCCGCCCGGTGCCAGGCGAAAGCCCAGGAACACCTCGTCAAAGATCAGCACGATGCCGCGCTCGCTGCACACCTCGCGCAGGCGCTGCAGCCATTGCGTGTACGCCGCACGGTCGAAGCCGGCGCGCCGGCCGCTGTCCACCAGCGAGGAGTCGCCCGGCGCCGAGGCATTGGGGTGCAGAGCCTGCAGCGGGTTGATCAGCACGCAGGCGATATCGCGGCGCGTGCGCAGCACCTGCAGCGCACGCTCGCTCATGTCCTGCAGCGTGTAGACATCGCGCGGCGGCAGCGGGTTTCCCGGACCGGGCTGCACGTCTTCCCACCAGCCGTGATAAGCGCCGCAGAAGCGCACCAGGTGCGAACGCCGCGTGTGATATCGCGCCAACCGCACAGCCTGCATCACCGCCTCGGTGCCCGACATATGGAAGGACACCTGATCCTGGCCGGAGATGCGGGCCAGGCGCCGCACGTTATCCAGCACGCAAGGGTGGTAGCTACCCAGAACCGGGCCCAGCTCGGCCACCAGCGCCGCGCCTTCGGCGATGCAGGCCTTGTAGAAGTCGTAGCCGAACAGATTGACGCCGTAGGAGCCCGCCAGGTCGTAGGCCTGGTTGCCGTCCACATCCTTGATCTTCACGCCGCTACTGCTGTCGACGAAAGCGCTGAGCTTGAGCCGCTCGCGCAGATAGGGGCTGAACTGGAAGGGCACCCGGTAGCGGCTGGTGAACTGCAGATCCGGCAGCAGGCCGCGCGCGGCCGCGCTCATCTCGGCACCGCGGGCGTAGCGTTCGGCGAACTGGGCGCACAGGCGCTCGAAGGCGGCGCGCCGGCGGGCCTGCAGCTCGGGCGGTGCACCGTCGGCGCCGAAGAAGCGCGCTTCGTCGTAGGCATAGCCCGGCAGCAGACCGGCCACGCGCTTGGCCATGCGCGAGTGCCCGGCCAGCGACCGGTGCTTGGCGCGCGAGAGCTGCAGCCGCCGATGCAGGCGCGGCAGCGCCAGGCTCAGCGCAGCGCCAAGAGTGATCAGTGCAAGCGTTTGATGTTCCATGAGTGCGGCCGGTTGACGATGCCGCGTATTTACCAAGTTGCTTTGACAAGTGGATGACCATCCCATGAAGAGAATGCTGCGCCAGCTTCTGCTGCAGGAAGATCTGAACTTCCTGCTGACCAACCGCGTGCCGCGCGCGCTGCTGACGCGCTGGATGGGCTGGTTCAGCCAGCTGCGCAGCCCCTGGCTGGCGCGGCTGTCGATCCGCACCTGGCGCCTGTTCACCGATCTGGACCTGAGCGACGCGCGCGAACATCACTTCGACAGCCTGCATGCCTGCTTCACCCGCGCGCTGGTGGACGGCGCACGCCCGGCCGACCCCGATCCGGCGCTGCTGGCCAGCCCCAGCGACGGCATCGTCGGCGCCTGCGGCCGGGTCGAGGGCACGACGGTGTTCCAGGCCAAGGGCTATCCCTATCAGCTGGGGGAGCTGTTCGGGCCCAGCCAGGACATCACGCCATTCAAGGACGGCGTCTTCATCACGCTGCGCCTGACCTCCAGCATGTATCACCGCTTTCACGCGCCGCATGACGGCCGGGTCGAGCATGTCACCTACCTCAGCGGCGACACCTGGAACGTCAACCCGATTGCGCTCACGCGCGTGGAGCGCCTGTTCTGCCGCAATGAACGCGCGGTGCTGCGCACGCGACTGGCGCGCGGCGCCCATCAGGTGGCGCTGGTGCCGGTGGCGGCCATCCTGGTGGCCAGCATCCGCCTGCACTTTCTTGATGTGCTGCTGCACCTGCGTTGGCGCGGCCCCAACGAGATACCCTGCGACGCTGGGATGCGCAAGGGCGAAGAGCTCGGCTGGTTCCAGCATGGCTCCACCATCCTCATCTTCGCGCCCAAGGACTTCGCGCTGCTTGACGGGATCGAGTGCGGTGCGCGCGTCAAGGCCGGCCAGGCACTGATGCGTCTGCCCGACTGAGCCGCGTCACGAAACTGTCGAGACCGCGTCACGCCACGGTCATCGCAGCGCCCGATGCTGCTGGGCATGGAAGATTTGGCCACGCGCATCACCCTGGTCTACTTCGACGCCGGTGGCGGCCACCGGGCAGCGGCACGTGCGCTGCAGACCGTGATCCAGCAGCAGCATCGGCCCTGGTCGGTGCGGCTGGTGAATCTGTTCGACGCCATCGATCCCGGTCAGCGCTTCCAGCGAGCGCTGGGCTGTGCGCCCGAGGACTTCTACAACCGCCGGCTGGCGCGCGGCTGGACCTATGGCATGAGCCAGGAGCTGCGCCTTCTGCAGCTGCTGATCCGAGTCGCGCACCGCCCGCTGCTGCGCGCGCTGCAGCAGCACTGGCGTGCCACCCGGCCGCAGCTGGTGCTGTCGCTGATTCCGAATTTCAACCGCTGTCTGCATGAGTCGCTGGACATCAGCCTGCCGGGCGTTCCCTTCGCCACGCTGCTGACCGATATCGCCGACACGCCGCCGAACTTCTGGATCGAACGCGGGCAGGAGCGGCAGCTGATCGTCGGCAGCGCGAAGGCGCACCAGCAGGCGCGTGATGCCGGCTATGCCGACGGCCTGATCTCACGCGTGTCCGGAATGCTGCTGCATCCGAGCTTCTACGCCCCTCCACCGCCCCTCGCCGAGCGGGCGCAGACCTTGCGCGCGCTGGGGCTAGACCCGGCGCTGCCGGTGGGCATCGTGGGGTTTGGCGGCCAGGGCTCGATGCAGATGTTACGCATCGCCCGCGCGCTGCCAGAGGAACAGCTGATCCTCTTGTGCGGCCGCAATGAGGAACTGCGCCAACGCCTGGAGCGCAAGCCTTCGACCGAGCGGCGCCAGGTGGCGCTGGGCTACACCGAGCAGATGGCCTCGGTTCTGCATCTAGGCGACTACTTCATCGGCAAGCCCGGCCCCGGCAGCCTCAGCGAAGCCTTGCACTGCGGCTTGCCTGTGCTCAGTTTCGACGGGCCCAGCGTGATGCCCCAGGAGCGTTACAACGCCCAGTGGCTGCGCGAAGAGGGCCTCGGCGTGCTGGTGCGTTCGGTGGCGGAGATCCGCGACGGCCTGGATGTGCTGCTGGCCGAGTTGCCGCAGTTCAGTCAGCGCGTCGCACGGCTCGACAACCGGGCGCTGTTCGAGGTGCCCGACATCCTTGAACGCATCCTGCAAGAAGCGACCCGCCAGGCCGGCCGTCCCGCGTTGGAAGGCCAGATTCCCACGGGCGTGCCGCCGCTTGCCCGCCCCCTCCCTCTTGCCAACCGACTGCAGGTGAAACGCCCATGAAAGTCTCTGTCTTTGGCGCCGGCTATGTCGGCCTCGTCACCGCCGCTTGCCTGGCCGATATGGGCAATAGCGTGGTCTGCGTGGATGTCGATCCGGCGCGTGTGGACCTGCTCAACTCGGGCGGCGTGCCCATCCACGAGCCGGGGCTGGACGAGCTGATCCGACGCAATGCCGCCGCGGGCCGACTGAGCTTCACGCTGGATGCGGCGAGCGGCGTCAACCACGGCACCATCGTCTTCATCGCAGTCGGCACTCCGGCCAGCGAGGACGGCTCGGCCGACATCGAGCATGTGCTGGCTGCGGCCCGCAGCATCGGCCACCACATGCTCGACTACAAGGTGATCGTCGACAAGAGCACGGTGCCGGTGGGCACGGCCGAACAGGTGCAGCAGGCCGTCGCCGAGCAGCTGCGCGCGCGCGCTGCGGTGCTGCCCTTTGCGGTGGTGTCCAACCCAGAATTCCTGAAGGAAGGCGTGGCCATCGAGGACTTCATGCGTCCCGACCGCGTGGTGGTGGGCTCCGACGACGAGCAGGCCACGCTGCTGATGCGTGCGATCTACGCGCCCTTCCTGCGCAACCGCGACCGCATGCTGGTGATGGACCGCCGCAGCGCCGAACTGTGCAAGTACGTGGCCAACGCGATGCTGGCCTCGCGCATCAGCTTCATGAACGAGATGGCAATGCTGGCCGAGCGTCTGGGGGCCGACATCGAGCAGGTGCGCTTGGGGATAGGCAGCGACCCGCGCATCGGCAGCCAGTTCCTCTACGCCGGCTGCGGCTGGGGTGGCTCCTGCCTGCCCAAGGATGTGAAGGCGCTGCGCCATATGGCCGAGGGAACAGGTCTGCACCTGGGCCTCCTCGACGAGGTGCAGCAGATCAATGAACGCCAGCGCCTGCTGCTCGTGGACCGCGTGGTGGCGCGCTTCGGCGAGTGTCTGGATGGCCTGAGCTTCACGCTGTGGGGGCTGGCCTTTAAGCCCGGCACCGACGATTTGCGCGAGGCGCCCAGCCTCAAGATCATCGACGCGCTGCTGGCGCGCGGCGCCACTGTGCGGGCCTTCGACCCGGTGGCGATGCCGGCCGTCGCAGCACGCTGGCCCGGTCGCGCCGGGCTGACCTTGTGCGCCGACCCTTATGAAGCAGCCCAGGGCGCTTCGGCCCTGCTGCTGGTGACCGAGTGGCGCGAATTCCGCAGCCCTGATTTCGCACGCCTGCGCGAGGCGATGCAGACACCGCTGCTGCTGGACGGCCGCAATCTCTACGACCCGGCCTGGATGCGCGCGCAGGGCTTCGAGCACATCGGCATCGGCCGGGGCGCGGTGCCGCCGACAGCGGCGCGCGTGGAAGCGCTGCTGGAGTCGCCGCTGGGGCAGGCGCTGGTGGCCTGAACGCGCCGCCTTCCTGGGCGGCAGCGCGCTAGCCGCGCGTCCGCTCAGGCGCTCAGCGCTTCGCCACCACGCCTTCCGGCAGCGCTGCCGGTTCAGCGGCCGTCACGCTGGAGGCCTTGGCCCGCGCTAAGGCGTGCTGGGCCAGCAAATGAGCGCTGTAGTCAAGAATCTCCAGCCGGCCATCGGCATGCTCCACCAATGCGGTGAGGCTCTCGACCCAGTCTCCATCGTTGCAGTAGAGAATGCCGTCGATCTCGCGCATCTCGGCCTGGTGAATGTGGCCGCAGACCACGCCATGCACGCCGCGTTTGCGCGCCTCGCGGGCCACCGCCTCCTCGAAGTCGGAGACGTAGCTGACCGCACGTTTGACCTTGAGCTTCAGGTAGCGCGACAGGCTCCAGTAGGGCAGGCCGATGCGCGCACGCAAGCGGTTGAAGTGGCGATTCATGCGCAGCGTGAACTCGTAGGCTGCATCGCCCACATAGGCCAACCACTTGGCGCACTGGATGACGCCATCGAAAAGATCGCCATGCGTGACCCACAGCTTGCGGCCGTCGGCGGTGATGTGGATGCAGTCTTCCACCACATCGACACCACCGAAGTTATGCGAGACATATCGCCGCGCGAATTCGTCATGGTTGCCGGGCACGAACACCACGTGTGTGCCCTTGCGCGCCTTGCGCATGATCTTCTGCACCACATCGTTGTGCGATTGCGGCCAGTACCAGCTGCGCTTGAGCTGCCAGCCGTCGACGATGTCGCCGACCAGGTAGAGCGTGTCGCACTCCACGTCTCGCAGGAAGGCGAGAAGGGCCGAAGCCTGGCAGCCCGGTGTGCCGAGGTGCAGGTCCGATATCCAGACCGTGCGGACCTTCATGACATGTGTGCTGGGTTCCTGGTTCATGGGGCATGCTCCCGTGATGTCCTGGAAGGCCATGCTCGCCGGCACGTGTGACGCGGCCATGAAAAGGCTGCGGCGCGGCGGATGTGGCGGGTGCGCGCAACAGCCGAAGCTCCCGCGACCTCGGGGTGGACCCGGCGCGGATCCCGCGAATTGGATAAGACAATAGCCGGCATGCTGGCCGTGATGAACCCTTCGATGCTGCTGTTCCGTCACCCCGCACCCAGCCCTGCGCTGAGGGCGGAGGCCAGCCTGCGCGACTTGCAGGCGGAGCAGGCTTGAGCGCGCCCGCATCGCACCCCCAGCCCGCGCCTGCCAACGATGCGACGGCAGCCGCGTCCGCGCCGCACAGGCCGATTCCCAAGCGCCGGCCGCCGTTGCTGGCCCTGATGGTCTCGCTGCTGATCCACGCCCTGCTGCTGAGCCTGAGCTTTGGCGGCGATGCGCTAGGGCTGCCCGGACTGACCCTGCCCTGGAAGGACCGGCGCGCTGAAGTGCCCGAGCTGCGTGCCGTACTACTGCCCGCGCCCACGCTGCCGCCGGACGCGGCGCCAGAGCCAGAGCCGGCGGCGAGTGAACCTGCCGCGGCAGCGTCGGCCGCCCTGGCCGTAGCAGCCGAAGTGCCCCCTTCCCCGCCCACTGAGGGCATGGGCGCCACCGCCTGGCTCGCGCCTAGCGCCCTGCCCGAGCCCGACCTTGCCGCCGATGGTGCGAGCGCACAGCCGGCGCCCGTCGAAACCGCGGCCGCCAGCCGCCCCGTCGAGCCGGCCGCACCTGCCCTGATCTCTGTCGCGCCTGCCAAGGATGCACTGTGGAGCGTGCGTGCAGCGCCTGAAGCACCGTCCCCGGCATCGGCCCCTGCGCCGGCCGCAGCGGCCTCGGCCCCGAGCGAGCCCCTGCCAGATCCGGCCACGGCCGAACTCGACCGCCAACGACAGGAAGCCCAGAAGCTGGTCCAGCAGTTGGCCCAACAGCAGGCACAGCAGCAGGCCGATCAGCAGCGGGAGCTGGCCCGCCTTGCAGCGGCCCGACATGACGCTGCGAAGCTTGAAGCCGCACGGGTCGAGAGTGAGCGCCTGGCCGCCGCCCAGCAGGCCGCAGCCAAGCTGGAGGCCGCCAAGCAGGACAGCTTGAAGCAGGACGCCCTGCGGCTGGAAGCCGCGCGTGCCGAGGCGGCGCGCGTTGAGGCCCGCGCGGAAGCCGAGCGCCTGGAGGCGGCACGGGTGTCTGCAGCGCGCCAGGAGGCGGCCCGCCAGGAAGTGGTTCGGCAGGAAGCCGCACGACTGGAGGCCGAGCGCCAGGCCGCAGCCAAGCAGGAGGCTGCACGTCAGGAAGCCGCACGGCAAGAAGCGGTGCGCCTGGAGACCGAACGCCTGGAGGCCGCCCGGCAAGCTGCTGCTGCAGCGGCGCGTCAGGAAGCCGCGCGCCAGCAGGCCGCGAGGGCCGAGGCTGAACGCCTGGAAGCCGAACGGCAAGCTGCAGCCCGCCAGGCCGCCGCAGCGCAGGAAGCCGCACGCCAAGCTGCTGCACAAGCTGCTGCACAAGCTGCTGCACAAGCTGCTGCACAAGCTGCTGCACAGGCTGCTGCACAGGCGGCCGCCGCGGCACAGGCCGAGTCCGCGCGTCTGGCCGGCGTGCAGGCTGCGGCCCAGGCCGCCGCACAAGCCGCTGCCGAAAGCCGTGAGGCCCGCCTGCGCGCCATCGGCCGTCAGCTGGACGAGGAAGCCGCACGTCGCGATGCTGCCGCCGCGCGCCAGTCACTCGGCCCCTCGGCCAGCCCGCTTCGCCGCGGACGTCTGTTCGGGCGCATCGACAGCAATGCCGAGCTGGTGCTCTATGCCGAAGCCTGGGGCCGCAAGATCCAGCTCAACCAGACTTTTGAGATGGTGCGCGATCTGGCCCGCCCGCCCTACACCGATCCAGTGGTGACGGTGGCGATCCGCAGCGACGGCTCGGTCGAGTCGATCAGCTTCGTGCGCTCCAGCGGCCAGCCCTTGCTCGACGAAGCGATACGCCGCGTCATCAACAGCCAGGCCAACTACCCGGCCTTCTCGCCGGCGCTGGCGCGGGATTACGACGTGATCGAGATCCGCCGCACATGGAGCTTCGATATGGCGATACGGCTCAACTGAAGCAGCGCGCCGGCATCTGGAGCCGGTGCTTGGCGATCAGGCGCTCGCGCTGGCTGGACTCGAAGTTGATGCGCTGCGTGTTGCGCCCGACCACGGCCAGCAGGCGCTCATCCATCAGCTTGAACCACAGGGGCGGGATGTAGGCGATGGTGAACATGCCGAAATAGCCACTGGGCAGTTGCGGCAAGTTCTCAAAGTGGCGCAGCGACTGGTAACGCCGAAGCGGGTGTGCATGGTGGTCCGAGTGGCGCTGCAGATGGAACACCGCCCAGTTGGAGAAGATGTGGTTGCTGTTCCAGGAATGGTGCGGCTGGCAGGGCTCGTAGCGGCCATTGGGCAACTGCTGCCGCAGCAGGCCGTAGTGCTCGATGTAGTTGGCCGAACTGAGCTGGAAATTGGCCCAGAAGGCGGTCGCCAGGATGAAGGGCAGCACCTGCGGCCCGAGCCACATCATCAGGCCGCACCACAGCGCCAGCGTGATCAGCGCTGGCTGGAGGATCTCGTTCTTCAGCGACCAGACGGGCAGGCCCGCCTTCTGCAGCCGCGCACGTTCAAGGCCCCAGGCGCGCCGGAAGGCGCCTGGCATCTCACGCAGCACGAAGCGGTAGATGGACTCGCCCATGCGTGAGGA
>NZ_JBILQK010000065.1:0-22184 GCF_044373315.1 Roseateles sp. | reverse complement strand
CAAGCCACTGAGCCTGCAGCAGATCGAGCGCGGCATGGCGCTGGCCGAGGCTGCTGCGCGCCAGCTCGACGCCGGCGCTGCCGATGTCGTGCTGCTGGCCCGCGCCGGCCAGGACCTGGGCAAGTACGGCCTGCAGTGGTCGCACCTGGGCTTCGCCTACCGCGACCGCCGCGGCCCGCAGCCCGTATGGCGTGTGCTGCACAAGCTCAACCACTGCGGCACAGCGCGCGGCGACCTGTTCCGCCAGGGCCTGGGCGAGTTTTTCCTGGACCGGCCGCAGCGCTACGAGGCTGCCTATGCTGCACTGAGCCCGGCCCTGCAGCGGAGCCTGCTGCCGCTGCTGCAGGACGATGCGCGCGTCGCCGCCCTGCACGAGCCGCGCTACAGCATGGTGGCCTACCCGTGGTCACGCCAGTACCAACAGAGCAACCAATGGGCGCTGGAAACACTGGCCGCGGCCAGTCGACCCGGGCTGCGCGGCCGCGCCGACGCCCAGGCCTGGCTGCAGGCGCAAGGCTACAGGCCGACGGTTCTGCAGCTTTCGCCCTTCACCAGGCTGGGTGCGCGCGTCGGCATGGCGCACGTTGCTTTCGACGATCATCCGGACACGCAGCACTTCGCCGGACGCATCGCCACCGTGACGGTTGACTCAGTCTTCGCCTGGTTGCCACAAACGGGGCTCGCGCAGCGGGCAGAATCGGTGCAACAACAAAACCATTAGGGAGAGAGCCATGTCCGAGCCTCATGGCAGCCAGTTCGCGCTGCTGACGCAACGCCGCTTCGCGCCGTTTTTCTGGACCCAGTTCCTCGGCGCCGCGAACGACAACCTGTTCAAGTTCGCCTTCACCGTGCTCGTCACCTACCAGCTGCAGCTGGCCTGGCTGCCGCCGGCCCAGGCCGGGCTGGCAATTGGCGCACTGTTCATCCTGCCCTTCGTGCTGTTCTCGGCCACCAGCGGGCAACTGGCCGACAAGCACGACAAGACGCAGCTGATGCGCTTCATCAAGAGCCTGGAGATCGCCATCATGGCGCTGGCTGCCTGGGGCTTCTACACGACCCACGTGCCGATACTGTTGGGCTGCGTCTTCCTGCTGGGTCTGCACTCGACGCTGTTCGGCCCGGTCAAATACGCCTACCTGCCGCAGCAACTCGGCGAGCGCGAGCTCACCGGCGGCAACGGCATGGTGGAGATGGGCACCTTCGTGGCCATCCTGCTGGGCAATGTGGCCGGCGGCCTGCTGATCGCCACGCCGCTGGTCGGCGCCCAGCATGTGGCGATGGTCTGCTTCGCGCTGGCGCTGCTGGGGCGCCTGACGGCGCAGGCCATTCCGCCCTGCCCGGCCACCGACCCGCAGCTGCGCATCAACTGGAATCCGTTCACAGAGACCTGGCGCAATCTGAAGCTGGCACATGAGCAGCTGGCGGTGTTCCGCTCGCTGCTGGGCATCTCCTGGATGTGGTTCTTCGGCGCGGTGTTCCTGGCCAACTTCCCGGCCTTCGCAAAGGAAGTGCTGCATGGCAACGAGCAGGTAGCCTCACTGCTGCTGGTCGTGTTCTCCGTTGGAATTGGCACAGGCTCACTGTTGTGCGAGGTGCTGTCGCGCCGCCATGTGGAGATCGGCCTGGTGCCGCTGGGCGCCATCGGCATGAGCGTGTTCGCCATCGACCTCTACTTCGCCTCGCGCGGCCTGCCGCCCACGGCCGGCGCGCTGGGCCTTTCGGACTTCTTCGCACAGGCCGCGCACTGGCGCGTGTTGGCCGACCTGTGCTTGCTGGCGCTGTTCGCCGGGCTCTACAGCGTGCCCATGTACGCGCTGATCCAGCTGCGCGCCCAGCCCACGCACCGCGCCCGCATCATCGCGGCGAACAACATCCTCAATGCGCTGTTCATGATCGCCAGCTCCCTGCTGGCCGGCGCGCTGCTGAGCCAGGGCCTCAGCATTCCCGAGCTGTTCCTGGCCGTGGGCCTGGCCAATGCCGTGGTGGCGGCCTACATCTTCCTGCTGGTGCCGGAGTACCTGCTGCGCTTCGTCGCCTTCGTGGTGTCGCGCCTGATCTACCGCTTCAAGATTCGCGGCGACGAGCACATCCCAACGCAAGGCGCGGCGCTGCTGGTCTGCAATCACGTCAGCTTCATCGACGCGGTGCTGCTGATGGCAGCCAGCCCGCGGCCGATACGTTTCCTGATGGACCACCGCATCTTCCGCATCCCGGTGCTGGGCTGGCTGTTCAAGCTGGCCAAGGCCATCCCCATCGCGCCGCAGAAGGACGACCCGACCACCTACGAAGCCGCCTTCGTCCAGGCCCGCGCCGTGCTGGCCGATGGCGAGCTGCTGTGCATCTTCCCCGAGGGTGGCATCACCCGCGACGGCCAGCTACAGCCCTTCAAGGGTGGCGTGATGAAGATCCTCGAAGGCCAGGATTCGGTGCCCGTGGTGCCGCTGGCGCTGCAGAACCTGTGGGGCTCCTTCTTCTCGCGCGTCGAGCGTGGCGAAGCAATGGTCAAGCCTTTCAGGCGCGGCCTCTTCAGCCGCGTGGGCCTGCTGGCCGGTGCGCCGTTGGCCCGCACCGAAGTGAGCCCGGAGCGGCTGCAGCAGCGGATCGGGGAGCTGCTGGCGCTGCGTTCACCAGGCTGAGGCGCAGCTTCTCTCAGGCCCGCCTGGGCCTTGACGGGTATCCCAGGCACCGTGGCCGGACATCAGCCGCCGCCGGCCTTCGAGCCCTCGCGCCGCCAGAAGCGGCGCAGCCGCAGCTTGACAGCCCGCGCGCTGCGCCACAGTGCGCTGGCATGCACCCATTCCAGCAGCGCGCCTTTCCAGGCCGTCCAGCGCAGATACAGCCGCGCGAACCAGGGCAGCTGCAGCAAGGCCGGCTGCACCAGCTGGAACAGCCGGGCGATCAGCGCGGTGCCCACCAGCTTGGCCGCCAGGATCAGACCCAGGCCCAGCAAGGCCTGACCCTTGCCGATCAGCCACAGCGCACCCAGCTTCACCGGGATCAGCAGCAGGCTGGGCAGTGCCAGCGCCAGCAGTGCCGCATAGGGCGGCAGGCGCTTCAGACCGGCTTCAAGCTGGCGCAGCAGCGGCAGCCGGCCCAGCCAGGCCATGGCCCGCTGCAGCGGCTCCCAGCCCCATTCCTCGAACAGGATGAGCAGGGCCAGCAGCAGGCGCAGCAGCCAGCGCAGCGGGGCCAAAAGCGTCTTGATCAGCGGCATCGCCGCATCATGGTGTCAAAGCGCGCCCCGTGCCGGATCACACCCCGCGCGCGCGGTCCTCGGTGAACTTTTTCTGGAAGCCCGCGAAATCGCCCGCATCCAGCGCCTCGCGGACTTCCTTCATCAGGTTCAGGTAGTAGTGCAGGTTGTGAATGCTGGTCAGCATCGGGCCCAGCATCTCGCCGCAGCGGTCCAGGTGGTGCAGATAGGCGCGGCTGAAGTTCTGGCAGCAGTAGCAGCTGCAGGTCTCGTCCACCGGCCGCTCGTCGGTCTTGTAGCGGGCGTTGCGCAGTCGCAGGTCGCCGAAGCGGGTGAACAGATGGCCGTTGCGCGCATTGCGGGTGGGCATCACGCAGTCGAACATGTCGATGCCCTGGCTGACGCCTTCCACCAGGTCCTCCGGTGTGCCCACACCCATCAGATAACGCGGTTTTTGCGCAGGCAGCTGATGACCGATATGGGCCAGCACGCGCTGCATATCGGCCTTGGGCTCGCCCACGCTCAAGCCGCCGATCGCATAACCCGGCAGGTCCAGCGCAGCCAGGCCGGCCAGCGAATGGTCGCGCAGGTTCTCGAACATGCCTCCCTGCACGATGCCGAACAGCGCATTCGGATTCTCCAGCCGCGCAAACTCGTCCTGGCAGCGCTTGGCCCAACGCAGGCTCATCTCCATGCTCTTGCGCGCTTCGATCTCGGTGGTGATGTGGCCCTTGGTCTCGTAGGGCGTGCACTCGTCGAACTGCATGACGATGTCGCTGTTCAGAATCGTCTGGATCTGCATCGAGATCTCGGGCGTCAGGAACAGCTTGTCACCGTTCACCGGTGAGGCGAACTTGACGCCCTCTTCCGAGATCTTGCGCATCTCGCCCAGACTCCAGACCTGGAAGCCGCCGCTGTCGGTGAGGATGGGCTTGTTCCAGCTCTCGAACCTATGCAGGCCGCCGAACTGCCGCATGATGTCCAGGCCCGGCCGCATCCACAGGTGGAAGGTGTTGCCCAGGATGATCTGCGCGCCCATCTCTTCGAGCGAGCGCGGCATCACGCCCTTGACCGTGCCATAGGTGCCCACCGGCATGAAGATGGGCGTCTGCACGACGCCATGGTTGAGGGTGAGCGTGCCGCGGCGGGCGCGGCCTTCGGTCTTGAGCAGTTCGAACTTCAGCATGATGGGCGCGATTGTCTCAGGCGCAGGCCGCCTTGGCGGCTCCGACGGCGCCGGGTCGCGCTGTAGACTTGCGAAACAGGGCAACAGACCTGCAGCAAGCAGGCCCTTGATGAGACAAGGCGAATGGTGCATCCACGCGTGTTCGCGCGCCGATTGCTGTGGGCAGCGGCGCTCAGCCTGTTCAGCCACGCCAGCTGGGCCTGCGGCCCCTATTCCGTCGGCCTCTACGAATTCGGCGCCCTGCTCTACCGAGCCGGCTCCGAGGACATGCGCGGTATCGACAAGGATCTGATCGACGCCTTGGCGCGCCGCAGCGGCTGCGTGCTCCAGACCCGGGTGGAGTCGCGCTCGCGCATCTGGCAGCAGCTGGGCAACGGCACGCTGGACATCACCGTCTCTGGCATTCCCACCCCGGAGCGTGAGCATTTCGCCGTGTTCCTGCCCTACCTCTCGACACGCAACCATGCGCTGATCGGGCGAAGCCTGGCCGCCTCAGCCGGCAGCCCGGCGCAGTTTTTGGCGGACCCCTCGCTGCGCGTGGCTGCGGTGCGCAGCTTCAAGTACGGCCCCCGCATCGACGGCTGGCTGGTACAGCTGCGCACCCAGGGTCGCGTGGACGAGGTGGCGGACTTCCCTACGGCCTTCAAGGTGTTGATGGCCGGCCGCGTGGCCATGGTGTTTGCCCATCCGATGGTGATCGAGCCTTGGCGCAAGCAGGCGCTGAGCGAGCATGTGCTGCTGGACTGGGCGCCGGAGGACACCATCACTGCAGGTCTGGTGCTGTCGCGCAGCCGCGTTACTGCGGCCGACCAGCTGCTGCTGCGTCGCCACCTCGAGAGCATGCTGACGGATGGTGAATTCGACCAGATCCTGCGCCAGCATCTCGGGCCGGACATGGCCAGGCAGGTGCGATACGAGGCTGGCCGGAGCAGCCGTCAGCCTTGAGCTGCGGCCGGCTGGCATAGACTGCAGACACGCTAGGGAGCCAGACCTGCATCACAAGCAGGCGCCATCGCAACCGTTGGATTTGCGTCCGTGCGTTTTCGATCAAGACCGTTCTTTTCCCTGCTGGGCCTGCTCCTATGTGCCTCGCTGGACGCTTCCGCCGCTTGTGCCCGCTACACCCTGGCGTTCTATGAACTGGGCGTCCTCTATTACCGCGGCGCTGACGGGAAGCGGCAAGGCATCGACAAGGACATCGTGGACGAGCTGGCGCGCCGCAGCGGCTGCCCGTTCAACACCGTGCTGGAGTCCCGGGTACGCATCTGGGACCAGCTCTCGCGCCATGCGCTCGATCTCAGCGTGTCCGGCATCGCCACCGCGCAGCGCGAAGAGTTCGCCGAGTTCGTCCCCTACTTCCAGACGCGCAACTTCGCACTGCTGCGCCGAACGCTGCTGCCCGCCTTGGCAACGCCTGAGTCCTTCGTCAAACAAGGTCAGTCCCAGGTCGCTGCGGTCAAGAGCTTCAAGCATGGCGCGCTGTACGACGCCTGGCTGGCCGAGTTGCGGGCGAAGAACCGGGTCGTCGATGTCGCCGACTTCGACCAAGGGGTTCGGCTGTTCCGGGCCGGGCGCGTCGATGCCCTGATCGCGCTGCCGACCAGCTGGGCGCTGCTCTTGCACGACCCGGGCTTGGCGCAGCAGTTCCAGGTGATGGATTGGGCCCCGCAGGACCAGTTGGTGCATGGACTCATCATGTCGCGGCAACGTGTCAGTGCCGAAGACCGCGAGCGGCTGCGCCAAGCCCTGAACACCATGATCAGCGATGGCACCGTCAAGTCCATCTTCAGCCGCCATGTGGGCGAGACGCTGGCCGCCGGCATGTTGCTCGCTCAACCAGCACCCCGCCGGGCCGGCCCATGACACACCGAGACCACTCAATGCAGCGCCCAAGCTGAGTTCAAATGCCGGCACGATGCCCTACAGCCTTGCCCGCGCGGTTCACAGCGAACTGATCATCAAGAAGAGCCGTTTCATCGCCTGCGTCGAGTCCTGCGCCGACCGGGCGATGGCCCAGCGCCGCGTGGCCGAGTTGCGAGAGCAGCACCCAGGGGCTGTGCATGTGTGCTGGGCGCTGATGGCCGGTGGCCAATCTGCCGCCGTCGACGATGGCGAGCCCAGCGGCACGGCTGGCCGCCCCATGCTGGAGGTGCTGCGCCACCAGGATCTGGAAGGCGTGCTGGCCAGCGTGGTGCGCTACTGGGGCGGCGTGAAGCTGGGCGCAGGCGGCCTGGTGCGCGCCTACACCGACAGCGTGGCGCAGGCGCTGCTGAACGCCGAGAAAGTGCCGCAGCTGCGCCTGCAACAGCTGCGCTGCACCGTGCCCTATGCGCTGGAAGGCTTGCTGCGCCGCGAGATCGAGCAGCAGGCCGGCGCCGCGTTGCTGGACGTGCAGCATGGCGCCCAGGTGGAGCTGACGCTCAGCCTGCCAGAATCGGCCGCTGGCGGATTCGTGGCACGCCTCAATGAGAGCGGGCAGGGGCGGGTGGGCTGGCTGAGGGCCGGCGAGAGGCCCGCAGGATAGATAGGCTATCGTTGCCGACCGAAAGGAGTGGGTAACGATGCGATGGCTGTCCCCTTCCGGGCGACCGACTGGCAGGTTCTGGCGCTGGTTAATGCCCTTCTTGCTGATGCTCTGTGCCAGCAGTGCCTGGCCGCAGACGACCCTGGAGATCCGGCAGGCTTGGTTCAGTCGTGATGCATCCCATCCCGAAAAGCCGGTGCGTTTGCCAGACACCTGGAAGCAGCGCGGCCTGCCTGCCGATGGCTTCGGCCGCTACCGCATACCGTTCGAGATGCGCGAGGCGCCGCCCGACGGGCAGGCCTGGGCACTGCGGGCTGAACGCCTGAGCCGCTTTCATCGCATCTGGCTCAACGGCGTGCTCGTTCATGCCCCCGAGGACACGCCCGAACTGCGCATCCATGCCTCTGCTGTGCTGACCTGGCTGGAGATGCCTGCCAACTCGCTCAGGCAAGGCAGCAACGAGCTGGTCGTGGAGGTCTACCACCGCCGGCGTGGCGGCCTCTCAGCGATCTGGATCGGTCCGGCGGCGAGCCTGCAGCCTACTCACCAATGGGCATTGATGCGGCAGGCCACGCTGCCGCAGTGGGTCAATATGCTGGCCGCAGGCTTCTCGCTGCTGTTGCTCTTGCTGTGGCTGGAACGCCGGCAGGAGCATGCACTGGGCCTGTTCTCGCTGCTGAGCCTGCTCACCTCGGTCCGCAACAGCGTCTATGGCCTGACGGTGCCCTACGGGCTGGTCTGGGCGCTGGACCTGTTCTATTACCTATGCCAGGTAATGAGCGTCCTGCTGCTGAGCTGGTTTGCTCTGGCCTGGAGCGAGCGGCGCCTGCCGCATTACCGCATGCTGCTGCACATCGCTGCACCCTTGCTCCTGCTGGGCGGAAGCATGGCTGCCTGGCTCGGTCGCCTGGAACCTTGGCGAACCTGGGCCTACCCGCTTCTGATGCTGATGGCCTTGCCCGCACTTTGGCTGATCCTGGCTCATGCGCACAGGGTGGGCGGCTGGCGGCGCGGCGCACTGGCGTCAGCCCTGCTCATCATGATGGGCGCCGCAGTTCATGACTATCTGGTCGGCCAGGGCCGGCTGCCGGTGACCTCGAGCTTCATCATGCCGTGGGCCCAGCCGCTGGCCATGATCGCCTTCGCCAGCCTTCTGGCGGAGCGGCTGGTTGTCGCGCTGCGCAGCAGCGAGCGCTATCAAGTGGAATTGGAGCGTGTCGTCGCCCAGCGCACGGCAGAACTGCAAGCGTCGGACCTTGCCAAGACGCGACTCCTCGACGCGGCCAGCCATGACCTTCGCCAACCGGTGACAGCCATCGGTCTGCAGCTCGGCATGGCGCGCAGCCGGACAACCGAACCCGGCCAGCGTCAGCTGCTGGATCGCGCAATGCAAGGGCTTCAGAGTCTGGAATCGCTGCTCAAGGGTCTGCTCGACTATTCGCGCCTGAGCCGAACGGAAGCGCTTGCCGCGCCGGGCCCAGTCCGCGTGCAAGGCCTATTCGACTCGATCTGCCTGCATGCCGAGCCGCTGGCGCGGGCGCGCGGCCTGCAATTGCGGGTGCGCCCCAGCACGGCCTGGGTGTTGTCGGACCCCCTGCTGCTGGAACAGATCCTGAGGAACCTGCTCAGCAATGCCATCCAGCACACCGATTCAGGCGGCGTGCTGCTGGCACTGCGGCGCCGGGGCACGACCGCATGGCTGGAGGTTCGTGACACCGGGCCCGGCATCGCTGCGGCCGACCAGCAGCGCATCTTCGAGCCCTTCGTGCAGCTGCAGAATCCGGCGCGTGCCCGCGAACGCGGCACCGGGCTTGGGCTGGCCATTGTTCAGGAGGCAGCCAGAAAGCTGGGCCATGTCATCACGCTGCAGTCGCAGCCCGGACGGGGCAGCTGCTTCCGGCTGCAAGTGCCGCTGATCGAGGCCCCCATCTCCCCTGGGGTGAGCGCCGCAACGCCCGACACGGCACCACCCCTGCCCGCGTTGCCCGCGATGCAGGTCTGGCTGGTCGAAGACGATGCGTCGCTGCGCGAGGCACTGGCTGAGCAACTGCAAGGCTGGGGGCTGCGGGTGCAGGCGTTTGCCGACGCGGAGTCAGTGCTGAAACCACTGGCCCACACCACGCTTCCGCCACCCGACTGGGTGTTGAGCGATCTGCGCCTGCCCGGACTCGACGGCGCCGGCATGCTGAGTGCCCTGCTGGACCGCTGGCCGCAACTCCGCGCGGTCCTGATGAGCGCCGAGCGCCAGCCACCGACGGGCCGCTGGATCATCCTGCACAAACCCTTCAGCCCGGCTGAGCTGTGGCAGCAGCTGCACCAGACTCCGGCGCCTGAGCACCCAAACGCATCCTGAGGCCCAGGCTCATGGCGACAACCATGGCCTCGGCGCGCCGGCTCACGCCGAGCTTGCGAAAGATGACTGCCAGGTGCGTCTTGAGCGTTGACTCCGACATCTGCAGCTGGCGACACATCACCTTGTTGCTCAAGCCCGCGAGCAAGAGCTGAAGGACCTCCTGCTGTCGGCCTGAGAACGTCGGCGCTGACGGCACGGCACCGAGCTGAAGCCCAAGGTGGGACGGCAGCTGGATGCGCCCCTGAAGCGCGCCGGACAGCCGCGCCAGCAACTGCTCAAAGTTGGCGGTCTTGGGGATGAATCCGGCAGCCCCAGCCTCCAGGCAGGCCAGCACCGTCTCGGTCCGCTCATCGGCAGACACGACGATCACAGGCACCGCAGCATCCAACTCACGCACGCGCTGCAGAGCCTCGATGCCCTGGACATCAGGAAGCCCCAGATCCAGCAAGACCAGCGCCGGTGCCGCATCGCTGTTGAGCATGTTCAGCAAGGCCTCAAGGGTGCCGCACTGAAGGCACGTCAAACCGGAAACCGCAGACTCCAACAGCGCGGCCAGCCCCTCGCGCATCAGGGCGTGGTCGTCGAGCAAAGCAACTCTCATCACTGCAATTTATCCCGACCCTGCGCCATCGGCCAATTGGTCGATACCCGCTTGCTGCACGTCTGCCTAGCATGCCCTGCCATAGACCCGGGCCTGGTGCCCGAGAAGCAAAGCAATAGTCCACGGACTCAGGGAACCCTCATGAAATCACGCCTCAATGTCCTCGCCTTCAGTACCTCCCTGCTGCTGGCCGCCTGTGGCGGCGGTGGCGACAGCAGCCCGCCGGCACCTGCACCTGTACCTGCACCTGCACCTGCACCTGCACCTGCGCCTGCACCTGCGCCCGCTCCGGCCCCAGCCCCGGCTCCAGCTCCAGCGCTAAGCGGCATCTTCATCGACGAGCCGGTCGCCGGCCTGAGCTACAGCACATCCGGTGGCTATATCGGCGTGACGGACGCAACGGGTGCCTATCGCTACAACAAGGGCGAGACCGTCACCTTCAAGATCGGCTCGCTGACCCTGGGCAGCGCAGCAGGCAGCGCCGCCATCTACCCGTCGGATCTGGCGCGCAAGGACCCCGCGAATGCGTCCAACATCGCGACGAACTTGATGGTGCTGCTGCAGTCCTTGAACACCACACCGGGCGGCACGGTGATCACCCTGCCGGCCGCCCTGCAGAGCGCATCGCTGCCAGCGCTGGACCTGACGCAGGCACCGGCAAGCTTCGCCGCCAACAGTTCGCTGGCGCAGATCCTCAACACCGCCGGCATCAAGACCGCTGTTGTCCAGCCCAGCGCCGCGATCGCGGGGGCAACAACCGCATTCACCAGCATGGCCGCAGGCTTCTGGCAACTCCATGATGCAACGGGCAATGCCGTGCCTGAGTTCTGGCGCATGGACAACAAGGGCAAGTACCTGATGGGCACCGCCGCCGAGGCCAACACCGCGCGCAATGGCGTCGAGGCCGGTACCTTGGTCTGGGATCCGCTGACGAACAACTTCAAGAGCAGCGGCATCACCTTGGACAGCAACACCACCGCCGGCCTGTCGCACCGGGATGCGGCCTCGCTCGCCCTCACGCTTCGGGTGACCGGCCGGACGCTGACCGGCAGCGCCGCGGACGGCAATACGGCCTGGGAGCTCCGCCGCATCACCAGCCAGGGCGACAGCATTGTCGGCGTCTGGGCGATCGAGTCAGCAAGCGAGGTCGTCCGGCATCACCTGGTCTTTCTGGCCGACGGCACTTTCGTGCTGCTCGATCCCGTCGGGGCCACTGATCCGGGCTGCAAGGCACCGGCCGGCATCGAGTTGTCCAGCTACACCGTGGACCGGGCCACCGGAAAGGTCAGCATTTCTGGTGTCAAGGTTGACACGAATGGCTGCGCCGGGCTCGGCACCGCAAGCTTCACCATCACCAGTCTGAGTGCCACCAAGATGACCGTCCGTTGGCCGGAGGGCACAAGCGACGAGTTGCTGCGCGTGGCACCCTGATCCTCAGCCCAGACCTGCTATTCACCTGCCGAATCGGCTGAGTCCGGTGAACGAAGCGGATGGGCGGGGAGCGGCCGCTCAGCGCGCAGTGCTTCGGCAGGCACCGACCTGCGCATTGAATCGCTCAAGAAAGCCGGGGTGGAGTGCCAGAAAAGGCTTGGAGAAGTACACGCCCAGCGGGCGGTCCTCCTGCAGCACACTGCGCAGCTGGCCGCCCAGGCCCTGCTCCTGGATCAGGCGCTCCATCACCAGGTTGTTGGCCAGGATGGCATCCACCCGGCCGGCACGCAGCATCTTCAGCAGGCCTTCAGTCGTCGGCGGCGTGGCCACCGCGCGATAGCCGTGTTCGCGCAGCCAGTCGAGCATGTTGGCACCGACAAAGCTGCCGACCTGGGCCGTCTCACGAAACGCCGGTGACAACGGATCGGCCGGATTGCCCACCAACAGGTACCAGCGCCACTGCTGGGGGGCAATGATGGCGGACTTCACGGCGTAGCCATCCCGCTCGCTGTTGCGCGAGGCCGCAAAGAAGCCGTCCGCTTCGCCTAGCTGCACCATCTTCTGCGCGCGCGCCCAGGGCAGCACCTGCACCTCGAAGGGCTGGCCCATGCGGCGCATCACGCAATCCACGGCCTCGACCGCGATGCCGGCAAGGCGTTGCTGGGTGGTGTCGCGATAGCTGTACGGTGGCAGCTCATGCGTGGTCAGACGAACCACCGCCTGGCCAGTGCGAGCCTCAACCGGCAGCGCCAAGCACAGGAAAAAAGCACAGAGCGAAGCCCGTGAAGCAGCAGCCATGCGTGAGCTCATGAGACGACTCGAGGCGTTCTACGGACACTGCAGCCCGGCGTCAACCCTGTATCCGATCCAGCAGCATGGCATCTCCATAGCTGAAGAAGCGGTAGCGCTGCGCGATCGCATGCCGATACAAAGCCATGATCGGCTCGTAACCGGCGAAGGCGCTCACCAGCATCATCAGCGTGCTCTTGGGCAGGTGGAAATTGGTGATCAGCCGATCGACCACGCGGAACTCGAAGCCTGGCGTGATGAAGATGTCGGTCTCGCGCGCTCCGGCCTGCAGCGTGCCGGACACGGCCGCCGATTCCAACGCACGCAAGGTGGTCGTGCCCACCGCGACCACACGGCCGCCGCGCGCCTTGGCCTGCGCGATGGCAGCGACCGTGGTTTCGCTGACCTCGAACCATTCGCTGTGCATCTTGTGTTCGCTGATCTGGTCCACACGGACCGGCTGGAAGGTGCCGGCGCCCACATGCAGGGTCACATGGGCGGTCTCCACCCCGCGTGCGGCCAGACCGGCGAGCACGCCCTCATCGAAATGCAAAGCCGCCGTCGGCGCGGCCACAGCGCCGGGCTCTTTGGCGAACACGGTCTGGTAGCGGCGCACATCGTCCTCTTCGTCGGCGTGCTCGATATAGGGCGGCAGCGGCACATGGCCGTGCTGCTCCAGCAATTCAAACGGCTCGCCCGAGAAGCGCAGATGGAACATGCCGCCATCCGGTCCACAGCGCCCCAGCACTTCGGCATCGAAGGCGCCATCGGCAAAGTGCACGATGGATCCTGGCTTGGGGCTCTTGCTGGCGCGTAGATGGGCCCAGACCTCCTGCGTGCCGGACAGCACGCGCTCGATCAGGGCCTCCACCGCGCCGCCGCTGGCCTTGTGGCCAAAGAGCCGCGCCTTGATGACTTTGGTGTCGTTGAACACCAGCAGGTCGCCGGGATTCAGCAAGCCGGGCAGGTCCCGAAAGATGCGATCCGCCGGCGTTGCGGTGCGACCATCCAGCAGCCTGGAGGCGCTGCGCTCTGCGGCGGGGTGCTGTGCAATCAGTTCGGGGGGCAGCGCGAAATCGAAATCGGCCACCGTGTAGCTGCGTGTCGTCATGAGATTTGAGGGCCGGACAGACCCGTACCAATGAAGGAAGGAGGGAGGGGACGACTGAAATTGTCCCATGCGAAGCGTGACACCGCCCCATGAAGCGCAAACGCTAGACTGTGCTGCAGGGAGCACAAGAGCTTGGAGAGCGGCGAGATGCAGCGACGTAGCGTGATGGCACTAGGCGCCAGCTTGAGTCTTGACCCAACGCTGGGCTGGGCGAACGCAAGGCAAGACCCGGTGCTGCAGGCCTTCACCGAGAACCTGCCGCCGCTGAACTATGCCGAGGGTCGAGAAGCCAAGGGCTTCAGCACGGAACTGCTGCGAATGCTGGGGCAGCAAGCGGGCTTCCACCTGTCGATCGAGGTTCTGCCCTGGGTCCGGGCCATGCAGCAGGTGCAGAAGCGGCCTGATGCCATCCTCTTCTCGCTTACCAGGACGCCTGAGCGCGAAGCCCAGTTCAAGTGGGTCGGGCCGATCAGCCCGCGCCGCATCGTGCTGTTCAAGCTGGCCACGCGCCAGGATCTGGGCGTGCCCAATCTGCAGCGGCTGGCCGGGGCCAAGATCGGCGTGGTGCGTGAATCGGCTACGGCACGGCAAATGCAGAACGACGGCCTGGACATCGGCCAGGAGCTGGAACTGGCGTTGGACGACACCAACAATCTGCGCAAGCTGCTGGCCGGCAGGATGGAATACATGGCCATGCTGGACTGGGCTGCGGCCTGGCAGCTTCAGCAGATGGACCTGCCTTACTCGACCCTGCAAGCCGTGCTGGACTACGACGTCGACAAGAGCTACTGGTTCGGCCTCAACCCACGCTCGGACGACACCCTGGTGCGTCGCCTGCAGGCCGCGCTGGACAGCGTGCGTCGCGACGGGCGCTACGAGCGCCTGCGCCAACGCTACTTCCGCTGATCAAGCGATTGGCCTCTCGCGCCGCACGCCTGTCGCCGGGTTGATTCATCTCAAGCCTGAAACGGCGCGGCGGTGAGAGCATGAGCTCAAGGAGAACACGCCATGAGCCAAGCCCTCACCCCAGGCCAACATGCCTTGCTGGAGAACGCCCTGGTACAGAAGCAACAGCGCCTGGAACAGTCGCTGCAAGCCCAGCTGGGCGGTCAGGATCGGGTGACCCACGCCCGCGAGCAACTTCTGCAAGACGCCGACGACGCACGCGAGCATGATGCCGAACGCGAGGTCGATCTGGCCCGCAGCGATCGCAATCTGGAAGCGCTGCGCGAGGTCAATGAGGCGCTGCTGCGTCTGCGCAGCCCCGACTACGGCTTGTGCATCGACTGCGGCAAAGGCATCGCCTTCGACCGGCTGCAGCACAGCCCCGAGGTGCTGCGCTGCATCGACTGCCAGAGCGCCCTAGAGAAATCCAGCGGCTCGGTCACGCACCGCCGCATCTGAGCACACCACACCATCGATACCCCCAAGGAGAGAGTGATATGACCATGTTTCACGCCGTCGTCTGGCTGGACCACCACAGCGCCAACATCATGCAGTTCGATGCCGAGCATGTGCAGGCCGAGAAGGTCAAGGCCAGCAGCCGCCACACCCGCCAGCACGGCAGCGAGGTGCGCACCGAGCACGAGTTCTTCGCCGACGTCTGTGAAGCGCTGAAGGGAATCGGCGAGATCCTGGTGACCGGCTCCAAGACCGCCCAGGCCGACTTCAAGCACTACCTGGAAAAGCACCGCCCGAATCAGGTGGCGAGCGTGGTCGGCTATGAAACCGTCGACCACCCCAGCGACAAGCAACTGTTGGCCCTGGCACGCCAGTACTTCCTGAAGTACGACCGCATGCACGGCAGCACGCCGCAGCCGCTGTAAGGCGCTGGCCTCGCGCCTTCGCGGCGCGCGCCACCGTTCATTGAGTCAGAAACCGCGCCCCGCTCAGGGGCGTGGTGCCATCAGCATCTGGGTCTGCTGCTGGCTGCGCAGGCGGAACTGCTCCAGGTCCAGAGCACGCAGCAGCGCGCGCAGCTGCTTGCGCTCATCGTCCGTCTTGGCATCCGCCAGCGCCCGCTCCAGCCGCTGCATCTCGATGTAATTGCGATCGATGCGCTGGCCGATCTCGTGAATGCGCTTGGCCGCTTCGTAGCTGCGCTCGAACTCCCCGCCATCCGGCTGATCGGCGCACACGCCGTTGTAGAACTCGCCGCGCAAGCCCTGCTGCCAGCCGCGCTGCGGGCGGCAATAGCTGCGGATGCCCCGCGACCAGCCGTCCTGCCAGGCGGCGGCATTCGGCTGCACGCCGACCTTGGCACAGGCCTTGGCGTGCGACTCCACCAGATCCGGCAAGGCGCCGTCGCGTCCATCGCGCAAGCCCTTGTCCGTCCAATCGACGTTCAGGCATTCCTTCTCGCTCATGCTTGCGCAGGCGCTCAGCAGCGCCATGGCCAGCGCCGCCATCAGCAGGCCAGGCCTTCCTCGCATGTTGTTCAAAAGTTTCATTGCATGAATTGCGCTTGGCGCGGCTTGGTTAGTGAAAGCATGAACGCGCTGACGGCCAGGGCCGTTGACCGGCCGAAGCACCGCCCGCCGAGGCAGAATCCGGCCCATGCCCGAGGCCGCTACCGCCCCCACCGCCGCCAGCAAGCCCAAGTCTGCCCCACAAAAGGCGATGGAAAAACTGGGCCTGCTGCGCGACATCGATCTGGCGCTGCACATCCCGCTGCGCTACGAGGACGAGACGCGCATTGTGCCGATTGGCAGCGGCCGCGAGGGCAACACGCTGCAGTGCGAAGGCGTGGTCAGCGAATGCCGCATCGAGCTGCGCGGCCGGCGCCAGCTGATCGTGCGCATCGAGGACGACAGCGACGAGTTGCTGCTGCGCTTCCTGCACTTCTACCCCTCGCACCAGAAGGCAATGGCCGTGGGCACCCGGCTGCGCGTGCGCGGCGAGCTGCGCGTGGGTTTCTTCGGCCGCGAGATGGTGCACCCGGCCTTCAAGGCGGTGGATGAAGACACGCCGCTGGCGCAAAGCCTGACCCCCGTCTACCCGGCCAGCGCCGGCCTGCCGCAGGCCTATCTGCGCAAGGCCGTGGCGGCCGCGATGAAGCGCGCGCCGCTGCAGGAGTTACTGCCGGCCGGCACCGTGCCACGCCAGCTGCCGCCGCTGCGCGAGGCGCTGGATTTTCTGCACCACCCACCCCCCAGTGCGAGCCTCGCCACGCTGGAAGACCACAGCCATCCGGCCTGGCAGCGCCTGAAGTTCGAGGAGCTGCTGGCCCAGCAGCTGAGCCAGCTGCAGGCGCAGCGCGAACGGGCGCGACTGCAGGCTCCGGCGCTGCGCGGCGCGCGCGGCGGCCTGCATGAGCAACTGCTGGCCGCACTGCCCTTCGCGCTGACCGGCGCGCAGCAGCGCGTGGTCGAGGAGATCGCGCAAGACCTGGCCCTGCCTCAACCGATGCACCGCCTGCTGCAGGGTGATGTGGGCTCGGGCAAGACCATCGTGGCCGCGCTGGCCGCGGCGGTGTGCATGGATGCTGGCTGGCAGTGCGCGCTGATGGCGCCCACCGAGATCCTGGCCGAGCAGCATTTCCGCAAGCTGGTGCAGTGGCTGGAGCCGCTGGGCATCAAGGTCGCCTGGCTGACCGGCTCGGTCAAGGGCAAGGCGCGCCAGAAGATGCTCGACGCCGTGGCCGACGGCAGCGCCGGCCTGGTGGTGGGCACGCATGCGGTGATCGAGGACAAGGTGCAGTTCAAGCAGCTGGGCCTGGCCATCGTCGATGAGCAGCACCGCTTCGGCGTGGCGCAGCGGCTGGCGCTGCGCAAGAAGCTCGAAGCCCAGGCCTCGCGCGGACGCGGCCAGGGCATGGAACCGCACATGCTGATGATGAGCGCGACCCCGATTCCACGGACCTTGGCGATGACCTACTTTGCCGACCTGGCGGTTTCAACCATCGACGAGCTGCCGCCCGGCCGCAGCCCCATCGTCACCAAGGTGTTCGCCGACACGAAGCGCTTGGAGGTGATCGCCAAGATCGCCGATGCAGTCGAGCAGGGCCAACAGGTCTACTGGGTCTGCCCCTTGATCGAGGAAAGCGAGACGCTCGATCTGAAGAACGCCACCGAGACCCATGCCGAGCTCAGCGCGGCGCTGGCCGGCCATGGCGTAGGCCTGCTGCATGGCCGCATGCCGCCGGCGGAGAAGGCCGCGGTGATGGCCGAGTTCAGCGCCAACCGCCTGAGCGTGCTGGTGGCCACCACGGTGATCGAGGTCGGCGTGGACGTGCCCAATGCCAGCCTGATGGTGATCGAGCATGCCGAGCGCTTCGGCCTGAGCCAGCTTCACCAGCTCCGCGGGCGCGTGGGCCGCGGTGCGGTGGCCAGTGTGTGCGTGCTGCTCTATACCGGCCCACTGTCCATCACCGGCAAGGACCGGCTGCGCGCAATGGCCGAGACCACCGACGGCTTCGAGATCGCGCGCCGCGACCTGGACATCCGCGGCCCGGGCGAGTTCATGGGCGCACGCCAGAGCGGCGCCGAGCTCTTGCGCTTCGCCGATCTGCAGGAGGATGCGCCACTGCTGAAAGCCGCGCGGGCGCTGGCGCCGCAGCTGCTCGACCAACACCCGGCCGCAGCCCAAGCGCAGGTGACGCGCTGGCTGGGCAGCAAGGTGGAGTTCCTGAAAGCCTAGTGATCACTTCAGCCGCTGCACCCAGTAGATCAACACCTCCTGGCGTGGGCGGATGTCGCTGGCGCTGTAGAAGTAGGTCGGCACGACATTGATCGCGTCCAGCGTGTTCATGCCCGAGATCACGCGGCCGAACACCGCATAGCCGGGATCGGCGACACTCTTGTAGTCCAGGCCCGGGTTGTCGACCACGTTGATGAAAAACTGCGTGGTGGCGCTGTTGGCGGCGCTGCGCCGGGCCATCGCGACGGTGCCGCGCCGGTTCGACAGGCCGTTGTTGCTCTCCAGCACGATGGGCGCATAGGGCGGCGGCTTCAGATACTGGCCGCTGGTGTAGCCGCCAGCCTGCACGATGAAGTCGCGGTCGACATGGTGGAACAAGGTGTTGCGGTAGTAGCCGTCGGCCACCAGGCGCAGGAAGTTGGCCACCGTCGCCGGTGCATAACCCAGGTCGTAGAGCTCGATCACCAGCTCGCCGCTGCTGGTCAGCATGCAGACACTGGGCCAGCTGCTCTGCGCCGCGGCCTGCAGGCCCGTGCTGCTGCAGCTGCTGGTGGGTGGGAAGGGGGTCGGATTGGGCTTCGGCCAGGGGCCGTTGTCATGCGGGCCGTCGCTGCCGCCGCCGCCGCAGGCGCTCAGCAACAGGGTCAGCACGGCGGGCAGGGCAAGCTTGAACAGGGATCGCATCGCGGCTTCTCCAGGCGGAATGTCTGCTCAACGACTGCCGGGGCCGCAGCGATGACGCAGCACGGCGTCAGATGCAACCAAAGGTTAGCGAGCCGGCGCACCGCTACACTCGCCCGCCACGGGGCAAGGCCTGCATGCAGCCCTCATCAAGAAGGAAACTGCCACCTTGCGTTCACTCCAACTGCTGAACTGATCGATCATGAAGACTGCTGCCTCCACGCGCCGCCATCTGCTGGCCCTGACTCTTGTTTCAATGCTGGGCCTGAGCGCCTGCGGCGGTGGCGGTGGCGACAGCAGCCAGACCTGGGCCGAGATCTCCGGCTCGAATGCGGTGCAGGCGCTGAGAACCACCGACACGCTGGCCGGCACCGGCGCCGAGGCGCTGAACGGCAAGCGGCTGACCGTGCACTACACCGGCTGGCTGTACGACGTGCGCGCCACCAACCAAAAGGGCAGCCAGTTCGACAGCTCCGTCGGCAAGACGCCTTTCGCCTTCACGCTGGGCGCGGGCGCCGTGATCCAGGGCTGGGACCGGGGCTTCGCCGGCATGAAGGCTGGCGGCAAGCGCACGCTGGTGATTCCGGCCGCCCAGGGCTATGGCGCACAAGGTGCCGGCGGCGGCGCGATTCCGGCCAATGCCGCGCTGATCTTCGAAGTCGAGCTGATCAGCGTTCAGTAAGCCCAACGGCAAGCTGGAGTCACAACTCCAGGTTGTCGATCAGGCGGGTCGTGCCCAGCCTGGCCGCACCCAGCACCACCAGCGGCGCGCCCTCTACGGGCGCGCCCAGGTCGCGCTGGCGGCGCAGCACCATGTAGTCGGGCGCCCAGCCGGCCTCGCGCAGGGCCTGCAGCGCAGCCGCCTCGATGGCAGCGACATCACGCTCGCCGCCCTGCCAGCGCGCGATCATCGCTTTCAGCGTGCGGGAGAGACGCAGCGCCTCGGCGCGCTCGGCCTCGCTGAGATAGCCGTTGCGCGAGGACAGCGCCAGGCCTTCATTGCCAGATTCGTCGCTGCGCGTGGTCTCACCGCCGATGATCTGCACCGGCAGCGCCAGCTGCGCCACCATGCGGCGGATCACCATCAGCTGCTGGTAGTCCTTCTTGCCGAAGGCCGCCAGCGTCGGCTGCACGATGTTGAAGAGCTTGTGCACCACGGTGCAGACGCCGGTGAAGAAGCCGGGCCGGAAGTGGCCTTCCAGGATGTCGGCCAGCTCGGACGGCGGCATCACCTTGTAGCCCTGGGGCTCCGGATACAGCTCGGCCTCGCTGGGCGCGAAGACAAAATCGCAGCCCGCGCCTTCGAGCAGCGCGCAATCGCGCTCCAGCGTGCGCGGGTAGGTGTCGAAGTCCTCGTGCGGGGCAAACTGCAGGCGGTTGACGAAGATGCTGGCCACCACCGGGCCACCGCCGTGCTGCACGGCCATCTCGGCCTTGGCTTGGCGTACCAGCGAGAGATGTCCTTCGTGCAGATTGCCCATCGTGGGCACGAAAGCGCGTGGCGCAGTAGCCAGGGCTTGACGCAGGCTGGCGATGGTGTGGTGGACTTGCATGGCGATCCTTCTTGTTCAGCTCTTGCGGGCTTGGCCCGCAACTCGCGCGTGAGTGCGTCACCCGGCGAGGTGGGCCGGGGGCCAGCAAAGACGCGCGCAGGTGGCGTCAGTAGCCGTGCACGTCGTCCTGCGGGAAGGTCTTGGCCTTGACCTCGCCGACGTAGCGACGCACCGCATCCTGAACGGACGCCGCACCCTGCATGAAGTTCTTGACGAAGCGCGGCCGGCGGCCGGGCGTCACGTCCAGCATATCGTGCAGCACCAGCACCTGACCCGAACAGGCCACGCCGGCACCGATACCGATCACGGGAACGCCCAGCGTGCGCGTCAGTTCGGCCGCCAGTGCGCTCGGCACCATCTCCAGCACCAGCATCTGCGCACCGGCCTCAACCAGCTCCTGCGCCTGCTGTTTGAGCAGTGCTGCCGCCGCCTCGTCGCGGCCCTGCACCTTGTAGCCACCCAGTGCAGTGGCGGTCTGCGGTGTCAGGCCCAGATGGGCGCAAACAGGAATACCGCGCTCGGTGATGAAGCGCACCACGGGCGCGGTCCAGCCGCCGCCTTCCAGCTTGACCATGTGCGCGCCCGCCTTGACCAGCGCGGCGGCACTCTTCCAGGCTTCTTCCTTGCTGGCCTGGTAGCTGTCGAAGGGCAGGTCGCCGATCAGCCAGGCACTCTTGCGACCACGCGCGACGCAACGGGTGTGATAGACCATGTCCTCCAAGCTCACCGGCACGGTGCTGGTCTGCCCCTGCAGCACATTGCCCAGCGAATCGCCCACCAGCAGCACATCGACGCCCGCTTCATCCAGCACACTGGCAAAGGCCGCGTCGTAGCAGGTCAGCATGGCGATCTTCTCGCCGCTGGCATGCATTTCAAGCAGTCGGTGCAGGCCGATGGGTTTGCGCTCGCTCGTCATGGTTTACGTCACTTCTTCAGGCCCAGAAATCGGGGCGCCCGCAGTGTAGCCGTGCGACTCCCGATCGACACAGGCTGGGGACAATGTAGGCTTCGCTCCCCAAAAGCCAGAGGATTTCCCATGACATTGACAGAGCTGCGCTACATCGTCGCCGTCGCCCGCGAGCGTCATTTCGGCCGTGCGGCCGAGGCCTGCTTTGTCTCGCAGCCCACGCTCAGCGTCGCGATCAAGAAGCTGGAAGAAGAGCTGGATGTGAAGATCTTCGAGCGCGGCGCCAGCGAGGTGTCGGTCACGCCGCTGGGCGAAGAGATCGTGCGGCAGGCGCAGTCGGTGATCGAGCAGGCCAGCGCCATCAAGGAGATCGCCAAGCGCGGCAAGGACCCACTGGCCGGCGCGTTGCGCCTGGGCCTGATCTACACCATCGGCCCCTATCTGCTGCCCAAGCTGGTCAAGAGCGTGATCGAGCATTACCCGCAGATGCCGCTGATGCTGCAGGAGCACTTCACCGTCAAGCTGCTGGAGATGCTGCGCACCGGCGAACTGGACTGCGCCATCATGGCCGAGCCCTTCCCCGACACCGGCCTGGCCATTGCGCCGCTGTACGACGAGCCCTTCGTCGTCGCGGTGCCGGCCGACCATCCGTTTGCCAAGCGCGAAACGGTCAGCGCGCAGGAACTCAAGAACGAGACCATGCTGCTGCTCGGCACCGGCCACTGCTTCCGCGACCATGTGCTAGAGGTCTGCCCGGAGTTTGCGCGCTTCTCCAGCGATGCCGAGGGCATCCGCAAGAGCTTCGAGGGCAGCTCGCTGGAAACCATCAAGCATATGGTGGCCTCGGGCATGGGCGTCACCGTGGTGCCGGCGCTGTCGGTGCCCAAGGAAGCCCGGTCCGTCGCCGTGCCACCCCAAGACGGGCCGAAGTCCCCCGGGGGCCAGCCCAGCTATTCGATGGGCGTGGGGGCCGACAGCAGCCATCTGCGCTTCGTGCCCTTCGCCGAGCCGGTGCCCACGCGCCGCGTGGTACTGGCCTGGCGCCGCACCTTCACCCGCTATGAGGCGATTGCCGCGCTGCGCAACGCCATCTACGACTGCCCGCTCGAAGGGGTGACACGGCTGTCCTGAGCCTGCTCTGGCAGCAGAGAGATTTTGGCTATCGCGGCGCTTTGATCATTCAAATGGACCTGCGCTGCACCACTCCCTAAAGTCCT
>NZ_JBILQK010000010.1:0-68740 GCF_044373315.1 Roseateles sp. | reverse complement strand
GCCACACAGGCCAGGCCGAAGCCACCACCCATCACCGTGCCTTCCAGCACCGCAACCGTGGCCAGCGGCGTGCGGTCGAAGGCCACGCACAGCTCGCCGAAGGCGGCATTGAACTGCTCCAGAACGGCCGGGCCTTCTTCGGCCAGGCGCATACGCGCCATCGCCATGTCCTTCAGATCGCCGCCCGAGCAGAAATGCCCGCCATTGCCGCGCAGCACCACGGCGCGCATGCCCGGCTGCGCTTCAGCCCAGGCCAGCGCCTCGCGCAGCTCGCCCACCATCGCGAGCGACAGCGCATTGCGCGACTCCGGCCGGTTGAGCCGGATCTCCAGCACGCCGGCGCTCGGCAGCGACAGCGCCAGCGCCTGCAGGCGCGGCAGCTCTAGCGTTGAAGCGCGCATACTCAACCCGCCTTGGGCAAAGTGCCTTCGAGCTTGCAGATGATGCTCAGCATCACTTCGTCGGCGCCGCCGCCGATCGACACCAGGCGGCCGTCGCGGTAGGCCTGGCTGACAGGGTTGTCCCAGGTGAAGCCCATGCCGCCCCAATACTGCAGGCAGGCGTCCGCCACCTCGCGGATCAGACGGCCGCTCTTGAGCTTGGCCATCGAGGCGAGCTTCGCAGCATCCTGGCCGCCAACATACATATCCACCGCACGGTAGGTCAGCGAGCGCAGCAACTCCACTTCAGTGCGCAACTCTGCCAGGCGGTAGTGCACCACCTGGTTGTCCAGCAGCGGCTTGCCGAAAGCCTGGCGCTGGCGGGTGTAGTCGATGGTCTGGTCGATCAGCTGGTCCAGGTTCTTCAGGCAAGAGGCCGCGCCCCACAGACGCTCTTCCTGGAACTGCATCATCTGGAACATGAAGCCCATGCCTTCCTGGCCGATCAAGTTGAGCTGAGGCACGCGCACGTTGTCGAAGAAGAGCTGGGCGGTGTCGGACGAGTCCATGCCGATCTTGTGGATCTTCTGCCGCGTGATGCCGGGCAGGTTCATCGGCACGATGATCAGGCTCTTGTTCTTGTGCACCGGGCCTTCGCTGGTATTGGCCAGCAGGCAACACCAGTCGGCCTGCATGCCGTTGGTGATCCACATCTTGGTGCCGTTGATGAGGTAGTCGCCGCCGTCCTTCTTGGCCGTGGTCTTCAGTGCCGCCACATCAGAGCCGCCGCCGGGCTCGGAAACGCCGATGCAGCCGACGAAGTCACCGCTGATCGAGGGCGCCAGGAACTCGCGCTTCAACTCATGGCTGCCGAAGCGCGCCAGCGCCGGTGTGCACATATCGGTCTGCACGCCGATGGCCATCGGTACACCCGCCACGCGGCAGGTGCCCAGCGCCTCGGCCATCACCATCGAATAGCTGAAATCCAGGCCGCTGCCGCCATATTCCTCGGGGTACTTAAGGCCCAGCAGGCCCAGGTCGCCCAGCTTCTTGAACACCTCGTGCGCGGGGAAGATCTCCTGCTTCTCCCACTCGGCCACATAGGGGTTCAGCTCCTTCTCGACGAAGCGCGCGACGGTCTCGTAGAGCGCCTTGTGCTCGGTGGTCCATTTCATGATGTCTGTCTCCTCGGTTCTTGATTGACTCGTTCGTCGCGGTTCAGGCGCCGCTGGCAGCACTTCTCACAGGCGGGCGACGCCGAAGGCGTTCGGCCGCAGTTCGCGCGCCTGGCTTTCAGCCGCCAACGCCAGGCCCAGGGCCAGCACGCGGCGGGTGTCGCGCGGGTCGATCACGCCGTCGTCCCACAGCCGCGCGGTGCCGAACAGCACGCTGGATTCGCGGTCGATGCGCTGGCGCAGTTGCTGGCTCATGGCGCTCAAGGCCTCGTCGTTGACGGGCATTCCCATGCGTTCCAGCTTGGCGCGGTTGATGATGTCCATCACCTTGGCCGCCTGGGCGCCGCCCATCACCGCGGTGCGCGCGCTGGGCCAGCTGAAGATGAAACGCGGGTCGAAGCCACGGCCGCACATGCCGTAGTTGCCCGCGCCGAACGATCCGCCCAGCACGATGGTGAACTTGGGCACGCGCACATTGGCCACAGCCTGGATCATCTTGGAGCCATGCTTGATGGCGCCGCCACGCTCGGCCTCGCGGCCAACCATATAGCCGGTGGTGTTCTGCAGAAACACCAGCGGCACGCCGACCTGGTCGCACAGCTGCATGAACTGCGCGGCCTTGGTCGAGCCCTGCGGCTGGATCGGGCCGTTGTTGCCGATCAGGCCGACCGCATGGCCATCGATGCGGGCGTGGCCGCAGACGGTCTCAGGCGCATAGGCGGCCTTGAATTCCAGAAACTCAGAGCCGTCCACCAGGCGCGCGATCACCTCGCGCACGTCATAGGGCTCACGCTCATCGGCGGGCACCACGCCCAGCAGCTCCTCGGCCGCGAACAGCGGCTGCACCGGCTGGGCGCGCTGGGTCACGCTGTCCCAGGGCAGCAGCTGCATCAGTTCACGCGTGGTGGCCAGCGCATGCGCGTCGTCCTCGCAGACGTATTCGCCCAGGCCGGTGACGCGTGCATGGGTGTCCACGCCGCCCAGCTCGTCGTCGGTGACGTCCTCGCCGATGGCGGCCTTCACCAGCGGCGGGCCGGCCAGATAGATGCTGGAGCGGTCCTTGACCAGCAACACATAGTCCGACAAGCCCGGCAGATACGCGCCGCCCGCGGTGGACGAGCCATGAACCACCGCGATCTGCGGAATGCCCATGGCCGAGAGCCGGGCCTGGTTGGCGAAGCTGCGCCCGCCCTCGACGAACATCTCGCTCTGGTACATCAGGTTGGCGCCGCCGCTTTCCACCAAGTAGATCAGCGGCAGGCGGTTTTCCATTGCGATCTGGTGCGCGCGCAGGGCCTTCTTCAGACCCATGGGCGCGATGGTGCCGCCCTTGATCGCGCTGTCGTTGGCAGAGATCAGCACGCGCTTGCCCGCAACTTGGCCGATGCCGATGATGGAACCGCCGCCGAGCACAGCCTTCTTGCCGTCGTCGTCGTGCATGCCCAGACCGGCCAGCGTGGACAGCTCCAGGAAGCTGGTGCCGCGGTCGATCAGACGGGCGACGCGCTCGCGCGGCAGAAGCTGGCCGCGACCCTCGAACTTCTCGCGCTTGGACTCGGATTCGGCCACCACCTTGGCCTCCAGCGCGCGCACCTCGTCGAGCTTGGCCTGCATCGCTGCCGTGTTGGCAGCGAAGGCGGGCGAGCGCGGGTTCAGGCGGGATGTCAGACGGCTCACTTCAACACCTCCGGGGACGTGGCGCGGTGAAAGCCCTCGAAGGCACTGCTGCCCGCATGGTCGATCGAGGGATACATGGGATTTCCCAGCGAGGCAGCGCCATCGATCTGCAGCGTGACGCCGCTGATGAAGGCCGCTGCCGGCGAAAGCAAAAAGACGATGGCCGCACTGATCTCGGCCTCGGTGGCCAGGCGGCGCAGCGGCACATGGTTCTTCAGCTGCTTGATCAACGGCTGTATCGCAGGGCCGTAGCTGTCCATGCCGCTGGAGGCTACCCAGCCGGGCGACACCGCGTTGACGCGCACATGGGCATGAGCCCACTCAAACGCGGCACTCATCGTGAGATTGCTCATGCCGGCACGGGCGGCGCCGCTGTGCGCCATGCCGGGCATGCCGTTGCGGAAGTCGGCCGTCATGTTGACGATGGCACCGCCGCCGTTGCCCTGCATGCACTGCGTGAACAGCTCGCGCATCATCAGGAAGCCGCCGGTCAGGTTGTTGGCCACCACCGCTTCGAAGCCGCGCTTGGAGATCATCATCATCGGCGCGGGAAACTGCCCGCCGGCGTTGTTGACCAGACCGTGCACCGGCCCGATCTCCTTCAACACGGCGGAGACATTGGCCTTCACCGCCTCCTCGTCGCGGATGTCGAAGGCGCGCCACTGGCAGCGCCCGCCGTCCTCGGCAATCTCGGCGGCCACGCGCTCCAGCTTGTCGGCGCTGCGGCCGGAGATGACCACCTCGGCGCCCAGAGAAGCCAGCTCATGCGCCACGCAGCGGCCGATGCCTGAACCGCCCCCGGTGACCCAGATGCGCTGCCCCGCGAACAAGTCGGGGCGGAACACGCTGCGGTAGTGGGCCGACGTCTTAGCGTCCATCTGCTTGTCTCCGTTCATTCAATCTATGCTGCACTGCATTACGCGAATGAACGATAGCTTCCGTTAACGTCACCCCTATTTCATATCGGTTAATACCATGATCCGCGGGTTTCTCTTTGCCCGTAGCATGCGAGCCATCCCGGATTCACCAACCCTGAAAGGAAATGCCCCATGGACATGCAAGCCATCACTGAAGCCCTGCGCGCCAAGGTCGGCGACGACAGCGGCCTGGGCGCCGTGCTGAAGTTCGATTGCGGCGACGACGGCGTGGCCGTGATCGACGCCAAGTCCACGCCCAATACCGTGAGCAATGAAGACCGCGAAGCCGACTGCACCGTGGCCATCAGCCGCGAGAACCTGGCCGCGCTGGTGTCCGGCGAGCTCAACCCGATGAACGGCTTCATGATGGGCAAGTTCAAGGTGTCGGGCGACATGAGCGTCGCGATGAAGCTCTCGCGCGTGGTCTGAACCCATGAGCGCAGGACTGGACCGCAAGCGCAAGGCCGCTGCGCTGGAGATGCTGGCTTCCAGCACCAGCGAGCCGCAAGAGCAGCTCTACGGCATCACCCAGCTCTGCGATGAGTTCGGCCTGTCGCCGCGCGCGATACGCTTCTATGAGGACAAAGGCTTGATCGAGCCGCGCCGTGTCAACGGCGCACGCGTCTACACGCAGCGCGATCGCGCCCGCCTCAAGCTGATCCTGCGAGCCAAGGAAATTGGCTCCAGCCTGGACGAAATCAAGCAGTACCTGGACCTCTACGGCAATCACGGTGAAGGCCGCAGCAAGCAGCTGCAGTTCACGCTGGAACGCACCGATCAGATGATTGCCGAGCTGGAGCAAAAACGCGCGCACATCGAGGCCACGCTGGCCGAGCTGCGCGTCATCAACGAAGCCGTGCGCCAGCAGATCGCCGCGGCGCAGGAGAAGTGACCCCCATGTCTTTGCCGCTGTTCCCTTCCCAATGGATCTCCGACGAGCACCGCATGCTGCAGGACTCGGTGGCGCGCTTCTTCAAGGAGCGCTGGGTGCCGCGCGCCACCGAATGGCGCGAGGCCGGCATGATGGGCCGCGACACCTGGCTTGAAGCCGGCGCGAACGGTCTGCTGTGCGCCAGCATGCCCGAGGCCTATGGCGGCGGCGGCGGGGATTTCGGCCATGACGCCGTGATCCTGCTGGAGCAGGCCAAGGCCAATCTCAGCGGCTTCGGCGGTGGCCTGCACTCGGCCATCGTCGCGCCCTACATCCTGCATTACGGCAACGAGGAGCAGAAGCAACGCTGGCTGCCCAGGATGGCCACCGGCGAACTGGTCGGCGCCATCGCGATGACCGAGCCGGGCACCGGCAGCGATCTGCAGAACGTGCGCACAGTCGCCAAGCGCGACGGCGACCACTATGTGCTCTCGGGCCAGAAGGTGTTCATCACCAACGGCCAGAACGCCAACCTGGTGGTGGTGGTCTGCAAGACCGACAAGGACCAGGGCGCCAAGGGCATCTCGCTGCTGGTTGTCGAGGTCGAGAACGAGGACGGCACGCTGGTGCCGGGCTATCGCCGCGGGCGCAATCTCGACAAGATCGGCATGAAGGCGCAGGACACCTCGGAGCTGTTCTTCGACGAGGTGCGCGTGCCGGTGGCCAATCTGCTGGGCGGAGACAAGGGCCTCGAAGGCCAGGGCTTCTTCCAGCTGATGCAGGAGCTGCCACAAGAACGCCTGATCATTGCGGTGACGGCCGTCGGATCGATGGAGCGTGCGCTCAGCGAGGCGCTGAACTACACCAAGGACCGCAAGGCCTTCGGCAAGCCGATCTGGCAGTTCCAGAACACCCGCTTCAAGCTGGCCGAAGTGCAGAGCCAAGTGCTGGCCGCTCGTGCGCTGGTGGATGCCTGCATGCAGGCCCATCTGAAGGGCGAGCTGGATGCCGCACGCGCCGCGCTGGCCAAGGCCTGGACCACCGACCTGGCCTGTAAGGTGATGGACGAATGCCTGCAGCTGTTCGGCGGCTATGGCTACATGATGGAGTACCCGATCGCCGAGCTGTATGCCGACGCCCGCGTGGCCCGCATCTACGGCGGCACCAACGAAATCATGAAGGAACTGGCTTCCCGTTTCATGTAGCCCCCCGGCTGCGGTGTACCGCCGCCGCCCCCCGGATGGGCAGCACAGCGGCTTGGGACGGCCCGGCGCTCGCTGTGCCCCTGCCGCCTTCTACTGACTAACAGGGAGAGGACGACACGACGGGCCCGGCCATGCGCCGGGCCTGCTTTGTCGCCCGAGCCCAGGAGACCAAGACATGACATTCGACGCCTATCTCTACGACCATGTCCGTACCCCGCGCGGCAAGGGCAAGAAGGACGGAAAGCTGCACCAGGCCAGCCCCGTGTGGCTGCTGCGCACGCTGCTGCAGGCACTGCAGCAACGCCAGAAGCTGGACACCGCGCTGGTGGATGACCTGGTGATTGGCTGCGTGACGCCGGTGGGCGAGCAAGGCGCCGACATCGCGCGCACCGCCGTGCTGGACGCCGGCTGGGCACAGAACGTGGCCGGCGTAACGCAGTCGCGCTTCTGCGCCTCGGGTCTGGAGTCGATCAACCTGGCCGCAGCCAAGGTGGCCAGCGGCTTCGAGCGTCTGGTGGTGGCCGGTGGTGTGGAGTCGATGAGCCGCTGGCCAATGGGCAGCGACGGCGGCGCCTGGGCCATGGACCCGCGCATCAACAACGCGCTGGCCTTCATCCCGCAGGGCGTCAGCGCCGACCTGATCGCCACGCTGGAAGGCTTCAGCCGCGGCGATGTGGACGCTTTTGCCGTGCAGTCGCACCAGCGCGCCGCCGCCGCGCGCGCTGCTGGTCACTTCAAGAAGTCCATCGTGCCGGTGCACGACATCGCCGGCCTGCTGCTGCTGGACCAGGACGAGACCATCCGCCCCGCCACCACGCTGGAATCGCTGGCCAAGCTTGAGCCCAGCTTCCTGATGATGGGCCAGATGGGCTTTGACGCCACCGCGCTGCGCAAGTACACCACAGTGGAGCGCATCCACCATGTGCACCACGCCGGTAATTCCTCGGGCATCGTGGATGGCGCCTCGCTGATGCTGGTCGGCTCCAAGGCCGGCGGCGACGCGGCAGGCCTTAAGCCACGCGCGCGCATCCGCGCCGCCGCGGTGATCGGCTCCGAGCCCACCATCATGCTGACCGGCCCCACGCCGGCCTGCCAGAAGGCGCTCAAGCAGGCCGGCATGTCGGCGGCAGACATCGACCTGTGGGAGATCAACGAGGCCTTCGCCACCGTGCCGATGAAGACGGCGCGCGATCTGGGCATCGACTTGACGCGCGTCAACGTCAACGGCGGCGCCATCGCGATGGGCCATCCGCTGGGCGCCACCGGCTGCCTGATTCTCGGCACCCTGCTCGACGAGCTTGAGCGCCGCAACCTGTCCACCGGCTGCGCCACCCTGTGCGTGGGCGCCGGCATGGGCATCGCAACCATCATTGAGCGGGTGTGAACGCCATGAGCAGCAACGACAACAACAGCAATGCACTGAAGGTCGAACGCGGTGCCGACGGCATCGTCGTCGCGACCATGGACCTACCGGGCCATTCGATGAATGTGCTCAACGACGATCTGGCCCTGCCGCTGGCCAGCCTGGCCGATCTGCTCGAGAGCGATGCCAGCGTCACCGGCCTGATCCTGAGCTCGGCCAAGAAGGACTTCCTGGCTGGCGCCGATGTGGACCGCCTGCACCGCCTCAGCGGTGCGCAGGAAGCCTTCGATGAGTCAATGCGCTTCAAGGCCTTCATGCGCCGGCTGGAGAAATGCGGCAAGCCGGTGGTGGCCGTGATCCAGGGCATGTGCCTGGGCGGCGGCCTGGAGATTGCGATGGGATGCCACTGGCGCATCGTCATCGATGACGGCAAGGCCAAGCTCGGCCTGCCCGAGGTGAAGCTGGGCCTGTTGCCCGGTGGCGGCGGCACGCAGCGCCTGCCGCGCCTGGTGGGCATGCAGCAGGCCGTGCAGTGGATGCTGGAAGGCACCGAGGTGCGTGCCGCGCAGGCGCTCTCCAGCGGCTTGGTGGGCGAGCTGGCGCCCAGCCGCGACGAAGCCATGGCCAAGGCGCGCGCCTGGATCGCCGCCAACAAGAAGCCGGTGCAGCCCTGGGACGCGCCCAAGTTCCGTTATCCAGGTGGCGACTCGCGCTCACCTGCGGTGGTGCAGATGCTGGCCATCGCGCCGTCAATCGCCTCGGCCAAAAGCTGGGGCAACTACCCGGCGATCAACCACATCATGTCCAGCGTATTCGAGGGCGGCCTGACCGACATCGACCGCGGCCTGGAGATCGAATCGCGCTACTTCGCTGCCTGCGCCGAAAGCCAGGCCTCGAAGAACCTGATCGGCACGCTCTGGTATCAGCTGAACGCCATCAAGAAAGGCGCTTCGCGTCCGGCCGGTGTGCCACGTAGCGAGGTGAAGAAGCTCGGCATCCTGGGCGCCGGCATGATGGGTGCGGGCATTGCCTATGTGTCGGCCAAGGCCGGCATGGAGGTAGTGCTGCTGGACACCTCGCAGGAAGCTGCCGAGAAGGGCAAGGCCTACTCGAAGGACATCCTCGACAAGGCGGTGAAGAAGGGCCGCAGCTCGGCCGACAAGCGCGACGCGCTGCTGGCCCAGATCACGCCCACCACTGACTACGCGCTGCTGCAAGGCTGCGATCTGGTGATCGAGGCGGTGTTCGAGGACCGCGGCATCAAGGCCGATGTGACCAAGAAGGCAGAGGCCCACCTGGCAGCCAGCGCGGTGTTCGCCTCCAACACCTCCACGCTGCCCATCACCGGCCTGGCCGAAGCCAGCGCGCGGCCCGAGAACTTCATCGGCCTGCATTTCTTCTCGCCGGTGGACAAGATGCCGCTGGTGGAAATCATCGTTGGCGCCAAGACCTCGCCCGAAACCCTGGCGCGCGGCTTTGACTATGTGATGCAGATCGGCAAGACGCCCATCGTGGTGAACGACTCACGCGGCTTCTACACCAGCCGCGTGTTTGCCACCTATGTGATGGAAGGCATCGCGATGCTGGCCGAGGGCGTGCATCCGCGCTCCATCGAGGTGGCGGGTCTGCAGGCCGGCATGCCCATGCCGCCGCTGGCGCTGCAGGACGAGGTCAGCCTGTCGCTGGGCGTGCATGTGGCCGACCAGACCCGCAAGGATCTGGCCGCCGCCGGCATTCCCTACAAGGAGCATCCGGGCGAGCGCGTGCTGCGCCAGGTCTGCGAGCTGGGCCGCGTGGGCAAGAAGGCCGGCAAGGGCTTCTATGACTACGTCGCAGGCGGCGAGAAGACTCTGTGGCCCGGCTTGGCCGAGCTGTATCCGGTCAAGGCGATGAACGAACAGCCCGAGCAGCGCGAGCTGATCGACCGCATGATGTTCGCCCAGGCCAATGAGACCGCGCGCTGCCTGCAGGAAGGCGTGCTGCGCTCGGTGGCCGATGCAAATATCGGCTCGATCTTCGGCTGGGGTTTCGCGCCCTTCCAGGGCGGCGCGCTGCAGTTCATCAACAGCTACGGCGTCCCCGAGTTCGTGGCCCGCTCACGCGAGCTGGCCGCACGCCATGGCGAACGCTTCGAGCCGCCGACGCTGCTGGTGACGATGGCGCAGAAGGGTGAGAGGTTTGAGGAGGGGCAGCCGGCGCATTGACGCCCTGCTACTGCTGCTGCCACTGCTGGCAGGCTGAGTCGCCTCCTGCATTGCCGGCCCGCCGATGGCTTCGAGAGAAGCTGTTGGCGGGCCGCCTTCGTTATGGGAAGCGAGTGTCCCTTGGATATCACTGTCGTCGGCTTTTCGAGCTACGGGCTGTACACAGCCGTGCCTTATCGAGAGACGGACCTTTCACAAACTGCGACCACCGACCCGGAATGACTGCTTGGCAGCGCGCGCTTGGCTTTGGCGCCCGCATGCTGCACACGCTGAATTTCAGCATTTGATGGAGCGGCTGGAAACACGAGCTCGATATGGCTGCGCCCTTCGGTCGAGGAAGAACTCAACTTGGTGAGTCCCTCCAAGTCGAGCAAGCTGCGCTCGATTGGCACCGTGACAGCAGACTCGACGACTTCCGCCGAGGCACCGGTCAGCCGGGTTTCGATGCAGACCGCGCCGCCCACGGCGAATGAATCCATAAGCCCACACGAAAGAAGCAAGGCCGCGACAGAGAGGGGCATGCTTGTCTTCATCGGTGGGTCCAAATGTGAAAACAACCGGCGTGCAGCAGCGCGTTACCACAGCTATTGGGTCGCAGGCTTTACACCGGATCAGTCCGCAGCATCAGTCCGCAAGAGCGCGAGTGACATGTGCACCTTGCCCTTCAGGCCAGTATCCGTTCGAATGGCCTCCGGCTGAACGCCCCAGCTAACGAAGCCCACCGAGCGATAGAGCCGAAGGGCAGGCTCATTGCCTTCGGTGAGGGTGAGGTTCAAGGACCGGATCCCGGGCCGCGAGGACGCGATGGCAATGGCCGCTTGCATGAGTGCGACGCCAAGGCCGCTGCCTCGCTGCGATGGTTGAACATACATGCCCAGCACCAGCACCGCGTGGCGGGTCTTGGGCTTGGCCGAATACTCCAGCGCAACCGTGCCGACCAGCGTCTTGTCTTGCCAGGCTCCGAATGAGGTGGCCAAACCTTCGGCACTGCCGATGCGCTTGACCCACCAGGACTCGGGCTCGGCGTGGCGCTCAGCGGCGGTGGTCGTGAACGCATCCGGCGCTTGCTCATAGGCTTCGAGCATCAGCGCGCGGTAGGCGGCGGCATCGGCCGCCGTGAGGGTGGTGATGTGCATGGGCTCCGACAGGCTACAGGCTCGATTCAGATGCGCCGCGAAGCGGGTTCGGCTTGCTGAGCGCTGCTGAATGGCTCAGCCCCATAGGCAAGTGTGTCAGCATGCTCGACCTTGCTGCCAGTGAATCCGTCAAACACTTGCCGATGCGCCTTGTAAGACCAGGCATCGTCGCGCTCGTAGTAGCCAGACACCCAAGCCTGCAGATTGGCCAGCATGGCGTTCTGCTGCTCCAAGGATGCGTATTTATGGGGCTCCCAGGGCCGGCGAAGATTGTTGGCCAGGCAGGCCTCCACACCAGGATTGAGAAACACAAGCCGGGTGCAGTGAGCCGACGCGGCTTGAACCAGATCACCGTAGCAGCCCTCGATCACCCATGCGGCGTGGCTGAAAATGAATGCCTCCAAGGACGCCAGCACGTCTGCAGCTGGCCGCTGGACCGCAATCTGATCGGGCTCCCAAACAATGGAATCAAGATCGAGATGCGCAAGCCCGTGCTGAGCAGCCAGCGACTGCGAGTAGGTGCTCTTGCCAGAGCCGGAGTTTCCGAAAACAAGGACTTTCATAGGGAGCGACCTCCAGGGTCAAGTCTTGATTTGAACGGGTGCAGATTAAAGACCTGAACCCGGGTGCCAAGTTAAGCCGCAGCGTAGGCACGCTCTCGCTCTTCCCTCGAAAGCACTGTTGGTGTTGCCACAGGAGTTCCCGCTGAAGTAAAGAACGGCGTTGCCTTGTAGGCGCCGGTAACTGAGCCGGCGACAAGCCGTGGGATGAAGCCCGCCAACGTTGAAATAGTCTTCAGCGCAAGACCGGGAGGCGCTTGCTTCGCACTCGCGGTGTTCGTGCGCATCTGGACATCTCCGAACGAACGCTCGTATGCACCCGGCTCGGAATCTAGGCAGGTTCGAACCGACCCAACGTAGGCAACCTTCCAGTTTCGAGGGGTGTTTCCAATCGGGGTGTCGCAGCACTTGGCGTACCAACGCATGAGCCCGCTCGAGGAAAGAGACAGGCATGCGAGATGCTGCAGGCCATCAGACAAGGTCACGTACTTGGCCAATGTGGCAACAAAGTCGGCGCCACCGAGTGCATCGTGGGTGAGCGATTGAATGCCAAGATGGCTTGCATAGGCACGGCAGTCCTTGCAGTAGCAAACGCCACGAATGGCTCGCTCAGCGTGGCTGATCTGGCCGCGAACGGCCCCACATTTGCACCCAAGAAGATAGCTCACAGCATGACCTCATGAAGCCCAACGTAGCTTCCACCCCCTCAACACCGGAGCCTTGCAGCAGAGCTCGGGCCATTCGGGGGAGTGGATTTGTTAGTGCTCATTGTGCGCGTCTTCCCACCGCACCAAACCCGGCGGAACCCGGATCAACGGGCCTCATGCGCCAGCCCCAGGCTTTGCCCCCCACATGATCACCGCCATGCCGAGGAAGCACAGGCCCAGGCCGAGCCAGTCGGTGCTCGTTGGTGTGACCTTGTCCACCAGCCAGAGCCAGAGGATGGCCACGCCGATGTACACGCCGCCGTAAGCGGCATAGACGCGGCCACTTGCTGTCGGATGCAAGGACAGCAGCCAGGCGAACAGCGCCAGGCTGAGGGCCGCGGGCAGCAGCAACCACGCTGATTTGCCCTGCTTCAGCCAGAGATAGGGCAGATAGCAGCCGACGATCTCTGCCAGTGCCGTGGCCACGAACAAGCCAAAGGTCTTGAGGAGCTCCATGGCTGGGATTGTCATCCGCGTGAGCAAGCCGGCGGCGGCGGAGGCTTCTTCGCCGGCCGACACAGGCACCGCCGGGCGAATTCCGGCGGGTCTTGCTACAAGTAAGTGAATCAGCTGCCGCAGCTGCCCCAGGTCTTGCCTTGATCGGCGCTGCATTCCTTGAGGCGGGTGCCGTCGGCGCGGGTGCTGGTGCGGAACCAGTTGCCGGCGCTGAGCTTCTCGACGACGACGCGCAGACCGCTGTCGTCAGTGGAGCGCTTGTACCAACTGTCCACGGCAAGCTTTACCTCTTCGTCGAAGCGGATGCCGCTAATGGCGATGCGCTGGATCACGGTGCCGAAGTCCAGTTGGCCGCTCTTGCCTCGCAGCTTCTGCCAGTCATTCAGCGCCGCGTGCTCGGGGTGGATGGTGTCAAAGCGCAGCAGGTTGGTGTAGCTCACTCGGCCCACCGTGTAGTGGGCGTAGTAGTCGCGCAGGCCCACGATGCCTGGGGTGGCGTGGCTGTTGTCGCTCAGGCAGGTCAGCGGGTCGGCCTCCTTCTTGGGGTCAAGGTAGTGCACCACCAGCTCATATGTGACGCCGTCCTTGAGTTGCTCGATGGCTTCATCGAGCGAGCAGTGGTAGTCGCTCGTCTGGCTGTCGAAGTTGTAGCCCGTGCGCGTGGTCTTCAGCGTGGCTGCGCCCCAGGGCTGGCTGTCCTCCCGGCGCAGATGCAGCACCCGCTCGATCTTGCTCAGCGCCGGCTCCAGGATGACCCACTCGTTGCTGTAGCCAGAGGGGCGCCAGACCGAAGCATTGCGGTACCACACGCCCAGCTGATCGTTGATGTAGTGCGTGCCACGGCCGCGGTAGACCTCGGCACGCACATGGCTGGCGTTGGGGTACTGGGCGTGCAATTGCTGCTTGTAGGCGTAGCCGGCCTTCAGGCCTTTGACGATGTCTTGCGCCAGGGTGTAGCTCTGGCTGTCCTTGGACATGATGAAGTCGTCGTGGATGCGTGCTTCTGACAGGTTATGCCGCCGCACCAGATCGCCCATCACGGTCTTGATCTCGTTGATCAGGCTCTCGCGCAGCTGCTGGCTCTGGCGCAGCTGCTCGCAACTGTTGAGATTGGGCGACGAGGCAGTGAGGCGGGTGCGCACCTGGTCCCAAATGGCCGTGGTCAGCGGCGAGACATGCAAAACCTGCTCCACGCTGAGGGCCTTGAACTGCGGCGCGATGGCCATCTGATAGGCCTGCTTGACTGGACCGCTGTCCTCGTCCACGGCGCCGACGGGCACATCGACATAGAGCGTGGCATAAGGCAGGCAGGCGCGCTGAGCCTCGCCCAGCTCAAGCTGGTAGGCCCCGGCGGCCTTGGACAGGGTGGAGGGCTCGTCGGCGTCCTTGCGCTGGTTGCCGTTGATGTCCAGCCAAACGGTGGCGCCATTGACATAACCATCGATGACCTTGCCGCTGAGCGTGGCCATGGGCACGGGAGCCGGAGGCGCTGGCGGCGTGGGTGCAGGTGCAGGTGCTGGGGCAGGTGCAGGTGCTGGGGCAGGTGCTGGGGCAGCAGGGCCGACGCCGCCCCCTCCTCCGCCGCAACCGGCGCCGGCCAGGGTCAGCAAGGCGCTGGCGCAGAGCGCCGACCATCGATGTGCAGCAGCTCGCTTGTTGTTGTTCTTCCCCATGAACTCCCTCAATGCTTCTTGTCGAAAAAAGCGTGCGAGTTTAGGGGCCGGCCCGGCACGTACTCCTCAGGGTTCCTACGGGCAGCGCCTGGCAGGCAAGCAGGGCTTGATGCGCCAACCCGTGGAAGTACCTGTTCGTCGCACAGCTTACGTTAACGTAAGCTGTATTTCCAATTGGTCACTCAATCCGCCTATGCTGCCACTGAGCCGGCATGGCGCAGCGGCAGCCCTGAGGCTGCGCCCTCCACCACTCAAGCAGACAAGCGCCGGAAAGCCCACCATGTCCACTGCCCTTTTTCATGCCGACGAACGCGAAGACATCGCGTTGGTCGTTGATGCCGCCACGCGCTTTGCCAAGACCGAGATCGCGCCGAACCTGCCGGCCTGGGAAGCGGCCGGCGAGATTCCGCGCGAGCTCTATCGCAAGGCCGCCGGGCTGGGCTGGCTGGGCATGGGCTACCCCGAGGCCTATGGCGGCAGCCCCTGCAGCTGGGCGATGCGCAATGAGATGGCTGTGGCGCTGGCGCGCCATGGCGGCAGCGGCGGCCTGATGGCCAGCCTGTTCAGCCACAACATCGCGATGCCGCCGCTGCTGCGCCATGGCAGCCCCGAGCTGCAGGCCGAGGTGCTGCCCTCGGTGCTGTCCGGCGAGAAGATCGCCGCGCTGGCCATCTCCGAGCCGGGCGGCGGCACCGATGTGTCGGCGCTGAAGACCACCGCACGCCGCGACGGCGACGACTACATCGTCGACGGCGAGAAGATCTTCATCACCTCGGGCATGCGCGCCGACTGGCTGACCGTGGCCGTGCGCACCGACCTGCAGGACAAGAGCCCGATGGGCATCTCGATGCTGATGGTGCCCGGCGATGCGCCGGGCCTGTCGCGCAGCCCGCTGAAGAAAATGGGCTGGCACTGTTCCGACACCGCGCAGCTGCGCTTCGACGGCGTGCGCGTGCCGGCGCGCTTCCTCGTCGGCCAGGAGGGCCAGGGCTTCAAGATGATCCTCACCAACTTCAACGGTGAGCGGCTATCGATGGCGGCGCTCAGCCTTGGTTTCAGCGAGGCCTGCTACGACGAGGCGCTGGCCTGGGCGCGCCAGCGCAAGACCTTCGGCTCGCTGCTGGTGGACCACCAGGTGATCCGCCACAAGCTGATGGACATGCGCATGCGCATCGAATCCACCCGCGCCTGGCTGGACGCCGTGACGCTGCGCGCCGACACCAATGACAAAGGGGCCGAATGGGTGGCCCAGGTCTGCCTGCTGAAGAACCATGCCACGCAGACCATGCAGTTCTGCGCCGACGCCGCGGTGCAGATCCTCGGCGGCATGGGCTTCATGCAGGGCACCGCGGCCGAGCGCATCTACCGCGAGGTGAAGGTGATGATGATCGGCGGCGGCACAGAGGAAATCATGAAGGAGCTGGCCTCCAGGCAGCTGGGGCTGTAGAGGCCTGCGGCCCGCCGCTCACTGCAGCGGCCCGGTCAGCTGCTCGATCGCCTCGATCTGCACCCGGTGCACGCGTTGCCGCCCGGCCAGCCAGCGCAGCAGCGGGCCATCGGGCGGCAAGCCCGACCCCTGCTCGATGCGCTGGTAGGCCGCGGCTAGGCCATGCAAATGGCCCAGCAGGGCCTCGGGTTGCGCCAGCTCGCCGACGCGGCGCTGCAGCGCCAGCGGCTGCACCTGCACGCCTGCCGACGCCGCCATGCGCTGCGCTGCCGCCAGCTCACGCACCAGGATGTTGGCCACCGTGCCGGTGCGGCGCAGGCCCAGGGCATGCAGCTGCAGATGGGTCTGCGCCTGCCGGCTTGCCACTGCCGCCAGCGAGAGCCGCGCCAGCAGGTCTGTCCAGAGGGCACAGACCTGCGGCGGCGCGGCTTCGCGAGGCGAAGCCGCGGTGCGCATCAGCGCAGGTCGAAACGGTCGAGGTTCATCACCTTGGTCCATGCGGCGGCAAAGTCGCGCACGAACTTCGGCCCGCCATCGCGCTGCGCATAGACCTCGCTGAGGGCGCGCAGCTGCGAGTTGGAACCAAACGCCAGGTCAACCCGGCTACCCGTCCACTTCAGCGTGCCGGTCTTGCGGTCGCGGCCTTCAAAGGCGTTCTCGCCGGTGGGCTTCCACACCGTGCCCATGTCGACCAGGCTGACAAAGAAGTCGTTGCTGAGCTGGCCGGGGCGCTGCGTGAACACGCCTTCCTTGGTGCCGCCCACATTGGCACCCAGCACACGCAGGCCGCCGACCAAGGCCGTCATCTCCGGCGCGCTGAGCGTCAGCAGCTGCGCCTTGTCGATCAGCATCGACTCGGGCGAGACGCTGTACGCCGCCTTGCGGTAGTTGCGGAAGCCATCCGCCTGCGGCTCCAGCACCGCGAAGGACTCGGCATCGGTCTGCGCTGCGCTGGCATCGGTGCGGCCCGGCGTGAACGGCAGGTCCAGCACATGGCCGGCTGCCTTGGCGCCCGCCTCGACGCCGGCATTGCCGGCCAGCACGATCAGGTCGGCCAGTGAGACGCGCTTGCCGCCGCTCTGCGCGCTGTTGAAGCTGCTCTGGATGCCTTCCAGCACCGCCAGCACCTTGGCCAGCTGGGCAGGCTGGTTGACGGCCCAGTCCTTCTGCGGCGCCAGGCGGATGCGGGCGCCATTGGCACCGCCGCGCTTGTCGCTGCCGCGGAAGGTAGAGGCCGAGGCCCAGGCGGTGGACACCAGCTCGCTGACCGACAGGCCAGAGGCCAGCACGCGCGCCTTCAGATCGGCCGCATCGGCGGCGCTGATCAGCGGGTGATCGACGGCCGGCACCGGGTCTTGCCAGATCAGGTCTTCAGCCGGCACTTCCGGGCCGAGGTAGAGGCCCTTCGGGCCCATGTCGCGGTGGGTCAACTTGAACCAGGCGCGGGCGTAGGCGTCGGCGAATTCGTCCGGGTTGGCCAGGAAGTGGCGGGCGATCTTCTCGTAGGCCGGGTCGAACTTCAGCGACAAGTCGGCCGTGGTCATGTGCGGCGGGTGCTTCTTGCTGGGGTCATGCGCGTCGACGATCATGTCCTCGGGCGCCACGTCCTTGGCGCGCCACTGGATGGCGCCGGCGGCGGTGGTCATCTGCTCGTAGTCGTACTTGAACAGCACCTTCAGATAGCCCATGTCCCACTGCGTCGGATTGGGCTTCCAGGCGCCCTCGAAGCCGCTGGTGGTGGTGTCGCCGCCCTTGCCCGTGCCGTGCTTGTTGATCCAGCCGAAGCCCATCTCTTCGATGGGTGCCGCTTCCGGCTCGGGACCGACCAGGGCCGCATCGCCCGCACCGTGCATCTTGCCGAAGGTATGGCCGCCGGCCACCAGGGCCACCGTCTCGTAGTCATCCATCGCCATACGAGCGAAGGTCTCGCGCACATCGCGGCCCGAAGCCACCGGATCGGGCTTGCCGTCCGGGCCTTGCGGGTTCACATAGATCAGGCCCATCTGCACGGCGGCCAGCGGGTTCTGCAGATCACGCTCGCCGCTGTAACGGCTGTTGGGCTTGTCGCTGGTGGCCAGCCATTCCTTCTCTGCGCCCCAGTAGATGTCTTCTTCCGGCGCCCAGATGTCGGCGCGGCCGCCGCCGAAGCCGAAGGTCTTGAAGCCCATGGTCTCCATGGCCACATTGCCGGCCAGGATGAAGAGATCGGCCCAGGAGATGGCATTGCCGTACTTCTCCTTCAGCGGCCACAGCAGGCGGCGCGCCTTATCGAGGTTGCCGTTGTCGGGCCAGCTGTTGACGGGCGCGAAGCGCTGGTTGCCGGTGCCCGCGCCGCCGCGGCCATCCGCCGTGCGGTAAGTGCCGGCGCTGTGCCAGGCCATGCGGATGAACAGGCCGCCGTAGTGTCCATAATCGGCCGGCCACCAGTCCTGGCTTTGCGTCATCAACGAGGCCATGTCCTTCTTCAGCGCCGCATAGTCGAGCTTCTTGAAGGCCTCGGCATAGTCGAAATCCGGGTCCATCGGGTTGGACACCGGCTGGTGCTGGTGCAGGATGGACAGGTTCAGCTGCTGCGGCCACCAGTCGGCGTTGGATTGCGCACCCTGGGTGCTGCGGGCGCCGGCGGCGTGGAAGGGGCACTTGGCTTCATTGCTGCTCATTGAGGTCTCCTCGGCTTGATGGATGACGTTGGGATGCATAGTGTTCGCCAAACAAATTTGATTCGCCAGTTGAGGTTTTCAATGGCCCGCATTGCCAGCCTGTATCGCTGAGGCATCGGCCTGGGGCGACAGCGGGGGCTGCCCGTCAGCGCTTGATGCCAGGCTGCACAGACCTTGAGCCTGTGCAATGCCTTCGGTCACACACCAGTCAGCTATGCTCCAGTATCGGATCCAATATCCAATAATCCGGAAGACCCAAGCCGCCGGCGTCGGCGCCGGTCTGGCCGCTTTGGAGGTTCTCGCGCATGAAGCAGATCGCAGGGTGGGCGCAAAAGCCAGGCAGCGCCGCAAGGCCGGACGCACTGGCAAACGCTGCCGCGCTGCCACTGCCTGAGTGGCGCGAGCCCTCGGCCAAAGCGGGGGGCGATGCGGCTTTGATTGAAGACGCGCCGCTGTGGGCCGCAGCATCGCCACAGCTTTTCGGCGCTGCCGGTCTGCAGCTGCTGGAAGCGCTGTTCGAGCCGCTCACCGATGTGGCTTTCTTCGTCAAGGACCAGGACGGCCGCTACCTATGCGTCAACCGCAGCCTGTGGCAGCGCTGCGGCCTGCACTCAAGCGCCGACATGATCGGCCGGCGCTCCAGCGAGCTGTTCCCCAGCGGCATGGGCAATGCCTATCTGGTGCAAGACCACGCCGTCATGCGCAGCGGCCGGCCCATGCTCAGGCGGTTGGAGCGGCACCTCTACCCTGACCTGAGCAGCGGCTGGTGTCTGAGCCACAAGCTGCCGATGCGCGATAACCGGGGGCAGATCGTCGGCCTGGTGGGCATGTCGCGCGACCTCGGCCTGCCCGACTGCAAGCACCCGGAATACGCGGCCATCGCAGAGCTAGCCCAGCGAATCGGCGAAGACTATGCGCAGCCGCTGGCCCTGGCCGACCTCGCCTACCAACAAGGCCTGAGCCTGGACCGCATGGAGCGCATGTTCCACCGCGTGTTCCATCTCACACCGCGCGAGATGCTGGTGCAAGCCCGCATCGACGCCGCCTGCCAGCGCCTGGCGCTGGACGGGCCGCTCAGCATCGCCGAGATCGCGCTGGATTGCGGCTACTCGGACCAAAGCGCCTTCACCCGCCAGTTCAAGGCGACCGTCGGCATGACGCCGAGCCAGTACCGCCAGCTCCAGACCAGGGGCTGAGCAGTAGAGGCACGGCGCTCAAGGGCTGGCGGGCTTCGCGCTCGTCGTCATCAGCTGCTGCTGGAAGAAGCCATAGGTCAGCGCCCACATCAGGGCCGTCTGGCCCATATCGGACGCCCCGGCATGGCCGCCTTCGCGGTTTTCCCAGTACCAGACCGGCTGTCCCAATTCCTGCAGGCGCGCCACCATCTTGCGTGCATGGCCCGGATGCACGCGGTCATCCAGGGTGGAGCTGGTGTAGAGCACTGGCGGATAGGCCGGCTGCGCCTGGGCCTGCTGGTAGGGAGAGTAGGCGGAGATATAGGCCCACTCCTCGGGCACGTCGGGGTTCCCGTACTCGGCGATCCAGGAATGGCCGGCCAGCAGCTTGTGATAGCGCCGCATATCGGTCAGCGGCACCTGGCTGACCACTGCGCCAAAGAGCTCGGGCTTCTGCACCATAGCGACCGAGGTCAGCAGGCCGCCCAGGCTGCCGCCCAGAATGCCCAGCCGCTTCGGGCCGCTCAGCCCGCGGTCGATCAGATCCGCGGCCACCGCAGTGAAGTCGTTGAAGGAGCGCTGGCGATGCTGCTTCTGGGCGCTTTGATGCCAGGCCGGGCCGAATTCGCCGCCGCCGCGCAGATTGGCCACCGCATAGGCGCCGCCTTTCTGCAGCCAGGCGCGCCCGAGCACCCCGCTGTAGCCGGGCTGCAGCGAGATCTCGAAACCGCCGTAGCCGTAAAGCACGGTGGGCCGACCGCCCGCTGGCACAGGCCCGGTGGGCTGGACCAGATAGTAGGGAATGCGTGTGCCATCGCCCGACACGGCAAACAGGCGCTGCACCTCCAGCCCCTGGCTGTCGAAGAAGGCGGGCAGGCGCTGCACCACCGTCTGCCGCGCGCTGCCAAGCTCGCCCAGCGCCAGCTCGGTGGGTTGAAGAAAGCTGCTGCGCACCAGCCAGTAACGGTCTGACTCCGAACCCTGGTAGGCGCGAATCGAGTAGCCCGCCAAGTTGGCACTGCGATGCTGCGTCATCTGCCAGCCCTTGGCACCGCGTCGCCACTCGACTAGCTGCTGCCCTTGCTCGTCCTGCACCAGACCGACCACGCCGCTTCGCGTCAGCAGATGGCTGTGCAGCGCGCGGCGCTCGCCCGGCTCGAACAGCACATCTGCCGCCGGCGAGTGGCCGTCCATGAAAGCGCGCAGCGGCAAGGCCAGCAGGCTGCCGGCCGGGTAGGCGCGGCCGCGGTAGTGCCAATCGCCGCGCAGATCCAGCAGCAGTCGCTCGCCGCCCAGCGAGGCTTGCGCGTGATCCGGCTTGGGCACCTCCTGCAAACGCCCCTGCCGCAGCAGCAGCTGCTTGCCGGTGAAGAAGCCGATGCGCCGCTCCACCACCAGCTGAGGCCGTGCGCTTCGGTCTGTGCTCCACACCCACAGGCCCACATCGCTGACCGGCGTCTCCAGCAGCAGCCGCGCCTGCGCCAGCGTCTGGCCGCGCGACCAGGCCTTGAGCTGGCGCGGGTAGCCTGACTCGGTGAGGCTGCCCGCGCCGAAGTCCGTCGCCACGGCCAGCGTGCCGGGGTCGATCCAGGCCACGCTGTTCTTGCTCTCGGGCAGCATGAAGCCGCCGGCGACGAAGCGACCGCTGCCGGGATCGAACTCGCGCTGCACCTTCGCATCGCCACCGCCACGGCTCAGCGCCACCATGCAGCGCAGCCTGGGCTGCTCGATGCAACGCGCGCCGCCCCAGGTCCAGGGTTCGCCTTCGGCCTTGGCCAGCGCATCCAGGTCCAGCACCGTCTGCCAGCGCGGCTGGCCGGCCAGATAGTCGGCCGCCGGGCTGCGGCGCCAGATGCCGCGCGGGTGCTCGCGGTCGCGCCAGAAGTTGTAGAGCTGCCCGCTGATGGCCTCGGCCGGCGCCAGCCGATCTGGCGACTCCAGCACCTCGCGCAGCTCAGCCACCAGGCCATCGAAACCGGGCAGCTGGCGCAGGCTAGCTTCGGTGCGCTGGCTGTGATCCGCTGCGAACTGCAAGGCCTTTCTGCCCTGCACCTCTTCCAGCCACTGGAAGTGATCCTCCTGTTGCGCTGCTGCGGCCTGCACCGCCAGCAGCGCCAGCCCGCCCAGGGCTGCCCTCACAAAGACGCCGCGCATCAGAAACGGTACTCCGCACCCACGCGCAGCACACGTCCCCACAGCGGCAAGGCCGTGCCAGCCCGGTATTCCGCAGGCCGCTGCTGGTTGAAGGCGTTGTAGAGATTGCCCATCAGCGTGAGGTTCTTGATGCCGCTGTAGCTGAAGGACAGATCCGTGGTGGTGGTCTGCTTGATATGCAGGCATTCAGCTGCATCGATGCCGCGCGTCTTGCAGCCGGCGAGGTAGTTGCCGGTGTCCTCAGCGCCCCATGCCAGTGCCGTCCTGCTGCTGTAGTTGATGCGTGCACCGACGCGCCAGCTGCCCTTGCTCCAGCCGAGCTTGGTGACGGCGCGCAAGCGCGGCGTTCCGCGATAGCCGACATAGCTTTGGTTGAAGCGGTTGTCGTCCATGTTCCAGTCGCGATAGTCGATCTGGTAGTTGGCCTCCAGCCCGGCATCCAGGCGACCCAGGCTGCCCAGGCTCCAGCGGCTGCGCAGGTCGAGGTCAATGCCGGAGACCTTGGTACGGGTCAGGTTGGCATAGCGGTTGGCCAGGCCCTGGATCGGGCCTGCGCTGAAGGCCAGCGTCTGCCCGCTGAGTTCCTTGACGCGGCGGGCTGCCTCGATATCGTCGGCCGACACCGCGCCCCGGGTGACCAGCCCCGGATTCTGGTCTTCGGCCTCAAGAATCTTCGCCAGGCTGCGCAGGCTGATTTCATCCTTGCGGTCAATCTTGTAATAGTCCAGCGAGACGGTCAGCTCGCGGGTCGGCTGCAGCACGATGCCGGCGGTGATGCTGTTCGAGTACTCGGGCTTCAGCTCCGGGTTGGGCGAGACGCGCGTCGGCGCGGTGTGGTCGCAGCCACTGCTGTACACGCGATTGGCCAGCTGCTTGTCGGTGGCGGTGCCCTTGTCGAGGATCTCCCACATCTTGTCGGCGATGGCGCAGCGCTTGGGGTCCTCCAGGCCGTAGTTGAACCAGGAGGCGCCGCCATTGCCGGTCTCCGGCAGGCTCGGCGCCCGGAAGCCTTGGGTGACCGTGCCACGCAGCAGCAGCTGCTCGTTCGGGCGGAAGGCCGCTGACAGCTTCGGTGTCACCGCGCCGAAGCCGTCGAGATCCTTGTCCCCGCGCAGCGCAGCGGTCAGCTTGAGCTGCTTGCTCACCGGCAACTCCACTTCACTGAACACGGCAGCGGTGCTGCGATCGCCACTCAGGCTCACGCCGGAGAACTGCACGATGCGTGCCGCCAGCACGTTGTCGCTGCTGCGGTGGAAGAAATCCTCGCGGCGCAGTTCGGCACCAGCCGCCATCATCACCTCGCCCCCCGGCAGCCGGCCAATACTGCCCGATGCCTTAAGGTCGACGAAGGCCTGCTTGTAGCGGCCATTGCTGCCCATCTCCGGGAACATCTTGTCGAGCAGCGCGCGCGGATTCTGCTGGCCGAATTTGTATTCGCCGCTGACGATTGCCTCGGTGTAGCCAAAGCGGTCGCGGTAGAGCCGCTGCTGCTGGGCAGCGCGTGAGCCCATCAGGCCGGCGGCCATGTCGTAGTCCCAGCCCCGGAAGCTGCCTTCCAGGCCGGCCAGCACGCGGTAGTCCTCGTTGGGGCTCTCGTTCTTGAACATGTCCGGATGATCGACAAAGCGGTAGTTCAGCCCGATCGGGAACGAGTAGGGGTTGTTCGGGTGGCCCGCCGGCAGTTGCGGATCGACGAAGCGTTGCAACTCGCCCTTGATCGAGTCATACCAGGTCAGCTCGTTGCCGGTGACGTTGCTGCGGGGGATGCTGGTGTAGTACTTGGGCTCGATGCGCGAGGCGTTTGCCTCGAAGTAGAGCTGGTGATCGTCACTCAAACGCAGGCGCCCGCCCGCCAGCAGCAGCATGCGCTCGGTGCCGGGCCTGGCGTCGCTGTCCTTCCAATAGTCATACCAGCACAGGCCGTCGCGCAGGTTCTCGGCCTTGCAGCCGGGCGCTGCGGCCGAGATACGTTGGCCGCGCAAGGCGGGGTCGGGGAAGTTGCTGGGATAGCGGCCCACATAGTTGCCCGGGAATGAGCCCGTGCTCTGCTGATCTCGATCGGGATTGAACGCAATGAACCAATCGGGTAGCAGGCCGCGGATTTCGCGGTCTTTGTAGTTGTGGCGCTTGAACAGCTCGACATGGCCGTAGACATTGAAGCCCTGTGTGGCCAGGTCGCCGTAGCCATAGGTCAGCGCGGCGTTCTGCTCGTTATCGAGAACACTGTTCTTGAGCGACTGCTTGTTGAAGGCCGAGACCACGCCCCCCTGGAAATTGCGCCGCGTGATGATGTTGACCACGCCGCCGATGGCCTCTGAGCCGTAGATGGCGGAGGCGCCGTCCTTGAGGATCTCGACCCGCTCGATGATGGCACTGGGAATGGAGTCGGTGTTGGTGAAGTTCAGCTTGAGCCCGTCGGCAAACCCGAAGGAGGCGATGCGCCGGCCGTTCACCAGCACCAAGGTGCCGCCCGTACCGAGGTTGCGCAGCGAGATGCTCGACGCACCGCTGGCCCAGCTGTTGGCGCCGCCCAGGTCGCTGATCGCCGAGCGATCATTGTTGGTCAAGACCTCCAGCAGCTGCGTCAGATTCATCGCACCGGTGGCGCTGATGTCTTCGCGCGAGAGCACCTGCACCGGCAGAGCTGTCTCCGCAGAGATGCGTTTGATGTTGGAACCTGTCACGACCACACGCTCGAGCGGTGCTGGCGTGGCCGCGCTCTGTTGTGCCATCGCAGGCAGTTGAAACACAAGCAGGACAGCAGCAGCGATGCGGCTGTGACGGTTCAGCGGATTGGATGTCATGGGCTTTGTTTGAGCAGGCGGGTGAATTCGGCCGGCAGGGTACGAACTCAGGCCGGGGCCCGTCTTGTCGCCCAAGCCCTGGCCGCAGCGGAAATCTGCACAAAGCCGCCAAATGCCGCCAAAAGCCGGGAAAGCGCTAGCGCTGGAAATCCCTGTCCGTGAATACCCCTTGCCGGGGGGCTTGTGCCGATTTCGGTAGCGCAAGGCCGAAACCGCTCAAGCCAGACAGACGTCGGCGCGCCAGGGCTGGCGCGACATGCGGCGGACTGGCTGCCGCCGGGTGAGCCGCTCAGCGGCGCGCGCTGCGCCGGCCAGCAGGCCGCGCAGCGGCCGTCTCGCGGCCTTGCTGCTGCGACAGGCCGGCCATGTAGTCGCTGTAGCGCTCGCAAGCGCCCAGGATGTGCTGCCGCGTGAGCTCGGCCGCTGCGCGGGCATCACTCGCCACACAGGCCTCCAGGATGGCGATGTGCTCGGCACGCGCCTGCTGGCGGCCATCGGTCAGGCGCAGCTGATCCACCAGATAGCGCTCGGTCTTGTCCAGTGCATGCACCACCGCCTGCAGGTGATAGGGCATCTGCGCCTCCTGATAGAGCGCGCAATGGAAATCACGGTTCAGATCGCCCCAGCGCGTGGGATCGGATTCCTTGCTGAAACGCTGGCAGCGCTGCTTGGCCTCGGCCAGCGCAGCGGCGTCCAGGCGGGGCACCGCCTGCGCGATCAGTTCCGATTCGAGCAACGCGCGGAAGTGGCAGATCTCCTCGACCCGCTCGCGGCCCATCGCCGCCACGGTATAGCCATGAAAGCGCTTGATCTGCACCAGCCCATGCTGCTCCAGCCGCATCAAGGCCTCGCGCACCGGAATGCGGCTGGTGTGAAAGCGCGCCGCGAGCTCCTCCTGCCGCAGCGGCTCGCCGTCGCCGATCTGCCCGGTAATGATGGCGCGACGCAACGCCTCGAACACATGCTCGGCGGCGGCCGGAGCGGTGGGTGCAGGAGCGATCAGGGCCGTCATGGACTGCTTGCAGCGGAAGGGGTTCGGGCCATTCTCGCGCGAAGCGCAGCGCGTGGATGCGAAACCACCAGCGGCGCATCTTTCAGACGCTGGATCTCGGCGACACCCACGCTCCCGGGACTTCGTCGAACCAGCGCGACACGTTTCACCGGGCCTAGAAGGATTCCCAGCTCTCGCTGGCCATGGATGCACCAGCCATGGCGCCAAGCGCTGCGGGCGCCAGCCCCTTGCTCTTGATGGGCTTCCTGGCCGCTGGCTGCAGCGGCTTGGCCGTGCTCTGCTTGTTGGCCGCCTCCGGCCGCCGAGCCGCTGCCGCGTCCTGCGCCGGGGCCGGTGCAGCAGCAGGGCGTGCCTCGGTGCCAGCCAGCTTGAACACGGCCACGGCCTTGACCAATTGCTCGGCTTGCATTCGAAGCGCCTCGGCACCCGCCGCGCTCTCTTCCACGAGGGCGGCGTTCTGCTGCGTTGCCCGGTCCATATGCGTCACCGCCTCGCCCACCTGCGCTACACCAGCGCTCTGTTCGACACTGGCGCTGCTGATCTCACCCATGATGTCGGTGACGCGCTTGATCGCAACCACGACCTCGGCCATCGTCGCACCGGCTTGGTCGACCAGCTCTGTACCCTGGTCGACGCGCTCGACACTGGCCGAGATCAGCGACTTGATCTGCTTGGCAGCCTCCGCCGAGCGTTGCGCAAGGACCCGCACCTCGCTGGCCACCACGGCAAATCCGCGTCCTTGATCTCCAGCCCGCGCGGCCTCCACTGCTGCATTCAAAGCCAGGATGTTGGTCTGGAAGGCTATGCCATCAATGACACCGATGATGTCGACGATGCGCCTGGACGACTCATTGATCTCCTTCATTGTCGAGACTACCTGGTTGACCACGGTGCCGCCCTTCTCGGCCACGTCGCTGGCACCCAGGGCCAGTTGATTGGCCTGCTTGGCGTTGTCGGCGTTCTGGCGCACGGTCGAGCCCAGTTCCTCCATCGAGGCGGCCGTCTCTTCGAGGCTGCTGGCCTGCTGCTCGGTGCGCTGGCTCAGATCGCTATTGCCCTGCGAAATCTGCGCGCTGGCCGTGGCCACGTTGTCAGAGCCGGCGCGCACCGTGCTAACGACTGAATTCAGCGCCGCTTGCATGCGCGCCACACTGGCCAGCACGCTCACTTCATCGCCCGCTTTCAGAATGAGTGGCTGGCTGAGGTCGCCATCCGCCACGCGCCCCACCGCGGCGCTCAGTTCGGCAGGCTCGGCGCCCAAGGCACGGATTAGCCCCCGCGTGATGAACACCGACAAGGCGATCGCCATGCACAGCGCCAATGCACAGGCGCCCAGCAGCCCATTGCGCTTTTGCACATAGGCCGCTTTGGCGTCAACGACCTCCTGGGCCGCGACTTTTGCTGCATGCTCGACATAGGCATTCGTCGCAGCGATCAAGGCGGCCAGCAGCGGGCGACACTCGGCGTTCATCTTGTCGGTCGCCTCCTCTCGGTTGTCGGCCAAGGCCATGGCGACGATGTTGAGAGCCACCGGACCATAGAGCGACTCAACACGCTGGACCTCTGCGAACAGCTTGCGCTCGGCATCGCTGGCCTCCTCAAAGCTGTCGAGTGCCTTTTTTGATCTTGAGGATCGAGGCGCCCACCTTTTCATGTGCGGCCGTGACCGCGTTCTTCTCTGCAGCCAGTTCCGCAGGCGACTTCAGCAGCAAGAGATTTCGCGCCCCGACGGCGCGGGCGAGGGTCGCGTCATGCACCTCGTTCGCATAGGCGACCCGCCGACTGGTTTCGCCGACATAGTCAATGAAGGCCTTGTGGCTGAGACCCAGCGCATGGATCGCCACCCCCGACACAAGCAGCACGATCACAGCTAGACCACCAAACGCTGTCGTCAGCTTGGCCCGGATGGACAGGTTCTCGAATTTCATCGCTGTTCCTTTCGATGCGCGATGGCGCCAATGGCAAGCACCGGCGCGAAGCACTCAACGGAGCGTGAATTCAGCTTAAATGTCCCATTTGATCTATTTGGCATCTTCAGGTCGCACTTTTGATAGGCACCCAGCTGTTGCGATCATTTTCACAAGCCGCCGGTGGTTCAAAAGCGCCTGTTCCAGGGGCCGGATCACACGGCCGCCTGGCTCGGCCTGCTAGGCTTTGGGCCCATGAGTGAGCCCCAGATCCCCCCCACCTCCCCGATCGATGCGGCCCAGATCCAGGCCGAGACACAGTTCTGGCTGGAGAAGGCCGTGATCGGCCTGAACCTCTGCCCCTTTGCCAAGAGCGTGCATGTCAACCAGCGGATGCGCTATGTGGTCAGCATGGCTGATACGCCCGAAGCGCTGTTGAAGGAGCTGGCGCATGAGCTGATGGCGCTGATGCGCGCCGACCCCGACGAGATCGAGACCACGCTGCTGATCCACCCGCTGGTGCTGGATGACTTTCTGGATTTCAACGACTTCCTGGGCGCCGCCGATGCGCTGGTGGAAGAGCTGAAGCTGGAAGGCGATCTGCAGATCGCGTCCTTCCACCCCGACTACCAGTTCGCCGGCACCGCGCTGGACGACATCAGCAACTTCAGCAACCGCTCGCCCTACCCCACGCTGCATCTGCTACGGGAGACCAGCATCGAGCGCGCCACCGAAACCATGGCCGATACCGACAGCATCTTCGAGACCAATATCGAGACGCTGGAGAAGCTGGGCCTGGAAGGCTGGAGCGCGCTGGGCCTGAAGACCCGGCGTTGACGCCGGCCGGCAGCAGCTCAGTTGCTGCTGCAGGCGCTGGCGGCCACCCCGGCGCGCACCTGGTTGCGGCCGCCGCGCTTGGCTTCGAACAGTGCCTCGTCGGCGCGCGCATAGGCATCACCGAAATCACCATGCTGCGCGGTGCGGCTGACGCCGAAGCTGGCAGTGACCGTGCGGCCAGGCAGGCAGTCGAAGCAGCGGCCGGCAATGGCCTGACGCATGCCTTCCGCCAGCTGCAGCGCGGTGTCGAAATCGGTATCGGGCAGCAGGATGGAGAACTCCTCGCCGCCTACGCGGCCGATCTCCGCCAGCGCCGGCGCTGCGCTGCGCAGCCGGTTCACCACCTCGCAGATGACCGCATCGCCTGCCGGATGGCCGTGGTTGTCGTTGATGCTCTTGAAGAAATCGATGTCCAGCACCACCAGCGCCAGCGGCGCGCGTTCCAGGTGCAGGCCGGCGCGCTCGAAGATCGCGCCGCGGTTCAGCGCGCCGGTCAGCGAATCGTGCTTGGCCTTGTATTCCAGCTGAGCCGCGAGACGGTGCAGCTCGCTGTTGAGGATGTTGAGCTCGCGCTCCTCGCGGTCGCTGCGGCGGATCAGCCGGCGGCTGTCGCGCATCAGGCGCTCGAAGTGCACGGCCAGCTCGCCCAGCGCCTCACGGTACTGTGCGGCCGACAGCGAGTGATCATCGCGTGCGCGCAGCGCACGCTCCAGCGCGCAGGCCTCCAGCTCGAAGAGGTCAGGCGGTGCCGCGACCGGCGGCTCAGGCGTCAACGGCACGGAGTGCTATCTCCAGGTTGTCGAAGTCGGCAATCAGCTCTTCGCCGAACTCGCGAATCATCTCGTCCTCGGCATCGTGCTCCCACTGCAGCTCGATGCGGCGACCGGCCGCCGCGGCCTTGTCGAGCAGGTCGAACAGCGTGAACAGCATCTTGGTGCTCGAGCTGTTGAAGTAGGTCAGCGCCACCTTGACATGCAGCGTGCGGTCTTGCGCCGGCAGGGCCAGAAAATCGCGCAGTGCGGCGATCACCGGGCCGTAGAAGGCTGCGGCGTTCTCAGGGTAGGACTCGCCACGCAGGCTGAGCTCATGGGCGTCAAAACGGAACTCGATCTCGGGCGAGCTGGCCGTGGCAGGAATATGCAGGGGATTCATGGCTTCGGCTTAGATGGTGGTCTTGAGAAAGAACATCGTCATGCCAGCGTCCTCGGTGTTCCTGAACTCGAATTCGAGCGGCTCGCTGGCATCGCGCGCCATGGTCAGGAAGCCCAGCCCGGCGCCCTTGCTGTCCTCGGGCGTCTCGGCGCGCAGCGACTCGCGGTAATGCGCCTTGATCTCGTCCAGCGTCATCACGCGCAGCGTCTCCAGCCGTTCGCGTAGCGTGTCGGCCAAGTCGACCGAGATCGGGTTGGCGCAGAGCAGGAAATAGTGCCCGCCGTCGTCCACACCGATGCAGACCGAGCCATGGCGCATCTCGTCATGGCTCTGTTCCTTGGGCGTCAGCGCATCGGCCGAGTAATGAATGATGTTCTGCGCCATCTCGACAAAGGACGAGAACAGGCGCCGCCGTATCGGGCCGGCGGCGCCTGATTGTTCAAGCCGCAGGCGCACGGCCTCGGCCATCGCGGTGATGATGTTTTGCGAGAAGTAGCCGACGTAAAAGAAGATCACCTTCTTCTGGCGCGCGAGCTCGCTGAACTCGCGGTACTGGTCGTAGGCAAAGCGTGGGTCCATGGCGGGGTCTAGAGGCGGAATCCGAAAAGAGTGAGGTCGTCGCGGCGGCGCTGCTCGCCCTGGTAGGCGGCAAATTCCTGCATCAGCGCCGCGCCCAGGTCCTGCATCGGTAGCGCACGGTGGCGCAGCAGCGCTTCGCGCAGGCGGCGCTTGCCGAAGGCAATGGTCTTGGCGCCGCCGACCTGGTCCAGCAGCCCGTCGGTGCAGGCCAGCAGCAGCGTGCCGGGCTGAAGCTCGATCTGCCGGCACTGCCAGCGGGCATCGACGGGCGTGTCCACATAGCCCAGGCCCAGGCGGTCGGCATCGATCAGCTCCACGCTGGGCTGCTCGGGGCGAAGCAACATCAGCGGGGTGCGCGCGCCGGCATAGCTGAGGCGATTCGTCGCGCTGTCGAACCAGAGGAAGGCCGCGTCCATACCGTCATTCGAGCTGCCGCCCTGATCGAGCGACTGGCCCAGCGAGGCCTTGATGCCGCGGTTCACCTCGGCCATCAGCAGCGCCGGCTCGCGCGGGCCATGCCGGTCCAGCGCCTGGCGCAACGCCGAGTAAGCAATCAAGGTCAGAAAGGCACCCGGCACGCCGTGGCCGGTGCAATCGGCCACCACGGCAAACCAGCCCTCGGGGTAGGCGTTGAACTGGTAGAAGTCGCCGCCCACGGTGTCGCGCGGCTCCCAGACCAGGCAGGCATCCTTCAATTGCTGCGTCAGCGCGGCCGCCGAGACACTCAGCATCGAGCGCTGGATCACGCTGGCGTAGTCGATGCTCTGCATGATGTGGCGGTTGCGCTCGGCCTGCTGCTCGGCAATCACGCGCATCAGGTCCAGGCCATAGCCCAAGCCCTTAAAGCGACCCTGGTCCACCACCAGAAAGCCGTCCGCCAAAGCCTTCTCGCCAGACTCGACCGTCAGCAGCGCCAGCTGGTCCACTGTGACGCCGGCATCCACCACCAGCGGGTCCTTGTCCATGAAGGCGATGCAGCTCTTCTTTTCGAACAGCTCGCGGTGAAAGGGCTTGGAGATCTGCGCCAGGAACAGGCCGCGATTGATCAGGCCGATCGGGCGCTGGTCCTCCAGCACCGGCAGGCTGCCCAGCTCGCGGTGGCGGCTGAAGATCTCATACACCTGGGCGTTGTTGTGCTCGGGCGAAACCGCCACGCAGGCCACCGCCAGATCGCCCGCCACCGGCTGGGCAAATCTGGGCTGCGGCCGGCGCTGGGGCGCGGCCAGGATGTCGCTGGGTGTCACGGTCCTCCTCCTGAGGGGCTGCGATCAGTCAAGTGGCACAGCGTAGGTTTCGCCTGTGCAAGCTCTGTGACAAAAAGATGGCAAGCCGAGGAAGATGCTGAAGGCGTGCAAGCCTTCACGGACACAAGCCGCGCCCTGCAGGACCGGCCCGGCTCTGCACAGGGCAGATCAGCGCCCGTAGGCCCGCCGGTAGGCCGCGGGCGTCAGCCCTGTCAGTTGCTTGAAGCTGCGGCGCAGGCTGGATTCATCGGCGAAGCCCAGCGCGTCGCCGATCGCCGACAGCGGCAATTGCGTATGCGTCAACTGTTCAGCCACCTGGTTGAACTTCAGCAGCCGCGCGTAGCTGGCAACAGGGGTCTGCGCCAGCTTGGCCACCTTGCGCGCCAGCGTGCGCGGCGAGACGGCCATCGCCTCAGCCAGCGTGTCCACCGTCAGCTCGGCCGCAGGGCAGGTCTCGATGGCCTGGCGCAGGCGCCGCAGCCAGGGATCGGGTGTCTGCGTCAGTGCCAGCGACTGGAACACCGAGCCCGCGTGTTGCGGCCGCGGCAGCACCATCAGACGTGCCACATCGCGCCACAGTTCAGCGCTCAGGCGGCGCTCCACCTGTTCGCAGACGATGGGCAGATAGCCATGCACGCCAGTCGCCGTGGACTGGCTGCGGTTGACGATGCAGTTGCTCTCCCACTGCCACTGCACATCGGCATGCCTCGCCTGCAGCCAGGGCGCCAGCCACCAGGTGGCGGTGGCGCTTTGGCGGCGCAGGCGGCCGGCCTCGGCCACCAGGGCCACGCCGGTGCAATAGCTCCAGATCTGGGTGCGGGCGGGCAGCGCCCGCAAGGCGCGCACCAGGGGCGCGTGGCGCTCCAGCCAGGCCTGCACATCGCCGGGAGAGTCAGTCCACATGCCGGACACCAGCAGCGCATCGCAGCCCGCGTCGGCAAGCGCTGCCTCGGCCTCCAGCGTGGTGCCATGCGCACAAGCCACAGGACCGGCCTGCAGCCCAACCCATTGCCAGCCAAACACCGGCCGGCCGGCGCCGCGCAGATTGGCCGCGCCCAGGAGATCGGCCGTGGCGAACAGCCCGGTCGGCATGCAGCCAGGGTAGAGCAGTAGACCGATTTTCAATGGCGGCATGATTTGCACGACATTAGGCATAAGCTGCCATGGTAGGCGAGCGCCCGGCTTTCAACAATGCAGGCCATGGACATCACCCAACTCCGCAATGCCACCGTTGTCGTGGCCTACGACGACTGCCGCATCTTGGTCGACCCCATGCTGTCGCGCCAGGGCGCCATCCCGCCCTTCCGCTATCTGAGCGGCCAGCGCCGGCGCAACCCCATCGTCGAGCTGCCTGACGAAGCCCCGGAGGTGCTGGAGACCGTGACCCACGCGCTGATCACGCACTGCCGCAAAGGCCATGTGGATCACCTCGACCGCGCCGGCGAGCGCTGGCTGCGCGAGCGCCGCGTCCCGGTGCTGTGCATGCCTGACGACGCCGAGCACCTGGCCCGCCTGGGCCTGCAGATCCAGCCGCTGAATGCGCAGGGGCCGACCGCTTTCCGGCAGGGCAGCATCACTCCCATCCCCTGCCTGCACGGCGAAGGCTGGATCGGCCGGCTGATGGTGCATGGCCATGGCTACTACATCGAGCAGGCCGGCGAACCCAGCCTCTACATCGCCGGTGACACCGTGCTGACCGACGATGTGCGGCGTTGCGTGACCCAGCGCCGGCCCGATGTGAGCGTGGTGCCGGCCGGCGGCGCCGCCTTCGATCTGGGCTCCGAACTCATCATGGATCAGCCGCAGGTGCTGGAGTTGGCCGCGCTGGGATCAGGACTCTTCTTCGCCAACCACATGGAAGCGCTGGACCACTGCCCGACAAGCCGCGCCGAGCTACTGGCCGCTGCGCGGGCGCAGGGGCTGGCCGAGCGGCTGTTTGCGCCGGCGGATGGCGCCACCCTGGCCTTCAAGGCAGGGCCTGGCCGTCAAGGGGCGGCGCCGGGTGGCGCGCTCTGATCCTGATGCGTTCCTGATGGGGCGCGTGCTAACTTCGCCCCCATGTTCCGTCGCCGCCGTGCCCCTTTCCACCCTTGCCAGCCCGCGAGCCCATCGTGTCAGCACCCGCGCACCGGCCGATGACGCTGCTGCGCCGCCTGGCCAGCGCCGCCCTGGTGTGGCTGCTGGGCTGGCTCTCCACCATGGCCCTGCATGACGAGGTGGACCTGGGCAGCCAGGGCATGCCGCTGGTGCTGGCCGCCGCCGCCTCAGCCTTTTGGCTGCCGACGCCGGCGGTGGCGCTGCTGTGTGTGCTGGCCACACTGGGTTTCAACTGGCGCTATGTGCCGCCCGAGGGGTCGCTGAATGTCGCCACACCCGGCCACCTGCTCCTGCTGGGCAGCATGCTGGTGGTCAGCAGCGGCGCCGCGCTGCTGGTGGGCCGGCAACGCCGCCTGGGCGAAGAGCACGCGCTGCAGGCCGAGCGCCTGCTGGCGCTGCAGGCTCTAGGCGAGCAGCTGCGCAGTTGCTCGCATCAAGACGAGTTTCGTCGCCAGTTGGAGCAGGCGCTGGACGCGCTGCAGCTGGGCAGCGTGGCAGCGCTGTGGGCGGGCAGCGCGCCCTCGGCCAACCAGGCCAGCGGCGAGCTGAGTGCCGACGAGCGCAGCGGCCTGTTCCTATGCATGAGCCTGGACCAGCCCTTCGGCCCCGGGACGGGCCGCTACGAGCATCAGGGCTGCTGGTACCTGCCCGTGCCCGGCCGCGGCGCCGCCCATGGCGCTCTGCTGCTGCGCCTGCATCCGGAGGCTCTGGCCGACGAGGCCACGCGGCGCCATGCGCAGGCCTTGTGCAGCCTGAGCGGCCAAGCGCTGGACCGCCATCAGGCGCTGCAGCGAGAAGCCCAGGCCCAGGAGCGCGCGCACGAACAGCAGCTGCGCAACACGGTGCTGGCGGCGATCTCGCATGACTACCGCACGCCGCTCGCCGCCATCATGAGCGCCGCCTCCTCGCTGCGCGAGCAGGACGAACGGCTCAGCCCGGCGCAGCGCCGCCGTCTGCTCGACGGCGTGCTCGACGAGCTGGGCCAGCTGACGCGCCTGACCGACAACGCGCTGCAGCTGGCGCGCCTGGACGCACCCGGCATGCAGCTGCAGACCGACTGGCAGTCGCCCGAAGAGATCGTCGGCGCGGTGACGCAGCGCCTGCGCAGTCGCGGTCTGGGCGCGCTGCTGCGCACGCGGCTGGAAGCCGGCCTGCCGCTGCTGCGCTGCGACGCGGTGCTGATCGTGCAACTGCTCGACAACCTGATCGACAACGCGCTGAAGTACAGCCCGCCCGAGCAGGCGGTAGAGCTGCTGCTGCGCCAGCTGCCCGGCGAACTACTGATCGCCGTGCGCGACCGCGGCCCGGGCGTACCGCCGGCACAGCGTGAGCGCATCTTCGAGCTGTTCGAGCGCGGCCCGCAGCCCGCCAGCGGCCATGCGGAGGCGCCGTCCCGCCGCGGTGCCGGCGTGGGGCTGGCGTTGTGCCGTGCCATTGCGCAGGCCCATGGCGGACGCCTGACGCTGCGGCCGCGCGCCCATGGCGGCTCGGCGTTCGAGCTGCGCCTGCCGCTGGCGGCCGCCGCGCTGAACGCCGCTGAAGCCGAGCTGCCGGCAGCGCTGCCGATCGATCAAGAAGACAAGGCATGAACTCGAGCCTGCGCCTGCTGCTGGTCGAGGACGACCGCGAACTGCGCCTGACCCTGCGCGAGGCGCTGGTGGTGGAAGGCCACGAGGTCTTTGCCGCCGCCAGCTTGGCCGATGCGCGCGCGCTGTGGGCCACGCAATCGGCCGCGGCGGCCGGCGGCATCGATCTGGTGCTGCTGGACCTGGGCCTGCCGGATGCCGATGGCCAGCAGCTGCTGACCGAGCTGCGCCAGCGCCGCAGCACCGTGGCGCTTATCGTGATCTCGGCGCGCGACACCGAGGCCAACAAGGTGGCGCTACTGGACGCCGGCGCCGACGACTATCTGGTGAAGCCCTTCGGCATCGGCGAGCTGCTGGCGCGCATGCGCGTGGCGCTGCGCCACCGCGGCACCGCGCTGGCGCCGGCCATCACCCACTACGAGCGCGAGGGGCTGCTGGTCGACCTGACCCGCCACCTGGTCAGCAAGGACGGCCGCACGCTGCACCTCACGCCCACCGAATACAAGCTGCTGGCGCGCCTCACCCGCAGCGCCGGCCAGGTGCTGACGCACCGCCAGCTGCTGGCCGAGGTCTGGGGGCCGGAATTCATCGAGCACACGCATTACCTGCGCCTGTACATGGGCCAGCTGCGCGCCAAGATCGAACGCGACAGCGCCGATCCGCGCCTGCTGCTCACCGAAACCGGCATCGGCTACCGCCTGGCCGAGCAACCGTAGCCGCACGCCGACACTGTCGCTTCCTTATGCGTTCCTGATGGCGCGGCGGCCACGATGGCCACATCACAACAACGCAGGGCATCGCCGCCATGAGCAGCTCCCCTTCTTCATCTGCAACATCGCAGTCATCAACGTCCACAGCGCAGCGCCAGGGCATGGCCGCGCTGACGCTGGGCGCCATCGGCGTGGTCTATGGCGACATCGGCACCAGCCCGCTATACACGGTCAAGGAAGTGTTCGCGCCGCACACCGGCGTGGCGCTGAACGCGGCCAACCTGATCGGTGCGGTCTCCACAATCTTCTGGGCGCTGATGCTGGTGGTGACGCTGAAGTACGTGATCCTGATCCTGCGCGCAGACAACCGCGGCGAAGGCGGCGGTCTGGCGCTCACCGCGCTGGCCGCGCAGGCGGTGTCGGGCCGGCCGGGCCTGCGCCATGCGCTGCTGCTGCTGGGCGTGTTCGGCGCTACGCTGTTCTATGGCGACAGCGTGATCACGCCGGCCATCTCGGTGCTGGGCGCGATGGAAGGCCTGGAGTTGGTGACCCCGGCGCTCAAGCCCTATGTGCTGCCGGCCAGCATCGCCGTGCTGGTCGGGCTGTTCCTGATGCAGCGCTTCGGCACAGCAGCGGTGGGTCGCTTCTTCGGCCCCATCATCGTGCTGTGGTTCCTGACGCTGGGCGTCATCGGCGTCGTGCATGTCCTGCGCGAGCCGGCCATCCTGGCAGCGCTGAATCCCTTGCGTGCCGCCGAGTTCATTGCCGCACGCGGCTGGCTGCTACTGGCCACGCTTGGCGCCATTGTGCTGGCGCTCACCGGCGCCGAGGCCTTGTATGCCGATATGGGCCACTTCGGCCGCAAGCCGATCCAGCTAGCCTGGACCTTTCTGGTGCTGCCCAGCCTGGCGCTGAACTATATGGGCCAGGGCGCGCTGCTGATGGCCGATCCCAGCGCCATCGAGAACCCGTTCTACCGACTCTTCCCGGACAGCGCGATCCTGCCGGCTGTCGTGCTGGCCACGCTGGCGGCCATCATCGCCTCGCAGGCGGTGATTTCGGGCGCCTACTCGATGACCAAGCAGGCCATTCAGCTGGGTTTTCTGCCGCGCATGACGGTGCGCTTCACCTCAGCGCGCGAAATGGGTCAGATCTACATCCCGGCGGTGAACTGGGTGCTGCTGGCTGCGGTGATTGCCGCGGTGCTGTTCTTCGGCAGCTCATCCGCGCTGGCCGGAGCCTATGGCATTGCGGTGACGCTGACGATGCTGATCACCACGGTGCTGACCTACTTCGTGGTGCGTGAGGGCTGGCGCCTGCCGGCACCGCTGGCCATCGGCGCGACCGCGTTCTTCGTGGCGCTGGACCTGCTGCTGGTGGCCGGTTGCGCGGTGAAGTTCTTCGACGGCGGCTGGTTCCCGCTGGCGCTGGGTCTGCTGATCTTCATCGGCATGAGCACCTGGTCGCGCGGCCGCAAGCTGCTGCTGGAGAGCATCCGCCGCGACGGTCTGGAACTGCAGCCCTTCATCGACAGCCTGGACGCCAGCAGCCTGCACCGCGTGCCGCGCACCGCGGTCTATCCAGTCGCTGATCCCAGCACCGTGCCGCAGGCCCTGCTGCACAACCTCAAGCACAACCAGGTGCTGCATGAGCGCAATGTGATACTGACGGTGCAGTTCCATGAAGCGCCCTGGGTGGAAGAGCGCGAACGTGTGGAGTTGAGCACGCTGGGCGCGGACTTCTGGCAGATCCGCCTGCACTTCGGCTTCATGGAGACGCCGGATGTGCCCAAGGCGCTGACACTGGCCGCACAGCGCGGGCTGGAGATCCCGGCCTTCGAGACCACCTTCTTCCTCAGCCGCGAGACGGTGGTGCCCACACCCGGCGCCGGCATGGCGAATTGGCGGGAATCGCTGTTCGCGATGATGAGCCGCAACGCCGGCGGCGTGGTGGCGTTCTTCCGTCTGCCGGACAACGCGGTGGTCGAACTGGGGACGCGGGTGCAGATCTGAGGCCGCTAGGCTCAGCGCGCTGGCAGTTTTCGTCGTGCGAACGCTGGCGCAAGGAACGCTGCGGCGGGCTCGCTTTGCTTCCTGCCCGGGCCTCTGGCCCGGGCATGGAACAATTCGCTCCGGCCCGTCGCTGCCCCCGCTCGATCGCAGCAGTGCATGCCGACTCAGCGGCCTGCCGCCGCCACCAGCGCTTCGAAGTACGCCACCTGCGCCCGCACCGCCTCGCGCCGCACGGCTGACGTGATGCGGCCCTCGGTCAGATAGCCGTGGCGCATGCAGGCAAAAGCCATCTCCACCATCAGCGCCGCCACATCGGGCCGGGCCGGTAGCTTGGGTGCCGGCTGGCGCGCCGTCAATGCGCCACGCACCGCCGCGCTGATGCGCGCCATCGCGGCGGCCAAGGTGCCATAGGCTGAAGGGCTGTGCGGCCCGCCCAGCACCAACTGGGCCGCCACCGGATGGCGGTCGTAATAGTCGGACGCCGCGTCGACCAAGGCCTTGGACAGACTCTCGATCGAGGCGTCAGCATGGCGCAGGCACAGCGCCTCCACCAACTCGGCCACGGCCGACAGATGCCGCTCGGCCAAGCAGGCCAGCAGCACGTATTTGTCCGGGAAGAACTGATACAGGCTGGCGCGCGGAATGCCGGCGGCCTTGGCGATCTCGGGGATCGAGGTCTGTTCGGGGCCGAGCTCGGCCACCAGGCCCTCTGCCGCGGCCAGCGCCGCCTCGACGCGCTCCTGCGAGCGCGCCTGTGCCGGCTGGCGCGCACGAGCGGGCGACAGGCCTGCATCGGCGGCAGAGCGCCTGGGAGAAACCCGCGTTGAAGCTGAATCCGACAAAAGTTAGATTTCCTTCAAACCTGACATGTGTCGGATCTTATCCGCAGCAGCCGGGTTCCCGAGCAAGCACATGGCCGTCCAGGCTAGGAGGAGACCGACGATGATCCAAACAAGCCCAGCCGGCGGCAAGACACGCGTGGCCGTGATCGGCGCCGGCCCCAGCGGCATCGCCGCTGCCAAGAACTGCATCGCCACCGGCCTGCCGGTGGTGGTGTTCGAGAAGAACGATAAGGTTGGCGGCAACTGGGTGTTCAACGCCGCCACCGGCCATTCCAGCGTCTACGACAACACCCACATCATCAGCTCCAAGGCCTGGTCGGAGTACGAAGACTTCCCGATGCCGGCGGACTATCCGGACTATCCCAGCCACCGCCAGCTGCAGGCCTATTTCGACAGTTACGCGCGCCACTTCGGCGTGCTGGACGCGACGCGCTTCAAGCACCAGGTGAACCACATCACCCGCGAGGCCGACGGCGCCTGGCGCGTCGAGTTCCATGACGCCGAAGGCCGGCCGCAGGTCGAGCACTTCAGCCATCTGATGGTCTGCAACGGCCACCACTGGAATCCCAAATACCCCGAGTACCCGGGCGAGTTCAGCGGCCGCTTCATGCACTCGCACGATTTCAAGGGCGTGGACGAAAGCTGGCGCGGCAAGTCGGTGCTGGTGATCGGTGCCGGCAACTCGGCCTGCGATGTGGCTGTAGAGTCGGCGCGGCTGGCGTCCAACGTGGGCCTGTCGATGCGCAAGCCGCAGTGGTTCATGCCCAAGTTCATGTTCGGCAAGCCCTCCGATGTGGTGGCCTCGGGCAGCGCCTGGCTGCCGGGCTGGCTGCGCAGCTGGTTCACCACCCGGCTGCTGCGCGTGATGCAGGGCAGTTATGCCGACTACGGCCTACCTGTGCCCAAAGGATCGGCCTTCAGCATGCACCCGACGCTGAACTCCGACCTGCTTGACTTCATCCGCCATGGCAAGGTGAAACCGCGGCCGGCCGTCGAGCGCCTGGATGGCGATCACGTGCAGTTCGTAGACGGCCGGCGCGAGCACTTCGACATCATCTGCGCCTGCACCGGCTTCTGGACCACATTTCCCTTCTTCGACAAGCGCTTCATCGACTTCCAGCATGTGCCGAAGATCCCTCTGTTCCGCAAGATGATGCATGCGGAGCACGGCACGCTGTACTTCATCGGTCTGTTCCAGCCGCTGGGCTGCATCTGGCCGCTGGCCGACTACCAGGCGCGCCTGGCCTGCGCCGAGATCCAGGGCCGCTACCAGCGCCCCGCCGATATGCAGGCCGCGATCCGCCATGAGGTGGGGAACCCGCACTTCGCCTTCGAGGGCGGCCAGCGCCATGCAGTAGAGGTGGACTACCACCGCTTCCGCAAGGAACTTAAGGCCGAGCTGAAGAAGGCCGGTATCGACATCGGCGAGGCGCCCGCCGGCCGGCCCGGCCACTACAAGACGTCCGTGAAAGCAGCGGCGCTGCGACAGCAGGCGGCCTGAGCGCATGGCGCCCGCCGCGCCACTGCCGCGCCTGCTCTTCGTGCACGGCATGTGGAGCAGCGCCGCCGTGTGGGAGGCCTGGCGGCCGCGCTTCGAGGCGCGCGGCTTTGCCACCGAGGCGCTGAGCCTGCCCGGCCATGGCGGCGACGCCCATCGGCTCGATGGCCTGGGGCTTGAGGATTGCGCGAGCGCGGTCGAGCAGGCGATAGAGCGCAGGCCCGGCCCGGTGGCGCTGATCGGCCACTCGATGGGCGGCCTGCTGTGCCAGCAGGTGGCGGCGCGCCGGCCGCTGACAGCGCTGGTGCTGGTCTGCAGCGCCGCGCCGGCGCCGGTTTTTCCGCAGCGGCCGGCAATGTGGCCGCCGCTGCTGCATCACTTCGTGCGCTGGGGCTCATGGCGCGGCCAGTTCCGGCTATCGCGCCGCGAGGCCGATGCGCTGCTGCTGAATGCCGCCCCCGAGCCGGCGCGCGCCGCGCTGTTTGCCGGCATGCAGGCCGAGTCCGGCCGACTGGCCTGGCAGGCCTCATTTGGGACGCTCAACTGGAGCGGCAGCAACCGGGTCGATGTAGCGGCTGTGCGCTGCCCGGTGCTGGCCCTAGCTGGCCTGCAGGACCGAATCGTGCCGCCCGGCGTCAGCCGCGCACTGGGGCGGCTTTATGGCGAAAGGCTGGACTATCGGGAATACACGCAGCACGGCCACTGGCCGCTGGCGGCCGAACAGGGCTGGCAGCAACGTGCCGACGAGGTGGCCGACTGGCTGCTGAACCACACCAGCAAGGGAGCACCAGAAGCATGAGCACCTCAACGCAAAAGAAGATCGCCTTCATCACCGGCGCGGCGGCCGGTATCGGCCGGGCATGCGCGCTGCGCCTGGCGCGCGGCGGTTGGTCACTGGCCCTCAGCGATGTGGACGAGGCGGCCCTGGCGGCGCTGCGCGCCGAGCTGGGAGCGGCCTGCGTGTTCGACGCGCGCCTGGATGTGGCCGACCCGGCGGCCGTGGACCGCGTCTTCACGCACGTAGCCGAGGCCACCGGCGGCCGGCTCGACCTGCTGCTCAACAACGCCGGCGTGCTGGAGATGGGGCCATTCGAAACCCTGCCGATCGCCCGCCAGCTGCGCATCAACCGCATCAACGACGATGGCCCGCTGCTGTGCAGCCAGCGTGCCTTTGCGCTGCTGGCTGCCACGCCGGGGGCACGCGTCGTCAACCTCAGCTCAGCCTCGGCCAGCTACGGCGTGCCCAGCCTGGCGGTCTATTCGGCCAGCAAGTTCTGGCTGCGCGGCTTCACCGAAGCGCTGAACCTGGAGTGGGAGCGCCACGGCATCCATGTCTGCGACGTGATGCCCAACTTCGTCCACACCGCGATGCTGGATGGCCGCGACAGCCAGCGCCTGATCGAGCGCCTGGGCGTGCAGCTGAGTGCCGAGGATGTGGCCGAGGTGGTGTGGCAGGCCGCCACGTCGGCGCGCCGGCAGGTGCACTGGCGGGTCGAGAAAAACCCGCTGTTGCGCGTGCTGCTGGGGCTTAACCAACTGCTGCCGCAAGGACTGCAGCGCGCCATCATGAAGCAGGCCTCAGGCAGCGGCGACTGATCAGCCCAGCATGTCCTTGCTGCAGCCCAGCTTGGAAGAGATGTCGCGGCTGGCGTCCTTCAGCATCTTGACCACCTCGGGCGCGCGCGCCTCGTCATAGCGGAAGGTCGGGAAGCTGACGCTCATGCCGGCGATGGGCTGGCCCAGGCGGTCGAAAATGGGCACGCCCAGGCAGCGGATGTGGTCGTCGAATTCTTCGCGGTCCTCACCGAAGCCCTGCGCCTTGACGCGCTGCAGCTCGGCCAGAAAGGCGGCCGGCTCGGTGATGGTCTTGTCGCGGTAGCGCTTGAAGTCGGCACCCTTGAGCACGCGGTCGCGGCGCTCGGGATGCTCCCAGGCCATCAGCACCTTGCCGATGGCGGTGCAGTGGATCGGCGCGCGGCGGCCGATGCGCGAATACATGCCCAGCATGTGGCGCGAATCGACCTTGTGCACATAGATGATCTCGGAATCGATCAACGTGCCCAGGTGCACCGTCTCGCCGGTGGCGTCGGCCAGCATCTGCATATGGTGCTTGGACAGCTCCACCAGATCCGGATACTGCAGCGCCTTGGCGCCCAGCTCGAAGGTGCGCATCGCCAGGCCGTAGCGTTCGCTGTCGGCCTCCTGTCGCACATAGCCCAGGGTCTTCATGGTCTGCAGAAAGCGGTAGACCGTGGCTTTGGGCATGGCCAGCCGCACCGACAAATCGGAGATGCCGGTTTCGCTGCGCTCCGACAAGGCCTGCAGGATGGCAAAGACCTTCAGGACAGCGGCCACCGATTCCGGCTGCTGTTTGCCATCGTTGAGATCGTCATCCATGCGTTTCGATTGCCTCGGGCTAGCGTTTCAACAGAGATATGGGATTGTCCATGCTTTCAGTGCGCCTTCAGCGCGGCGCAGCGCCGGCCTGTGAGCGCAAGCGCTCGGCCAGGCCTGCGGCCGGCTCGGCGCGCAGCGTGTAAGGCGGCGTCCAGCCGGCCGGCTGAATAGCCGGCGCGTCGGGCTGGGCGGCGCGCAGCAGCGCCAGCGGATCGACCGGCGAGCCGTTCAGCAGCGAGCCGCGGTCCTCGAAGCGCTGGCCCTTCAGTGCGCGCAGCAGGCGGCTGGGTTCACCTTCCCAGACATTGGCTTCGCTGATGAGGGCAGAGCCCTGGCCCAGGCCGATCGAATAGCCCTGCGCGTACGGGCCGTCGCGGCGCGCCAGATAGAGGTTGTTGAGCACATGCACCTGGCCGAAGCGCACGCGCGGCGCGCGCTCCTTCACGTCTTCCCACAGGTTGTGGTGCAGCGTGACGCGCAGGGTGCCGGCGTCGGCCGTCTGCGTGTCGCCAGCACCGATTAGCGTGGTCTTGTCATGCTGGCGGAAGCGGTTCCAGGACACCGTCACCAGATCGGACTGCTTGGTGATGTCCAGCAGCCCGTCGTGGCGCTGGATGGGGCGGCCGAAGGCGCTGGCCTCCAGATGGTCCGGATGCTCGCCATCGTCGAAGCTGCAATGGTCCACCCACACATGGCGGGCGCCGCGCAGCGAGACGTTGTCGTACTCCGAGTTCCACTCGCCATGGCCGTTGTCGCGCGGCTCCCAGGCGGGGAAAAGGTCGTAGGCATCACTGAAGTGCAGCTGGCGCAGGATCACCTGCTGCACCTTTTCCAGCAGCAGCATGCCGCCCGCGAAGCCAGCACCGGGAACGGCGCCGATCAGCGTGGTGTGCGAGGGAATGCGCAGCACGATCTGCGCGGCCTGGCGCTTGGCCGAGCGCCGGCGGGCTTCTTCGAGCGGGCCGCTGGGGTCGGCACGGCCCCAGCTGGCCGGGTCGTACTGGCGCACAAAGGCCTCGAAGTCATAGGCCGGGTCGCACAAGTCGGCCGCGCCGAGGCGCTGGCCGCTGGTATCGGCGGCCAGATCGATGCGGGCTAGCAGCACGATGATCTTGGGCGTGTCGCCCAAGCCCAGCGCCGCGTCCAGCTCTGCGCGCGTGCGCACGGCCAGCACATGCTCGGGCTTGGCATCGGCGCCGCCGCGCGTGCCGCCTTCCATCGACGCCCAGCCCTGGCCGGCCGGCAGGGTTTCAAAGGCGGCGGCGGGCAGCGCGGTGTTGGTGTATTCGGCTAGGCGGTTGGCCGCAGCGCCTGTGGCCGTGAAAGGCCGGCGCGCGGTCGACGCTTCCCAAGGGCCGAGATGCGGGCCGAGCAGGCTGTCGCGCACCAGGGCCTGGCCATTGGGTGCGCCGGGCTGCCACTCGCCCTTAGGTACGCCCTGGTCCCAGGCCCGACCCAGCGCGATGCTGCCCGGTACAAGGCCCGGCTCGGCCAGCCAGCGGCTGCGCTGCACCAGAAAGCCCAGCGCCTGCGCGGCCGGCGTGCTGGGCGCCAGCACATAGCCGCCCTGCCCCGGTGCGCGACGACCTGCGCGGGCCAGGATCAGGCTGTCGTCGATCACCAGGCGGGCCGCGCCGAAGATGAAGTCCACATCGCCAGCGATCAGGCTGCGCCGCACCAAGACTCGCGCCGTCTCTGAGTTAGCCGCACGGTCGGCGTAGAAGGTGTCCTGGTGGCCCAGCAGGCGTAGCTGCTGCAGCTGGATGCGGTCGCCGCGCGTCATCAGCGCCACCGCCTGCGCGCCGCCGGCCTCGCCGGCGCCCTCGGGGTAGCCCTGGCCCTGGCGCACGCCGTCCATCGCGTCATTGACGATGCTCAGGCGCAGCAACTGCACGTCGTCGCTGAAGATCGCCAGCGTGCTGCTGCCGGCCGTACCATGGGCCTTGGCCTCCAGCGCCGGGATGCAGGGCTGGGCCGCCTGGCCCGGTGCCTTGGGCTGGCCGGCGTAGCGACCATCGACGAGGCGCACCTCAGCCGCATCGCCCAGGCCATAGAGCGTGAACGGCGCCTTGTCGCGCACGCACAGCTGGCCGCGGTAAGTGCCGGGACGCACGAGTATGTAGTGGCGCTGCGCGCTGGCGCCCCTGGCCGGCAGCGCATCCAGCGCGGCCTGCAGCGTGCGGTGCGTGCCGCTGCCATCGGCTGCGACGATGGCCTGCGGCCTCCAGCGTGCCGGATCGTCCAGCGTAGCGGGTTGCCAGTCGCCCAGGTAGGCGGCTGCGTTCAGTCGCGCAGCTTCGGCCGCTTCCAGTTGCGGGCGTGGGTGGGCCAGCGCATTCAGGGCCATCGCCAGCAGCCCCGTCGTCACGGCCGCCCAGGCCTTCATGCCCGGCCCAGATCCGCCAGATACAGCGCTGGCTCGCCCTCGGCGTCGCAGCTGAACAGCACCTGTTTCTCGTCGGGCGTGAAGCTGGGATGCGGGTGGGTCACCTGGCGGCTGTTCTTGTAGACGCCCCAGCTGCTGTCGTGGCGGGCGATTGCGCGGGTGGTGCCGGTCTTGAGGTCGAAAAGATGCAGATAGGGGTCGCCGCTGAGCATCTCGTTGCTGGCAGAGGAGTCGCCGCTGGCCTTGCCGCAACCGTCGCCGACGATCAGCGTGCCGTCCTGGTTGCTCATCAGGTGCGAGCACTGCGGCATCGCGGTCAACAGCTTGTTCTCCAGCGTGACCGGGTCCAGGCTGTAGATCCAGCGCTCGGGCGAGTCGTGCTGGTAGCTCACATAGATCATCGCGCTGCCGTCGGGCACCCAGAACTCATGCGTGCAGCTCTCGCCCGGCGCGTGTTCCTTGCCGCAGCGGCGGTTCGTGCCGTCCTCGTTGATGAACCACATGCGCGCATCGATCAGGTCATGCGGGCCTTCGTGGCAATAGGCCACGGTGTTGTCGTCGAAGGGGCGGTACTGCGGATGGCCCAGCCAGCCGCGCTGCTCCAGGATGACCGTGCGCTCGCCGGTCCTGAGGTCCACGCTGAACAGCCGGCAGCGCGGCTTCTGGTGGAACATCTCGTTGAACTTCTGCCAGGTGTTGAGCGGAAACCAGTCGTCGGCATGGATCTCGATGCCCACCATCTTGGTACAAACGCTGTTGCTGACCCAGGTGCCATAGCCCACCCAGCCCTGCGGCACGGTGTAGACCACCTCCTCGCTGAGGTCGGCCAGGCTGAGTCGGATCAGCTGGCGTTCGGCACGCACAAAGTACAGGTGCTGATCGTCCGGGCTGAGAAAGCCGCCGAAGGTGTTCTCGCCGGCCTGGTCGCTGAGCTGGGTGGCGACCTGGCTTTCCAGGTCCAGCAGGTGGTAGTTCCAGTTCGGGCTGGGCTGGGGGCCAAACTCGGCGCCGAAGATCAGCCGCTTGCCATCGTTGGTGAAGCACTTCTGATAGAAGTAGTTGCGATGGCAGGTCACATCGGTGGGCGTGAGGCGGGTCACGCGTGCGCCGGTGTCCGGGTCTTCGCGGGTGACAAACTTCAGCTGGCGTTGAGTGGCTTTCATGATGGAGATGCTGTGTTCAAGACTCACTTGATGCGTTGCAGGAGCGCCTGGCCTTCTTCGACCAAGCGGGTGGCGGCGGCCTGTTCGCTGGTCTTGCGGTAGGCGATGGTCTCGAAGACCTCGCGCATGAACTTGTGCAGGCGCGCATGCTCGAACAGCGGCGCCGGGCGCTTGAGCCGGCCGCTCTGGCGCTGCGCGCGGATCTGCTCGTAGGCGGCCAGCTCCAGCGCCGGGGCCTTGCCGCTGCTCTTGAGCTGCTCGAAGGCCGCGCGCGCTGACGGCAGGCCGCGGGTTCGGCCGAGGATGGCGGCGGCCTCCAGATCGTTCAGCAGGAAGTTGATCAGGCGTGCGGACATCTCCGCCTGGCGTGAGTTGCGGCCGACCGCATACATCAGCGTCGGCCGGCCGAACATGCCGCTTTCCAGCGAGCCGGGTAGGGTCGGAAACTCGCCCAGCACCAGCTGCTGCTGCTTGTTCAGGGTGGAGGCGCGCAGGCCGATGGCCGAATCCCAGGTGTAGTTGCCGGCCCAGTTGCCGACCACCCAATCCGGCTGCTGCTCGGTGGGCTTCTCGGCGCCGCCCAGCGAGGCGCGCAGCGGCAGCGGCGTGGCCACATGTTCGTCGACCAGGCGCTTGTAGACGCGCACCCAGTCCAGTGCTGCCGCCGGGTTCATCGCCACGCGCGGCTGCAGCGGGTCCACATAAGGCATGCCGTGGCGCTGCTGCACCCAAGCCTGGGACAGCAGCATCATGTCGTAAAGCTCGCCGTCCAGCGGGTAGGCGTTCTCGCCCAGCTTGCGACGAAAAGCCGGGCCGGCGGCAAACAGCTCGTCCCAGTTGCGCGGCAGTGCGATGCCGGCACGCTGGAAGGCCGACTGGTTCAGCAGCATCACGCGGGCGCTGAACGACACCGGCAGCGCATTGAGCTTGCCGGCCACCTCGCCATAGGCCAGGTCTTCGGCGCTGAGCTGGCCAAGATCGAGCTGGGCGGCATGCTGGCGCAGGTCGGCAAAGCCGTTGCCGCGTTTGCTGAACATCGCCAGCCAGGCCCAGTTGATCTGCATGACATCGGGCTCGGAGCGGCCGGCGATCTGGGTCGTCAGGCGTTCCAGATAGCCGTTGAAGCCCATGTACTCGGCCTTCACCCGCACGCCAGGGTGGCGGCGCTCGAACAGATCCAGCGCCTTCAGCGTGGCCTCGTGGCGGGCCGATCCGCCCCACCAGGCAAAGCGCAGCACGGTCTCGCGCGGCTGTGCGCTGAGCACCATGGGGGCGGCAGCTAGACCTGACACCAGCAGTTGGCGCCGGTTGAACAGCGAGGGTTCTCTCATAGCAGCAGATTGGCGCCGCTGGCGGCGTCGAACAGATGGCAGGCAGAAAGCTGCAGATGCAGGCTGAGCTCATCGCCGCGCTTGAGCCCGGCCAGCGCCGCTGCCTGCTCGGCCGGCACGCGTGCCGTCAGTGGCAGCGCGCCGAGATCGGCATGCACATAGACCTCGGAACCCATGTGCTCGGTGAAGCGGAGCTTGGCCGCAGCAGCGGTGCTGTCGCCCTGAGCGCGCGGCAGCAGGCCGATGTGCTCGGGCCTCAGGCCGAAGCGCACGGCGGCCGAGCCGCCCTGCAGGCGCTGCGCCTTGTCGGCCGGCAGCGGCAGCAGCGCGTCGCCCACCCGCACCGCCAGGCCGCTGGCCGCGGCCTGCAGGCTGGCGTCGACGATGTTCATCTCGGGCGAGCCGATGAAGCTGGCCACAAAGGCATTCGCCGGGCGCTCGTACAGCGCGGTGGGCGTGTCGACCTGCTGGATCTGCCCGTCCTTGAGCACGCAGATGCGCTCGCCCATGGTCATGGCCTCGACCTGATCGTGCGTGACATAGACGGTGGTGGCCGCCTGGCCGGATTCGCGCAGCGTGCGGTGCAGCTCGGTCAAGCGCACCCGCATCGCAGCGCGCAGCTTGGCGTCCAGGTTGGACAGCGGCTCGTCGAACAGGAAGACCTCGGGCTTCTTGACGATGGCGCGGCCGACTGCCACGCGCTGCGCCTGCCCCCCGCTGAGCTGCTTGGGATAGCGGTCCAGCAGGTGCTCCATCTCCAGCAGCTTGGCGGCATGGCGCACGCGCTGGTCCAGTTCCGCCTTGGGCGTGCCGGCGAGCTTCAGGCCGAAGGCCAGGTTCTCGTAGACCTTCATGTGCGGATAGAGCGCGTAGTTCTGGAACACCATCGCAATGCCGCGCTGCTTGGGCGCCAGCTCGTTGACGACGCGGTCCCCGATGCGCAGCTCGCCGCCGGAAATGGTTTCCAGGCCGGCAATCATGCGCAGCAGCGTGCTCTTGGCGCAGCCCGACGGGCCGACGAACACCATGAACTCGCCGTCGCGTACTTCCAGGTCCACGCCATGCACGGCCTTGAAGCCGTTGGGGTAGACCTTTTCTATCTTGTTGAGGCTTAGTCGTGCCACGTTGTCTCCGCGTGTCTGTATTCGGTCTTGCTTCTAGCGGCGCAGGCTCCTGAGCAGGGCTGCCCTGTTCCACTCATGTCGTGATCGATGCAAGCGCAAGCCACCGTCCTCATCCCTTCACCCCACTCGACGTCGCGCCTTCGATGAAGTGCTTCTGCGCCGCGAAGAACACCAGCACCGAAGGAATCAGCGCCACCACCGAGATGGCGATCACATTGGCCCACTCGACTTCCTCGGTGGCGCCGATGCTCATCTTCAGCGCCAGCGAGACCGGGTATTTCTCGACCGAGGCCAGATAGATCAGCGGGCCCATGAAGTCGTTCATGGTCCAGATGAACTGGAACACGATCACCGAGATGATGGCCGGCTTCAGCATCGGCACGATGATGTGCCAGAGCAGCTGCAGCGCATTGCAGCCGTCGATCTGCGCCGCCTCTTCCATGTCGCGCGGAATGCCGCGCAGGAACTGCACCAGCATGAAGACGAAGAATGTGTCGGTGGCAAAGGCCGAGGGGATGATCAGCGGCAGGTAGGAATCCAGCCAGCCGATCTCGCGGAACACCAGGTACTGCGGCAGGCGCAGCACGATCAGCGGCAGCATCATCGTCGCGATCATGATGCTGAACATGAACTTCTTGCCCCAGAACTCGAAGCGCGCGAAGGCATAGGCCACCAGCACGCAGGAGATCACCGTGACGATGATGCGCGGAATGGTGATCAGGAAGCTGTTCAGGAAGTAGGTCGCGAAGGTGTACTCGGTGCTGGTCTTCCAGCCCTTGGCATAGGACGCGAAGTCAAAGCGTTCGGGCCAGAAGCCGGCCGAGCTGAAGATCTCGGAATTACTCTTGAACGAGGCGCCGATCAGCCACAGCAGCGGATACAGCATCACGAAGGCGACCGCGATCAGCGCCACATAGCGCAGCCAGGGGCGGCCGCGGTCACGGCTCAGCTGCAGCGAAGCGCTGTTGCTTGTCTCGATGCCCGCGCTCATCGCTTCTGCTCCTTCTCGCCCGAATAGAAGACCCAGTACTTGGAGCTCCAGAAGCTCAGCGCAGCCAGGCCGCCGACCAGGGCGAACAGCACCCAGGACAAGGCCGCGCCATAGCCCAGATTGAAGAAGCGGAAGCTCTGGTCGTAGATGTAGAGCGCCAGCACATAGGTCGAGTGCAGCGGGCCGCCCTCGGTGATCATGTAGGGGCCGTTGAATTCCTGGAAGGCGTGCACCATCTGCATGATCATGTTGAAGAAGATGACCGGCGTGATCAGCGGCACCGTGATCTTCCAGAACTGCTGCCACTTGCTGGCGCCGTCGCATTCGGCCGCCTCATACAGCGACACCGAGACGTTCTGCAACGCCGCCAGGAAGATCACCATCGCCGAACCGAACTGCCAGGTGAACAGCAGCACGATGGTCCACATCGAGTAATGCTCATCCGCCAGCCAGGCGATCGGCTCCATGCCCAGCTCCACCAGCACCAGATTGACCAGGCCGTTCTTGGCAAACAGAAAGCGCCACAGCACGGCCGTCGCAATCGAGCCGCCCAGGATGGACGGGATGTAGAACGCGGCGCGGAAGAAGTTGATGCCGCGCAGCTTGAAGTTCAGCACATGCGCGATGAACAGCGCGAAGCCGACCCGCAGCGGTACCGCCAGCAGCGCGAAGATCATCGTCACACCGAGCGATTGGCGGAACAGCGGATCCGCCGTCGCCAGCTCGGTGTAGTTCTGCAGGCCCACATACTGAGGCGGGTCGATCAGGTCGTACTGCGTGAAACTGAGCGCGAAGCTCATCACGAAGGGCGTGAGCTTGAACAGCAGCACGCCCAACACAAAGGGCAGCACGAACAGAAAGCCAAGTTTTTTGTTTTCGTACATCTCACCGTGTCTCCGTCGGTGATCTCAAGGCTACGCCCTCTGTAGAAGCCAGAGCCTGGGATCGAACCGCCCTGCGGACGGTTCGTGCCTGGCGCCGAACTAGGCCTCTGACCTCGAACGGCGCTGCGCTTGGGTTGTGGCTTAGCGGGCCAGCCAGCCGCCGTCGACTGCGACGGTATAGCCGTTCACATAGTCCGAGGCCTTCGAGGCCAGGAACACGACCGGGCCAGCCAGGTCCTCGGGCAGGCCCCAGCGTCCGGCCGGGATGCGCTCCAGGATGGAGGCGTTGCGGCCTTCGTCAGCGCGCAGCGCAGCGGTGTTGTTGGTGGCCATATAGCCCGGCGCAATGGCGTTGACGTTGATGCCATGCTGTGCCCACTCATTGGCCATCAGCCGGGTGATGCCCATCACGCCGCTCTTGCTGGCGGTGTAGGACGGCACCCGTACGCCGCCCTGGAAGGACAACATCGACGCCACATTGATGATCTTGCCGCCGCTGCCCTGGGCCAGGTATTGCTTGGCTACGGCCTGCGAGAAGAAGAACACCGTCTTCAGGTTGATGTCGATGACATCGTCCCAGTCCTTCTCGCTGAACTTGATTGCATCCTCGCGGCGGATGATGCCGGCGTTGTTGACCAGGATGTCGATGTTGCCGGTCAGCTGCCGGGCTTCGGCGATCAGGCCGTCGATGCAACTGATGTCGGCCAGGTTGGCGCGCAGATCGAGAAAGCGACGCCCCTGCGCCTCGACCTGCTGCTTGGTCTCGGTCGGCTCGGAGACGTTGACGCCGACGATGTCGGCCCCGGCTTCAGCCAGCGCCAAGGCCATGCCCTGCCCCAGCCCGGTGTTGCAGCCGGTGACGATGGCCACGCGGCCGCTCAGTTGGAAGTTGTCCAGAATCATGGCTATGCCTTGTGCTCAGCGCAGGGTGGTCATGGGCACGTGGTCCATGTCCTTGAAGACCTGGTTCTCACCCACCATGCCCCAGATGAAGGTGTAGGCCTGGGTGCCGACGCCGGAGTGGATGCTCCAGCTCGGGCTGATCACGGCCTGCTCATTGCGCACCACCAGGTGGCGGGTCTCGGTCGGCTCGCCCAGCATGTGGAAAACCGCTGCCTGCTCGCTCATGTCGAAATAGAAGTAGACCTCCATGCGGCGGTCATGCGTGTGGCAGGGCATGGTGTTCCACAGGCTGCCAGGCTCCAGCTGGGTCATGCCCATCAGCAGCTGGCAGGTAGGCAGCACGTCGGGCACCAGGAACTTGTAGATGGTGCGGCGGTTGCTGGTCTCCGGCGCGCCCAGGGTCTCGGGCGAAGCCTCGGCCAGCGTCACCTTGCGGTGCGGATAGGCGGTGTGGGCCGGTGCGCAGTTGAAATACAGCTTGGCCGGCGTCGCGGCATCGACACTAGCGAATTCCAGCTGCTTGGCGCCCTGGCCCACATACAGGGCCTCGCGCGGGCCGACCTCGAAGAACTGACCATCCACCGTAACGCGCGCTGCGCCGCCGATATTGATCAGGCCCAGCTCGCGGCGCTGAAGGAAGAAGTCGGTGCCGGTGTGCTTGCCCAGCTCAGGCGAAAAAGTCACCGGCTTGGCCACAGGCATGATGCCGCCGACGATGATGCGGTCGATCTGGCTGTAGGTCAGCGTGGCCTCGTCGGCCTTGAACAGGTTCTCGACCAGAAAGTGGCGGCGCAGGCCGCTGGTGTCCAGCGTGCGGGCGTGCTCGCTGTGAATGGGTTGGCGGATTTCCATGGACGGTCCTCGGTTGGGCTGCAGCCTGTACAAGCGGCTGCGGCAGATGTCATGGGGCGCAAGCGTAACCCCGACTGGGAGTTTCCCGGAATCATGGTTTCTATTTAATGAACCACTGTTTCATTTATTCGCAAGCTCGGTATAGTTGCCCTCAACACAGCCGGAGCACCGCCTGCCATGAGTTCCTCTTCCGCCTTCTTCGAGAACGCCGCCACGCACTGGACCGACCTGGGCGACGGCATCCGCCGCAAGATCGTCGGCCACACGCCCGAGCTCATGTCGGTGCTGGTGCAGTTCGACCGCGGTGCCATCGGTACCCCGCACGCCCATGACGCGCACGACCAGATCGCCTATGTGGTGTCGGGTGCCTTCGAGGCCGAGATCGACGGCGTCAAGCGCGTGCTGCGTGTCGGTGATGCCTTCATCGCGCCGCGCCTGACCATGCATGGCGTGGTCGCGCTCGAAGCCGACAGCACCTTGCTGGACCAGTTTTCACCGCGTCGCGAGGATTACCTGTAATCCTCGCGACCGACAGGCGGGTGCTCGCACTGCAGCGAAGCCCGCGCTGAACCCCCAAGGCGCCCTGCGAGCGCCCGAACACCGCCGAACAGAAAGCCGCGCCCATGAGCCCGGCACCTCGGCCAGGAACGCCGCGCGGCGCCGCAAGCCAATCTGGCAGACGGCGGCGCTTCAGAACCCTCAGGAGACAAGACATGCCCAAACGCCACGGGACCAACCCGCCCCGCCTGACCCGCCTCGCCGCCTGCCTGCTGGGCGGCGCCACCCTGGGTCTGACCGTCCAGGCCCAGACCGCGCCGGACAACAAGACCACCAGTGAAGCCAAGACGCTGGATAGCGTCGTGATCACCGGCATCCGCGCATCGCTGGAAAGCGCGCTGAATGCCAAGCGCCAGGACAAGGGCATCGTCGATGTCATCAAGGCCGAAGACATCGCCAAGTTCCCCGACACCAATCTGGCCGAATCGCTGCAGCGCGTGCCAGGCGTGGTGATCGACCGCGATGCCGGCGAAGGCCGCAACATCACGGTGCGCGGCCTGGGCGCCGACTTCACCCGCGTGCGCATCAACGGCATCGAGGCGCTGGCCACCACCGGCGGCACCGACAGCTCCGGCGGCGCCAACCGCTCCCGCGGATTCGACTTCAACGTCTTCGCCGCCGAGCTGTTCAACAGCATCACCGTGCGCAAGAGCGCCTCGGCCGATGTCGACGAAGGCTCGCTCGGCGCCACCGTCGATCTGCAGGCCGCGCGCCCGTTCGATTTCAACAAGCGCGTGATCACCGGCTCGGTGAAGGCGCGCTACAACGACCTGTCCGGAAGCACCGATCCGCGCCTGGCCTTCCTGGTCTCGGACACCTTCGCCGGCAAGACCTTCGGCCTGCTCGTGTCGGGCGCCTATTCGAAGCGCAAACTCAATGAAGAAGGCTTCTCGACCGTGCGCTGGGACAACGGCGCTTCGTCCGGTGGCTGGTGCGCGCCCACCGGCGTCGCCAACAACCCGACCACCTCGACAGCCACCACCTGCGGCCCCGCGGCCCAGGGCGTGCCGCGACTGACCGGCAATGCCGACACGATCGCCGCCTACAACGCGGCCAGCAGCGTCAACAACTTCCACCCGCGCCTGCCGCGCTACGGCCGACTGACCCATGACCAGGATCGCCTGGGCCTGACCGCGGCCGCGCAGTGGCGCCCCAACGACGCGACGCTGGTCAGCCTGGATGTGCTCTATTCCAAGCTGGACGCCACCCGCCAAGAAGACTTCTTGCAAGCCATCTCTTTCAGCCGCACTGCGACTCAGGGCGGCAAGCCGCAGACCAGCGTGGTCAACACCAGCTATGACGCCAATGGCGCATTGCAGTTCGGCCAGTACAACGGTGTGGACATCCGCGCCGAATCGCGCTTCGACAAGCTCTCCACCGCCTTCACGCAACCCAGCCTGACGCTGGAGCACGAGTTCAGCGACACGGTACGCGTCAGCGCCAAGGTCGGCCGCGCGGACTCCAAGTTCCGCAACCCGATCCAGACCACGACGACGTTGGACGCGCTGAATGTCAACGGCTACACGCTGGATTTCCGTGGCAACAGCCGGTTGCCGCTGATTGGCTTCCCCTTCGACCCGGCGGCCAGCAGCGGCAATCCGCTGGCACTGGTCGGCGTGCCGCAGGTCGCCACCGGCACGCAGCCCACCACCATCCCCAACACCACCTCCAGCGAGATCCGTATCAGGCCGCAAGGTGCCAACAACCGCAATGACGTGGCCCAGGTGGACTTGGCCTGGGACCTGGTACCCAGCAAGCTGACGCTGCGCGGCGGCGGCAACTACAAGCAGTACAAGTTCGACACCTACGAGTTCCGCCGCGTTAACCAGAACGACACCATCTTCGCACCGGCAGCGGGCACAAGCGCCGCCAGCCTGACGACGCTGCTGAGCGGCTTCGGCAAAGGCCTTGATCTGCCGGCCGGCACGCCGACCGCCTGGTCCATTCCCAACCTGAGCGCCATCGCCGCGGCCTACGACATCTATTGCAACTGCATCAAGAGCGGCCCAGCCGGCGGCCCGGGCGACTTCACGCTGTCGTCCACGACCAACGGCAATGCCCGCGGCAACAACCGCCGTGTCACCGAGACCGACACCGGCGCGTTCGCGATGCTGGACTTCGACCAGCGCTTCATGGACATGCCGGTACGCGGCAATGTCGGTGTCCGCTATGTCAAGACCGAGCAGTCGTCAACCGGCTACCAAGCCGCGGCCGGCGGCACCGAGGTGACCGTGCCAAACACCTATGACGATGTACTGCCCTCGCTGAACATCGCGGCCAACATAACGCGCGATTTCATCGTGCGCTTCGGCGCCGCCAAGGTGATGGCACGTCCGCAACTCGGCAACCTGAACCCCGGCGGCACCATCAGCACCACCGGCACGCTGTCAATCACTAGCGGCAACCCGACGCTCAAGCCCTTCCGTGCCAAGACCTACGACAGCAGTCTGGAGTACTACTTCGGCCGCAATGCCTTCATCGGCATGGGCCTGTTCCGCAAGGACATCGACACCTACATCCAGAGCCTGCGCACCAATATCGCCTTCAAGGAAACCGGCCTGCCGCAATCGCTGCTGCCGTCCAACTTCACCGGCGACGAGGTGTTCCAGGTCACAACGCCGATCAACACCCCGGGAGGCAAGCTAACGGGCATCGAGCTGAACTACCAGCAGCCCTTCACCTTCCTGCCGTCCTGGGGCAAGAACTTCGGCACGGTGCTGAACTACACCTATGTGAAGTCCAAGATCACCTACCTGGTCTCGCCCACCAGCAACGCCACCATCGTGGACGACCTGCTCAACATGTCGCCCAAGTCCTGGAACGCCACGCTCTACTACGACGACGGCAAGTTCAGCGCCCGGGTCTCGGCCGCCAAGCGCTCGGCCTTCCTGACCCGCGTGCCGGGCCAGAACAACAACGATGTCGAAGGCAAGAACGGCTCGCTCAACGTGGACGCGTCGATCTCCTACAAGGTCAATGACAAGCTGGACATCACGCTGGAAGGCGTGAACCTGACCAACGAGGCGAACGACCAGTTCATCAGCCGCGCCCGCAACAGCCCGGTTGTCTACCACGTCACCGGCCGCGAGTTCCTGCTCGGCGCACGCTACAAGTTCTGAGCCAACGCTTGAAGTCCTACAACAGGGCCGCCCAACAGGCGGCCCTGTTTTTTGTGCAAGACCCAAACCCCTTTGTACGGACGAGCGATGAAAAACCTGCTCCTGGCCCTGCTGCTGGCTGGCAGCGCGCTGGCGCCTGACGCGCAAGCGCAGACCCTGGGCCTACGCCTGATCCTTGTCGGTGACTCAACGCTGGCGCCGCGCAGCGGCTATGGCAATGCGCTGTGCCAACGCCTGGACCAACTGGCGTGCCTGAACCTCGCGCGGGGTGGCCGCAGCAGCAAGAGCTACCGCGCCGAGGGCCTCTGGTCCAGCGTGCTGGCGCTGCTGCGCGAAGGCGGCCAGCGCGATCTGGTGCTGATCCAGTTCGGCCACAACGACCAGCCCGGCAAGCCCGGCCGCTCGACCGATCTGGCCAGCGAGTTCAAGCCCAATCTGGCCGGCTATGTGCGCGAGGCGCGCGCCGCCGGCGCCGAGGTGCTACTGCTGACGCCGCTGACACGCCGCAGCTTCGATGCGCAAGGCCAGCTGCAGAACGATCTGCGCCCCTGGGCACTAGCCACGCTGGCGCTGGCGGACGAGCTGCAGGTGCCGGTGATCGACCTGAACGGGCTCAGCGCCGTCGCCGTGCAGGCAATGGGCCGCGAACAGGCCGATCATTTGGCCATCGCACCGCCCGCCTCAGGCGCCATGCATGTGCCGCCGCCCTGGATGGTGGAACGCGCCGGCCCGGCGCGGACGCTGTTCGACCACACCCATGTCGGCCCGCAGGGCGCGGCCCTGTTCGCCGATCTGGTGCTGCAGGCCCTGCTGGCACTGCGCCCCGAGCTGGCGGCAGCAGTGACACCAGCAGCGCCGCCGCGCCCCTAAGCCGCTACCGGGACTCAGCGCTGACGAGACAGTTGCGCGTCCAGCCAATCCAGCGCGGCCTTCTGCTGGGCCAGGCCAAAGACATGGCCACCCGGCCAGAGCCGGGTGTCCAGCTGTGCAGTGGCGCCATCTGCAGCCCAGACGGCACGCAGGCGCTCAAGCGCGCTGCTGACAGCATCGAGCGGAAACAGCGGATCGTCAGCGCCGGCGTGCATCAGCAGCGGGCGCGGCGCCGCCAGAGCGGCAACGTCCGGATGGTCGAGCTCAGCCGCCAGGCCGGGATGCAGCATCGCGAAGGCCGACTGGCCCTGCAGCGTATGGCCGCCCGGACGCATCAGCCCTTCGCGCGTGCACATCCAGTGGCTGGCCACGCAGGCCGCCAGCTGCTGCGACAGCGCCGCCAGCTGCCAGGCCCGGAAGCCACCCATCGAAAATCCGAGCGCCGCCACCCGCTGCGCATCGATCTCGGGCTGTGCGCGCATCCAGCGCAGCGCGCGCAGGTCCTCACTGGCGATCAGGGCCGCCCAGCTCTGCCCCAGGTTCAGCAGATTGGCCGCCAGCGCCTGCTGGTGATCACGTGCGAAGCCCGGCCGCGAGCGTTCGCCCCAGCCCAGCGCATCGACCGCCAGCACCGCATAGCCGCGCTGCAGCAGCGCCTCGCCCAGGAAGCGGCCACCGTAGTAGCGCGCCACCCAGGCTTCGGCGCTGCGCGCGCGCTCGGCATCGTCCCAGGGCCGGATCAACTTTTCCTTGCCGATGTCGAAGCGTGCGCCATGGTCGTGCAGCAGCAGCACCGCCGGGAACGGCCCTTTGCCAGCAGGCAGCAGCAACAGCGCTGGCGCCGGGCCGCCCGGGCCCTGCTCCAGCAGCAGTCGGCGCGCGAGGCCACCCGCTACGGGCTGTTCGCCGAGGCTGCGGGTGCTGAAGCTGGCATCGGTGTCGGCCTCGCCCGGCAGCAGCATCAAGGCCCGCGCACGCGCCAGTGCCCGTTCGCGCCAGGCCAGCTGATGGCGCCCCGCTGCCGCATCCCAGCCCAGGCGCGGCTGACGCAGGCGCTCGCGCAGCGAGGCATGCAAGGGCGGCAGGCCCTCGGCCGACAGGCCGCTCTCGGCAGCACGCGCGAGCAGCGGCGTGGCGAGTGCGGCTACCGCGCCGCCCAGCAGGCGACGCCGCTGCAGGTACATCCGCTCAGCCCGCTGGCATGAGGCAGACTCTCGCTGCCGCGCCGCGCCGATGCCCTCGTCGTCTGCCGCTTCGTTCACATCGTCCTTCATGCCCGACCTCTCCTTCCTGCTTTCGCCTGCCCAGGGTTTCGGCTATCTGGCCTTCGTCTTCGGCGTGGCCTGCTTTGCGCAGACCGATGACCGGCGCTTCAAGCTGTTCATGGCGTTGGAGTGCCTGGCCTATGTGCTGCACTTCGCCTTGCTGGGCCATCCCACGGCGGTGGCCAGCAACCTGGTTTCTCTTGCCCGCTCGGTGGCGGCGATGCGCGCCCGCACGCCGGCCGTCGGCCTGTTCTTTATTGGCCTGAGCCTGGCCTTGGGCGCCTGGCTGTACCAGGGCTGGGTCTCGCTGCTGCCCATCCTGGCCTCGTGCATCGGCACCACGGCCTTGTTTTTTCTGCAGGGCCTGCGCATGCGCCTGCTGATGCTGTGCGGCACCGCGCTGTGGTTGCTAAACAACCTGCTCGTCGGCTCGATAGGTGGCACGCTGCTGGAAGCCACGCTGCTGCTGACAAATGGCTGGACCATCTGGCGGCTGTGGCGCAGGCCGGCCGGGGCAGCAGCATCAACGCCCGTTTCGGAACAATGAATCCCAGCCTGCCCGCGGGCTCATATCGTCCAGGTTCCAGTCATTGGGATCGAAGGCCCGCCGCGTCGGCGCGTACTGCGGATAGCCCTGCGCGTTCTCCAACTCGGAATCGATGATCTTGCCGCGACCCTCGGCCACATCGGACAGCAGCTTGAAGTCGATCGGATCGCGCGCCCAGGGCCGTGCGCCGACCGCCAGCGGCAACTCCTGCTCAAGACGCTCAGCCGCGATCCAGCGCAGGCCGGCCGGCAGATTGGGTGTCTCGGTCGCCAGGATGCGCGCGGAGCCGCTGGTGTAGCCGCCTGTCATCGGCAGCGCCTGGCCCTGCGCGTCGACCGCCAAGTTGCCCCGCAGATGCAGCGCCACATCACCCTGGCCGCCCAGCGTGAACAGCGGCAAGCCAGCGCGCGTGTCAGGGCCCTGGCGGTAGGCATTGGCGACCAGACTCAGCTGGCCGGTCTGCGGCTCGCGGCCAGACCATTCATGTGCAACCAGGTTGTAGTGCACCGCGCGCGCACCCGGGTTGTAGATCAGGTTGTTGACCATGGCCGCGTGCACGCCGCCCTTGAACAGCGCATTGCGCTCCTGATTGGAGGCGTAAAGATTGCCGTACAGCAGCACCTGGCTGGCGTTGTCATGCACGAGCGTGCCCTTGGAATGCTCGCCTTTCGGATGCACCGAGTTCGCCAGGCCCTCGTAGATCAGGTTGTGACTGTAGGTGATCTGATGCGAGGTGTTGCGGCGCCAGTCCGCAGGCGTCTCACCCTGGAAGCGCGGCCCCCCGATGGACAGGTTCTCGTCGGTCGCCCAGGAGAAGCTGCAATGGTCGACGATCACGCGTGCGGCACCGGCGCCGGTGCTCAGCCCATCATGGTCGCCACCGCTCTTCTTGGCACGGCCGTACTCGCCGGGGCGGACCATCAGGTGCTGGATGATCACGTCCGCGGCCGCCACCTCCAGCTCGCCCTTGATCAGCGTGATGCCCGGATCGGGCGCAGTCTGCCCGGCCACGGTGAGCCGGCCCTCGCGGATGCGCAGCGAGGCGCCCGCCAGGTCGATCACGCCACCGACCTCGAACACCACGATGCGCGGCCCTGGCGCCTCCAAGGCGGCTCGAAGCGAACCGGGTCCGCTGGCCGCCAGGCTTGTGACACGGATCAGTGCGCCGCCCCGGCCGCCACTGGTCTGGGCCCAGCCGGGGTGCTCGTAAGTGGCGCGGTTGAGGGTTTGGCCAAAGACCTCCGAACACAGCAAGGCCGCCAAGCCGAAAAGCAGTGCGTTCTTCACGCGGAGTCCTGGACCAGGTCCTGCATCAGCTCAGGCGCGATCACCGCACCGCGGTGCTGGATCACGCGCGCCGCCAGGCGGTTGCCGAACTCTGCCGCGGACAGCGCATCCGCGCCGAGCAGGCGACGGCTCAGATAGCCGGCGGCGAAGGAGTCTCCCGCCGCTGTGGTGTCCACCACGTTGGGCACGCTCACTGTCGCCGCTTCCTGCCAATCGCTGTGGCCGGCTTGGCGCAGCAGGGTCGAAGCGGCGCCGCGCTTGATCAGGATCTCCGGCGGAGCCAGCTGCTGCGCGTGGGCCACGGCCTCGTCCAGCGAGCCCAGGCCCATCACGGCCTGATGGTCGTCGGCCGTCACCAGGGCGATCGTGGCCGAATGAAAAGCGCGGTTGAAGCAGGTCCTTGCCGTCAGCAGGTCCGGCCACAGGCGTGGCCGGTAATTGTTGTCGAACACCACCTGCGCGCCCAGTGCGCGCATCGATGCCATCAGCGCATAGACCCGCTCGCGCGCCAGCGGCGACAGGATGGCCAGGCTGATGCCGCTCAGATAGAAGGTGCCGAACTCGGGGCTGCACGCCTCCAGCGGCGTCTGCGCCGCATCGAAGTACAGCCGTGCCGCGCTGGATTCGCGCCAGAAGTGGAAGCTGCGTTCGCCGCGCTCGTCTAGTTCGATCATGTACATCCCCGGCAACTTGCCCGGGATGCGCTGCACCAAACTCAAGTCCAGGCCCTGCGCCTGCCAGCGCTGCAGCAGGCCCTCGCTCAGCGGATCGTCGCCGAGCGCCGTGGCATAGCTGACCTCGATGCCAGCCGCCCGCCCGCAGCGCGCCAGATAAACCGCTGTGTTGAAGGTGTCGCCGCCATAGGCCTGGGTCAGCGTGCCGAAGGCCTGGCCCTGCAGCTCCAGCATGCATTCGCCGAGCAAAACCACCTTGTGTTGCGTCGCCCCCATGAAAGCCCTTATCTAATTGAAACGCTGTTTCGTTATTCTCATCTCATGAGCACTCTTTTTGAAACAGCACTCACCCTGAGTTCCTGAATGCGTATGGCTCCTGACACGCCCGACACCCTAACCGACGCTGCCACCCAAGCCCTGCTGCTGACCGGTGCGGCCGGTGCGCTGGGCTGCGTTCTGCGCTTGCCCCTGGGGCGGCTGTGCGGTGGTGGCCAGCCCTATGCCGCGCTGCGCCTGAGCGACCGGGCCGCGTTTGCCCAGCCCGCCGGCACGCATGAGCAGGAGAGCCCCTGCGAGCTGGCTGACCGCACGGCGATGGAGTCGCTGCTGCAGGGCGTGGCCGCAGTCGTGCATCTGGGCGGCGTGGCCGTGGAAAGCCCGTTCGAGCCGATCTGCGAAGCCAATATCCGCGGCGTCTTCCACCTGTATGAAGCCGCCCGACTGGCAGGCACGCGGCGCATCGTGCTGGCCAGCTCCAACCACGTCAGCGGCTGCTATGCACAAGGTCAGTCCATCGGACCGGCCGATCTGCCGCGGCCCGATGGCTATTACGGCGTCAGCAAGCTTTTCGCAGAACAGATGGCGCAGCTCTACTGGGACCGCTACGGCATCGAGAGCGTCTGCCTACGGCTGGGAACGGTGGCGGCCGAGCCGCAAGACCGGCGCGCACTGTCAACCTGGCTGAGCTTCGGCGATCTGGAACGTCTGGTGCTGGCGGCGCTGAGCGCCAAGGACGTGGGCTGCCTGACGGTCTACGGTGTTTCGGCCAATCCGGCACGCTGGTGGAGTGAGGCCGGTTGGGCGCAGCTGGGCTACCGCCCGCAGGACAGCGCCGAGGCCTGGCGCGAGCAGGTCCAGCAGCTCGGCCAGCCGGCCGATTCGCCGATGGCGCGGCTGCAGGGCGGCAGTTTCCTGGGCCTGGGTCCGTTCGAGCGCCAGCCATGAACCTGAGCGCCCACCCCGAGCTCTGGTGGCAAGGCCCCAGCGCGCTGGCCGAGAGCCCGCTGTGGTCGGCGCTGGAGCAGGCCTTCTACTGGGTGGACATCAGTGCCCGACGCCTGTGGCGCCACGACGGCACGGCCGCAGCCGCACAAAGCTGGGAGATGCCGAACCCACCCGGCTGCATCGCCTTGGGCTCGCAAGCCGGTGAGTTGCTGGTGGCGCTGAGCGATGGCGTGCAGCTGCTGAGCCTGCTGCCCCAAGGGCGTTGGACGGGTCGCCGCGTGGCCGACGCCCCGTATGGCGCGGACATGCGCTTCAACGATGGCCGCTGCGACCGCCAGGGGCGCTTCTGGGTCGGCAGCATGGCTCTGAACCCGGATGAGTCGCCCGCGCGCGGGCGGCTGGCGCGCTTGCAGCTCGAGGGCGAACACGCCAGCTGGCAGCCGGCCCTGCGCGAGCAGATGTTGATCCCCAACGGCCTGGCCTTCAGTCCGGATGGCGCGCGTCTGTACTTCAGCGACTCGCATCGCTCGCAGGCCCGGGTCTGGGTCTGCGACTACGACCCGGCCACGGGCCAGGCTGCAGCACCGCAGCCCTTCATCGATCGCCTCGCCTGCGGCCGGCCGGACGGCGCGGCGGTGGACGCCGACGGCGGCTACTGGATCTGCGCCAACGACGGCGCGGCCGTGCTGCGCTACACGCCGGCCGGCGTGCTGGACCGACGCATCGACTTGCCGGTGGCCAAGCCCACCATGTGCGCTTTTGGCGGGCCGGACCTCGGCACGCTGCTGATCACGACCATGTGCCCTGCAGGCCCTGGTTTGTCTGCGACCCCGCTGGACGGCGCGCTGTTTGCGCTGCGTCCGGGGGTCACGGGCCTGGCGGAGACCCCCTTCGCGGGTGGACGCCAGCCCTTCTCACACGATGACTGACAAACCCTGCGAGGAGACACCCATGAACCGACCCCGTTTGACATTGACCACAGGCCTGATCGCCGCAGCGCTGGCCGCACTGGGCCAGGGCGCCAGCGCGATGCAACTGCGCTCGGCCGACGTGCACAACAGCGATGACTACCCCACCGTGGCTGCCGTCCGCCATATGGGCGAACTGCTGAGCCAGCGCAGTGGCGGCAAGTTCACGACCAAGGTCTTCAACAAGGGCGCGCTGGGCAGCGAGAAGGAAACCATCGACCAGGTCAAGATCGGCGCCCTGGAGATGACGCGGGTGAATATCAGCCCGATGAATGCCATCTGCGCCAAGACGCAGGTGCCGACCATGCCCTTCCTGTTCCGCTCGGTGGAGCACATGCGCAAGAGCCTGGACGGCCCGGCTGGCGAAGAGATCCTGAAGAGCTGCGAGCCCCAGGGCTTCATCGGCCTGGCCTACTACGACAGCGGTGCGCGCTCGATCTACGGCCGCAAGCCCGTCAAGACCGTGGCCGATGCCAAGGGCATGAAGATCCGCGTGCAGCAGTCGGACCTGTGGGTGGCGCTGATCGGCGCCATGGGCGCCAATGCCACGCCGATGCCGATCGGCGAGGTCTACACCGGGCTGAAAACCGGCCTGATCGACGCAGCCGAGAACAATGTGCCATCCTACGAAGGCTTCAAGCATTTCGAGGCGGTCAAGTTCCTGTCCAGGACCGAGCACTCGATGGCGCCGGAGATGCTGCTGATGAGCAAACTGGTGTTCGACAAGCTGAGCAAGGCCGAGCAGGACATGATCCGCGCGGCGGCCAAGGAGTCGGTGGCCTTCCAGCGCAAGAAGTGGGACGAACAGGAAGCCAAGTCCATGGCCGCGGTGAAGGCGGGCGGGGCCGAGATCATCGACGTCGACAAGGCGTCCTTCCAGGCGGTGATGGCACCGGTCTATGCCAGGTTCATGACCACGCCTGACCTGCAGCGCCTGGTCAAGACCATCCAGGACACCAAATGAGCCCGTCGGTGCTGAAGGAAACGACAGCACCGGCAACACGATCAGCAGGCTTGTTCACCCGCTTCTGCGCCAGCCTCTCCAAGCTGGCGCTGATGGCGGCGGTAGCGGGCCTGCTGGCCGTGGTGCTGTGCGTGCAATACCAGGTGATCGGCCGCTATCTGTTCAACGACACGCCCACCTGGGCCGAAGCGCTGGCCATGCTGCTGGTGCTTTACGTCACCGCGCTGGGCGTGGCGGTGGGCGTGCGGGACGCCGGGCATATCGGGCTGGAATCGCTGCTCGTGCTGCTGCCCGAGCGTCTGCGCCGCAACTTTGAAATTCTGATCCACCTTCTGGTGGCGCTGTTCGGCGGACTGATGCTAAAGGCAGGCTGGCTGTGGACCACGCTCAAGTGGGGCGAGAAGAAGCCCATGCTGGGCGTCCCCGAAGGCATGGACTACCTGCCGCTGGTGATTGCCGGCGGGCTGATCGTGCTGTTCTCGATAGAACATATCGTCGCGCTGGTGCGCGGCCACCACGTGGAGCCAGCATGGAACTGACGATTCTTGGCTTCAGCTTCGCGCTGCTGCTGATTCTTGGCGTGCCCGTGGCTTTCGCCATCGGCCTAGCCTCGGTAGTGACCATCCTGGCAGCCGGCATGCCGGTTGCCATCGTCTTCCAGAAGATGGTCGGCGGCATGCAGGTGTTCAGCTTCCTGGCGATTCCCTTCTTCGTGTTCGCCGGCGAACTGATGCTGCATGGCGGCATCGCCGAACGCATCATCCGCTTCGCCAACAGCCTAGTCGGCCATGTGCGGGGCGGCCTCGGCATGAGCAATGTGGTGGGCTGCACGCTGTTCGGCGGCGTGGCCGGCTCGCCGCTGGCCGATGTCTCAGCCATGGGCTCGGTGATGATCCCGATGTTGAAGAAGGAAGGCTACGACGCGGACTACGCCGTCAACGTCACCACCCACGCCTCCCTGGTGGGTGCACTGATGCCGACCTCGCACAACCTGATCATCTTCACGCTCGCGGCGGCCGGCATTGCCTCGGTCAGCGTGTTCAGCCTGATCCTGGCCGCGCTGATACCGGCCGTGCTGCTCACAGTCTGCAATCTGGTCGCCGCCTATGGCGTGGCCGTCAAGCGAGGTTATCCGACGCATGGCACCTTCCCCGGCAGGCCCGCGGTGCTCAAAGCCTTCGGCGCCGCACTGCCCGGCCTGCTGGTGGTGGTGATCATCCTGGTGGGCATCCTCAGCGGCGTCTTCACTGCCACCGAGTCGGCGGCGACAGCGGTGTTCTGGGCACTCGCCATCACGGTGCTGGCCTACCGCTCGCTGAGCTGGCAGAACTTCCTCAAGGCTTGCGCCAAGGCCTGCAAGACCACCGGCGTGGTGCTGTTCCTTATCGGCATCTCCTCGGCCTTCGGCTACTTCATGGCGCTCTATGAAGTGCCGCAGAAGACCGGCGAGCTGATGCAGTGGGTGGCCAACGAGCCCTGGCTGATCTTCCTGATGGTCAATCTGCTGCTGTTCGTGCTCGGCACCTTCCTGGACATGGCGGCCACCATCCTCATCTGCACCCCGATCTTTCTGCCAATCTGCCAGAAGTTCGGCATGGACCCGACGCAGTTCGGCATCGTCATGCTGCTGAACTGTTCGCTGGGTCTCAACACCCCACCGGTGGGTACGACCCAGTTCGTCGGCTGTGCCATCGGCCAGATCTCGGTCGGCGAGGTGATGCGTTCGATCTGGCCGTTCTATGGCGCCCTGATCGTCACGCTGATGCTGGTCACCTATGTGCCCGCCTTCTCGCTGTGGCTGCCGGGACTGATGAAGTGAGGACCGGACCATGAGCGCGAATCCTCGACGCATCCGCATGCATGAGCGCGACAACGTCGCCATCGTGGTCAACGACGGCGGCCTGCCTGCCGGCACTCGCTTTGACGACGGGCTGTGCCTGGTCGATGCCGTGCCGCAGGGCCACAAGCTGGCCTTGCGCGCCATCGCCGCCGGCCAGCCGGTGCTGCGCTACGGCGTCTGCATCGGCCATGCCCGCCAGCCGATTGCAGCCGGGGCCTGGGTGCACGAGCGCCTGCTGGAGATGCCCGAGGCGCGCGCACTCGACCAGCCCTTGCCCCCGCCCGAGCCGGCCCCGGCGCTGGCGCCCTTGGCCGGCTACAGCTTCCAGGGCTATCGCAATGCCGATGGGTCGGTGGGCACGCGCAACATCCTGGCCCTCTCCACCACGGTGCAATGCGTGGCCGGCGTGCTGAACCTGGCGCTGCGACGCATCAAGGCTGAACTGCTGCCGCTGTATCCGAATGTGGATGACGTGGTCGCCATCGAACATGCCTACGGCTGCGGCGTCGCGATCGACGCGCCTGGCGCCGAAATCCCGATCCGCACGCTGCGGAGCCTGGCGCTCAACCCCAACTTTGGCGGCGAGGTGATGCTGGTCTCGCTGGGCTGCGAGAAGCTGCAGCCGGATCGCCTGCTGCCGCCCGGCAGCCTGCCGATCGCCGATGCCCAGGCCAGCAGCCGCGTGCGCCTGCAGGACGAGCAGCATGTCGGCCTGGGCTCGATGCTGGACAGCATCCTGGCGCAGGCCCGCGTGCACCTGGAACGGCTGAACCGGCGCCAGCGCGAAACCGTGCCGGCCAGCGAGCTGGTGGTGGGCCTGCAATGCGGCGGCAGCGACGCCTTCTCGGGCGTCACCGCCAACCCAGCGCTGGGCTTCTGCGCCGATCTGCTGGTGCGCGCGGGCGCCACCGTGATGTTCTCGGAAGTCACCGAAGTGCGCGACGCGGTCGACCAGCTTGTGTCGCGGGCTTCTGACGCCGAGGTGGCCGAGGCCATCCAGCGCGAGCTGGCCTGGTACGACGCCTATCTGCAAAGCGGCCGAAGCGACCGCAGCGCCAACACCACGCCCGGCAACAAGGCGGGCGGGCTGAGCAATATCGTCGAGAAGGCGATGGGCTCCGTCGTCAAGTCAGGCACGGCACCCATCGCCGGCGTGGTGGCGCCGGGCGAACGCGCCCGCAGCAAGGGCCTGCTGTTCGCCGCCACGCCGGCCAGCGACTTTGTCTGCGGCACGCTGCAACTGGCTGCCGGCATGAACATGCATGTGTTCACCACCGGCCGCGGCACGCCCTACGGCCTGGCGGCCTGCCCGGTGATCAAGGTCGCCACGCGCACGGAGCTGGCCACCCGATGGCATGACCTGATGGACCTGGACGCCGGCCGCATCGCCAGCGGCGAGGCCAGCATCGAGAGCATGGGCTGGGAGCTTTTTCATCTGATGCTGGACGTAGCCAGCGGGCGCCGCACCTGGTCCGAGCGCTGGGGCCTGCACAACGCCCTGGTGCTGTTCAATCCGGCACCGATCACCTGAGGCTGTCCCTGCCATCAGGGGCGCAGCTGGGCCAGCCGCCCCCACCTCGCCAGCCTCAGATGGCCTTGGCCAGCTTGGCAGCGGCCATTTGCAGTTCGCTTTGCGCGGCGCGGCGGCCGGTAATGACAACCTGCGGCAGTTGCGCCACTTCGACCGAAGTCTGCATGCGCCTGCCTTCAATCACCACACGCTTCAGCTTCACGACTTCAGTGGCCTGCGCTGCCTTGGGGGCAGCCAAGCCCAGGCCCAGGGCGACCAAACTGGTTCCAATGACGACGGCGAGGACAAGTGCATTTACGGTGGTGTTCATGGCGGGCTCCCATTGCGGTTTGGCGTTTGAGTGCCTTCAGTTTCTTCGCCGGCCCGCTGCTGCACCAGCGCAAGCCGACGAGTTGCAGCCCGGACGGTATGAGCTGAAGCTCTCGCCGATCTGCCGGTTGACCGGGAGAAAGGACAGCCAGCTCGTGAAGACCTGCACGCGCACCGCAGCCGACACGAGTGTCGAGTCCCACTGAGTTCTGAACCTGACATCTTTCTGGATCAACAGCTTAGCGGCAATCGACTCACGCACCTTTGAACTCCTCATTCGCTTAACTTTGAATTTTCACGAAATCTTGTCGCTTAACTTTGAACTCTTGCCACTCAGCTCGGCCGATAGCTCGGCCGTGCCCGCAGCCACAGGGAACAATACAGCTTGCCGATGCTGCACAAGCAACGCAAACTGCCAGCATGAGATCGACACGCCGCGCGAGCTTGAGCCGACCGACGAAATCTCGCCCCTTCAGCTACATCCGTAAAGACGGATCTGTGACGCTGCCCCCTGAACTCGCCGAGTTTCGCCTCGGACAACGCGTCTACTTCTTTGTTCAAGGTCAGTCAGTCCACATCTCGGGACGTCCAAAGCGCAGTTGCGCAGGCCGGTTGATTTCGAGACGCATCAAGCGCGCAGTTCGCAGCCTGTCAGCATATGGCCCGCGCCGCCGTTCGCACTTGGCTCGATCAGGGCCTGCGCAAATGATCGACGGCAAATGACTAGCCTAGCCACTGTGGGGTACGACAGCGCGCCCGCCCCGCCTTCAAGGCGCACCTGGAACTACCGGGTGATCTCGTTCAAGCAGGGCGAGGATGCGTGGTGTGCGATCCACGAGGTCTACTACGAGTATGGTGTTCCCGTCACCTATGGGACGTCCCCAGCGGTAGCTCTTTGGGATGTCGAGGAGGGGGACGTCGCCGGCCGCTCCTGCATGGATCGGATGAGGGAGGCGCTGAACAAGCCGTTCCTGACCGAGGGAGACTTCACCCGGGAGGGCTGAACACAACGGGCAATCGTCGTATGGCTCTTTAAGGCTGACAGCAGCCGGTCATCACTCGTGGACCTCATCGCGACCCGAACGCTGGGCCGGCTGCCCATCAACGGTCATTCACCAGGGCTGGCGATCGACCCGGAGCCGACATCCGCTGTCCCGATCTCGCCACCCTGAAGCAGCCGGTCGGGCAACCTTTCAGTCACCCGTAGGAGGAACCGCGACGGAGGGCACACGTCAGCTGGCAGCCATTAAGGCGATTGAGGCACGGAGCACGGCTTGAGACCGTGCGGGCTCACCCCACCGGGAGCCCATCGTGAGAGCCACGGCGCAGCAGCCCCAGCGGGCGCCCGATGGCGCCCCGGTCCACTACGAACGCCACCGTCCTGAGCAGACCACGCTGTACTGCCTGGTGCAGCAGCACGCGGCCAGCTTCATCGCCCACACCGAGGCCAGCACTGGCGCCGAGTTGCCCCGGTTCATCAAGGACGAGTTCGAAGCCTTCCTGGAGTGCGGAA
>NZ_JBILQK010000154.1:0-5459 GCF_044373315.1 Roseateles sp. | reverse complement strand
GGTCGGACTTTTCGTGACTGCGCGCACCGCCGAGCGTGAATCCCTGTTTCAGTGGGTCGGTCCGATCAGCGCCACCCGCGCCCATCTGTATGCGCGTCGCGGCGAGCAGACCGGCATTCGAACCCTGGAAGATGCGCGCAAGGTCAAGGAAATCATGGTCCCGCGCGAGTGGTATGTGCATCAGGATCTGAGGGCGCGCGGGTTCGCCAACTTGCTGCCCGTCGCCTCGCCGGCTGATGCTATGCGGATGCTGCTGGCCAATCGAAGCGTGGTCATCGCGATGGATGAAAGCACCGTGGCCGAAAGCATGCGCATGGCCGGACTGGTGGCGGATCCGCCCCAGCCCATCGTCAAGCTTTCGGAGGCCCTGCTGTACATCGCCTTCTCACGCGGCACGCCGGCGGCCCTGGTACAGCGCTGGCAGCAGGCGCTGGATGAGATGAGGCGTGACGGCAGCTACGCCATCATCCATCAGCGCTGGCTGCCTGGCGTGCCGCTTGCGACAGCTGCGCCCGCCCCATGAGTGGCAAGGCCCGAACTTCGGAGACTTTGTTTGCGGCGATGTGTCTCATGAACCCTGGCGGCTGCGGGCCAGCCGCACGCTGAGGCGTGCATCGGCCGGTGCCACCAGACGCGCCGCATCGGGCCAGCTTTCTTCGCCGGTGAGCGTGGCGCAAGGATTGCCGGGCTTGCCGGCGGGCGCATTGGGATCGCGATCTTTGGCGTCGGCGCTCAGCGGAACGCTCAGCAATTGACCGGCTTCGCGCCACTCCAGCTCCCATCGAGGCTGGGTGCTGCAGACGCGCACGCCGCCGACCTGCGGAAACAGCCAGCGCAGATACCAAGGCAGCAGCTCGTTGCGCGCCTGCTTGGCGACGGCCATCACACGGCGCACGGTGGCCATGTCCAGCTTGTCGGCCGGCACGGTCAGGTGCAGCTGACCGGTGATCGCCAGGCTGCCCTTGGGCTGATTGGTGGCCAGTTCGGCCGTCTTGGCTTCGGCGGTCGGCAACACGGGCAGCTCGAAGCGGCCCTCGGCGTCCGGCTTGATGGGCAGGTTGCGCTCGTCGGTCAGAACGGCCAGCTTCGGCGATTGCAGCGGCCGCGCCGGGTCCTTGGCGCTGAGCTTGAAGTCCATGCGGAACAGGCCCTGGCCGACCCGGGCCAGCTGGCCGAGGAGTTCGTTCATGCGGGCGTAGGGCAGCATGGCCGGGTCCTTGACGAGACCGACGGTGACCTCATCGAGTTTCTGCACCTCGGCGGCCTCGGTAGGCGCTGCGGTTTGGGCCAGCGCTGTGCCGGCCATCAGCGCACTCAGGCAGGCCAGGCTGGCTTGCTGCAACAGGTAACGGAGTTTCATCATCGCTTGGCTTCCTGCCTCGTGAGGGTGGGGGGAGTTTCTTGACGGTTCAGCGCCGGCACTTGCCACGTGCTTCGGCCAGGGCCCAGAACGGCAGGCTTAAAAGGCCCAGTCCTGCACCCGTGAATTCGCCTTTCAGGCAATCGCCATGCGCGGCGCGCTCCATCTCCTGCGCCATGCGCTGCTGGCTGTTCAGCCGACCCGGCTCCTGGCTGGCAGAGACTGCGCGTTCGGACAACAGCGGCGTGCGCGTGGCCTGGCGGATCGCGCGCTGGGTGCCTTCGCTATGCAGCAGCAAGGGAGCAACAGAAGCGGCCGGACTGGCTTGAGTGTTCGCCGCTGGGGCCGGCGATGGCTCGGCTGGCGGCGCTGGCAAGGCCTCGAAGGTCGGATCAGGCACCGGTGGCTGATCCGCTACGGCGCGCCTGCGCCCCGTCTCGGCCGGCGCAGGCGCGCCGCTGACCGAGGCCGCGCGGACCGGCTGGCGCGTGATCGGTTCGCCAGCGTCCCCGGCGCGGGGCTTCGCCGGCGGCAAGGGTAGCAGCCGCAGCAGCAAGCCAGGCTCGACGCGGGTGCTGGCGCTGGCAGGCTGCACATCGACACGCGGGCGCAGCAGCAAGCCCAGCAGAAGGGCATGCAGCAACAGCACCAGCGACAGGCCACTCAGCCGGCGCGTGGCGCTGCGTCGCGGCAGGGCGGCGTTCATGTGTCGCTCGCGTCGCCTGGCGCGCCCTCGTCCTCGGCACCCGGCACATGGTGGAGCAGGTCGCCGGGCTGGCAGTCCAGCACCTTGCAGATGCGGGCCAGCGTCTCGAAGCGCACGCCGCGCACCTTGCCGGATTTCAGAAGTGAGAGGTTGGCCTCGGTCATGCCCACCGCCTCGGCCAGCTCGCGCGAGCGCATCTTGCGCCGCGCCAGCATCACGTCCAGGGTGACGATGATGGGCATCAGACGAACTCCGCGTTTTCCTCGGCCATGCGCACCGCTTCGCGCATCACGGTGGCGATCGCCAGCAACACCAAGCCGAGCAGCAGACAGAGGTAGTCCTGCCAACTGAAGCTCAGGGTGAGGAAACGTTGGCCTGGCGGATTCCCCATGGTCAGCGCCAGGATGGACAAGGTCTTGGCCAAGGGCATGGCGGGTGCCAAGGCCGTCATCGCCAGCGCAGCCCGTCGCAAGCGCAGTGCGCATTGCAGCGTCCAGACTTCGCCGCGCTCATAGCGGCCGAACAGCGTGTACAGCTGCCACAGCAGATAGCTCATCAGCAGGCTGGGCAGGGCGCAGGCCAGCAGGCCGAAGGCACGTGCTCGGGCGTCCAGCTGTATCGGCTGCTGGCCCAGGCCCCAGTCCTGCCGCACCACCTGGCTGAGCCACTCGGGCTGAAGCCAGAGCGCGAATGGCATCAGCAGGCTGACGCCCATCCCCAGTAAGCACATGGCGCGCACGCAGCGCGCCAGCCGCCGTATGCGTGCAAGACCTGGAAAGTCAGGGGTCGGCGCTGAGCTCATGGTCTCTGGAATTTATGTAAAACTTGAAGTAATTATCGTTAAACAATAATTTCTTGCAAGCCTGATCGACTTGCATGAGCTGTCAGGGCGCAGGCTGGCGCCGCGCCCGTTCGCGCAAAAGCTGGCCGTTTCGACTCGCATCGCTGTGAATCGCCGATACAGTCAGCCCTGGGAGCGAGTAGGGGGATCAGGTGCGGGGCCGGGTGCCAAAGCCCGACGGGCAGGAGCTGACGGTCGCACCGGGTCATGGGTCAAGCGAGCGACGAAAGAAGGCGACGGCACACACGATGCTCAGTGATCTTCAGGCAGAGAACCAGGCACTGCGCCGCCAGCTGGAGGCCTTGCTGCGCGAGGCCCGGGCCAACGAGGACAAGATGCGTCGCTTCGAGCAGCTGGAGCACCGGCTGATCGGCGCTGCTTCGGTGCTGGAGTTGCTGCGCCTGCTGCTGGGCGAGTACAAGCTGGCCTTCGGCATCGAGGCGGTGACCCTGACGCTGGTCGACCCTGAACAAGAGATTCGCCGCATTCTCGAGAGCGAGCTGCGCGAGCCCTCAGCCCAGTTGCTGGCGGGGCTGGATCTGAGCCTGTCGGCCTTTGCGATGCGTGCGCTGTATGGCGATGAACCGCGTCCCTGGCTCGGCGCCTTCGATGCTGCCAGCCACACCGGGCTGTTCGATGTCGCCGACGGGCCGCTGGCTTCGGTGGCGCTGCTGCCGCTGTCACGCCATGGCGAGTTGATCGGCAGCCTGCATTTCGGCAGCCGCAGCCCGGAGCGCTATGACGCCGACTCCGGCACCCGCTTTCTGGAGCGCCTGTCTGACATCGTGGCGGTCTGCCTGGAGAGCGCGCTCAACCAGGAGCGGCTCAAGCTGGCTGGGCTGACGGACATGCTGACAGGTGTTCACAATCGGCGTTATTTCGAGCACCGCTGCGGCATCGAGATCGCGCAGGCGTGGCGCTACCGGCATCCGCTGGCCTGCATGTTCCTGGACATCGATCACTTCAAGCGCATCAACGACACGCATGGTCACCAGACCGGTGACGAGGTGCTGCGCACCATCGGCGATGCCATCCGCGGCCAGCTGCGCGCTGGCGACACCATCGCCCGCTACGGCGGCGAGGAGTTCGTCGTGCTGCTGCCGCGCACGCCGGGTTTCTTCGCCCGCGAGATCGCCGAGCGCATCCGCGCCAGCATCGCCGAGCGTCGCTTGCTGGCCGCCTCGGGCGACGGCATCGGCCTGACCATCTCCATCGGTCTGGCCATGCTGGGTGGCGAGCCAGGGGGGCAGTCGCCGGGCAAGCTGGCGGAACGCCTGGTGGCTGCGGCCGACCAGGCTTTGTATGCCGCCAAACATGGCGGGCGCAATCGCGTTGTCTGCGACGCGCCGGACTCCGCGGCCTGGACCGAGCGCGACTTCATTAGTTCGGCATGAATTCCAGCCTGCGTCGACAATCAGCTTGCCGTCCTCACTAACGGAGCCCTTGCATGAATGAAGCGCGCCCCTCCGACCCGGCAAAGAACCATTGGGAACGCGTCTATCGCGACAAGCCGGCCGATTCGGTCAGCTGGTTCCAGCCTCATGCGCAGCAGTCGCTGGCGCTGATCCGCGGCATCGCCGCCGGGCAGGCGGCGCGGGTGATCGATGTGGGCGGCGGCGCCTCCACGCTGGTCGACGATCTGTTGGCCGCCCCCGAGGTTTTTTCGGTGGCGGTGCTCGATATCTCGGCCGCGGCGCTCGATGTGGCGCGACGGCGCTTGCAGCAGCGTGCGGCGGCTGTGCGCTGGCTGGAGGGTGATATCACCCAGATCGCGCTGCCCGAGCAGGCTTGGGACATCTGGCATGACCGAGCGGTGTTCCACTTCCTCACCGAGCCGGCGCAGCGCGCCGCTTATGTGGCACGGGTGCGGTGCGCGGTGCGGCCCGGCGGCCATGTGATCGTTGCGGCCTTCGCGCCGGACGGCCCGACGCATTGCAGCGGCCTGCCGGTGATGCGCTATGCACCGGATGCGCTGCACGCGCAATTCGGCGGCGCCTTCGAGTTGGTGGAGCACCTGAGCGAATCGCACCTAACGCCGTCTGGCGCGGTACAGCAATTCGTCTACTGCCACTGCCTGCTGCACTGAGGCCTGCCTATGCGCCGCTTCCGCCCCGAGCCTGGCGTTGCCGCAGTGCTACTGGCCGCCTTGCTGTTCGGCGCGGCCACACCGCTGGCCAAGCCTTTGCTGGCACAGACCAGCCCCTGGATGCTGGCGGCCTTGCTCTATCTGGGGTCGGGCCTGGGCCTGTGGTGCTGGCGCCGCCTGAGCCGCGCGCCGGCCGTGCAGCTGGCGCCGGGCGAGGGCCGCTGGCTGTTGGCCGCCATCGCGTCGGGCGGCGTGCTGGCGCCGGCCTTGCTGATGCTGGGGTTGTCGCGCATGCCTGCCTCAAGCGCTTCGCTGCTGCTGAACCTGGAAGGCGTGCTAACCGCGCTGCTCGCCTGGTTCGTCTTCAAGGAGAACTTCGACAGGCGTATCGCTCTGGGCATGCTGGCCATCGTCGCCGGCGGTCTGCTGATCGCCTGGCCGGCGCAGCCGGGCGGGCCGACTGCTG
>NZ_JBILQK010000153.1:0-5463 GCF_044373315.1 Roseateles sp. | reverse complement strand
CAGCTGCGGGTGTAGCGCGAGGAAATCCACTACCGCCGCGGCCAGCTGCGCAAAGGCGAACGACACGCTGCAGGTGATGCGCAGCTGCCCGCGCAGCTGGCCCTCATGCCGCGCGGTGGTTTCTTCCACCACATCCGCCATCAGGGCCAGCATCTGCTGGCTGCGGCGCAGGCAGTGTTCGCCCGCATCGGTCAGCGTCAGGCTGCGGGTGCTGCGCTGCAGCAGGCGTGCGCCCAGCCACTGCTCCAGCGCGCCCACATAGCGCGTGACCATCGCCCGCGACATCTCCAGCCGGTCTGCCGCCTCGCTGAAGCTGCCCCGGCTGGCCACCTCCACAAACACGCGCATTGCCGTCAGTCGGTCCATCACCTGCTCGAATATTGAAACAGTAATGCGCTGAATATACGGTTTATCTGCGCGAATCATGAAACTAAAGTCCGTTTCAGCGCTGCAGACCGTGCAGCTCTCAGTCCCTAAATCACAGACAGGAGTTCCCCATGATCCGCAGCAGCCTCATCATCACCGCCGCCACCAGCCTCGCCCTCGGCCTGGGCGCCGCCCATGCCGCGCAGCCGGCGCCGCTCACCGTCAAGGTCTACAACGCAGACGGCAAGAGCTTCAACGTCAACTCCACCCTGGTCTACGGCGAACGCGAGGCCATGGTGATCGACGCCGGCTTCACCCGTGCCGACGCGCTGCGCATCGCTGCCAATGTGCTGGACAGCGGCAAGCAGCTCACCACCATCTACGTCAGCCAGGCCGACCCGGATTACTACTTCGGCGTCGAAACCCTGAAGGAGATCTTTCCGCAGGTCGCCGTGGTGAGCACGCCCGCCGTGCTGGCCAAGCTGCAGCCCAAGATGGCCGGCAAGCTGGCCTTCTGGGGCCCCAAGATGGGCGCCAACGCGCCGCGCCAGCCGGTGCTGCCGCAGGCGCTGCCCGGCAACACGCTGACGCTGGAAGGCCAGACCATCGAGATCCGCGGCACACAAGGCCTGCTGGCGCACCGCCCCTATGCCTGGATTCCTTCCATCAAGGCCATCGTCGGCAATATCGGCGTGTTCGGCCAGATGCATGTGTGGACCGCTGACACCCAGACCGTGGCCGAGCGCGCCGCCTGGGTGACGCAGCTCGACGAGATGCTGGCCCTCAAGCCCGAGCTGGTGGTGCCCAGCCATATGCGCGCCGGCACCGCCACCGATGCCAGCACCATCAACTTCACCAAGAACTACCTGCTCAGCTTTGAGAAGAACCTGGCCGCCACCAAGAACAGCGCCGAACTGATCGACGCGATGAAGCAGGCCTACCCGCAGCTGACGGACGGCGCGCTGTCGCTCGACATCGGTGCCAAGGTCAACAAGGGCGAGATGAAGTGGTGATCAGGCAGCAATCAGTAGAAGGAACACCCCCATGAGCAGCCGCCTCTTGCCCATCACCTACCTGTTCGATCCCCTGTGCGGCTGGTGCTACGGCGCCGCGCCGCAGATCGAGCGCCTGGCGCAGCACCCCGGCATCGAGCTGACGCTGGCCCCTACGGGCCTGTTTGCCGGAGCCGGCGCGCGCCCCATGGACGCACGCTTTGCCGCCTATGCCTGGTCCAACGACCAGCGCATCCAGCAGCTCACAGGCCAGCCCTTCAGCGAGCGCTACCGCGAAGCGCTGTTGAATCACCCGGCCGGCGGCCGCTTCGACTCCGGCCCCAGCAGCCTGGCGCTTACCGCGGTGCAGCTGAGCGCACCTGTGCAAGAGCTGGCCACGCTGAAGCGCATGCAGGGTGCGCGTTATTTGCAGGGCCTGGACACCAGCGACACCACGGTGCTGGCCCAGCTGCTGCGCGACGCGGCGCTGCCTGAGGCGGCTGAACGCCTGCTGGCGCCCGACGCCGCGCTGCTGGACGCCCACGAGCTGCGCGTGCAGCAGGCACAGGCATTGATGCGCAAGCTGGGCGCGCAAGGTGTGCCGGGCCTGGTGCTGACTCAAGCCGATGGCCAGCAGCGCCTGCTGCGCGGCGATGTGCTGTATGGCCGCTTCGAGGCCTTGCTGGCGCAGCTGGCCGGGCGCTGAGGCCAGAATCCGGGAAGCGAAAGAACGAAGCAAGCAAGTGAGCCCCCCATGAGCGAAGTTCTTCACCAGGTGCTGGCCCAGCTGCGCGCGGGGCAGTGGCGCGCGGCGCACGATCAGGTGCAGCAGGCGCCGGCTTCGCCCTTGAGCGCCTGGCTGCACGGCCTGCTGCACATCCAGGAGGGCGATCTGGAAGACGCCGAGTACTGGTACGGCGTGGCCGGCCGCCACTTCCGCAGCCGCGGCACGCTGGATGAAGAGCTGGCGCAGTTCGAGGCACAGCTGCTGCTGCCGCCCGGCCCAGACGCTGGGTGATCCCTTCGCGCTCAGCCGGCCGGGCTAGTCGGCGCCCGCGCGCTGCATCGGCAAGCGCAGCCGCCACTCGGCCCATGCCAGATTGGGCACCCAGCACAGCCAGGCAATGGCGGGGTAGGCCAGCTCGAACGGGATGCCTGTCGCGAACGAAGCGGGCAGCCAAAGCCGCAGCGTGACCGCGGCGAAAGTCAGCGCGAAGTTGCGCACCATCCAGCGCCGGTGTGCGCTGATGTCTCCGGCGCGGATGGCCAGATAGGCCCGTAGGCCGGTGTACAGCCAGGCCAGCGCCAGCGCGCCGAAGCCCAGTTGCGACACCAGGCCGCCGAACGCGTGCCAGGCCATGAACAGGCCAGCCAGCCCGCCCACCAGCACCCCGAGGCCCAGATACAAGCGCCCCATCCAGCGGTGCAGCGCCGGCCGCCGGCTGCGCAAGCCAGCCCAGAACTGAAACGGCCCGAGGGCCAGCGCGAGGGCCGACGCAAAAATGTGCGCGTAGATGCCCAGGCTGTAGGTCTCGAAGGTGGCGCGCATGTCTGGATGCACGATGCTGCCGAGCGGCAGAAAGCCATAGGCAAAGACGGCGTAGCCTGCAACGCCCAGCGACAGAAGGGCGACGCCTACGCGCATGGCAGGCTTGGGGGCCATGCTCACAGCGCCGCCCACCTAGTGGCCAGGCCATGCGCGTGCAGCAAGCCGATCACCAGGCAGATGCCTGAGGACACCAGCCAGAAGATCAGCGAGTTTTCCGGGAATGCCGGCCGCAGCAGCGGAAAAGCCAGCGCCCGCGCCAGATAAACCGTGGTGATCGCCAGCAGCACCAGCTTGGTAAACGGCAGCCGGATGCTGATCAAACCGGCAGCCGAGAAGGCATAGGCGGCCCACAGCAGCAGCACCATGCTGATGCCCAAGGTCATCAGCGTGGGCTGCAGCCGGCCAGCCTCAACCGCCTGGGCCATCCGCTCGCCGGCACCCATGAATCGATAGGCCTGGGGGCCGATGGCGATGCAGGCCAGGTGGGCCACAGCGGCCAAAGCGCTGAGGCTGCCGGCGATGGCAAGCGAGAGGCTGATGGAGGGGGTGAGCATGGGGCTTCGTTGCTGCAGGGCGCTACGGGGGGCTTGAGAATGAGTGTAGAGGGTGCCTACGCCTGACCTGACCCCGGCCCGCTGCCGCCCGCCCTCCCTGTGCGGCGCCTGCCTGCCTGCTCTCCCATGCTGCAATTCATGTTGTGATTGTGGGCAGCAGCAATATCTGTGCATCGGCCACAAAACTCACTTCCGGCAGCAAGCTAACAACCATGCAGACCTTTGCCTCAATCCCTTCCCGCACCCTCCTGATCGCCGGCCATCCCAACAGCGGGTGGTCGGGCTGCGATGAAGGCACGCCTGGTTCGTTCGAGCTCGATTTCGCCTTCCGGATCACCAGCGACGGCGGCAAGGGCTACCTGCTGCACTACAGCTCACTCGACGGCTGCTATGCCGCGGACAGCTGGCATCAGACCATCGAGGAAGCATTCGCCGCGGCCAAGGAGCAGTTCGGGATAGAACAGGCTGAGTGGGCGAGCTGAGCGACGGGAATGTGGGCGTCAAGACTCTTGGGGGCAGGCCTTGAATCAGAAGGATTCAAAAAACTAACAAAGGGCTGATGAGCCTTGCAGCCTGCGCCTCTGCGCCCAGCGGACAGCGCTCAGCCAGCGGCCTTCTTCGCGGCATCCAGTGCCAGCGGCAGGTAGGCCGCCAGCTTTTTGGCTTTGATGTCGCCCAGGGTCTTCAGCTTGATGTGCCGCCGCCCCTTGCCGGCGCCCTCCAGCACACTCGCCGTGTCGGCGATTCTGGCGCCGTGACTGAACTCAACGGACACATGCTCGCGGTAGGCAAACACGCCGGCAAAGGCCAAACCCGAGCTGAACAGAATGCCGCCGTACTTAACCTCTTCGGACAGCGGTTGAACCGTCTGCTTCACCAGCGCCCGAACCGCCTCGACCATCTGGAACTGGTCTTCGCCGAGCAGGCGAATGTCTTCGAGCAGGGCGGCGATGGATTTGGGCATGGTGGGGTGGGCTGTTCGCCTCGGGTAAGCAAGCTCGGCGGTTTCAGTGAGGGCCGGAGTTTGAAGGGTTCAGGTTCAAGACCTCGCTACCGGTGGCTTCCACGCCGCCTCAGAAACATAAGGCATCGATGCAAGAACACTATCGAACACGGTAGTCGTCGAGATTGAACGGCGGACGGACTATCGCCGGCCTAAGGGCTATCCAAACGAGCAAGCTGAGCGGGCAAAACAACAGCATGACCAAGGCGCAAACCAGCAGTGGCGGTTTGCCACGCTTCTTTGCGTCGTGATAAGCGTAGGCGCCGCTCCAACCGATCAGGCTGATCCACAAGAAAAAGGGCACGAGGCCGATCAATGCTTCCATAGATTCCGATGGGTAACGTCGAAGGAAGGTAGCGGCCTGTGCGGCCTCTCGCATAGCGTTCTGGGACGGTCCTTGAATCTGAAGGGATCAACTCACAGACCTGACCCCGGCTCTCTGCCCGACTGCAGGGGCGTCTCTCAGCCACCCCAATCGATCAGGTCTTTGACCTTGTTGGGGACTATGAACACGCCTGGTTAGGCCGCATTTTCATAGAGGCAGGCCACCGCCCCTGGCGTGTCTAGCAATCGTTGAATTTGAGCTCCAAACCTCTGAATGTCCTCATAGGTCGCAATCAGCTCAAAGCTTGCTGACCCCCTGCTCTCAGCTCGCTGTTGCTCGTACCGTTCATCTTCGAGCCTCAAGTGAACTCCGATGCCTCCGGTGCTTCCTACCGGATAGACCCGAATCCCGAGCAGCACGTCTTTCAATCTGGGTGGAACGGAATAGGAGTCCCAGTAGCCTCCCTCGAGTCGCAGTTCGGCGCCCGGCGCCAGCGGAAAGCAAGACTGCAGTTTGGCGCCAAAGGTCCGAACTTCGCCTTCGCTAAACCCCCCCGCGTCAGAATAGTTGTCGCCCCGATAGATCCAAGACAGGGGGCGGCGATGAAGGACGAGAGTGGCAAGGTACGGACAAGCATTCAAGGACAAGGCTGTAGCGCGCATGCTGCCGCCTGA
>NZ_JBILQK010000064.1:0-22388 GCF_044373315.1 Roseateles sp. | reverse complement strand
CGCATGTCCTTGAACACGGCAACCCGCGTGCGGGTGACCCTTGGCCGGGAGGAGCGCACCGTCAAGGTGGAGGGCGGCGAAGCGCTGTTCGAGGTGGCCAAGGATGCACAGCGTCCCTTCGTCGTGAGGGCGGCAGGCGCCGAGGTGCTGGCCACTGGGACGGCCTTCGTCGTGAGGGTGACGCCTGACAGCAAAACCGCTGGCGACGCGCTGGCCGTGACGCTGGTGGAGGGGCAGGTCGTCCTGCGCAGCCCCGAGGGCGGCGCTACAGGGGCTGTGCTCGCAGCACCCGTCACGATGGCACCGGGCGAGCGTGTGCAGCTGGGCGGTTCGGTGCGTGCGGTGCCACTTCAGGTGGATCGGCCTCGGATGGATCAGCTGTTGGCGTGGAAGCGCGGCGAGGCGATCTTTGATGATGCGTCGCTGCTGGAAGCGGTGGCAGAGATGAACCGCTACAGCGCGATGCCGATCAGGCTGGCGAGCTCTGGAGGCCTGGGCGGCTTGCGGGTCAGTGGCTCGTTCCGGACGGGAGACAGCGTCGGCTTCGTGCGTGCGGTGGCTGTGCTGCACGGGCTGGTTGTGCAGGAGCTGCCGGATGAGCTTGAGCTGGTGCCGAAGTAGAGCTGCTGATTTGGATCGGTGCGTCAAGGCGGTGGATGGCCTTGTATCCAGATCGGCCGCCTTCAGAGAGGCTGCCGTTGGCGCGCATGCGGCATGCCGTGTTCGCCACGGCGAGTGGTTGTTCGGCGTCAAGTTGCTAAACGCGGATGAAACTGTGCACATGGAGCGCTTGAGCGCCTTTGACGACTGGGTACTGAGTTTCCGTTTTTCAAGCCAGTTGGATCGCCTGTGGGCACGGCCTGCCCTCTGCACTTGAGTTGCCTCAAGCCCGTGCAAGTGATGCTGCTGCCTTTTATTCATTGATTGCTTATATTCAGTGGCATTGCTGCACCGATGCCCATGCAGGCTCTTGGTGCAGTTGCCACAACCCTGGAGCATCTTCATCAATGAGCAAGAACTACCGCGAGATCACGGCCGAGGTTTCGGCGTCCCTGGCCAAGCTGCGCCCTGACATTCCAGACACCACGCGTGGCTTTTCGGCGCTGGCGCAGGCGGCCACCAAGGATGGAGTGCTGGACAAGAAGAGCAAGGAGCTGATCGCTATGGCGCTGTCGGTGGCAGCCCGCTGCGATCCTTGCATCGGCTTTCACGCCGAGGCGCTGGTCAAGCTGGGCGCCACGCGCAAGGAGTTCGAGGAGATGCTGGGCATGTGCATCTATATGGGCGGCGGCCCTGCGCTGATGTATGCGGCGCACGCGCTGGATGCGTATGAGCAGTTCGGCGGCGAGCGTGCGCCCGTGGCGGCCTGACACGACTCAAGCCGAGCGCCTCGGCCTTGGTCGTCTTGCACTGGCGCCTCAGTGCGCCCGCTGGGCTTAGCGCCTACCAGGCGATGTAGGCGTAGCCCTGTTCCTGCAGTTCCATCATCGCGGCAGCGCCGACTTCTTCGATGCGGGCAAAGTCCATCATGTCCTTGTCGGTCCAGCCGACGGTTTTCATGGTGTTGCCGCAGGCGATGAACTGCACCCCGTAGTCGCGCGCCTGGCTGCGTGCGCGTTCGCGCAGCGCGGCGGGGATAGGGCGCTTGGGCGCCTTGGCCAGCAAGTGGATGCCGGGGCCGAAGACCACCACCACCAGGCTGATGTTGTCGGCGTACTTGCCGATCATGGCGCCCACCGAGTTCAGGATGTGCTCAATGTAGTCGGCGTCCGCATGGTTGAGCTGATACAGCAGCTTGTGCTCGGGCGGGTCGCCCGGGAAGCGCTCGGCCTTGGCCGCGGCCGCCTTCGGGCCGGATGCGGCCGTGGTGGCCGCCACAGCTGCGGCGCTGCTGCCAAGCAGCGGAAGGGCGGTCAGAAGGCGGCGGCGCAGGTTCATGGCGGGGGCAGAGGCTTGGGTGGACAGTGGTTTGGCGGCTGAGTGAGGCTATCGGTATATCACCTGTGCCTGATGAACGCCTGATCGTCACGCAATGCTCGACGACCCCGCTCCAGCACGGCGCACGGCTTGCTGCTCCAATGCGGGCCATGATCCACCAGCCTGCTGCGCGTCCCCTCTCGATACTGCTGACCTGCCTGACTTTCGGCGGCCCTGTGCTGGCCCAGGCTCAGGGCAAGGTTTCTGCTTCTCCGCAGCAACTGGAGCGTGTGGTCCTGACGGCAAGTGGCACTGAGCAGCGGGTGTTCGAGACGCCGTTTGCTGTCAGCGTGGTCGATGCGGCGGAGCTGCAGGGCGCCGGCCCGATGCTGAACCTGTCTGAGGCCTTGGCGCGGGTGCCGGGCCTGGTGGTGAACCTGCGCCACAACTATGCGCAAGATCTGCAGCTCAGCTCGCGCGGCTTTGGCGCCCGCGCCAGCTTCGGTGTGCGCGGGCTGCGGCTGTATACCGATGGCATTCCCGCCAGTGGCCCCGACGGGCAGGGCCAGGTCTCGCACTTCGATCTGGCCGGCGCGCAGCGCATCGAGGTGCTGCGTGGCCCGTTCTCCGCGCTCTATGGCAACAGCTCGGGCGGCGCCATCCTGCTGCACAGCGCGGCACCGACCGAGCGGCGCATCGCGCTGGATGTCGACGCCGGCAGCGCGGGCCTGCAGCAAGGGCGCCTGAGCCTGGCTTTGCCGCTGGAGGGCGGCTTCAGCCTGCGCGCGCAGTTGTCGCGTTTCGATATCGATGGTTTCCGGCCGCACAGCAGCGCCAGCCGCGAGCTGGCCAATCTGCGGCTGGGCTGGGAGGGCGCGCAGGACCGCGTGTTGTTGGTGTTGAACAGCCTGGACCAGCCGGCGCTGGACCCGCTTGGCCTGACGCGCGCCCAGTGGCAGGCTGATCCGGAGCAAACGGCCAGCATCGCGCTGCCGCAGCGGCAGCCGGGCGAGCCCGATCGCTTCAACACCCGCAAGCTGACGCGCCAGCAGCAGGTCGGCGCCAGCTGGCGGCATCGCTTCGAGGCGGCGGTGGCGGGGCCGCTGGCCGAGAGCCAGCTCAGCGTCTATCGCGGCGAGCGCGCGGTGACGCAGTGGCAATCGATTCCGGTGGCGACGCAGGCGAATGAGCGCCAGCCTGGCGGGGTGATCGACTTCGACCGCAGCTACCAGGGCCTGGATGGCCGCCTGCTGTGGCGTTGGCGCCTGGCCGATGAGCGCCAGGCCCGACTGGTGACCGGTCTGTCGCTGGACCAGAGCCGCGAGGAACGGCGTGGCTTCGAGAACTTCAGCGGCCCCCCGGCTACGCGGCTGCTGGGGGTGACCGGGCGACTGCGCCGCGATGAAGTCAATCGGGTGGAGAGTCGCGACGCCTATGCCCAGGCGGAGTTGGAGCTTGCGCCCGAGTGGGTGGCCAGTGCGGGGCTGCGCGGCGGCGTGTTGCGCTTTCGCGCCGAAGACCGCTACATCGTCGGCGCCAATCCGGATGATTCCGGCAGCCTGCGCTTTGCCTACCGAAATCCGGTCGCGGCGCTGCAGTGGCGGCCGAGCGAGACGCTGAATCTCTACGCCAGCCTGGGCCGCGGTTTCGAGGCGCCGGGCCTGGCTGAACTGGCTTACCGGCCGGATGGCCAGCCTGGCTTCAACAGCGTGTTGCAGCCGCAGACCAGCCAGCAGTGGGAACTGGGTGCCAAGTGGCGCTGGGCGCCGCTGCGGCTGAGCCTGGATGCAGCGCTGTTCCAGGCCGACAGCGCCAACGAGATCGGCGTGGCCAGCAATAGCGGCGGCCGCGCCACCTTCCGCAATGTCGGCCGCACCCGCCGGCAGGGGCTTGAGCTGGAGCTGGGCCTGAGCCCGGCACCAGGCTGGCGGGCTCAGGTCTCGGCCAGCTGGCTGGATGCGCGCTATCGCGACAGTTTCGCGATCTGTGCCGGCGTGCCCTGTACTACGCCCACACTGCTGGTGCCGGCCGGCAATCGCATCGCCGGAACGCTGGCGCGCAGCGCCTATGCGGAACTGGGCTGGACGCCGCGCCCTGCCCTGGAGCTGGCCCTGGAAGTACGCGGCCAGGGGCGCATGCCCGTCAACGATGTCAATGCCGACTTCGCCGCGGGCTTCGGCCTGGCCGCGCTGCGGGCGCGCTGGCGCCATGAGTTGGGTGCGGCGGGTCGGCTTGAGGTGCTGGCGCGGGTGGACAACCTGGCCGACCGGCGCGTGGTCGGCAGCGTGATCGTCAATGAAGGCAATGGACGCTTCTTCGAGCCCGCGCCCGGGCGCAACTGGCTCTTGGGCTTGCGCTGGAGCCGCGGCTGGTAAGGCGCGCGGGGCCGCTCAGGGCAGCAGTTCGAGCTGGTGGCCGAGCTTCTCGCGCTTGGTGCGCAGGTAGCGGCCGCTTTCCTCGTTGGATTCGACTTCGTGGCCCTCGCGTGCCACCACCTCGATGCCCAGTTCGTGCAGTGCCGCCAGCTTGAAGGGGTTGTTGCTCATCAGGCGCACGGACCTGACCTTGAGGTCGCGCAGGATGTCGGCTGCGGCGTCGAAACGCCGGCCATCGATGGGCAGGCCCAGCGCCACATTGGCCTCGACCGTGTCCATGCCCTTGTCCTGCAGCACATAGGCGCGCAGCTTCTGGCCAAGGCCGATGCCGCGGCCTTCGTGGCCGCGCAGGTAGATCACGATGCCGCCCTCGGTCTCGATGCGCTGCAGCGCCAGCGCCAGCTGCTCGCCGCAGTCGCAACGCAGCGAGCCCAGCACATCGCCGGTGAAGCATTCGGAGTGCATGCGCAGCAGCACCTCGTCACGCGCCACATCGCCCTTGACGATGGCGACATGCTCTTCGTGGCTGCCCGGCGCCTGGTAGACGTGCACGACGAACTCGCCGTACTTAGTCGGCAGCCGGGCGCTGGAAACACGCTGCACCGCAGCCGGGCTGTCGTTTGACGCAGGGGAAGAGGTGGAAGGCAAGGGCGGGTTCACGCGGACGGATCTGATAGCAGGGCGAAAGAAGCCGGGAGCCGCATACAAGCACGCTCCCGGCCCTACATGGTAGCGCCCACGCTCAAACGCAAGGGGGCCGCCAGTGGCAAGGCCCTTGCGATTCGTCCGTTCAGGGCTTGCCGGGGGCCTGGACAGCCGGCGCGCGGCTCACGCGCGTCTTGTTGCCGGTGGTCACCAGGATGACAGCGTCACCCGGGTTGAAGACTTCGCTGCCCTTGGCCTGCACCACCGAGCGGCGCTCGCCGTTGCGCAGTTGCAGGATGATTTCCAGCGCCTCTTCGGCGGTGGTGCTGCGCTCGATCGCGTTGCCGACCACAGCGCCGGCCACGGCGCCGAGCACGCCAACGACCTGACCGTCACGGCGGCCGCCCACGCTGGAGCCGGCAATCGCGCCGACCACACCGCCAGCCGCGGCGCCGACGCCGCTCTGTGAGCCGTCCACCTTGACGCTGCGCACCGTCAGCACGGTGGCGTCCTGGACTTGCGAGAGGCGCTGGGCGTCGCCGCGCTGGATCGTGTCGGGGCTGGTGGTGGAGCAGCCGCCCAGCAGGACAAGGGCGCTGACGGTGGCTGCGAGCAGGATTTTCTTCATTGTCTGGTTCTCCGATGGCGGGTTGATAGCCAACGCGTGCCATTGTCGCGGCGTTGACCGAACCCGTCAGCGGTGCAACAAGTCTTTACTTGTGCGTGCGGCTCAGCCGTGCAGGCGGCTGTTGCGCGGCACGCTGGCGAGCAGGAATTCCATCTGGTCGGCCAGGATGCGGCGGCCGCGCAGGATCATGTCCTCGTGCAGGCTGGGCACATAGGGCAGGTAGAGCAGGCTCATGTGTGCCTCTTCGGGCATGCGGCTGCCCTTGCGCCCGTTGCAGCTGCGGCAGGCGGTGATGCAGTTCATCCAGCTATCCGCGCCGCCGCGCGAGGTGGGCACGATGTGCTCGCGCGTCAGGTCATCAGCATGGAAATGATGGCCGCAGTAGGCGCACAGATGGCGGTCGCGCACGAAGAGCTTGGGATTGGAGAGCGCTGGCGCCTGGCGCCAGGCGCGGCTGGGAATGGCGCCGCGCACCGCGATGATGGGGTGCACTTCGATGCGCGACTGCAGGCCGGTGCGGCGCTGCATGCCGCCGCGCAGCACATGGCAGGGTTGGCCCAGGGTCCAGGCGACGCCGTCGCTGGCATAGATCACGGCGGCTTCCTTGGTCGTGATCCATGCTTGCGGCCGGCCACAGATATCCAGTTGAAGAACATCCACAGCGTTGACCTCCTGGCGCCAGGGTACTGCATTCGCCGGGCGGCGCTCAAGTCTTGCGCACCGGAGCGCCCGGCTGTGTCGGCGCCGCCACCTTGTCACCGGCTTGTCATGCCGACGAGCCTCCCTCGCGAGCCGGGCTCAAGTGTGCGGAACTAGGCGCATTCCCCTAAAGATTGAATCGCCATTCTTTTGCGCGGCAGCGTCTCCTTCTGCAAAATAGCACGACCGTTCGTTTTATTATCCGGCCCGAATCGATTCCCTAAAGCCTCTATCGTGAGCGACATCCCCACCATGGAACAACCCAGCCCCCCGAGCGCGCCGCGCCGTGGCGCGCGTTCGCTGCAAAAGGGTCAGCACACCCGTGCAGTGATCCTGGACGCCGCGTTGGGCCTGGCTTCGCACATGGGCCTGGAAGGGCTGTCCATCGGGGCGCTGGCGGATGTCACCAAGATGAGCAAGTCGGGCGTGTTCGCCCACTTCGGCTCGCGTGAAGAGTTGCAGATTGCGGTGGTGACCGAGTACCACGCCAAGTTCGAGGAAGAAGTGTTCTTCCCGGCCATCCGCGAGCCGCGCGGCCTGCCCCGGCTGCGTGGCTTGTATGAGCGCTGGGTGCGCCGCGTGTCGGTTGAAATCGACTCGGGCTGCATCTACATCAGCGGCGCGGTCGAATTCGATGACCGGCCCGGCCCGGTGCGTGATGCCTTGGTATCCATGGTCCAGGCCTGGCACGCGGCGCTGCGCAAGGCCATCGTGCTGGCCAAGAACAACGGCCATCTGGCGCCGGAAGCCGATGTCGAGCAGATCCTGTTCGAACTGCACGGCCTGATCCTGTCCCTGCACCACGACGCGCGCTTCATGCGCATCCCCGGCGCCATCGGCCGAGCCGGGGTCGGTTTTGAGCGAGTCATCCAATCCGTCATTACGCCGGCAGGTCAGCACATCGATGCCGAGACCAGTAAAAAGCCGGCAACAACCGCTCCCAAGAAGCGGACCTGAATCAACCTCATCCCAATCCGGAGTTCTCCATGCCTCAGTACACCCCTCCTTTGCGCGACATGCAGTTCGTGATGCACGAAGTGCTCAACGCGGTTGACGAGCTGAAGATGCTGCCTGCCCACGCGGACATCGATGCCGACACGATCAATGCGGTGCTGGAAGAAGGCGGCAAGTTCGCCGCTGAGGTGCTTGCGCCGCTGAATCTCTCCGGCGATGCCGAGGGTTGCGTGCTGGACCGCAGCACCCATGAGGTCAAGACGCCCAAGGGCTTCAAGGAAGCCTACAAGCAGTATGTCGAAGGCGGCTGGCCGGCGCTGGGCTGCGACCCGGAATACGGTGGCCAGGGCCTGCCGGTGCTGGTGAATCAGTGCTTCTACGAGATGCTGAACTCGGCCAACCAGGCCTGGACCATGTACCCCGGCCTGAGCCATGGTGCATATGAGGCCCTGCATGCCCACGGCACGCCCGAGCAGAAGGCGACCTACCTGCCCAAGCTGACCAGCGGCGAGTGGACCGGCACCATGTGCCTGACCGAGCCGCATTGCGGCACCGACCTGGGCCTGCTGCGCACCAAGGCCGAGCCGCAGGCTGATGGCACCTACAAGATCACCGGCGCCAAGATCTTCATCTCGGCCGGCGAGCACGATATGGCGGACAACATCGTCCACCTGGTGCTGGCCCGCCTGCCGGAGGCGCCCGAGGGTTCCAAGGGCATCTCGCTGTTCATCGTTCCCAAGTTCCTGGTCAATGCCGATGGCACGCTGGGCGCGCGCAACGGCATCTACTGCGGCGGCCTGGAGCACAAGATGGGCATCCACGGCAATGCCACCGCACAGATCGTGCTGGAAGGCGCCGTTGGCACCCTGGTCGGCCAGCCCAACAAGGGCCTGGCGGCGATGTTCGTGATGATGAACGCGGCCCGTCTGGGCGTGGGCAATCAGTCGCTGGGCCTGACCGAAGTGGCTTACCAGAACGCCGTGGTCTACGCCAAGGACCGCATCCAGATGCGCGCCCTGAGCGGCCCCAAGGCGCTGGACAAGCCGGCTGACCCCATCATCGTGCACCCCGACGTGCGCAAGATGCTGCTGACCGCCCGCGCCTATGCGGAAGGCGGCCGCGCGCTGTGCCACTACGTGGCGCTGCAGCTGGACAAGGCCCTGTCTTCGGACGACGAAGACGAGCGCAAGGAATGCGACGCCGAAGTGGCGCTGCTGACGCCCATCATCAAGGCCTTCATCACCGACAACGCCTGGATCTCGACCTCGCACTGCATGCAGGTCTTCGGTGGCCACGGCTTCATCCACGAGTGGGGCATGGAGCAGTTCGTGCGCGACGCGCGCATCAACATGATCTATGAAGGCACCAACACCATCCAGTCGCTGGACCTGCTGGGCCGCAAGATCCTGGGCAACAACGGCGCCACGCTGAAGAAGTTCGGCAAGAAGATTGCCGCCTTCGTCGAGGAAGAGGGCACCAACGAGGCGATGCAGGAGTTCATCAACCCGCTGGCCGACATTGGCGACAAGGTCACCAAACTGACCACCGAGATCGGCATGAAGGCCTTCCAGAACCCGGACGAAGTCGGTGCTGCCGCGGTGGACTACCTGCGCGTGGTCGGTCACCTGACCTATGCCTATTTCTGGGCCCGCATGGCGAAGGTTGCGCTGGAGAAGAAGGACAGCGGCGATCCCTTCTACACCGCCAAGCTCTCGACGGCACGCTTCTATTTTGCGAAGCTGCTGCCTGAGACGGCCTCGCTGATCCGTACCGCGCGTGCGGGTCTGCAGCCGTTGATGGAGATGGACGAAGCCTTGTTCTGATCCTTGTTGCCGCCCGCGGGCCTGTCACAAAAAGGGCAGGTTCGCTTCACCACAATATCCAGGAGACACCATGAAGACCTTGTTTGCCGCTGCAGCCCTGTGCCTGTTCGCCCAGGGCGCTTTTGCCCAATCCTCGCCGGTCGGTCTGTGGAAGACCATCGATGACGACGGCAAGACCGAGAAGTCGCTGGTCCGCATCACCGAGAGCAGTGGTGTGCTGACCGGCACGATCGAGAAGATCTTCGAGGCCGCCAAGCAAGACTCCAAGTGCGACAAGTGCACCGATGACCGCAAGGACAAGCCGGTGCTCGGCATGCAGATCATTCGTGGCGTCAAGCAGGACAACGACGACAAGCTGCACTGGGTGGGCGGCGAGATCCTGGATCCGAACAACGGCAAGACCTACAAGACCCGCCTCAAGCCGGTCGAGGGCGGCAAGAAGATCGAAGTGCGCGGCTTCATCGGCATGCCCATGCTGGGCCGCACCCAGACGTGGATCCGCGTCGAGTGATCAGAGTTGCGGTGCCCGCCGGGCCCGCCGTATAGATTTTTAGGAGAACTCAAGTGAGTCGATTCCAAGTTCGCAAAGTCGCCGTGCTCGGCGCGGGCGTGATGGGTGCGCAGATCGCGGCCCATCTGGTCAACGTCAAGGTCCCGGTGGTGCTTTTCGATCTGCCGGCCAAGGAAGGCCCGAAGAACGGCATCGTGACCAAGGCGGTTGAGGGCTTGAAGAAGCTCAAGCCGGCTCCGCTGGGCGTGCCCGAGAACGCAGCGCTGATCCAGCAGGCGAACTATGAAGAGCACCTTGAACTCCTGAAGGACTGCGACCTGATCATCGAGGCCATCGCCGAGCGCATGGACTGGAAGCTGGATCTGTACACCAAGATCGCTCCCTTCATCGCGCCGCACGCCATCGTGGCCTCCAATACCTCGGGCCTGAGCATCACCAAGCTCAGCGAAGTCCTGCCTGAAGAAATCAAGCCGCGCTTCTGCGGCATCCACTTCTTCAACCCGCCGCGCTACATGTACTTGGTCGAGCTGATCAACACGCCGACCACCAAGCCGGAAGTGATCGACCAGCTGGAAAGCTTCGTCACCACTGCAGTCGGCAAGGGCGTCGTGCGTGCCAATGACACGCCGAACTTCGTCGCCAACCGCGTCGGGATCGCCGGCATGATGGCCACGATGATCGAGGCCGAGAAGTTCGGCCTGAGCTGCGATGTGGTGGACGACCTGACCGGCAAGAAGCTGGGCCGCGCGTCCAGCGGCACCTTCCGCACCGCCGATGTTGTGGGCCTGGACACCATGGCCCATGTCGTCAAGACCATGCAGGACACGCTGAAGGACGATCCTTTCTACAGCACCTACGCCACGCCTAAGGTGCTGGCCGGTCTGATCGAGAAGGGCGCGCTGGGCCAGAAAGCCGGCGCGGGCTTCTACAAGAAGGTGGGCAAGGACATCCAGCGCCTTGACTTCGCCACGGGCGAGTACGTCGCTGGCGGCAAGAAGGCCGACGAGATCGTCGCCCGCATGCTGAAGAAGCCGGCGGCCGAGCGCATCAAGCTGCTGCGCGAATCGACCAATCCGCAGGCTCAGTTCCTGTGGGCCATCCTGCGCGACAGCTTCCACTATGTGGCCGTGCACCTGGACACCGTGGCCGACACCGCACGCGAAATCGACTTCGCGATGCGCTGGGGCTTCGGCAGCAGCCAAGGCCCCTTCGAGCTGTGGCAAGCCGCTGGCTGGAAGCAGGTGGCCGAGTGGGTCAAGGAAGACATCGCCGCCGGCAAGACCCTGGCCAGCGCACCACTGCCCGCCTGGGTGTTTGAAGGCCCGGTGGCCGACAACGGTGGCGCGCACAGCGCTGCCGGCTCCTGGAGCGCGGCCGAAGGCAAGTTCAAGCCGCGCGCCAAGCTGCCGGTGTATGAGCGCCAGGCCTTCCCGGAGAGCCTGGTTGGCGAAGGCGCTGCCGAGCCGCTGAAAGCCGGCACCGAGCTGTTCAAGAACGAGGAAATCCGCGTCTGGACGCTGGACGGCGAGGTTGTGATCGCCTCCATCACCGCCAAGCTGCACCTGATCAGCCCCACCGTGACCGAAGGCCTGCTTAAGGCTGTCGAGATCGCCGAGGCAGGCTACAAGGGCCTGGTGATCTGGTCGCCGGACGATGTGTTCTCGGCCGGCGCCAACCTGGAAGCGCTGATGCCGGTCTTCATGACCAAGGGTGCCAAGGGCATCGCGCCTGAAGAGAAGAAGCTGCAGGACATGATGCTTCGCCTGCGCTACGCCAATGTGCCGGTGGTCGCCGCGATGCGCGGCCTGGCCCTGGGCGGCGGCTGCGAGCTGGCGGTGCACTGCGCCCGCCGTGTCGCGCACATGGAAAGCTATGTGGGCCTGGTGGAAGTCGGCGTGGGCCTGATCCCCGGCGGCGGCGGCCTGGCCTATATCGCCCGCCGGGCGGCCGAGATGGCCAAGGCTGGCAATGCCGATGCCGACATCTTCGCTTTCCTGAAGGACGGCTTCACGACCGCGGCTACAGCCAAGGTCGCGACCTCGGCGCTGGAAGCCAAGAAGAACGGCTTCCTGCTGGACAGCGACATCATCGTGCCGAACAAGGACGAGCTGCTGTATGTGGCCTCGGCCCAGGCCAAGGCCATGTTCGAGTCGGGCTACCGCGCACCGCTGAAGGCGCTGATCCCTGTGGCCGGCCGCTCGGGCATCGCCACCATCAAGGGCCAACTGGCCAATATGCGCGACGGCGGCTTCATCAGCGCCCACGACTACCACCTTGCCTCGCTGATCGCCGATGTGGTTTGCGGCGGCGAAGTCGAAGCCGGTTCGCTGGTCGACGAGGAATACCTGATGTCGCTGGAGCGCAAGCACTTCTGCTCGCTGCTGGAGCATCCCAAGACCCAGGAACGCATCATGGGCATGCTGCAAACCGGCAAGCCGGTCCGTAACTAAGCCGCGCGGACGACAAGGAACCCAATCATGAGCAAGCAAGTTCAAGAAGCCTATATCTGCGCCGCCACCCGCCTGCCCATCGGCAAGTCGGGCCGTGGTTACTACAAGAACACGCGTCCGGACGAAATGCTGGCGCGCGCCATCCAGGCCGCGCTGGCCCAGGTGCCGGGCCTTGACCCCAAGGTGATTGAGGACGCCATCATCGGCTGCTCCTTCCCCGAGGGCGAACAGGGTATGAACATCGCCCGCGTCTCGGCCGTGCTGTCGGGCCTGCCGAACACGGTGGGCGGTGTGACGGTCAACCGTTACTGCGCCTCGGGCATCACCGCCCTGGCCATGGCCGCCGACCGCATCCGCATCGGCGAGTCGGAAGTGATGATCGCCGGCGGCGTCGAGTCGATGTCCATGGTGCCCATGGGTGGCAACAAGCCCAGCCTGCCGCCCGCGATCTTCGAGCGCGACGAGAACATCGGCCTGGCCTACGGCATGGGCCTGACCGCAGAGAAGGTGGCTGCGCAGTGGAAGGTCAGCCGCGAAGACCAGGACGCCTTCGCGCTGGAATCCCATCGCCGTGCGCTTGCCGCCATCGAGGCCGGCCACTTCAAGGCCGAGATGACACCCTTTGAGCTTATCGAGCGCACGCCGAACCTCGCTGACGGTTCGGTCAACGTGAAGAAGCGCATCGTCGACATCGACGAGGGCCCGCGCAAGGACACCTCGGCCGAAGGCCTGGCCAAGCTCAAGCCGGTGTTCGCCGCCAAGGGCAGCGTCACCGCCGGCAACAGCTCGCAGACCTCGGACGGCGCTGGCGCGCTGATCGTGGCCTCGGAAGACGCCGTCAAGCGCTTCGGCCTGACGCCGCTGGCCCGATTTGTCTCCTTCGCCGTGCGCGGCGTGCCGCCCGAGATCATGGGCATCGGCCCGATCGAAGCCATTCCCGCCGCACTGAAGTTGGCTGGCATCACCGCTGCCGACCTCGACTGGGTGGAGCTCAACGAAGCTTTCGCCGCGCAGTCGCTGGCCGTGCTGAACGATCTGGACAGCAAGGGCATCGTGCTGGACCGCAGCAAGGTGAACCCGAACGGCGGCGCGATCGCCCTTGGTCACCCGTTGGGAGCCACCGGCGCGATCCGCGCCGCTTCGGTGATCCACGGCCTGCGCCGCACCGGCGGCAAGTACGGCATGGTGACCATGTGCGTTGGCGCCGGCCAGGGTGCAGCCGGCATCATTGAGCGTCTCTGACCGAGAGGCTCAGATGAAGATGCAGCGCCGCCGCTTGCTTCATTCCGGCGCGCTGCTGGCCGCCGTGCCGGCCACGGCTGGCCTGGCAGGTTGCCAGGGCAGCCTGCCAGTGCCCTTTGCCGACTGGGCTTCGGCCCGCTCGGCGGTGGCTGCCTTGCGCGACAGCGCACCGGCACTTGCCAATCCGCGCTGGAACCTTGTGCAGATGCTGCAGCATGCGGCGCAGAGCATCGAGTTCTCGCTGCAGGGCTTCCCCGAGCCCAAGCCGGCCTGGTTCCAGGCCACGCTGGGCAGCGCCGCCTTCGCGTTGTTCGATGCGCGCGGCGCGATGAGCCATTCGCTGGACGAGCCGATTCCCGGCGCGCCAGCGCTGGATGCTGCACTGGCCCTGCCGGCGGCGGTGCAGCGCTTGCTCGACGCGATGGACGCTTTCGATGCTCAAAGCGGGCCTTTGCGGCCGCACTTTGCCTATGGCGAACTCACGCGCGAGCAGTTCCGTCGCGCCCATCTGATGCATCTGGCCAATCACTGGCAGCAACTGCCGACGCCCCAGCGGGGCTGAGCGCAGCTGGCCTGACCGCAGGAGTGTGCGATGAGTCTGGTGTTTCACGCCCGTGATGGCTTCGAGCTGCATGGGCACTGCTATGGCGATCCACTCACGGCCAAGGCCGGCCTGCTGATCGCGCCGGCCATGGGCGTGGAGCAACGCTTCTATGCCGACTTCGCGCACTGGATGGCCGCACAGGGCTGGCTGGTGCTTAGCTTTGACTATCGCGGCATGGGGGCTTCACGCCCGGCGGCGCTGAAGCAGTCGCTCAAGGGCCTGGACGCGGACATCCGCACCTGGGCTGAGCTGGACGCTGCCGCCGCGCTGGACGAGCTGTCGCGCCGCCTCGGCGGCGAGCCCGGTGAGCAGCGCCCCATCCATTGGCTGGGCCACAGCCTGGGCGGTCAGATCCTGGGCCTGCTGCCCAACCGTGAGCGCGTCAGCCGCGCCATCACCGTCGGCTGCGGCAGTGGCTACTGGCGCGAGAATGCCGCGGCCTTGCGGCGCTCGGTATGGTGGCTCTGGTATGTCGTCGTGCCGCTGGCGCTGCCGCTGTTTGGTTACTTTCCTGGGCGCCGCCTGCGCAAGGTGGGCGATCTGCCGCGTGGCGTGATGGCGCAGTGGCGGCGCTGGTGCCTGCAGCCGGACTACATGATGGGCGAGGGCGGCGCGGCGCTGCGCGCGCATTACGCGGCCTTCGAGGCGCCGATGCTGTCGCTGGCCTTCACCGATGACGAGTTCATGTCGCGCCGCAATGTCGAGTCCCTGCACAGCTTCTATGCCGGCGCGCAGCCGGTGATCAGGCACTTCTCCCCCCGCGATGTCGGCGAAAAGCGCATCGGCCACTTCGGTTTTTTCCGTTCCAAGTTCCAGACCAGCCTGTGGCCGCAAGTGCCGCAGTGGCTGGCATGATGCCGACCTATCCAGAATCAGGAGACCAGCGATGACGATCAAGACCGCCACCGTCAACGGTGTGATGACCATTGAGATTGCCCGCCCAGAGAAGAAGAACGCGCTGACGCGGGTGATGTACCAGGCCATGTGCGATGCGCTGATCGCCGCCAACGCCGACAAGGCGGTGCGCTCTGTGCTGATCCAGGGCCAGCCGGGCATCTTCACCTCGGGCAACGACATCGAGGACTTCATGGGCAGCCCGCCGCGCGACGAGGAAGCGCCGGTGTTCCAGTTCATGCGCGCGCTGCTGGGCTGCGAGAAGCCGGTGATCGCCGCCGTCAACGGCGCGGCCATCGGCATCGGCACCACGCTGCTGCTGCATTGCGACTTCGTCTACGTGGCTGACGATGCCCGTTTGGCCATGCCCTTCGTCGGCCTGGGCCTGGTGCCGGAGTTCGGCTCCAGCCTGGTCGTGCCGCGCCTGATGGGCCATGTGAAGGCGGCCGAGAAGCTGTTGCTTGGCGACCCCTTCACCGGCGCCGATGCGGTGGAATGCGGCATCGCCAACGCCGTGCTGCCGGCTGGCGAGGTGGTGAACCAGGCGCGCCGCGTGGCCGAGCGCTTCAACCACCTGGCCCCCAGCGCGGTGCGCGAGAGCAAGCGCCTGATGCGCCGCCACAGCATCGAGCAGCTGCAGGAAACCATTCGCGTCGAGGCCGAGATCTTCGGTGCCCGTCTGCGCTCGCCCGAGGCGATGGAAGCCTTCCAGGCCTTCTTCCAGAAGCGCCAGCCGGACTTCAGCAAGTTCGATTGAGTTCAAGCCTTCCGCTCGCCGCGGCCAAGATCGCGCTGGCGCCGGCGCTGCTGTGGCAGGGGCGCCAGGTGCGGCGCCGCGCGCTGCGCCTGCCCGAGGCTGCTGGCGCACGCGCCGGATCGGTGGGGGAGGGTAGCGAACCTGCGCTGCGCCTGCTGATCGTCGGTGACTCGTCCGGCGCTGGCGTTGGCGCTGCGCATCAGGATGAGGCGCTGGCCGGGCATCTCTCACGGGCGCTGGCTGATCGACTGGGCGGCTCGGTGCACTGGCAATTGCTGGCCACGACCGGCCACAGCAGCGCGGACGCGCTGCAGGCCCTGCAAGCCGCCGAACTTGCGCCGGCCGATGTGCTGGTCACGGCGCTGGGCGTCAACGATGTGGTGGGCCAGGTCTCGCCACGCCGCTGGTTGGAGCTGCTGGCGCGCATTGATGCGCTGGCACGCCAGCGCGCCGGTGTGAGCTACACGCTGCACAGCGCGGTGCCGCCGATGCACCTCTTTCCGCTGCTGCCGCAGCCGCTGCGCTGGTTGCTGGGCGCGCAAGCTGCGCAGCTGAATCGTTCGCTGGCAGCGGCGTTGCAGGATCGAAGCGACCGCGGCCTGCAGGCCATGCCGCCCCTGATGGGCGCCGGCAGTGCCGCAGCCTTGATGGCCGAGGACGGCTTCCATCCCGGGCCGGCGGGCTACCAACTCTGGGCCGAGACGCTGACTGAGCGCCTGGCGCGAGAGTTGCCTCAGATCACATTCAGCTCGCGGTAGGGCTGGCCGGCCGCAATGCGGGTCGGCGAGAGCGGCGCCAGATCCAGGCTGCGGTATTCGCCATAAGAGATCAGCTCCGCCACGCCACGGCCCACGCCCGGCGCATGTTGCAGACCATGGCCGGAGAAGCCGCAGGCCAGCAGCAGGTTCGGGCACTCCGGCAGGGCGCCGACCAGGCCGTTGTGGTCGAAGCTGTTCATCTCGTAATAGCCGGCCCAGGCGCGCTGCGGCCGCAGGCTCTCGAAACCGGGCACGCGCTCGGCCAGTGCTGGCCAGAGCCGCTCTTCGAAAAGGTCGGGCTCGGGGTCGAGCGGCAGGAAGTCATCGTCCGGCCCCAGCGGTGGGCCGCCGCAGATGAACAGCCCGTCGTCGCCCTCTGGGCGGAACCACAGGCCCGAGGGGTCGATCAGCAGAGGGCTGTCCGGCGCTTTCTCAGGGCTGCGAAATACATAGACACTGCGGCGCTTGCCGCTGACCGGCACGACTAGGCCTGCCGTCGCCGCCAGTGTGCCGGACCAGGCGCCGCAAGCCAGCACATAGTGCTCGGCCTGCAGCAGCGTGCCATCGGTGCAGCGCACGCCGGCCAGCGCGCCGGTGGCGTCGCGTTCCAGCGCCATCGCTTCGGCGTTCAGATAGCGCACACCGTGCTGGATCGCATCGCGGCGCTCATGCTGCAGCAGGCCCCAGCCGTCGAACCAGCCCTCGCCGCTGCGGCCCCAGCTGCCTAGGGCCAGGTCTTGCGTGGCCAGCCAGGGCCAGCGTTGGTTCAGCTGCGCCGGCGTCATCAGTGCGATGTCGGCGCCGGCCGCGCATTGCAGCGCATGCAGCTCACGCAAACCGTCCGCGCCTTCCGGCGTGGCCAGGTAGAGGTAGCCGCGTTCGACCAGGCTGGCGTCCGGCCCCATCGCGCGCAGCTGCTGCAGCCCGTACTGCGACAGCGCAATGTTCAGCGGCGTGCTGAACTGCTGGCGGATGGATGCGGCCGACAGTGCCGACGAAGCCTGGGCGTAGCTGGCGTCGCGCTCAAGCACAGTGATCGAGTGGCTCTGCCCCTCGGGCATGTGGGCCAGATGGGCCGCGATGGCGCTGCCGATCGCGCCGCCGCCGATGATCAGCACCGACCCCTTGCTCATGCGCTCGTGTCGATGGGCCGGGGCTTGCCGTTGGCGTCGATGGCGACGAAGGTCAGGTTGGCTTCCGTCACCTTCACCACCTGGGGCGCGGCCGGGTTGCGCTCAGCGATCACTTCCACATGCAGCGTGACCGAGGTTCGGCCGATGCGCGTCACCTGCGCATAGAAGGACAGCAGGTCGCCGACCGACACCGGCTGCTTGAATATGAACTCATTGACCGCCACGGTGGCGACGCGGCCGCGCGAGATGCGCGTGGCCAGCACCGAGGCGGCCAGGTCGACCTGGCCCATGATCCAGCCGCCGAAGATGTCGCCATTGCCATTGGTATCCGCCGGCATCGGCATCACCCGCAGCACCAGCTCGCGGGTGGAGGGCAGCGTGCTGCCAATGGAGGTGGTGCTGGAGTTTGGAGTCTCGGACATGGTGCTTACCTGGGAGAATGGACGCTGAACATTGTCAGCCACGCCGAGACCCCCAGCAAAAAGCATGCGCAATCGATCCCAGGCCCGGGCTGCCCCCAGTTCCACCTCTGCAGCGGCCGACGCGCCGCAGCCCGCCGCACGCTCCGACTGGGCCACCATCGGCAAGCTGCTGCCCTATCTGTGGCAGTACCGTTGGCGGGTCGGCCTCGCGCTGGGCTTCATGCTGGCGGCCAAGCTGGCCAATGTGGGTGTGCCGGTGCTGCTCAAGCATCTGGTGGACAGCCTGTCCATCAAGCCCGGCGACGCGCAGGCGCTGCTGGTGGTGCCGCTCGGCGTCTTGCTGGCCTATGGCGCTTTGCGCTTCTCCAGCTCCTTGTTCACCGAACTGCGCGAGCTGATCTTCGCCAAGGCAACCGAGGGCACGGCACGCTCGATCTCGCTGCAGGTATTCCGCCACCTGCATGACTTGAGCCTGCGCTTTCATCTGGAGCGCCAGACCGGCGGCATGACCCGTGACATCGAGCGCGGCACCCGCGCGGTGCATTCGCTGATCTCCTACTCGCTCTACAGCATCGTGCCCACGCTGATCGAAGTGACGCTGGTGCTGGGCCTGCTGGCCTACAAGTTCGATGCGATGTTCGCGTGGATCACGCTGGGTGCGCTGGCGCTGTACATCGGCTTCACGATCACCGTCACCGAGTGGCGCACCAAGTTCAGGCGCGAGCTGAATGAGCTGGATTCGGTGGCGCACAGCAAGGCCATCGATGCGCTGCTGAACTACGAGACGGTGAAGTATTTCAACAACGAGGACTTCGAGGCGCGACGCTATGACGAGAGCCTGGAGAAGCTGCGCCGCGCGCAGCTCAAGTCGCAGAGCACGCTGTCGCTGCTGAACAGCGGCCAGCAGCTGATCATCGCCTGCGCCTTGGTGGGCATGCTGTGGCGCGCCACCGAGGGCGTGGCGTCCGGGCAGATGAGCCTGGGCGATCTGGTGATGATCAACGCCTTCATGATCCAGCTCTATATCCCGCTGAACTTCCTGGGCGTCATCTACCGCGAGATCAAGCAGAGCCTGACCGACCTGGACAAGATGTTCACGCTGCTGGAGCGCGAGCGCGAGGTGGCTGACGCGCCGGGCGCCGCTGCGCTGAAAGTGAGCGGCGCCAGCGTGCGTTTTGACGCGGTGGACTTCTCCTACGACCCGGCGCGGCGCATCCTGCACCAGGTCTCGTTCGAGATTCCGGCCGGCCGCAAGCTGGCGGTGGTGGGCCCGAGCGGCTCGGGCAAGAGCACGTTGGCACGCCTGCTCTACCGCTTCTACGACGTCGACGCCGGCTGCATCAGCATCGACGGCCAGGAGTTGCGTTCGGTCACGCAGGGCTCGCTGCGCCGCGCCATCGGCATCGTGCCGCAGGACACGGTGCTGTTCAACGACACCATCGCCTACAACATCGCCTATGGCCGGCCGGGGGCCAGCCGCGAGGAGATCGAGGCGGCGGCGCGCGCCGCACACATCCACGACTTCATCGTCGCGCAGCCCAAGGGCTACGACACCATGGTGGGCGAGCGCGGGCTCAAGCTCAGCGGCGGCGAGAAGCAGCGCGTGGCGATCGCTCGCACGCTGTTGAAGGATCCGCCGATCCTGATCTTTGACGAGGCCACCTCGGCACTGGATTCACGCAACGAGCGCGCGATCCAGGCTGAACTGGAAGCGGTGGGTCGGAACAAGACCGTGCTGGTGATTGCCCACCGCCTGTCCACCATCGTCGATGCGCACGAGATCCTGGTGCTGGAGCAGGGCCGGGTGATCGAGCGCGGCCGGCATGAGGATTTGCTGGCGAGCGGCGGCCGCTATGCCCAGATGTGGCAGCTGCAGCAGGCGGGTGGCTCGCAGACCTGATGCGCAGCGGCGCAGTGCCGCATTCAAGGCGAAAAAAGGCCCGCCTGGGCGGGCGGGCCTAAAGGTTCGCGAGGAAGCGCGTTCCTGCTTTGCGGAGGGTGATCGTTCAGGCAGTGTTCGCCGCAGGCTTGCGGCGGCGGCTCATTGCGACGGCACCAGCGGCGGCCAGGGCCAGAGCCAGGGAGGCTGGCTCGGAGACGTTGTTGCCGGGCTCGGCTGTACCGAAGCGCATGTTGTCGATGAACATGAGGCCTGCTGCAGAACTGCTCACCCGGACTGAGTAGGCCGTGCCTGAGAAGTCAATGTCGGCAAGTGTCCAAACACAAATCAGGTCGCCGAGCACTTGGTCTTTGCAGTTGGCCTGGGCGTCCTCGGCTTGAAACAGTTCTTCAAAGCCGATCGCATTGCCCTTGCCATCTGCCTGGCTGTACAGAGTGACGTCGCCAAAGGCGCCACGTTGCGTGCCAAACGAGAGTCCGAGCGAGGTCTGAAAACCGCCGGTGATGTTGATCAGGAAACTGAAGTTGTCGTCGTCCGGACCCGTCAACACGGTGATGGCTGTGGATGGCGAAGGCGTATTCGTGAACAGGCCGCCAAACGCACCAACTTCTTTCGCAGAGACGAATGCAACGGCGTTCTTGTCGAAGGTGATGCCCTGGCCGGCATAGAAGTTGAGGACTTGCTTGCCATTGCCGACCCCTTCGAAGTCCAGGGTCGGGCCTGCGAAGCAAGCCAAAGACAGCGAAGACAGCGCGCCTGCTGCCAGGGTTTTGATCAGCCGCATGGGGATGCTCCGGCGAAAGGGTGGGGAAGCGGTCGCCCGACTTCAATCAGTAACCACGGCCCAACTTTACTGAGCAGCTTCTGACTTCAAGCGGCCGCTGCCCCTTCATCTAGGGGGGTGAGCACCGCGAACGAGGGGGAAGGCTGGGTTTGAGCCCTGCTGCGAGGGGGTAGGGGAGGCGCGGCTACACTTCCGGCGTGGAAACCAAGTGGCTTGAAGACTTCGTCAGTTTGGCCGAGACGCGCAGCTTTTCGCGTTCGGCGCAGCTCCGGCATGTGACTCAGCCGGCCTTTTCGCGCCGGATCCAGGCGCTTGAGGCCTGGGCCGGGGTCGATCTGGTCGATCGCTCGTCCTATCCGACCCGGCTGACCAGCGCTGGCGAGACCTTGCTGGGCCAGGCGGTGGACATCCTGGGCAGCCTGCAGTCCACGCGCAACATGATGCGCAGCCATCAGGCGGCCGGGCAGGACATGATCGAGTTCGCCGTGCCGCATTCGCTGGCTTTCAGCTTCTTCCCGCATTGGCTGATGGACCTGCGCCAGCGCTTTGGCGCGCTGAAGTGCCGCCTCAATGCACTGAACGTGCATGACGCGATGCTGCAACTCAGCGAGGGCAATTGCGATCTGCTGATCGTCTACCACCACGCCAGCCAGCCACTGCAGCTGGACCCGGAGCGCTACCAGATGGCCTCGCTGGGTTCTGAAACGCTGGCCGCCTATGCCAAGGCCGATGGGCAGGGGCGGCCGCTGTTCGGTCTGCCCGGCCATCCGGGGCAGAAGCTGCCCTTCCTCAGCTATGCCTCGGGCGCCTATCTGGGCCGGCTGGTGGAATTGATCGTCAAGGACGCGCCCACGGCGCTGAATCTGGACGCGATCTACGAGACCGATATGGCCGAAGGGCTCAAGGCCATGGCGCTGGAGGGCCACGGCATTGCCTTCCTGCCTGCCAGCTCGGTGGTCAAGGAATTGAAGGCCGGCACCCTGGTGCAGGCCAGCGCAGCGGGCAGCTTCGAGCTGAACATGGAGTTGCGCATCTACCGCGAGCGCCCCGAAGTGGCCAAGCGCAGCAAGCCGCCGGCGCTGGCGCTGTGGGACTTCCTGACCCAGCCACGCCCCCCGCAGGCCTGAGCCCAGCCCAGATTCCTCAGGGCTCGATCGCGGCGCCGACAAGGGCTTCGCCGCCGCCGATCGTGCCGATGCGCTGGGCGCGGCCGCTTGGCAGGTCGATCCGGTACCAGACTGAGGCCTTGCCCTGACTCAGGGCGGCATAGGCGGCGTTGGAGAGGTCCGAGATGTCCAGCGTGGCCCGCGCAAATGGCCCCAGGCCCAAGGAGCCGACGGTGTAGAGCCGGCCGGTATTGGGTGAGACGGCGGGCTGCACGCCTTCCAGCGTGCCCTGGTGCACAAGTGTGCCCAGGCGGCCGTCCAGCGCGTAGTTGCTGGTGATCTTCTCGTTGGTTTTGTTGTAGGTGTAGCCCGCTGCCACCAGGCCGGGCGTCTGGCCGGCATTCACATCGCCGGCCGCATAGGCCAGGCGTGGATCGAGCTGAACGCCGGGCTGCTCCGGGTCACCATCGATGATGGCGCCGGTGTCCGGGTGCAGGCGAAAGTTGAAGCCCGCGTCATTGACGACGCGGATGCGGTCTACGGTCGGGTTGAAGTCCATACCCCACTCGCTGGCGCCCTGGCTGGGCAGCGCCACCGGGCTGCCGACCTTCTCCAACTGCGCTGTGCCTGTGTTGATGCGGTAGAGCTGGCCGTTGGCGCCCAGGCCATATAGCTGGCCGCGCGCCACACGGTAGTCGATGCCGAGCAGGCGCTCACCGGCAGGCAGTCCCAGCAAAGGGCGGCGGCTCAGCAACCGCTGTGGCTGGCCGGCGTTGAAGTGGATCA
>NZ_JBILQK010000063.1:0-22449 GCF_044373315.1 Roseateles sp. | reverse complement strand
TGGAGCTCAGCCCGGCGCAGCGTCGCGTGAGCGTGGAGGGTGGGGAAGCCTTCTTCGAGGTCGCCAAGGACGCAAGCCGGCCCTTTGTCGTCAGTGCCGCCGGGACGGAGGTGACCGCCACGGGGACCGCTTTCCTCGTGCGGCTGATGCCGTCACATGCTGGTGGGCGCGAATCCCTCGACGTGACTCTGGTCGAAGGGCAGGTGGTCGTGCAGGGCAGCGGCAGCAAGGCCTCCAACCCGCCGATCGTGATGGCCGCCGGAGACAGAGTGCGCGTCGGCCGCGGCCAGGATGGCAGACCTGCCTCGGGTACCTCCGCTGTCGCACCCGAGCGTGATCGGCCTCGCCTGGACCAGGTGCTGGCCTGGCAGCGTGGGGAGGTGATCTTCGACAACGTGTCGCTTTGGGAGGCGCTGGCGGAGATGAGCCGCTACAGCTCGACGCCAATCACGGTGGATCCTCGCGTGGGAGATCTGCGAGTGAGTGGGGTGTTCAAGACGGGGGATAGCGTAGGTTTTGTTCAGGCCGTGGCCGCGCTGCACGGATTGGCCGTGCACAAGCGCTCCCAGGCTTGGGAGCTGACGGTCAAGTAGCCAGACGGCACGGCTGCGCCGGTCGGGTACAAGTACGTCTGCCGGGGCATGCCGCATCGCGCCGGCCGTCGGTGCACGGCGTCCATCAGAGTCAATGTGTCGAGGGCCGATGGTCGATCCACGCCTCGATCTCGATCAGGCGCCAGGCCACCGCCCGGTCGCCGATCTTGCAGGGGCTCGGGAACTGCTTGTTGGCGATCATGCGGTAGATGGTTGATCGACCCAGCCCGGTCAGGCGCATGATCGCCGGCAGGCGAAGCAGCCGCGCAGGCGATACCTCAGGTGGGAGGTCGGTGTTTTGGTGTGCACGCATGGGATGCTCTCCTGCGGATGCCTTGCTCGGTTGCCGCGCAAGGCGGTGTCTGTGGTGACGATCTGATCCGTAACCGTCGTCGCGGCTGGCGCCGCCAAACATGGGGCGGCCCGTTCCCGTGCCAGCGGATGGGGGCTCATTGCCTTCCTGCTGCGCAGGAACGCGCCCCCTTGCCGACCAGGCCTGCGGCCAGATCGGCACCGCTGACACCCGCCACGCCCGATGCCGGGCCGCCCGGCCCCAGGACCCGTCTTGACTGTCATTGGGGCCATAGCCAGGCCGCCAGCCCTAGAGTGACGACGGATGCGATGGCTGCCGTCGCGACATGCTCCGCCCAGCGTTGCCAGCGCTCCCAGGGGCGTTCGCGTTGAGTGGCCAGGTGTGCCAGCCGTTGCAGGGGCGCGATCAGTTCTCGCAGAGTCGGTTGGATCTCGGCACCCAGAGCCGTGCGCGCTGCGTCTTGGATCTCTTGAACGTGGATCTGTACGGACCTGCGCGTCATCTCATCAGTGCGCTGCGCGATGTGCTTCACCGCCACGACCTTTGTGTGCTCGGCGAGGGCAGTCGTGCGATCTTCGAATGCGCAGAGCTGGTGGGACAGTTGCGTGTTTGCCTCGATCAGCGATTGCCGGGTGTCTTGCAGCAGAGGTATCAGGGCCTCGACCCGATTCACCAAATCTGCCATCTCGCCGAGCGACTCGACGAACAGCGCTTCGCGGGCACTCAGTTGGGCGGTCATGGCGCAGCCCTCGGTGCCTGCTCCGACGCGGGCTCGGCTCTGACGAAGTCGGCAAGGGTGGACACCCGTGCTGTGTCGGACGATCGCTCATCGCTGGATGCGTACGGTGGTGCTTGCGCCTCGACCAGCCCGAGCGCCTCGAAGCAGGCGTCGTGTTCTGGGACCACCCACGATGCCAGCCGGTGGGTGGCGAGTTTCTCGGCCAGGGAGAGCTTTTGGGCAATGTCGCTCGATTTGCGGATGAGGCCCTTGTAGTCCGTATCGTCGCTGGCCAGCCTGGCCAGGTCGGCTTGATCACCGCTAAGGCCCCGGATGCGTGCGTAGATCTCATTCGCCCGGATACGGCAGGCCGTGTTCACTGCTGCGAGCGGCCGTTCGGCCAGGAAGGCCAACAGCAGGTAGAAGGCATCTTCGACGGAGACCGTGGCCTCCACCATGTTGAACAAGAGCTTCACCCGCTTTGGAGGCACGCCCAGGCGGGACAGCTCGATCAAGGTGGCGATCGTGTCTTGCTGCTGCTTGGGCACCGGCACGGTCGGGACGATGAAGCAGTCGAAGTCCTCGTGGCTGCCCTGGTAGATCTGCATCAGGCTCAGCAACTCCTCGACGTTGCTGGCGCCGATGTCGACGACGGCGCTGTCGATGGTCTGCAGGTACTCCTGGAGTGCCGCGAACTGGCGGCCACGCAGGGCGTGAGCCGCACTACCGTTTTGGCCGGCACTGGGGCCGCCATCTGCATTCACGCTTTCCACGGCGATCAGTTCTGCGCCGGGAATGCGGGGCAGCAGCAGGTGTCGGGCGACGGTGGTTTTTCCCACGTTGCCGGAGAAATTGATGACGGCGATCTTCATGGCTGCTCCTTTGCGCGGACGAGCGGGTTGGTGATCAGCGTGCCCACAAAGGCCTCGGCCTCGTCTTTGGCGCTGCGCGACGAGGGGAGGGCTGCAAGGGGCCTGGGTGCCGACGCTTTCGGTGTTGCGAGTAACGGCACTGGGGATTCGTTTGGTGAGCTTGTGTGAGCCGCGCCGTGGAGTCGCAGCGATGTGTTCTGGGCAGGCGAGGGCTGCCGATTGGCTTCGCGACGGACGGTGCTGGGACTGACGTGGATGCCGGCAGCGGCCAGGGTGCGGCAGATTGCTGCCAAGGTGTAGCCTTGGGCACGAAGCTCGAGGATCGCGGCTTCGTACTCGCGCGCTTTGCGGGTGATGCGGCCTGGCGCCTCGGTGGGCGTGAGCGTCGTGTGGGGCGCCGTGTTCGGTCCCGCGCCGCTGCGCGTGCGGTTCCGGTTCACTCCCGGTGCGCTGTCGAAGCGGTCCCCGTTCGCTCTGGAGTCGCCGTCCACTGTTGCGCTGATGATGTCGATTGGCATGAACCAATCTTTAGCGTGAGATGGACGAAGAACGCGGGTTAATTTTTGGCTGGATTTCAGCGAAATGAGGGCATTAGGTCGATCAAAAAAATGTAGCGGCTTGAGTGCAGGATAGGCTGGCTGCCAGCAATTGGATGCCTCACCGCGGGGGTGATGTCCCGGCGCGTGGTGTAAGTCTGCAGCCCGGAGAGGCTGAGATGCGCGGGGTTACTCAGCGTGCCACTGCGGACAGCCGAGTCGGGACAGTATCACTGAGAGCCTGAAGCCCCTCAAGCTGCATGTAGCGCCGGTTCAGACTCCATTCGTCGTTCTGCTCCAGCATCATGGCGCCGACCAGCCGCGTGATTGAGGCGTCGTTGGGGAAGATGCCCACGACATTGGTTCGGCGCTTGATCTCCGCGTTCAGCCGCTCCAGCGGGTTGGTGCTGTAGATCTGCGGCCAGTGCGCCCGAGGGAAGCCCATGAAGGCCAGCACGTCGTGCTCGGCATCGTCCATCATGGCGCTGAGCTTGGGCAGCTTCTCGCGGAACTGGTCCGCCACGCTGCGCCACTGCGTCCTGGCTGCGTCGGCGCTCTCCTGCACGAACACCGTGCCGATGGCCGCACTGACCATGCGCCGCTGCGTCTTGTTGGCGTAGGCCAGGGCGTTACGCATGAAGTGCACCCGGCAGCGCTGCCAGGTGGCCTTGAGCGTCTTGGCGGCAGCCGCCTTGATGCCTTCGTGGCTGTCGCTGATGGCGAGCTTCAACCCGCGCAGGCCGCGCCGGTTCAGGCTGCGCAGGAACTCGGTCCAGAACGGCTCCGCCTCGCTGGCGCCGACCTTGATCCCCAGCACCTCGCGCTGGCCTTCGGTGTTCACGCCCACCGCCACTATGACGGCCACGCTCACGATGCGCCCAGACTCACGCGTCTTGACGTAGGTGGCGTCGATCCAGAGATACGGCCAGTCGCCTTCGATCTGGCGGCCTAGGAACGCACCGACTCGCTCGTCGAGTTCGGCGCACAGCCGCGAGACCTGGCTCTTGGAGACGCCGCTCATGCCCATGGCCTTGACCAGGTCGTCCACGGAGCGGGTGGAGATGCCCTTGATGTAGGCCTCCTGAATCACGGCGGTCAGCGCCTTCTCGGCCGTGCGTCGGGGCTCCAGGAACTCGGGGAAGTAACTGCCTTGGCGCAGCTTCGGGATCTTCAGCTCGACACTGCCGGCGCGCGTCTCCCAGGTGCGCTCACGGAAGCCGTTGCGGCTGTTGACGCGCTCGGTGCTCTTCTCGTCGTAGCCGGCGCCGCAGCGCCCCTCGACGTCGATCTCCATGAGGCGCTGGGCCATGAACTGCACCATCTGGCGCAGCACATCAATGTCGGCTCCCTTCTCGGCGAGCTCGGCCAATGCGATAGTTGAGGCGGTCATCGTGTATTCCTTGTGGATTCGGGTTGTTGGGTCGCACCTCAACCTTATCCGGACTCACGATGGCCACCCTCTACGGGCCGCCGACCTCAAAGACTTACACCACCTCTTGGGGCATCACCCGGCCCTGTTGGCACCATTGCTCGCGCGTTCTCACACAGTCTCTGCCCATTGCTGTCGCCCAGCGGGCGAGTTCGACGGTCGCTGGAAAGCAAGCTGCTGACGTTCGATTTCAGCGCACCAATGACCGCTGCTGCCGACAACTGCCATCGAACACTTCGCCGGATGAATGTCAGCGGCACATCCCAAAGCCGGCATCCTGCAACTGAGGCAAGACCCGCATCCGCCCGAATACAGTGGTCTGCATGACGGTGTTGAACTGCGCCTCTGTCGGCGTTTGCAAGCCGATGGGTCACATCAGACGGGCATACTCCCGATTGATTCTTGACCGACATGCCACCCCAGATCCTCGATTTCCCTGAATCCCCCGCGCCCATTGTGAGCAAGCAGACGTACCCCGCCACCCGCCCCCAATTGCGGCTGCTGGGCGGCTTCGAGTTACGGGGTTCCCAGGGTCAGGTCTTGCCCCTGCCTTACGACAAGGTGCGTGCCCTGCTGGCCATGCTGGTGTTGCAGACTGGGCCGCTGGCGCGCGAAGCTCTGGCCGAAACCCTGTGGCCAGACTCCACGCTGGAGCAGGCGCGAGCTAATTTGCGCCGGGCTCTGTTTGACTTGCGCAAAGTGCTGGCCCAGCTCTGGCCCGATCAGCCCGAGCTGGAGCCGCTGCAGTCCGACAAAAAACAGCTGCAGCTGCGCGAGGATCTGGCCTGGCAATTGGACTGCCGGGACTTCGCCCTGGCCCAGCTGGATGCCGCCACGCCCCAACCGGAGGCTCGCCGCCAAGCCCTGCAGCAGGCCCTGAACCTTTACCGCGGCCCTTTGCTTGACGGTTTGCAACTGCCCGAAGCGCCCGGCTTCGAAGCCTGGCTGCACCCGCGCCGCGAGGCTCTTCTGCGCCAGGCCCAGCAGTTGCTGGAGGCGCTGGGCCAGCTTTTTGAGGACGCCGGCGAAGCCGAGGCCGCTCTGGCCTGCGCCCGGCGCGCCCTGGCCGAAGACCCCTGGTGTGAACCCGCCCTGCGACGCTGCATGCGCATGCTGGCGCCCACGGCCGCAGGCGAAGCCCTGGCCTTGTTCGAACAGTTGCGCCTGCAACTGCAGAGCGAGCTACAGCTGCAACCGCAAGCCGCCACCCAGGCCTTGGCCGAGCGTCTGCGCCTTACCGCCGCCCAGGCGCCCCAAGCACCGGCCGCGCACGCCGAGCGCCGCCGCGTCGTCGCCCTGGCTTGTGAATGGGAGGTTGCGTCCGACGAGGCCGCCCGCGAGGCCGAGGCTCTGGCCATCGCCTTGCAAGCCCGGCTGCAGCAGGCCCGCCTGCTCCTTCAGGCGCGCGGTGCCCATGTGCAGCGCGCAGAGGGTGGAGAGCTGCTGGCCTTTTTTGGCCACCCGCGCGCGCAGGAGCAGGCGCCGCGCTTGGCCCTCGACGCTGCGTTGGAATTGGCCGCCGCACACGAGAAAAACAGCCTTGAGCCCTGCACCCTTCGTCAGGGCCTGCATGTGGGCTGGGTGCATGCCGACCCGGATCTGGCCTCTCCAGACAGCGTGGGCGCGCTCTCGCGCCAGGCGCGCAAGCTGGCCCTGCAGGCCGAAGCCGGCAGCATCCATGTCAGCGCCGAGCTTCAGCTGCAAAGCGAACGCCACCACCGCTTTGCAGCCACGGCAGAAGCCTGCCGCGGCGCCAGCCTGTTGGGCGCCCGCGCAGCCCAAACCGACAGCCGGATTGAAGCGCTCAAGCCCATGGTCGGCCGCAGCACCGAACTGGCGCTGCTTCGGCAAGAATGGCACCTCGCTCAAGGCAGCGCGCGCACGGTCTGGGTGCAAGGCGAGCCTGGCCTGGGCAAGACCCGGCTGCTGCAGGCCTTGCGCCAGCACGTGGCGGCCGCTACAGATGGCGCGCCAACGCCGATCTCCCAGCTGCAGTGCCGCCCCGAGTATCGCCACACGCCATTGGAGCCGGTGCGGGCCACGCTGCGCCGGCGCATGGGTGCCGCACTGAAAGGCGATGTAGGGCAGGCAGAGGCCGCCCTAGTCGCCCTGCTGCAGCAAGCCGGCCTGCCGCCCGCTGGCCATGAGGCCGCGCGCGCGCTGCTGCGCCCTTTGTTGCTGCAACACCAGAACAAGCCCGCCCCGGCGGAGCCCTTGCTCAAGCGTGAGCTGCACACCCTGCTGTGCGAACTCTTCGAAGGCATGGCTCAGGGCCGGCCGCAACTCATGCTGTTGGAAGATCTGCACTGGGCTGACCCGTCCACGCTGGAGCTGCAGCAGTTGCATCTCCAACGGCAACTTCAGCATCCCGCCGCGCAGCGCGCCCCGGGCCTGCTGTTGCTGAGCTCGCGCGAGGCGCCGCCCGACGACGTGCGCGCCAGCCTGAACCTGTGCCTGAATTTGCAGCCCCTGCCGCCCGAAGACATGGCCCGCCTGATTGAGCAACTCGACACCGCCCCGGCTTCGGCCGCGCAGCGCCTGCAAGTGCTGCAGCGCGCCGGCGGCGTGCCACTCTTTGCCGAAGAACTGGCGCGCTCGCTGCGCCTGCGCCCGACCGACAAAGTGCCGGCCACGCTCTGGGACTTGCTGGCCGCGAGCTTGGACCGCCTGCCGCCCGAGGCCAAGCACGTGGCTCAGGGCGCGGCCCTGCTGGGCAGCACCTGCTCGCCCGCTCTGCTTCAAGAGCTGCTGCAGATGCCGGCCGGGCCGCTGGCGCAGCAGCTGGCCCAGTTGGAGCGGCTCGACCTGCTGCAGACCATTGACCCACAGCACTGGCAGTTCCGCCATGCATTGATCCGCGACGCCGCGCTGGAAACCCTCAGCACCAGCAAGCGCAGGGCCTTGCACCGGCGCGCCGCCCAGTCCTTGATGGGCCCTTTCGCCGCCCAGGCCGCTGATGCGCCCGAGGCCCTGGCCCAGCATCTGCACGCCGCCGGCGACCCGGTGGCCGCGCATTACTGGCTGCAGGCAGCTGAGCGCGCCGCCGCTCAATCGGCCCACCAAGAAGCCCGCCACGGCTTCGAGCAAGGCCTGGCCGCCCTGCAGTTGCCAGAGGCCGCACCAGCCCTGATTCAACGCCTGCGCCTGCCCTTGCTGCTGGGCCTGGGGCACGGCCTGCTGGCCCTTGAGGGCTACGGCTCTCCGGCCGCGCGCCAGTGCTACCGCGAAGCGCTGCAGGCCTGCGATGAGCCGGGCGCCGCCAGCGGCCCGGGCCAACGTTTCCAGGCGCTCTGGGGCCTGTGGCTGGGCAGCCGCAGCGGCCCGGACGAAAGCCCGGTGCTGACCCTGGCGCAAGAACTGTTGGCCGTGGCTGCTGACACAAGTGACGCCGCAGCCGCTGTGCAAGCGCGTTATGCCCAGGGCAACAACCTGTTCTTCCTGGGTCAGTTGCAAGCCTCCTGCGAGGCCCTGGCCGAAGCGGCGGCCGCCGGGGACCGCCTGCCGCCGCGCCAGCGCGCCCAACTGACCCAGCGCTTTGGCGAGCACGGCGGCATTGCCGCCCGCGCCATGCTGGGCTGGCCGCTGGCTTTGCAGGGCCGCATCGAGGAAGCCTTGGAACAAACAAACCTGGGCCTACTGCAGGCGCGCGAGCTCGGCCACGCCCAGACCCTGGGCTTTGCTTTGACCATGGCGGGGGTACTGCAACGCCATCTGCGCCGGCCCGAAGCCGCCCTGCCCCTCAGCATGGAGCTGCTGGCTCTGGCCCAGCGCCATGGCCTGGCCCTGTGGCAGGCGGTTGGCGCCCTGGTGCTGGGCTGGAGCCAGGCAGCAGGTGGCGACTCGGCCGGCCTGCTGCCCATCCGGCAAGCCGCCAGCGCCTCAGCCGTGGCCATGCCAAGCACCGAAGCAACCTTTCTTTCCTTCCTGATCGAAGCGCTGCTGAACCTCGGCCTAGCCGAGGAAGCCCTGGCACAGATCGACGCCTGCCTGCCCAAGGCACGTGAGCGCCAGGAGCTCTACCTGCTGCCCGAACTCTGGCGCATGCGCGCCCAGGCCTTGGCGGCCCAAGGCGCGCCGCGCAGCGAGATTGAACAGGCACTGGACAAGGCCGTGCAGGCCGGCCGTGACATGGGTGCCGAACTGCTCTTGCAACGCAGTGCCGCCCAAGCGCTGGCACTCATCAAGGGCAATTCAACGCAAATTCAACGCTAGGCCGGCAAGCTCTCGCTCAATTTCAGGCCCGCCTACCAAGACGCGGGCCATAGCGAGGGGATGCTTTGATGCTGACAAGACCAAGACAACACAGGAGGCGAGCAGCCGCCTTGGCGCTGGCGGGCCTGGCCCTGCTGGCCGGTGCCAGCACGCAGGCGGCCGAGGATGCCAGTGAGGGCAGCGAAGGCCTAGCTAAGCCGCTGCGCTTTTCTGGCTTTGCCACCTTGGGCCTGGCCCACAACAACAACGCTACCGCTGGCGCCATCACCTCCTTTTCTCAGCTCAAGCCGGTGCAGCAAGGATGGTCGGCCAATATGGACACAGTGCTGGGCCTGCAGTTGGAATGGCAGCCGCTGAGCGGCACCACCTTTCAAGTGCAAGGCGTGACCCGGGCCGGTGAGGACATGCAGCCGCGCCTGCGCATCGCCGCCTTGCGCCAGCAACTGGGCCATGGCCTGAGCCTGAATCTGGGCCGCATGCGCAGCCCGCTGTTCTTCGACTCGAGCATTGCCGAGATCGGCTATGCCAATCTGACGGTGCGCCCGGCACCGACCATCTACGCCATGGTCAACAGCGTGGCCAGTCTGGATGGTGCCGATCTGCAGTGGCGCCTCAACCTCGGCGATGCCAGCCTACTGGCGCAAGTTTTTGGCGGCCGTTACGACTACACCCACCGTTTCAACAATTTCTCGCCCGCCCTGTCGGCCGACGCCAGCTTGCGCGGCCTGCTTGGCTTCAGCCTCAGCGCCAATCTGCAAGACCTGACTCTGCGCGTCTCGCGCACCGAAATTGACCGTTATGTGCTGCGCTCCGAGCAGGTCAGCCAGATCAACAGCGGCCTAAACCAGCTCAGCGGTGCCCTGCAGCAAATGGCGCTCAACCCCCAGCTGCCGCCCACAATGCTGACCGGCTTGCAAGCCAAGGCACAAGGCCTGGAGGCGCTGCGCAACCCCTTCGACAACCGTCCCGTCTACACCAGCGTGGGCCTGGACGGCAACTGGCAGCCATGGCGCTTGTTGGCCGAGCTGACCTGGATGGACCCGCGCAACGATCTGGTCGGCCGCGGCACAGGCTACAGCCTCACGGTGGCACGGAGCTTTGGGGACTTCACGCCCTATCTGAGCCTGGCACAGCTCAAGCGATCCAGCGCCAAGCTCAACACCAGCGCCCTGGCCCCCACCGGCCTGGGCGCTCAACTCGACGGCGCGCTGAGCCAACTCCAGCAAGGCTTTGAGCGCGCCCAGCAGTTTGCCGACATCAGCAGCCGCTCGGTCAGCGTAGGCCTGCGCTGGGACTGGCGCGAGAACATGGCGATCAAGACCCAGCTCGATTTGGTGCGAACGCCCAACGTCAACACGCCCGGCCCGCTGGCCGTGCCCGCGCTGCCCTTCGACAACAAGCTCCGGCTGTTCAGCGTCACGCTGGACCTGGTGTTCTGAGGAGGGTCCGGTCATGAAACTCAATCATCAACACTTTCATCGCGCTCGCTTGGTCCTGTTCTCCCTGCCCACTCTGCTGGCCTTGCTGTGCTTCACCGCGCTGCAACCCGCCCTGGCCGGCAATGAGCTGATCGTCATTGCCCACAAAGATGTGGCCCTGGACAAGATCAGCCCCGAGCGCATGACGCAGATCTATCTGCGCCAGCAACAGAGCTGGCCCGACGGCCAAGCCATCCAGCCCATCGACCTGCGCGAAGGCAGCGGCCTGCGCCGCGCTTTTTATGATCAAGTCACTGGCCGCAGCCCCGGCCAACTGCGCGCCTTCTGGGCTCGCCAGAGCTTCACCGGCATGGGCTTGCCGCCACGTCAGGTGGACAGTGATGAAGAAGTGACCCGCCTGGTGCAGAGCACGCCGGGCGCGATTGGCTATGTGTCTCGCAAGCCCAGCGGTGCCGCCGTCAAGGTGCTCTTAACCGCCAATCTAGATTGAGTCACATGAGGGCTGCTACCACCGCCACCGGCCGCGTGCCATCCCGCTGGGTCCGCCTGCTGGCGCCTGCGAGCTGGTTGTCGGGGCGACTGAGCTTTTCGCGCAAGTTTTTGCTGGTCGGATCAGTCATGCTGGTGACCCTGGCCTTGCTGAGCTGGCCGCTGCTGCGCAAAGCCGGGCAAGACGCGCAAAGCGCTGAGCTGGAACGCCGCGGCCTGACAGCGCTGGCGCAGCAGGCCGCCGTACTCGAAACCTTGGTGCGGCAGCGCGGTGAACTCAAAGGCGAGCGCAGTGACCGCCCGGCGGCCCAAGTCGAACTGCAAGCCCTGCTGGCCTGGGCCAAAAGCCCGCAGCTACCCCCCAGCGCCCCGCCCAACACCTTGCCCGTCCTGGGCCAGCGCCTGCAGCAGCAGTGGCAGCAATTGCAAGACCTGGGGGCGCAAGACGACGATGCCCAGCGCCGCTTCGCCGCCCACACCGGCACCATCAACGCTTTGCTGGCGTTGATGCGCGAAAGCGCCCGTGCCCACCGCCTCAATGTGGACCCAAAGCTGGACGCGGCCTTCGAGATGCTCAGCCACCGCCTGCCGTTGTTGATGGAGACCCTGGCCAAACAGCAAGATGCGCTGGCCATGTCCAGCGACAGCATGGCCAGCTACGCCGTGACCGCCCAGGTGGTGCTGAGCGAAGCAACACAGGCTCTGCGCGCCGGCATGCAGCAGTTGCTTGCCCAGGGCGACCGCGCCGGCCTACAAGCCCAGCTGGACGAACTGCTTGCCCGCATCGAGCGCCAGCAAGACGCGGTCGACAAGGTGCTTGATTCGCCCCAGGCCCTCTCCGAACTGCGCCCCATCGCCGGTGCCAATCTGGCCCAGGCGCAAGCCCTGCTGGTGGCCAGCACTGCTCAGGCAGATGCCTTGCTGCAGGAACGCCTGACCCAGCTCCGCCGCAGCCAGTGGCAGGTGGGCGCCCTGCTGGTGGGCGCGATGGCTGCGATTGCTTACCTGTTTGCCGGCATTTACGTCTCCACCCTGCGCTCGCTGCGCCGGCTATCGCAAGGCACGCAAGACTTCTGCGCCGGCCGGCTAGACACTCGCATCCGCATCGACACGCAGGACGAACTGGTTCTGGTGGCGGGCAACTTCAACACCGTGGCCGCCGAGGTCGGACGCTTGCTCGATGTGATCCGCGAGCAAAACGAATCTCGCCAGCGCGAGCTGGAGCGCCTGGTGCAGCTGCGCACTTTGGAGCTGGCCGACAAGAACGACCAACTGCACCTGGCCGCCCTGCGAGTGCAAGAAGAGCTGGAATCGGCCCGCGATATGCAGCAGGCCATCCTGCCCCAGCACTTCCCCGACACGGCGGATTTGTCCATGCAGGCCTGCATGCACCCGGCGCGCGAGCTGGGTGGTGACTTTTATGACTGCTTCGCGCTGTCGGAGGGCCGCTGGGGCTTTCTGGTCGCCGATGTCGCGGGCAAGGGTGTGGGTGCGGCCTTCTTCATGGCCGTCTCGCGCACCGTGCTGCAAGACCTGGCGCAAGACGAGCTAGGCCCCGAAGAGGTGCTGGCTCGCGCGAACGATGTGCTCAGCGGACGCAACCCGATGGAGCTGTTCGTCACCGCTTGCTACTGCATCTACGACCCGCGTGACGGCAGCCTGGCCTATGCCAGCGCCGGCCACCCCCCGCCGCTGCAGCGCAAAGCCCAAGGCGAAGTGCGGGCTCTGGACTGCGCACGCGACATCGCCCTGGGCGTGATGCCCGGCATGAGCTACAGCCGCCGGCATGCCCACCTGGCCTACGGCGACACGCTCTTGCTCTACACCGACGGCATCACCGAAGCCTTTGACGCCGCCGAAAACGCCTATGGCGAAGAGCGCCTGATCGCCTGGCTACAGCGAAGCCAGGAGCCGCAAGCCGCCGCCAAGCTGGCCAGCCTGGTGCGCGATGTGGACGACTTCGTCGGCGGCGCCGAACCCAGCGACGACCTGACCGCCCTGCTGCTGTGCCGCAAGCCGCGTGGAGGCGGCGTTGAGCTCAGCGATGTCCACCCCGATTCCACCGCCCCGTCCGCCTACCCACAAGCCCGAGGAGCTATGACCGTGAGCCACGCCCCCCTGGAACTGAAGAACAAAACCTTGCTGCTGGAGTACCGGCTGCTCAGCCGTGTCGAGGAAATCGCCCCGCTGGCCGAGGCCGTGGACGAGGCCCTCGCCGAGCGGCCGGACGTGGCCTTTGCCGTCAACCTCTGTCTGGAAGAGCTGATCACTAACACCATCCAGCATGGCCTGCACGGCGTGCCGGACCGCAGCATCCATGTACGGCTATCACGCTCGGACGAGTGGCTGGAAATCATCCTCAAAGACGACGCGCCGCCCTTCGACCCCTTTGTTGAAGCGCCCGCCCCTTGCCTCGATGCCGGCGTCGAAGAACGCGCCGTGGGCGGCCTGGGCGTGCACATGGTCAAAACCATGATGGACGAGGTGCGCGCCTTCTACGACGGCAGCGGCAACCTGATCGTGCTGCTCAAGACCCTCAAGCGCTAAAGGCCGGAAGGCCTGCGCCCCAAGACCACAAAAGCCCTCAGTCAAAGAAAGAGCCCCCGCCATGAGCTTCGAACACTACATCAACGATGAACAAGGCGCCCGCCTGGTCAGCCTCAAAGGCCGTATCGACAGCGCCACCGCCAGCGCCTTTGAGCAGGCCGTGCAGGACCTGTTTGCCGCGCCCGGTGCCCGCGCCTTGCTGGACTTTGCCGCCGTGGACTACATCTCCAGCGCTGGACTGCGCGTGGTCCTGATGGCCGCCAAGCGGGCCAAGCAGGCGCAAGGCCGGCTGCTGCTCTGCGGCCTGCCCCAGCATGTGCGCGAAGTCTTCGAGATCAGCGGTTTTCTGAAGATCATCGATAGCGTCACTGACCGCGCTGAGGGTCTCCGAAAACTGAACGCCTGACTGCGGATTCACACGGTTTCATGAGCATCTTCATCAGTCTGTTCGCCGGGCTGGGCCTGTTCTTCATCGGCGTTCGCCTGATCAGCAACAACTTGCGCCAGGTGATCGGCCGGCGCCTGCGCCAGCTGATTGCGCGCGCCGTTACAGGCGCGGGCTCGCTGGCCTTGTTCGGTCTGCTGGCCGGCGCGGTGATGCAAAGCGTCAACGCCGTCATCCATGTGCTGGTGGCCCTGGTCACCGCCGGGGCCATGGATCGCAAGCGCGCCTTCCCCATCATCCGCTGGGCCAATCTCGGCACCTCGCTGCTGGCCTTGGTGGCCGCCATTGATCTGCATGCCCTGGCACTGTGCCTGGTCGGCTTGACCGGCATTGCCTACTACCAGCAGATCGACCAGTCCACCCGCTGGCGCCATGCCGTGGGCGCCCTGCTGGGCCTGGGCCTGCTCTTCCTGGGGACCGATTTCATCAAGAGCGGCGCGGCCCTGCTGCGCACCGAACCCTGGCTGCGCCTGCACATCAGCGAGCTGGGCGTCTGGCTGCTGCCCAGCTTCGCCATCGGCGCCCTGGTGGCCTGGGCCGCGCAATCGTCCACCACCGTGGTCGTCATCACCATGAGCCTGGCGGCCGGCGGCCTGATCGGCTGGAACGGCGGCGCCATGCTGGTGATGGGCGCCGGCCTGGGTTCCGCCGCCTCGGCCTGGAGCTTGGCCGGCCGCCTGCAGGGCAGCGCCCGTCAGCTGGTGCTGTTCCAGGTGCTGCTGCGCCTGCAGGGCCTGGTGCTGACGCTGGCGTTTTACGCCTGCAACCGCTGGCTATTGGATGACCCCTTTGGCCGCCTGCTGGACCAGTTCCAGATGGGTTTGCCGGCCCGTTTGGCGGCCTTCTATATGGTGGTGCAACTGCTAAGCGATCTAGCCAGCCGCGCGCTGGAAAAGCCCAGCCTGCGCTGGCTGGAAGCCTGGGCCGCGCCCTCGGTGCAAGAGAGCCTGAGCAAGCCGCACTTTGTGCACGACGAGGCCCTGGACGAAGCCGAAACCGCCCTGCTGCTGGCCGACAAAGAGCAGCAACGCCTGCTCGCCTGCCTACCCGCTTATCTCGACGCACTGCGGCAGGACGCGCCTGCCGCCCTTGCATCCGCCGACAAACGCCAGGCGGCCGAAAGCCAGGTGCTGCAGCTCTGCGAGCAGTTCTTGGTGGAGCTGGTCGACCGCCAGCGCAGCCGCGATGTGCTGGAGCGAAGCATGGTGCTGCGCGACCGCAACCGCCTGATCGGCTCGCTGCAAGAGTCGCTGGCCGAGCTGCACGAAAGCACCCAGGCCGCGATGGGCGACCCCACCGTCGCCCAGCTGCTGGACCAACTGGTGCAAAGCCTGCACATGATGCTGGAGACCCTGGCTGAAACCGCCGCACTCGCCCAGCCCGACGCCGAGGATCTGGAACTACTGCGCAGCCTCACCCACGATCGCTCGGAACTGATGGACGGCATCCGCCGCCGCCTGCAGGGCAGCGAGCTGGAAGCCGGCCTGCGCCAGGCCGTGTTCAGCGCCACCACCGTGTTTGAACGCTGTGTCTGGCTGGCTCGGCGCTATGTGTTGCTGCTGGACAGCCCCACCTCTTCGCACGCGGCCTCGCCATCCTTTTCTCCCTCGACCAAGACTTGAGGCCCCCCACTGTGATGCAAGCTCTAAGCCGCTGGCTGCCCCCATCCAAGCCGGTGCGCCGGCCCTTCGAGCTGATCTACGCGGCCGATGAATGCCCGCCCCGTGGCGCGCTCGGCCTGCTGGCCCTGCAGCATGCGGCCACGGTGCTGGCCCTGATCGCCCATGTGCTGGCCGCCGCCAAGATTGCGGGCCTGAGCCTGCCGCAAACCCACTCCATCGTCGCCATGACCTTGCTGGGCATGGCCATGGGCACGGCCTTGCAGGCCTGGGGCGGGCGCTGGGGCAGCGGCACGCTGCTGGTCTTCCAGCCCGACCCGATGATGATCACCGTGGCTGCTGCTGCCATCGCCAGCTACGGCCTGGGCTCGCTGGTGCACGTGAGTTTGATCGCCGCCGGCGTCACGCTCTGCGTGGGCCCGCTGATGCGCCATCTGCGCGCCCTGTTCCCGCCCACCGTGGTGGGCACGGTGGTGTGCATGGGTGGCTTAGGGCTGGTGGAGCCAGCCATGCGCAATGCCTTGGGCATCCATGAAGCATCAGCGGGCGCAGCCACCGGCCTGCAAACCCTGCAGATCGACGGCATCAGCGCCCTCATCTCGGGCGCCACCCTGGCCAGCATCGTCGTGCTCTCGGTCTGGGGCGGGCGGCGCTTCAAGCTGCTGGGCGTGCTGGCCGGCTTGTTGATGGGCCTGCTGATCGCCGCACTCAGCGACCGGCTGCTGGGCCTGGAGTGGCTGCACAGCGCGCCCTGGCTGGCCCTGCCGCAGCCGATTGCGCCCAGCTTCAACCTCGGCCCCGAAATCATTTTTGCCATCGTGCTGATCGCCACGCTCAACCAGCTGGACAACATCGGCTGCCTGATCGTGATGGACAAGACCGACAACGCCGACTGGCGCCGCGCCGACATGCAAATGGTGGGCCGCGGCATCCGCGCCAACGGGGCGAGTGACTTTTTGAGCGGCCTGTTCGGCAGCTTCCCCACCGCGCCCAGCTCGGCTAATATCGCCCTGGTGCATGCCACCGGCTCCAGCAGCCGCTATATCGGCCTGGCCTGTGCCGCCCTGCTGTTGCTGGTGGCCCTGAGCCCGCTGCTGACCATGGCGCTCACACTCATTCCGCAAGCCGTGCTGGGCGCCATCTCGCTCTACGCCGCCGCGTACTTGATCGTCTCCGGCATCGAGATGATCGCCACCCGCGCGCTGGACAGCCGCGGCATCTTCATGGTGGGCCTGTCGCTCTGCGCCGGCCTGGCCACCATGCTGATGCCGGGCCTGAGCCAAGGCCTGCCCGAAGGTGTGGCCATGCTGGCCGGCGACGGCTTTGTGGTCACCGGCGTGTGCGTGATGGGCCTGAACCTGCTGTTCCGCCTGGGCACCCGCTTGCGCGCCAGCTGCGAGCTGGACCCCCGCCTCGGGCCCATCAGCCACCAGCTCACCGCCTTTGTTGAGCGCCAAGGTGGCGCCTGGGGCGCCCGCATGGACATCGTCCGCCGCGCCGCCCTGGCCGCACTAGAAGCCAGCGAAGCGATCCAGGCGGCCGGCGGCGGCCGGCTGCTGGTGATACGCGGCAGCTTTGATGAATTCAACTTCGACCTAGAGCTGCTGCACGAGGGCCAGCCGCTGCGGGTCAGCGCTGCGGCTGGCGATGCCTCAGCCAACGCAGGCAGCGCCGCGGCGGTGCCGGTGGATCTGGATGCGCTGATGAACAGCGATGATGACGATGTATACATCGAAGGCCAACTCGATGCCGCCATGGCCCGGGTATCAGGTGTGCTGATGCGCCACCTGGCCGACAAACTCAGCAGCGCGAGCCTTGGCGCAGGGCAGGCGGTGTTGAGATTGCATTTTGATCATTGATGGAAGACGGGCAGCTCGTTGGCGAGGTGCCCGAACTGCCCGCTGTCACTTCAGTTTTAGAGCTTGACCCTCGGACCCCTTATGGCTGGCGACCTACCGTAAGCCGGCATTCATGGATGTCTGGTAAAGCTGCATCGTCGACTTAAAGGGCGGCACTGCGGATGCCCGCTAAGGGCACGAAGCTGCCGCAGGGTCTGCGCGACCATATGTCAGGAACTGGCCGGGTTGAGCCCGGCAGCTTTCGGAATTTCTCGCTCTGAAGCGGCCGATCAGGACGCAACCTTTGAGCGACTGCTCTCGGGCGATGACGTTGGCCGTGCGGGCATCCGCACCCGGCCACTACCTGTCATTTACGAAAGACCGTTTTGCGCAAGCTCAGCCGCAGCTGCTGCTGCCTGGCACCGGACGTATGGCTGATGAGCAGGCGTTTCGGCGACTTCACTTGACCAGCTTCAAGTCTTCCAGCAAACCGGCCAGCTCCGGTGATCGATGAAAGATGCGGCGACCGGCCTCGACCAAGCGTCGTACGTCGGCTGGCGGCAGGCTGAGCGCCGTGGGCAGCCGGCCAAGGTCTTGCAGTTCGGGCTCGAGGCCCGGGTCCTGCAGGCTGACCTCGATGTAGTAGGTGCGCAGCGGCCTACCGCCGGCGCCGGGCGGCTCCTGCGACCAGCGCGCGAGTGCCTCGCGCAGTTGCTCCTGCGAGTCGCTGGAATAGCGGCCCAGCGGGATATCGGCCACAGCCCGCGCGACGCGGAAGATCGAGGGCACGTCCTCTGAAAGATCGGCATCGTTGCCCGCCTGGCTTTCAGCGTTGACAACGATGAACACGAACGACCGCATGCCCTCCAGACCACCGTTCTCGGCCACTGCACGCAGGCTGCCGAGCAGGGCCACCGATTCCAACGGACCGCGCGTGGCGAGGTTGTCGGACAGGCCGCCATCCAGCAGGTGGATGTAGGGGCGCTGTTGCTTATCCAGGTAGCTGATCGTCTGGCGCGTCAGCTGCGCACGTTGGCGGTTGCCGAGCAGGCCGTAGAAGTCGATGTTGCCCGCGTGCGGACAAGGGGCGGCGTGGTTGCGCAACGTGATCGGCGACAGCGCGATCGGCACGGCCGCCGACGCAGCTACGGCGGTGGCCAGCTTCAGGCTGCCCAGGTCGGAACACAGCAAGTCGAACGGGTCCTGCAGGAACTCGAAGCGCGAGCCCTGTGACATGTCCGTAGCGCCGATCACCACGAGGGGCCGGCTTCCACGGCGCAGGACATCGGCATAGCGCATGCCTTCGAAGACCTCGCGGTCCAGGAACTCGGCGAGTACGTCGCCCCGACCGAAGCGCGGCGAGAACATCCAGCCCCACTGACGGGGCGCGAGCAACTCGTCGATGAATGCCGAATGGAGGTCGCGCATCAGGACCTGGTCGAAGAACGCCGGGAACATCGCGTCGCCCTTCATCGCGAGGTAGCCCGCGGCCAGGCTGCCGCCGGAAACCGCGCTGACGATATCCAACTCATCGAACAGGCTGCGGCGCCGGCCGTCGAGCTCGACCGTGGTCTCTCGCATCGCCTGCAACACGCCGTAGGCCAGCGCTGCGGCTCGCGCACCGCCGCCCGAGAACGAGGTCGCGACGAAGAGTGCGTTGCCGTTCTCAGGCGTGGCGGGCAGCGCCCGCATGCGGTAGCCGGGCCGCGGCGCAGCGGCTTGCAGCGGGGCGTTGTAGTCGGGCCGGACGCTGCTGCAGGCGCTCAGCAGCGCGAGCGTGCACGCAATGACGGCGGCGGCGGCCAGGTTCATGCGTGCACGCTGCGGGGTCGGCGTTCGGAGACCTCAGAACCTGGCGCCAGCCATGGCCGCCATGAAGGCCTGCGGATTCCAGTACTCGCGATAGTTGACCATCAGGCCGTTGCGGAAGGTCACCACCGTCGCGTAGCTCAACTCGTAGGGGTTGCCGTTGCTGATCACGCGGCCGGACACACTCCATTCGGCGATGGCCACGTTGGGGTCGTCGGTGGCGTGGATCTTCAGCGTCGGAATGGCCTTGATGTCGATGGCCTTCGGATAGTCCTTGATGTACGCATAGATGGCCGCCCGTCCGACCAGCTTCCGGGTCGCGGGGTCCGGAGAGAACGGGAACTCGGCGACGACGTTCTCATCGCACAGGTCGGCCCAGCCCTTCATGTCCTTGGCGAGAAAGGTGTCCAAGCTGCGCTTGAGCAGCTGCACGGCAGTCATGCCTTTGCCCGCGTCCTGGGCTTGTGCGGGCACGGCGAAGGCTGCGACCGCGAGCGATGCTGCGGCCATCAGGCGCCGTCGGACCGTACGGCTCGCGATGGCGGTGTGCTGATCGATCTTCATGGGCGGGTTCTCAGATCTTGATGAAGTTGGTGGCAGACAGGCTGCCAAAAGGCAGTTGCGACAGGTGGCCGCCCGTGGACAGCGAGCCGAGGTCCACCGGGAAGTAGCCGATGGCTTCAAGCACCTGGCGAACGGCCTGCTTGGCGTCGGCGTCGTCGCCGGCGTAAAACTGCACGCGCTGGCCGCCGGACACCTCGGGCTGCGCCAGCACGTTCACATCCAGGTGATTGAGCGCCTTGACGACGCGGGCGCCGGGCAGCATTTCGCGCACCACCTCGCTCGACGAACGGCCACCCAGATCGATGGCCTTGATGCCGTATGCGGCCAGCGGGTTGCTCGGGTCCTTCGCGTCGGGAGAGTTGGGGTCCAGGAACTCAACGGGGTTGGTGCCGTCGATGACGATGCGGTTGTTCCAGGCCGGCAGGCCCTTCAGTGCGGTGCCCAGGTCGGTCCAGCGCACGGCGATGAGCACGATATCGGCCGAAGCCGCTTCGGTCACGGTGCCTGCCTTGATGGAGCCGCCCAGTTCAGCCACCAGCGGAGCCAGCGACTCAGGCCCGCGACGGGTGGAAATGGTGGCTGCAATGCCCTTGTTAGCGAGCGCCCGGGCCACGTTGCTGCCGAGTGCGCCGGAACCGATGATGCCGATGGTCATGATGTGGTCTTTCGTTGGGTTGGTTTGAGGACGAGGAAAGCGTTCAAAGGTTGATCTGTGCAGGCGCCTGCTGCCCGCCTGCGATTCGTCAGTCAGCTGAACTGGCCCGCTGCAGGCAGGCTCTGCCTGATACGGCGGATCTCGGCTTCGCCACGGGCTAGTGCGTCGGCGCTGGTGTGCACGGAGTACGTGCCCATCACCAGCGGATGCGGGTGCGGTACGGCAGAGCCCAGCACGAAGCGCGTGTCGGTGTCTGCGATGAAGTCGATGGCAGTTTCTGACGGGGCGAAGCTGACGAGCTCGCCGGTCGCGATGGATTCGCCGGCCAGCAGGCGCCCGCTGCCCACCGCCACCCAGGCCACGGTGTGGCCTGCAGGCGGCGTGTAGCGCCAGCGCTCACCCTGCGCCAGCGTCACTGCGAGATAGGTCATCGCAGACGGTGCCTCGACAGCGCTGTGCGCGGCGCCGTACTGACCCAGCAGCACGCGCGCCGGGCCTACCTGCGGCACGTCGGACGGCGCCAAATACCGGCTGAACGCCGGTGCGCTTTCCAGTGCGGCGGGCAGCGCCACCCACAGCTGGAAGCCCTGGCCAGGCTGGTCGCCGACCGGTTCGCCGGTGTGCCACACGCCGCCGCCGGCCTGCATCCATTCCACGCCACCTTCGGGCAGCACACCGGCTTGGCCGGTGCTGTCGGCATAGCGCACATCGCCCTGGGCCATGAAGGTCAGCGTCGCGATGCCGGAGTGCGGGTGCATGCCGAAGCGCGTCTGGCCATGCTGTGCATTGAAGTTCACCAGGTCCAGGAAGATGAAGGGCTTGAGGCTCTGGCCCAAGTCGCCAGGGCTCATCAGTCGGGTGACGGGTCCGTGCGTGCTGCCCCGGGTGCGGTGCACCACCGCGCGGCTGGTATTCGCCAGCGCGGCAGGGACTTCGGTGGTGGGTGTGGAGGACATCTGCTGGCTGTGTTGATTCGATGGCGGAAGCTTAAGAACGCCAGCTTTGCGTGACTAGACGGCACAATCGGATTGCACTCGTCCAACTTTGAAATCAATCGCGCCATGCTCGATCTCAACGATGTCGCCGTGTTCGTGCATGTGGTTCGGTACGGCAGCTTTGCCGAGGCCGCCCGGCGGCTGGGCATCCCGCCCAATACCTTGAGTCGCCGGGTGCAGCAACTCGAAGCGCAGCTGGGCACTCGGTTGATGCAGCGGTCCACGCGCAAGCTGTCGCTAACCAGTGCCGGGCAGGACTTCCATGACCGCTGCGCCGACGCGGTGGAAGGCTTGGTCGACGCGAGCCAGGCCGTGATGTCCGGCAACGAAGAGCCCAGCGGGCTGGTGCGAGTGGCGGCACCGGCCGACTTCTTCGACTTTTTCCCGATGGAGTGGCTCGTCGCCTTCCTGACCGAGTACCCACAGGTTCGCGTGGACCTCGTGCTCAGCGATGCGCGTGCTGACCTGATCGCCGACCGCATTGATGTCGCCATCCGTGGCGGCGTGCTGGAAGATTCAGGCCTCGTTGCGCGCCGGGCGCTAGACGCCGGGCTCGATGGTCTGGTGGCCAGCCCGGCCTACATAGCGGCGCATGGCGCGCCGTCCAACCTGGAGGAGCTTGCCACCCACGACTGCCTAGTCTTCGCACACCCCAGCGGACGTGCGACCTGGCGGCTGTCAACGCACGACGGCACTGAGGTCGAGGTGCAGGTGGCGGGCCGGCTCAGCGGCAACACCGTGCAGGTGCTGCGCAAGGCCGCGCTGGCGGGGCTGGGCATAGCGTTGCTGCCGTCGACGATGACGCGGCGGGAACTGCGAGCCGGTCTGCTGGTGCCGGTTCTGCCGCAGTTCCAACGCAAGGGCCATGGCGTGCACCTGGTGTACGCCAGCCGCCGGCATCTGCCCCCGGCCGTGTCTGCCTTTATCGAACTGGTGGTTGCTAGGCTCGGCGACTTCCAGGACCTGCCGATGAAGCCGCCTGGAACGTTGGCCTGACGCGGGTAGCGCAACGCTCCGGAGGCACTTTTGTCCTGAAGCAGGCAACGCGCGACGTTTGCCTTGAAGCTGCTGCGTTCTGAACGCATTCACCGGTGACCGCTTACGGTGCATCCCATTGGCGTCGCGAAAGTCTGCTCCGGGTCGATCGCCGGCTTCCGCCAATGACTGCTGACCGGCATCCCATCTCGCGGCTAGGTCCCGTCTTGGCTGCCCAATGTCGAGCGGCCGCTCCCGCTGCCTATGCGCAGGCCGCAACTATGTTCATCTGGTCGGCCGGCATCGGCGTCAGCGCCTATACCGGCCGAGGATCATGGCAGTCGAAGTCTGCGCATAGTTTTTGGTCTACAGGTCCTGCAGGAACCGCATGAGCGAGTCCG
>NZ_JBILQK010000152.1:0-5513 GCF_044373315.1 Roseateles sp. | reverse complement strand
GGCCTGATCACGCCCGAAGAGATCAAGATCGGCATCATGCCCGGCCACATCCACCGCAAGGGCCGCATCGGCGTCGTGTCCCGTTCGGGCACGCTGACCTATGAAGCCGTCGCACAGCTGACCGAAATCGGCCTGGGCCAATCCAGCGCCGTCGGTATCGGTGGCGACCCGATCAACGGCCTGAAGCACATCGACGTGATGCAAGCCTTCAACGACGATCCGGACACCGACGCGGTGATCATGATCGGCGAGATCGGCGGCCCGGACGAAGCGGAAGCTGCGCGCTGGTGCAAGGCCAATATGAAGAAGCCGGTTGTGGGCTTCATCGCTGGCGTCACCGCACCGGCTGGCAAGCGCATGGGCCACGCCGGCGCGCTGATCGCTGGCGGTGCCGACACGGCCGATGCCAAGCTGGCCATCATGGAAGAGTGCGGCTTCACCGTGACGCGCAACCCGTCCGAAATGGCCAAGCTGCTCAAGGGCCTGCTCTGAGCGGAGCTTGACGCCGGGCGCGATCCTGCCGCCCGGTCGAACAAATGCGTAATTTCACGCACCCGGACACGGGGCTGCTACGTCGCACAATGCGACTGCAGCCCGCGTGCACGGACTGAAAGGGGCCGGCGAGGCCCCTTTTGCCATTTCCGGCTCTCTGTTGCGCGCCTCGCTATAGTCGGTCTGCCCAGGGCCGCATCAGACCAACCCAAAAAAGCCCTCCCCCCATGGACATGCTCTCCAGCCCCGAGTTCTGGCTTGCCGTCGGCCAGATCATCATGATCGACATCCTGCTGGGTGGCGACAACGCTGTCGTGATCGCCCTGGCTTGCCGCAAGCTGCCGGATGCGCAACGCACCAAAGGCATCATTTGGGGCACCGCGGGCGCCATCGTGCTGCGGGTCGTCCTGATCTTCTTTGCCCTAACGCTGCTGAAGCTGCCCTTCCTGAAGCTGGTCGGCGGCCTGCTGCTGCTGTGGATCGGCATGAAGCTGCTGGTGCCGGAAGATGAGGACGAGCACGGCAACATCCAGGCCAGCGACAAGCTCTGGGCGGCCGTCAAGACCGTCATCGTGGCCGACTTCGTGATGAGCCTGGACAACGTGATCGCCATCGCCGGCGCCGCCGAGGGCGCGGGCGGCGACCATCAGATGCCGCTGGTGATCTTCGGCCTGCTGGTCTCGATTCCCATCATCGTCTGGGGCAGCCAGCTGGTGATCAAACTGATGGATCGCTTCCCTGTCGTCATCACCTTCGGCGCGATGCTGCTGGGCTGGATTGCCGGCACGATGATGGTCGGCGATCCGGCGCTCGCAAGCTGGGTGCCGTCCGAAGCCGGCGACAAGCCGGGCAGCACCGTGGTACTGCCGGCTCTGTACTACGCCTGCGGCGTTGGCGGGGCACTGCTGGTGCTGGCCCTGGGCAAGCTGGTCGCGGCACGCAAGCCTGCGCCGGCGGCCTGACGCGATGGCTGGCAGCGGTTTTTGGAGTCGCTTGCTGGGTCGCACGGCTGCGGACCGGCAAGCGCCTGAAACCGAAACGGCAGCCAGTACCCAGCCCGACGTCTTTCAGCCCAGCCGGGACGCGGCGCTGGATCATTTCGAGATCGGCGCTGAAATCGGCCGCGGGGCCATGGCCACGGTGCATCTGGCGCGCGAACGCATCGGCGGCCGGCAGCTGGCCATCAAGCGGCTGGCACTTCAGCGCGAGTTCTCTGCCGAAGATCTGATCGACGTGCGCCAGCGCTTCATGCGCGAAGCCCGTGCGGCCCGCCATCTGCAGCACCCCGACATCCTTGAGGTCATCGATGCCGGCGAAGCGGGCGACGATGCCTGGATCGCGATGGAGTACGTGCACGGGCAAGACCTCAGCCACTACACGCGGCTGGGTCACCTGCTTCCCGTCAGCGAGGTGCTATCGCTGGCCATTCGGCTGGCCCGCGCGCTGGCCTATGCACACAGCCAGGGCGTCGTGCATCGGGACATCAAGCCCTCCAACGTGATGCTGGATCGCTCCGCCGGCACGCTCAAGATCATGGACTTCGGCATCGCCCGCATCGCCGACGGTAGCCGCACCCGGACCGGCCTGGTGCTGGGCACGCCATCCTTCATGTCGCCTGAGCAGCTCGCCGGGCTGAAGGTGGATGGCCGCAGTGACCTGTATTCTTTGGGCGCGATGCTGTACCAATTGCTGACTGGCCATCTGCCGCATCAATCGGACTCCATGGCCAAGCTGATGCACCAGATCGCCAATCAGCCCGCGCCTGATGTCCGCCATTACCGGCCCGAGTTGCCGGAGCCACTGGCCCTGCTGCTGGCCCTGGCGCTGGAGAAACGCCCCGAGCTTCGCTACGCCAGCGGCGAGCAGATGGCTCAGGATCTTGAGGCTGTCCTGGCCCAAATGGGGCCTCATGACCCCGCCGCCCCTGACAAAGCGGCCCCAAGCGTGGACCCGTTCGCGCAAACACTGCGCTTGAGTCCGGATGAACCGGGGCAAAATCCACGCTCCCCCAGCTGACAGCTCATGCACAAAAACATGACCCTGGAGATTTTCAGTGCCACCGACGTGGGTCGCGCGCGCGACAACAACGAAGACTCGGTGGCGGTGGACGAGTCCGTGGGGCTGGCCGTCCTGGCCGATGGCATGGGCGGCTACAACGCTGGCGAAGTTGCCAGCAATATGCTGACCAGCTTCATCAAGTCCGAGCTCGGACGCTGGTTGAAGGAGGCGGGTTCAGGCGCTGAAAGCACAGATGTGCGGCGCGCGATGGACATCTGCGTGGACAACGCCAACCGGGCCATCTTCAATGCCGCCAACACCAACCCCCGCTACGCCGGGATGGGCACCACCTTGGTGCTGGCGGTCTTCCGCGAAGACATGCTGATGCTGGGCCATGTCGGCGACTCACGCGCCTACCGGCTGCGCAACGGCCAGTTGGCTCAGGTCACGCGCGACCACTCCTTGTTGCAGGAGCAGCTCGATGCGGGGCTGCTGACGCCTGAAGAGGCTGTCTTTTCCAGCAACCGCAACCTGGTGACGCGGGCTGTCGGCGTCGAAGACACCGTGATGCTTGAACTCCATCAACACGAGGTTCAGCCTGGCGACGTCTACCTCTTGTGCTCGGATGGGCTCTCGGACATGCTGGATGACGATGCGCTGGCTCAGTTGCTCCTGAGCCACCCTTCGCTCTCTGAGGCCGCTCAGGCGCTGATCGATGCGGCAAATGACATGGGTGGCAAGGATAATATTGCGATCGTGCTGGCGCGAGCCGAAGGCCGCGCACGGTCAAGCGGCCGCGCTTGGTGGCCGTTCGGCCGCAAGTCGCAGCAGCAGTGATTGATTGAGGGATGGGCGCGCCAACACTCCACAGGTGAGCGCGCGCATCACGGCAACTGCACACAAGACGGACAACAGGACTTGAGGTCAAGCATGGGCAAGCTGGTGGTTTCGCTCGACGGGGTGGTGATCAAGGACGTCCAGATCACCAAGGACAAGACCACGCTCGGTCGGCGCCCCTACAACGACATCGTGATCGACAACCTGGCAGTCAGCGGCGAGCACGCCGTGCTGCAGATGGTGGGCGCCGACGTGTTCATCGAAGACCTCAACTCGACCAACGGCACCTACATCAACGGCAAGGCCATCAAGAAGCAGCTGTTGAGCAACAACGATGTGGTCGAAGTGGGCAAGTACAAGATCAAGTACCTGCTGGAAGACGGTGGCGACTACGAGAAGACCATGATTCTCAAGTCCGGCGCTACGCCCTCAGGTTTTGGCATGCCGTCTTCGTTTGGCGCCTTGCCTGGAGCCGCAAGTGCTGCAACGCCGGCCACCATCAAGGTCCTGACGGGGGCTGCGGCCGGGCGCGAAGTCAGCCTGACCAAGGTTGTGACCACGGTGGGCAAGCCTGGGGTGCAGGTGGCGTCGATCACCAAACGGCCCAGCGGCTATGTCTTTGCGCACGTCGAAGGCGCTGCGCGGCCCACCGTCAATGGTGCTCCGTTGACCGCCGAGTCGGTGGCACTGCGCAGCGGTGACGTCATCGAGCTCGCCGGCACGCAGATGCAATTCATCCAGGCCGGCGCCTGAGTGATTGCCGGCGGCCTGTCCGCCCTCGCGCAGCAACTAATTCACGCCGCTGCCGACTGAGCACCGCGTCAGCGCAGCGATTTCATCTGTTTCGAGAATTTGGCCGCTTGCGCCAGCCGGCCAGACGCGTAAATTGAGGCACCACCTCATGCCGCTGCGGCGGTGCCCCCAGGACTCACGGTTCCTGAGACCTCGACCACATGAACATACGCGTTCTGGGCTGCTCCGGCGCCATCGCCGCCGGTTACAAGACCACGGCTTTCCTGCTCGATCACGACATCCTGATCGATGCAGGCACCGGCGTGGGCGACCTCAGCCTGGACGAGTTGGCGCGGATCGACCACATTCTGGTCAGCCACGCCCATCTGGACCATGTGCTGGCGATTCCGCTGCTGGCCGATTCAGTGCTGCGCATGCGCGAGAAGGCACAGCGCCCGCCCATCCAGATCCATGCCCTGCCGGAAACCCTGGCCGCCCTGCGCACCCACCTCTTCAATGGGGTGATCTGGCCAGACTTCACCCGCCTGCCCAGCGCCGACCAGCCCGTCATCAAGCTGCAGCCCTTCGCCATCGGCGAACGCCTGAATCTGGGTGGCCGCCTGATCGAGGTGCTGAGCGCCGTGCACACCGTTCCGGCCGTGGGCTTTGCGGTTGACGGCGGCACGGACAGGGGCCATTGGGTCTTCACCGGCGACACCGGCCCCAATCCAGCGCTATGGCACCGCCTGGCCGAGATCAAGCTCACGCACCTCGTCATCGAAACCGCTTTCGGCAACGATGAACAGCAACTGGCCAGCATCAGCCGCCACCTGTGTCCGGCCAGCCTGGCCCGCGAACTGGCACAGCTGAGCCCCGCCCAGCGGGGGCTGGATGTCCACATCACCCACATCAAGCCGGGCGAAGAGACGGCCGTGATGGCCGAGATCGCTGCCCTGGGTCTGCCGCACCGCGTCCATGCCTTGGCTGCCGGGCAGGTGATGGCGCTCTAGAGCGGGCTGCACATACTCATGCCATGTCCCACGGGAGGCAGGCATGAGCACCCACACCGTTTTCATGAACAAGCGCTGCCAAGCCATCCGCTGGCCGGCGCATTTGCGTCTGCCCGAGGGCATCGAGCAGGTCGTGGTGCGAGCCCTGGCTTGCTAGCGCACCGCGAAACCTAGCGGCTGGCGAACTTGTCAGCCCGTCGGACTGACAAGAACTGTCAGCGCTGTCAGATCTCGGTCGACCGACTGACGAAAAATGTCAGTCCTAGAGAGGCCGCTGACGACTTTTGGTGAAGTTCGTCACGAACGCGCCGATAAACGGGGCTGGCACGACCCCTGCATTCAGGGGGGATGTCCTCACCCCCAACCCCTCTTCCGGAGTACTGACATGAGCATCAAGAAGCGCGCACAACAAGGTTTCACCCTGATCGAACTGATGATCGTCGT
>NZ_JBILQK010000151.1:0-5572 GCF_044373315.1 Roseateles sp. | reverse complement strand
TGCGCTCCACCATGGTCGAACCACGCACCGTGCGGGCGTACTGAACCCAGCCCGACATCGCAATGGCCAGGATCAGCACCATGAAGGCCAGCGAGTCATGCGCGTTGGGAAACATCGCGCGCCCCACGCCGTCGATCAGCAAGGCAATCAGGATGGACGGAAAGGACAGCATCACATCGCAAACGCGCATGATGAAGGCGTCCACCTTGCCGCCCACAAAACCAGCCAGCAGACCCAGGCCGACGCCGATCAGCATCGACAGCATCACCGAGGCCAGGCCCACGAACAGCGAGATGCGCGCGCCATACATCAGGGCCGAGAGGATGTCCCGCCCCTGGTCATCGGTACCCAGCAGGAACTTGGTCGAGCCCCCCTCCAGCCAAGCCGGCGGCAGGCGCGAATCCATCAACTCCAGCGACGCCAGATCGAAGGGGTTGTGTGGCGCCACCACATCCGCGAACAGCGCGCAGAACACACAGATGAAAGCGATCACGGCGGCAACGATGGCCGTGGGTGAGCGCTTGAAGGAATGCCAGACATCGCCGGCAAAGAAGCGCTTGAAGGCACCAGGCGCGGGGGCTGGCGCCACACCGGTCGGGGCTTGGGGGACTGGATTGAGGGAACTCATCAATGCTCCGGGAAAAACTCTGGATTGGGCTCAGGCGCTTGGCGCCATGGGCAGGCCATGCTCGATCAGCGAGGCAAACAGCGCCGCGCCAAGTGGCAGGATCTCGTCGTTGAAGTCATAACGCGGGTTGTGCAGGCCGCAGCCAGAGCCTGCATCACTCGCCTGGCCGATACGCAAATAGGCACCGGGCTTGGCCTGCAGCATGAAAGAGAAATCTTCCGATCCCATGCTGGGTGGCAGCTCGCTGTCCACCCGTTCAGCCCCGACCAGATCGCGCGCCACCATGGCAGCAAACGCGGCCTCTTGCGGCGTGTTGATGGTGGCCGGATAACTGCGGGTGTACTGCACCGTCGCGCTGCCGCCCAGGCCCAGCGCGATGGACTCGACCAGCGTCGTCAGCCGCTCCTCGATCAACTGCTGTACCGCAGGCTTGAAGCTGCGCACTGTGCCAACCAGCTTGGCGCTGCTCGGAATCACACTGAAGGCACCAAGCTCGCCCGCCCGCAAGGCACACAGACTGACCACGGCCTGATCCAAGGGCGCGACATTGCGCGCCACCAGGCTCTGGACGGCAGTGATCACATGGCCTGCCATCAGCACAGGATCCACCGAGAGATGCGGGTGGGCACCATGCCCACCGCGGCCGTGCAAGGTGATCTCCACCTTGTCCGAGGCTGCCATCATTGCGCCCGAGTTCAAGCCAATCCGGCCAGCCTGCATCTGTGGCCAGTTGTGCATCGCGTAGACCGACTCCACGGGGAAGCGCTCGAACAGACCCTCCTGGATCATTTCCCGCGCCCCTGCGTAGCCCTCCTCGCCGGGCTGGAAGATCAGCACGGCCGTGCCGTCAAACTGGCGCGTCTGAGCCAGGTAGCGCGCCGCACCGATCAGCATCGTGGTGTGGCCGTCATGGCCGCAGGCATGCATCAGCCCCGGGCTGGCCGAACGCCAGGGCACCTCGTTTTCTTCCTGCAAGGGCAAGGCATCCATGTCGGCGCGCAAACCGATCTGCCGTCCCGGACCCTTACGGCCATGGATAAGCGCAACGACGCCGGTGCGGGCAATGCCGGTATGGATCTCGTCAACGCCGCAAAGCTTGAGTGCTTCGCAAACGCGTGCCGAGGTGCGCCGCTCTTCAAATCCGAGCTCCGGCATGGTGTGGAGCTCACGACGCAGCGCCTGGAGCTCGCCTTGCACAGCACCGAGCCGCTGATAGGCGCCATACGCACGCGACGAGGGCGCAATCACGGGCGAGGCCATCAGTGACCTCCGACCTTGCCTTCGATACGCAGACGCGGATCAACCGCGAAGTACAGCATGTCGACCAGCAGATTGATGGTCACGAAGATGAAGGAGATCAGGCAGAGATAGGCGGCCATCACCGGTATGTCGGCGAACTGCACCGCCTGGATGAACAGCAGGCCCATGCCCGGCCACTGGAACACCGTCTCCGTGATGATGGCGAAAGCAATCAGCGAGCCGAGCTGCAGGCCAGTGATGGTGATCACGGGCACCAGGGTGTTCTTCAGCGCATGGCCGAAATAGACCGCGCGATTCGAGAGCCCGCGGGCGCGAGCGAACTTGATGTAATCGGTGCGCAGCACCTCCAGCATCTCGGCACGCACCAGACGCATGATCAGAGTCAGCTGAAAGACGGAAAGCGTGATGGCGGGCAAGAGCAAATGCTTCAAACCATCGGCCGTCAGCAATCCAGTCGTCCAGGTTCCCAGCGCAACCACGTCGCCACGGCCAAAGCTTGGCAGCCACTTCAGCATCACGGCGAAAACGAGGATCAGCAAAATGCCGATCAGGAAGGTCGGCAAGGACACGCCCAGCAGCGACAGCGTCATGAGCAACTGGGAAGAGAACTTGCCGCGCCGCAGGGCCGCATACACGCCGAGCGGAATGCCCACGAAAAGCGCAATCAAACCCGCAACCAGTGCGAGTTCCAATGTGGCCGGGAAGCGCTCGATGATCAGCGTCGAGACCTTTCGGCCCTGGCGCAGGCTCAAGCCGAACTCACCCTGAACGGCGTTGCCGACAAAGGTGGCGAACTGCACCGGGAAGGGGTCGTCCAGACCCAGATCGTGGCGCAATTGCTCACGCTGTTCTGGCGTCGCGTCCTGACCCAACAGATTGGTGACGGGGTCACCCACATACTGGAACAGCATGAAGGCGATGAAGGCCACCGTCAGCATCACGATGATGGCCTGGGCCAGACGTCTGAGAATGAAAACTAGCATGTTCTGGGGAAGCTTGGGGGTGCCATTCCAGTCTGGCCCCAAACCGGGGCCAGGTCGGTCGCCATGCCCATCGCATGCAGGAATCAGGCCACACACCCCTCCAATGATCTGGAGCGCAGCGCTGGGGTACCCAGTCTGCTTGGGGCGGAGCTTCACCGCGCATCTGACGGCAGGCGGTCACCCTTTTGGGGCAATCGTCACGAGCGCGTGATGATGGCGAACTCTGAGGGCCAGGGCAAACGGGAAAGCACCTAGGGCCGCTACACAGAGAAAGCCTCTCAGAAGTCCAGGCTACCCGGCAGGCTGCGCCGTTGCTCATCGAGGAAGAGCAGCCTCCCATAGCAAGCCTGGTTCTTCCCGCGCGTATTGTCGGCATCTGTCATGAATGCCGCGCCAATCAAATCACCCGGCCCTTCGCCGAACGCGCGCCTGTAGTCAGCCTGGACATCGCGCTTAAAACGCTGCCAACCTCGAGAACCTTTCGCTCCAGAGCCGACAACGATCTTTCGAACGCGGTCGCTATGCGCACTGACGACGACCGTCTCAGACTCAGCCTGCGCATCCCAGACATACATCAACGTGGCGAATGGCGGCGCCTCTCCTGTCAGGGTCTGCACCAACTCCGACTTCATGCGGTTGCGCATCGACAGCCGTTGGGCGTCCCCATCGAAGGCGAGCACCAGGCGCGCCGGCGAGTCGTCGCTTTCCGGGGCCGTCACCGTTCCAAGCGGCTCCGCTGCAGCGATCCACCAGTCGAACTCGACTCGTGCCAAGACGTCAGGGCCCAGCTGCAGGCGCCTCCGCCACAGACTCACGGACCGATCCGCCTGCGCCATCAGGCAAGACTGACCGTCCTGTGTGCTGATGGCATAGCGGGTGGGACGCTTGCCTGGTAGGTCGCGCGGCGCCCACTCCCGCAACTGCTCGACCGCAGAAGCAGACGGCGGTGGCGCTTGAATGGCACATCCACTCATCCCTGCGAGCACAGCCACCAAGAACCATGTATGGATCAGCTTGCGAGGGAGGTAGCGGTCAAGGCGCATGAAGAACGATTGCCGGGAGATGAGGAACTGCGCACCGAACCGGCTGCACACAAGCCACCGCAAAAAATTAAAAGGGGTCGCAGCGCGACCCCCTTGTGGGCAGAACTACGCACCAGGCGCAATCTGCATGCAAGCGCCTCGATCAGAAGCGGTGACGCAGCCCGACCATCGTGCCGCTGCGCTTCTTCGCGCCGTTGGCGGCACCGTTGGCTCCGTTCAGGCTCACATTGCCCGACAGGCCGGTATTGTCGAAACCGATGTAGGCATCCGTGCGCTTGGAGAAGGCATAGTCAGCCATCAAGGCCAGGAAGTTGGCATCAGCCTTGGCCGCCGCAGTCACGCCCGTTTGATCAGCCTTCCAGTAGTGTGCGCCCAAGTTCAACTGAGGCGTCAGCTGGTAGCCTGCACCGACGGTCCACATCGTGCGCTTGTTGGCCGCCAGGAAGGCAGCACCGCCGAAGCCGCCATTGGCGCTTCCGGTCCACATGCTGCCCAACACAGCCATGTCAGTTGCCGTCAGACCGTTGTCGGCCTTGTTGACCGCATAACCGGCATTCAGGTACCAGGGGCCTGTGCGATAGGACGCGCCGAAGGTCGTCGCCTTGACCTTCTTGCCCGAGCCGAACTCATAGTTCTGCATGCCGGCGCCAATGGCCAAGCCGCTGGCTGCGTAACGCACATAGCCGCCCATGGTCTTGCCACCGGTTGCGCTGCCTTCGCCTGCCGACACCTGGACGCCACCGCGGATCGGGCCCATTTCAGCCATGTACTTCACCATATTGCTGGCGCGCGCGCCCAGAGCAAAACCGATCTCCGGCTTGTACTCTTCAGCATAGGGGGAGTAAGGGAACGAGGCATAGGTGCTCGTCACCAAATCAAACAGCACGTTGTACTGACGGCCGACCGTCACGCGACCGAAGCCGCCCTGCAGACCCACCCAGGACTGGCGCCAGAAATCAGCCGCAGCCACCGTTCCATTGTCGGAAGTCAGGCGATGCTCCATGTTCGCCAGGGCACGCAGACCGCCACCCATGTCTTCGGTGATATTCACGCCCAGACGGCTCTGCGACATGCCACCGCCCACCACACGAACGATGGAATCGCTGGGCTGACCTGCAGAATGCTCATTGGTCGTGCGGCGCACGCCCACATCCACGATGCCGTACAGGCTGACGCTGGATTGGGCCCATGCTGCTGTCGTGGTGGCGGCCAGAGCGCTCAAGACCAGAACTGCTTTTTTCATCGCTGTCTCCTATGTATTGGTTGGTAGCTGTGGCTATTCTCCACGCCAATCCAACGCCACCTCAGCACTTGTTGCTCATGCCCAACAAGCGCTAACCCTGTCACCGTCGAGACAATCCTCACCAGTTCGGTGGCAGCGGAAACGAAAAAGCCGCCCGAGGGCGGCTTTGCGTTGCACCGCAAGACTCGGCATCAGCCGAGCCCTGCTGGCTATCAGAAGCTGTGGCGAACGCCAACTTCGAAGCCGGAGCTGTCCTTGCCAGCGGCAACAGCGGGGCTGCCAGCAACTGCCAAGCGCGAAGCGCCGTCATTGGAAATGCGCGAGTAGGTGGTGTACAGAGCAGTGCGCTTCGACAGGTCGTGCACATAGCCAACAGCGAACTGGTTGGCATCGGCGCCGGTCTGATCGATATTGG
>NZ_JBILQK010000062.1:0-22841 GCF_044373315.1 Roseateles sp. | reverse complement strand
AAGCAACTCGGCTGAGAATTGCGGCTGCGCCGCCTTGTCCGCCGTGGCGGTCGTCTTCGTCTTGCGTGGCATTCATGCTCCTTGTCGACATGCTATGCCTCACACACAAAATTTCTGACAGGTTCCCTTGTTTCGAGACCTCGCCATTCCAAGGTCAGCAGATCCAGATCCTTGGCCTCAAGTCGGGCGCTTCTTTCAGGCGCCTCTGCAGGCAAACGGTGAGCCAGTCATGCAATTCAACCGCCAGTGATCGGGCGAGTGTTCGTACAAGACGCGTCTCCGGCCCTTCAAAGTCTGCGGCCTGCTTGCTTCCGAGGCAGAGCAACTCGACCCGGCCGGCGCCGCCTGCTGTCGGGTTCACCAGGCAGGACCTGAAGCCCTACTGACGGGCGAGGTCCAGAGATGTGCTGTCGGCGTCGCGGTGGCAGGGCATTTGCTGATCCGTACCGGGCGAACCGGACCCTGGGGTGACGCGCACTCGAGCGGACGGCAGCGGCGGTCGTTGCGTGTCGTCCAAAGGTGCGCTTCGGTGCTCAAGCGAGCATCCCCTGGGTGGCAGCCGGCCTCAGGCGCAGCAGGTCGGCCGCCGTGATCTCATAGGCCGCGGCTACCCGCAGCAGGGCCGCATCGCACTGCGGTCGACCGATCAACTGAAGCCCCGCCGGCCAGCGCCCGTTTGGATGGAACCCGGCCGGCAGACTGATGGCCGGCAGCCCGGCGAAGGTTGCATAGATCGAGCACTCCATCCACCGGTGGTAGGTGTCCATGCTGCGGCCTGCAATCACCTCAGGCCAACGTTGTTCGAGTGGGAACGGCCAGGTCTGCGTCACCGGCAGGGCCAGGACGTCCACCCGCTCGAACGCGCCGAGCAGACTCTGGTAGAAGCTGCTGCGCACCTCGCTGGCGTGCATGAAGTCCATCAGCGTCGTGCCCTGTGCCTGATCGTGCTCCCACAGCGCCTCGGGCTTGATCGCCTTCCGGGCGCCCGGACGTCCGAGCAGCGCAGCCACCCGCGGCGCGACGATGGCACGGCGCCAGATAAGCCAGGCCCGCCAGACCGCCTGTGCGTCAAAGGGCGGTGCAAGCGTATCGACGACCGCACCTTCGGACGCGAACCGCCGCAGCGCGTCTTCACAGGTGGCGATCAGTCCGTCCTCCATGGCCAAGTGGCCTTGCAGGTCACCGAGCCAGCCGATGCGCAAGCCGCGCAAGGGCTGTGTATCAGCCGGCAGATCGAGCGTGCCCAGGGGTGTGGCGATCGACAGGGGTGAACGGAGATCCTGGCCGCATTGGATGGACAAGAGCGTGCCGAGGTCGCGCACCGTGCGCGCCATCGGTCCCTCGGTGCCAAGCTGGTTGACCCACACATCGGCAGCAGGCCAGAACGGCACCCGACCCTGGCTGGGCCGCATGCCGAAGATGTGGTTCCAGGCCGCCGGGTTGCGCAACGAGCCCATGAAGTCCGATCCGTCGGCCACCGGTAGCAGGCGCTGCGCCACCGCCACAGCGGCCCCCCCACTGGAGCCCCCTGCGCTGACCGAAGGATCCCAGGCGTTAGGCGTAGCACCGAACAAGGTGTTGAAGGTATGAGAGCCGAGCCCGAACTCCGGCATGTTTGTCTTGCCGATGACGATGCAGCCGGCGGCTTTCATTCGCGTCACCATCGTGCTGTCATGTGTGGCCACGGCGTCCTTGAGCAACGTGCAGCCGTAGGTGGTGGCAAACCCCGAGGCCTGCCCCGTGTCCTTGATGGCCTGCGGCATGCCGTGCATCCAGCCGCGCGACTTGCCGCCAGCCAGCTCGGCATCACACCGGTCCGCTTGGCGCAGCAGCGCGTCGTCGGGAGCCAGGTTGACGATAGCGTTGCTGGCTGGATTGAGCCGATGCACACGTTGCAGCGTGGCTTGCATGACCTCGCGGCACGAGAGCTGGCGCGCATGGATGGCCCGGGAGAGCTCATCTGCGTCGAGGTCCGTCAGGTCGGAGGGTAGATGCATGGGTATCGCACGGCTAGCTTGCCGCTTCAGACAAAGTCGGGCGGTGGCGTGAAGGCGCGGTAGTCGTCTTCCAGCCAACGGGCGAAGCGCAGGCACGTCGGGTCGCCGAAAGCCGGGCCAACGATCTGCGCCCCGATCGGCAAGCCGGCGGGGCTCATGGCCAGCGGAACGGCGGTCGCCGGCAGGCCCACGACCCCTGGGTAGCCGGCCCAGAACAACTGGTCCGTGCTCGGCTGCGACTTGCCGTTGACCATCAGCAGCCGTTCCCAACGCTCACCCTGCAGGTTGTGCTCGAAGGCCGGCGTGGTGGCGATGGGGCAGATCAGCAGGTCATGCTGCGCGAAGAATCGTGCCCACTGACGCCGCAACTTCCGGCGCACCTGGTCGTGGTGCACCCATCCGTAGTGAGACATCGTGCTGGCGCGCGCGACCCAGGCGGCGTAGCTCCGATCCCCGGAGGGAAAGTGCTGGGCCCGTTCGACGGCCTGGGAATAGGCCGCCTCGTCGAGCATCGCGCCGGTTGCCGAACGCAGCAGGCCTATGTAGGTTTCGTAGCACTCTCGGCTGTCGACTGGACGCGAGCCTTCGGCGACCTGCACGCCTTGCGCACGCAGGAAGGTCATCAGGTCAATCAGTGCTTGCTGCACGCTGGAATCGACCTCCGCGCAAGAGTCGTCCAGCAGGATCGCCACGCGCATCCGGCGCGCTGGTGTGCCGGTATCGCGCCAGGCGGCCGGTTGCCAGCCGTGAGGGCCGAAGGCACGCACTGGGCTAGCCAGCACGTCCATCGCCAGTGCCAGGTCGTGCGCGCTGCGCGCCATGGGGCCAACCACGCCGATGTCGACCGCGTCCATGCACTCCACCCCTGGCGGCTGGTGCCCCTGCATCGAGACCACGCCCCACGTGGGCTTGTGGCCATAGACGCCACAATAGTGCGCGGGGTTGCGGATTGAGGCGCCGATGTCGCTGCCGATCTCCAGTGCGCACAAGCCCGCTGCGAGGGCGGCGGCCGATCCACCCGACGATCCGCCCGGAGCCCGGTGGACGTCCCACGGGTTATTGGTCGTGCCGTAGACAGGATTGAATGTCTGCCAGTCTGCCAGCGAGGTAGGCACGTTGGTCTTGCCGAAGACGATGGCCCCAGCGTCGACCAGGCGCTTCACCGCATCGGCATGCTCGGTGGCTACGTTGCCGGTGAGCGCCTCGTAGCCCCACGTGGTGGGCGTGCCGGCCAGGTCGAAGGACTCCTTCACTGTGATCGGCACGCCATGCAACGGGCCCCAGCACTCGCCCCGTGCCAGTGCCGCATCGGCGGCCCGCGCGCGCTCGAAGGCGTCGTCGTCGATGCGCACGACCACCGCATTGAGGCACGGATTGAAACGGTCGACTCGATCCAGGTACATCCCGAGCAACTCGGCGGCGCCAACCTCTCTGCGCCTTAACAGACCCGCCAGTTCATGCGCCGGGCGCATGGCCAGCGCATCGATTTGCGGAGCCAAGGTGTTCTTGGTGCTATCGGATGTGCGCATGGCGGCGATGTTGCCGAGCACGCGTCCGCGCGAATAGCCCGAAACGGCAAATCAGGCGCTGCGAGCACACGCCCACACCAGCGGTTTGCTCAGGCCAGGGCTGTATGGCGCTTCCGTTGCGCCTGCATGCCCCGGTGAATTGCCTTCGCTGCAGTTTGCCGAATCGTGCTATCCGGCTGGGCGGCTGATCTAAAGAATCCTCGCGTATCGAACCTACCAGGAGACACGCCGATGTTCCGTCAGGTCATTGTTCGCGCGTCGTTCGCATTGCTGGGCAGCGCCGTGTTGGCGACCGCAGCGCTCGCGCAGTCCTTTCCTTCCAAGATGCTGAACGTCGTCGTCCCGTATCCGGCCGGGGGCGCGTCGGACTTTGTCGCGAGACTCATCCAGCCCGAATACCAGAAGCAACTGGGCCAGCAGCTGCTTGTCGAGAACATCGGTGGGGTGGCGGGTGCGCTGGGTGTGCAGAGGGTCTTGTCGGCGCCGGCGGATGGGCACACGCAAGTGCTGGCAACACCGATGGAGCTGGTGTTGGCGCCGCTGGCGCTGTCAGCGGTGAAGTTCAAGCCGGAGGACGTTCGGCTGGCAGGCTTGATTGCCAACACCTCGGTGCTGCTGCTCGTCCCGCCAAGCTCGCCCGCCAAGAACCTCGACGAGTTCGTGGCGCTGGCCAAGGGCAAGGAGCTCACGCTCGGCAATGTCGGCGTGGGGTCCATGTATCACTTGATGGCTGAGAAGTTCGCCCAGCAAGCGGGCGTGAAGTTTGTGCATGTGCCGTACAAGGGCGGCGCGCCGCTGATGAACGACATCGCCGGGGGCTCCATCGACGCTGCTTTCTTCCCGTTGGCCGGACCGGTTCCGGGCATGGTCAAGGAGGGCAAGGTCCGGGCGCTGGGCATCGCCGCGGCCAAGCCGCACCCGCTGTTCCCGGCGGTGCCGTCCATTTCCGCGCACACGACGTTCCCTGGGTTCGACTACGACCTCTGGATCGGTGTACAGGTGCCGAAGGCCACGCCTGATGCAGTCATCGACCGCATCAACACGGCGTTGAACGCGGTGCTGCAAAACGCCGACGTTCGCAAAGGGCTTGAAGGGACGGGCATCACCGTGGCCGTCCCCCTGAAGCGAGCCGATCTGGACCGGCTGTATGCGAGCGAGATTGAACGTTATCGGAACATGGCCAAGCGCATCAATCTGACGCCGCAGTGACGCTATAGGCCACGTTGATCGCAGGAGACCACGACATGCGCGAGCTCCTCTTCGTGTATGGCACGCTGAAGCAAGGGTTCTTCAACCATCACATCAACCGCGGCGAGCGGCTGCCTGGCGACTTCGTGACCCGGCAGCGCTTCCCCCTGTACCTGATCGGTCCCAGGTACCTGCCCTGGCTCGTGAACGCGCCGGGTGAGGGTGAACATGTTGTGGGTCAGCTCTACAGCGTGGATCACGACATGTTGCAGGCGATGGACGAACTCGAGCGAGTGGGGCATGCGGGGTGGTACGAGCGCGTGACCATCACCGTGCGCTCGCTAGACGACGACGAGCCTTGCCCGATGGATTGCCATGTCTATCTGGGCAGTCAAAGCCGCGCCGACGCGGAGGGCGTCCGCCTGGGCCCATTGCCCGAATACACGCAGGCCCACGCCGACCTGTTCCTCCACAGCGGACCGCTGACCTTGGATGCGAACTGAAGCTGCGGCCTGCCTGCAGACCGGGCCAAGTCACCCGGGGTCAGGTGAGGGATTGCTTCAAGTGATCATTGAGCAGACGGACGAGCCGCCTTGTGGAACGAACGCCCAGCTTGTCGCGGATGCTGCGCAACTGGTGATCGACCGTCGACAGCGATCGGTCCACTTCGCGTGCCACCTCCTTGTAGCTCAGGCCCATGGCGACGAGGCGGGCCACCTTCCACTCGGCGGGTGTCAGATCAGCGAATGCCACTACCGAGTGCCCTGCAGGCATCGCGCGCGTGTCCTGCAACTCACGTTGAGCATCGCCGACCGCCATGCCCCTGTCCTCATCGGCAATGCTGTGGGTAGTCCTGAGCGACTCCATCCGATCGACAGCAAGTTGCGCCGCCGTGGCGAGCACCGGACCGAGCGCAGTCTGCGCGAAGCCGCCGAGCTCAAGACAAGCGTCTGCGTTCCAGCGGGGAGCCTCTCGGTGCCAGTCGGCGCAGATCAACCCGATCGGTCGCGCGCCATCGCGTACTGGCAGTGCGAGCTTGGCGGCCGTCCCGATTTCGCGCAACGCTACTCGCAAGTCTTCCGTGAAAGTGATCTCTTGCGAAACGTCCCCAAAGGGGGCCACGTCGCCGCTACACCAAACCGCGCGCAGCCCGGGATTGGAAGCACTGAAGCGAAGCCCGATCACCGGGGGCAGCCGGAGACTGTCACGCTGCGCCTCGGCCATGACGACGTAGTCGCGGGGCCGGCCATTGGCACCGACAAAACCGCCGAAGCCGCCATCCACCCGGTCTGCGTCCAGCGTGTCGCGCAGCCACTCGGCGGTGATGCGCCAGCAGGCCTGTGGATCGTCGAGAAACAACAAGAGCTGCGCGGCCAGCTCCCTGCCTGGACGCCAGCGAATCGCGCCTGGGCCTTCGAACAGGCGTCGCCGCAGATCGCGCTGGATGCGCAGGATGTCGTCGTCGTTCATGAAGGTCAGCGTGCTCTCTTAATGCCTGCCGCAGTCGTCGTGTGTTGCGGTCGATCGATTATGGAAGCGGCGAGATGAAGACGGTAGTGGTGCAATCGCTGAGTGCGACGTCTGACCTGTCCACCGCGGCAGCGTTGGGGGCTCTGCGACTCGCGGACGTGCCCTTTCGCGGAATTGTCGAGCAGTCGTTGGCCGGCGTCTACGTTGTCCTTGACGAGCGGTTCATGTATGCCAACGACACGTTCGCAGCCATGTTCGGCTATGCCCGCGAGGAGTTCATTGGTCGCCACATGGCGGATTGCGTGACACCGGATTCGGTGCCCGAAGTGATGCAAAACTACCAGCGCCGCATCGGTGGCGAGGTCGACAACATCCATTACTTCACCAAGGGTGTGCGAAAGGACGGACAGATCGTCCATCTCGAGTTGCACGCATCGCGTGTCGAGTGTCAGGGGCGCGCTGCGCTGACAGGCGTAGCGTTGGACGTGACCGAGCGTGTACGAGCGCAGGAGGAGTTGCGCCAGTCCCGTGAGCGTCTGCGGGAGCTCGCTCAGCACATCAACGCAGCGCGTGAGGGTGAACGGGCGCGCATGGCTCGGGAGGTGCATGACGTGCTGGGCGGTATGCTGACGTCGGCCAAGTTTGATCTCTCGCGCATCCTCCGCCGCACCGCCGTGCCGGGGCAGGAAGAGTTGCACGGCATCGCGACGGATCTGGTGTTGCTGATGCAGGAGACGATCGACACCGCACGAGCCATCTCGGAAGAGTTGCGTCCGGCGAGCCTCGACCTGCTGGGCCTCGGAGAGGCGCTTCGGCAGTGGATGACCCAGTTCGCCAGGCGCTATGGCGTTGATGTTCGGGTGACTCTTCCCGATCAGCCGCTGCCCTTGGCATCGGCGGTAGCGACGCAGGTGTTCAGGATCGTCCAGGAGGCGCTGACCAATGTCGCCCGCCATGCGCACGCCAAAACTGTCGAATTGGAGGCCGGGGCCGATGCGCAGGCGTTCTGGCTGCGCCTGAGGGATGATGGGTGCGGCATCGGAGCCAAGCCGGCTCGTCACGGAGCGATGGGCCTGTTCAGCATGACCGAACGTGCACGCGACATCGGAGCGGTACTGGATGTGCACGATGGGCCTGAGGGCGGCACCGAACTCACGCTGTGCATGGCCTTGCGCGCAAAGCATCAAGGGCCCTCGGCATGATCCGGGTCCTGGTGGTAGACGATCACACCATCTTCCGTGCGGGCATTGCGCGGCTGCTGTCGGACGAGCCCGACATAGCCGTCACCGCGCAGGCGGCGGATGGAGCCACCGCACTGGCGCTGGTGCGCTCACAACCCTTTGAGGCGGTGCTGCTGGACATCAACATGGCGTCGCGCAGCGGGATCGAGACGCTCCAGGCCATCCGGACCGAGTTGCCGCGCCTGCCGGTGATCATGTTGTCGATGTACGTCGAGTCCCAGTACGCGCGCCTCGCACTCAAGGCGCGCGCCAATGCCTACCTGTCGAAAGACGTCAGCCCTGAGGAGCTCCTGCGGGCCGTGCGGCATGTGTCCGCAGGGGGGGTGTACGTCACGCCAGGCTTCGCCATCGCCACGCCGCCAGGGCCGCCGTCCGATCGACTGCCTCACGAGAACCTCTCACCGCGCGAGATGCAGGTGATGCTCAAGATCGTGCGTGGCCTGCCCCTGACCGAGATCGGTTCTCAGATCCTGGTGAGTGTCAAGACGGTGGCAACGCACCGCACACGCATCCTGGAGAAGCTGGGTGTGGCCAGCAATGCCGAGTTGGTGCAGTACGCGATGCGGCACAGACTCGTTGACTGACCCTTAACCCTGAAGGCGTACCCGCAATGCAGACGGAAGCTGAATCTATGCCGCCAGCCCTCGACGAGGTGCGGTCGCAAGAGCCCGAGATGATCGAGATCCGTCGCACTATTCACGCGCGGCCGGAACTGGCCTATGAGGAGCACGAAACTGCTTCGCTGGTGGCCGATCGGCTGGAGCGCTGGGGCTGGACCGTTCATCGTGGATTGGCGGGAACGGGGGTGGTCGGCACACTCACGTCGGGCAACGGCGGGCGGCGCATCGGCGTGCGCACCGACATGGATGCCTTGCCAGTGCAGGAAACGAGCGGCAAGCCGTGGTCCAGCACGGTCTTCGGCAAGATGCACGCCTGCGGTCACGACGGGCACACAGCGATGCTCCTGGCCGCGGCTCGCCACTTGGCGGCGACGCGAGCTTTCGACGGCACGGTGCACGTCGTCTTCCAGCCGGCCGAGGAGGGCGGTGGCGGCGCCCGGCGCATGATCGAGGAGGGCTTCTTCGATCTCTTCCCCTGCGACGCGATGTTTGCGATGCACAACGTACCGGGACTGCCGGAGGGCCGATTCGCCATCGTGGCCGGGCCGGCCATGGCCAGCGCAGACACTTGCATCATTCGGGTGCGGGGCAAGGGCAGCCATGCCGCCATGCCCCAGTGCGGCGTGGACACGGTGGTTGCGACCGCGTCGATCGTCACGGCCCTGCAGACGATCGTGTCCCGCAACGTGGCGCCGTTGGACATGGCCGTGGTCACCGTCGGGGCAATGCGGGCGGGTGAGGCGCCCAATGTCATCCCGGAAGAAGGTGAGCTGCGCCTGTCTGTTCGGGCGTACACACCGCAAGTGCGTGACTTCCTTGAGCGCCGCATCGCCGACGTGGCCAAGGCACAGGCGGGGGTTTTTGGTGCCGCCGCTGACGTCGACTACCAGCGGCGTTACCCGGTCGTCATTAACGACCCCGTCCAAGCGGCACTGTGCCGCGATGTCGTCCGCGCCTGGTGCGGCGAAGCGGGGTTGATAGCCGATCCGAAGCCGGTTCCGGGCAGCGACGACTTCGCCTTCTTTCTCGAGCGCGTGCCAGGCTGCTACCTCTTCATGGGCAACGGCGAGGGCACGTGGGGTGACTGCATGCTGCACAACCCCGGCTACGACTTCAACGATCGGGTGTTGTCGACCGGGGCCAGCCTGTGGGTGAAACTGGTCGAAACAGCCTTGTCCGCAGCACAGCGCTGAGAACAGGCCTGCGTTCTCCTCGGTGAAGCCGATGCGCCTGACGATGGACTTCCAGCGCTCGAAGTCGCTGCGCAGCAGCTGCGCGAGTGCCGTGGTGGAACTCGGTCAAGGTGTCAACGCCAATGCCGCCAGATGTGCAGCGACATCGGGCGCAGAGCGTCGAGCGGAGCGCCTTGTTCAGGCACACGAGCCCTTCCGGCGCGAGCTGGCGGTCTCGACCAGTCGTTCGTGTTCAGGCGAGTCTCACAGGTAGTGCATCGCATAGGTGATGGTGCGGTACACGTGGTTGCGATAGCCAGGGAAGTCTCCGCTAAGGACAAACCTGTACGGCTCGAAGAGCTGCTCTACATGTGGAGGGTGCGCCTGGATGGTGATCTTGTTCATTGAGGGGGCTGCTGGCAGGTCATTGGAGGGCGACGGGTGGCCCAGGGATGGGCTTCCTCGAGTTGGGCGGCCAGTCTCAGCAATCGCATCTCCTGTCCCAGGGGCCCGGCGATCTGGATGCCGATCGGCAAGCCATCGGCCCAAGCCAGCGGCAGGCTGGCTGCGGGGATGCCCGTGCAGTTGCAGGCGGTCGTGAATGTGTTGTTGTGGTAGAGCTTGTCGTAGTAGCCGTCCAGGTCGTCGCTGCGCATGTCCAGGTGCAGCAGGGGTTGCGGCCGATGCGGCATGGTCGGGGTCAACAGGACGTCGTAGCGCTCGAAGAAGCGTCCGAAGGCCCGTGCCGTGGCGTGCAGAGTTCCGATGGCCTGCGCCATGTCACGCCCGCTGCGGGACTTGCAGCGCTCGATCCAGTGCCAGGTGATGCGCTCGATGTCGTCTGGCGTCGCGGGCCGTCCCAGTGCCACCTCGCGCATCCGGATCGCATTGGCGGCATTGCACCCGACGACGGTGAACATGTCCTGCTTCAGTGCCTCGGCGTCGAATGATGGACGCGCTTCCTCGACGTGATGCCCCAGGGCCTGAAGCTGCCGTGCCACTTCGAGGACGGCTTGAGCGACGACGGGCTCGATCAGCTGACCGAAGTGGGTGACCGTCTGGAACGCCACGCGCAGCGGGCGTAGCGGGGCAGCGAGACCGTCGAGATAGCTGCCCCTGAAGGCTGGCGCGGCGTAGGGGTCGCCGGCTTCTGGACCGTGACTGGCATCGAGCAATGCGGCGCTGTCGCGCACGCTGCGGCTGATCACGTTCTGTATCGACAATCCGTTCCAGTTCTCGCCGATGTCCGGACCAACGGGATTGCGTCCACGGCTACTCTTCAGCCCGAAGACGCCGCAGCAGGACGACGGAATGCGGATGGACCCGCCCCCATCATTCGCGTGCGCGGCAGGCACCAGACCTGCAGATACTGCGGCGGCGGCGCCACCGCTGGACCCGCCCGCGCTGTGAGCCAGGCTCCAGGGGTTGCGCACCGCGCCGAACAAGCTGGGTGCGGTCTCGGCAGATAGCCCATTTTCAGCGGTGCTCGTGATGCCGACGATCACCAGCCCGGCCGCCTTGTAGCGCTTGACCAGCGTGCTGTCCTTGCTGCAGATCTGATCCTTCCAGAAGCGGCTGCCGTTGGTGATGCGCACGCCATGAAGTTGCACGCCCAGATCCTTGAGGAGAAAGGGCACACCCGCCAGCGGGCCATCAACGGACGCTAGGCAGGCAGTGCGCGCGAGTTCATAAGTCTTCGTGACCACGGCATTCAGGGTCGGATTGCGTGCCTCGATTCGCTCGACGGCCGCCTCCAGAACCTCTGACGCCGAAACCTGTCTTGTGTGGATGAGGCGTGCAAGCCCGATGGCATCGTGTTCCTCGTACTCGGCAAAGGACGACATCTGTGCACCCTGTTTGGTAGAAATCCTGGCCTGCGCGGCATACCGACGTGCAGGCAACGAACCAATGAATCTCCACAGGATGAGCGTCGGCCGATAGCCCGATTCGGCAAATCCGCAAACCGGCATCGACAGAGTCGGCTATCTCAGTGCTTTCCCGAATAGCTTGTCAGAAGACCGCACCTGCGCGGGCAGGTCGGCGATTCGTACGATCTGCTCATGCATCGATCCAGGTGCGGCTTCAGGAGATCAGGCGTGTACGCACAGATGGTAGAGACGGGTGTGCAGAGGGTTCGCCAGTTGGAAGACCTGTCGCCGCAGGAGCGATCATTCCAGGAGCGCATCGACGCAGGCATCAAGATCGAACCCAAAGACTGGATGCCGGAGGGCTACCGCAAGACGTTGATTCGCCAGATCTCGCAGCACGCCCACTCAGAGATAGTCGGCCAGTTGCCCGAGGGCAACTGGGTGACCCGGGCTCCCACTCTGCAGCGCAAGGCCATTCTGCTGGCCAAGATCCAGGACGAAGCGGGCCACGGCCTGTACCTCTACAGCGCGGCGGAGACGCTGGGCGTGTCGCGCGACGAGCTGTTGGACGCGCTGCACAGCGGCAAGGCCAAGTATTCGAGCATCTTCAACTATCCCACGCTCAGCTGGGCAGACATGGGTGCCATCGGCTGGCTCGTGGATGGTTCAGCGATCATCAACCAAATTCCCTTGTGCCGTTGTTCGTACGGCCCGTACTCGCGGGCCATGATCCGCGTCTGCAAGGAGGAGTCGTTCCACGCCCGCCAGGGCTACGACATCATGCTGGCGCTGTGCCGCGGTAGCGCCGAGCAGAAGCAGATGGCGCAGGACGCACTGAATCGCTGGTGGTGGCCGGCGCTGATGATGTTCGGGCCCAGCGACGCCGACAGCGTCAACAGCGCGCAGAGCGTGCAGTGGCGAATCAAGCTCTTCAGCAACGACGAGCTGCGCCAGAAGATGGTCGATCAGACCGTGCCGCAGGTAGAGCATCTGGGCTTGAGCGTGCCCGACCCAGACCTGCGCTGGAACAAGGAGACCGGGCACTACGACTTCGGCGAGATCGACTGGGCCGAGTTCCACAACGTGCTCAGGGGCAACGGCCCCTGCAACCGCGAGCGGCTGCGCACCCGCGTGAAGGCCTACGAGGACGGCGCCTGGTTCCGCGACGCGTTGACGGCACATGCCGACAAGCAGGCAGCGCGCGCAGCCCAGGCCGCGTGAAAACAACCCCTGAGGAGAACGTGATGAGCAAGGAATGGCCGCTGTGGGAGGTCTTCATCCGCAGCCAGCACGGGCTGGCACACAAGCATGTGGGCAGCCTGCATGCGCCCGATGCCGAGATGGCGATCAACAACGCCCGCGACGTCTATACCCGCCGCAATGAAGGTGTTGGTATCTGGGTCGTCCGCGCATCCGAGATCGTCTCCAGCAGCCCCGGCGACAAGGCGCCGCTGTTCGAGCCATCGAACAGCAAGGTCTACCGCCACCCCACCTTCTTCCCGATGCCGGAAGAAGTGAAGAACCTCTGACGCACAGGTGCCGAGATGCTGGACGACAAATTCGAGTACCTGCTGCGCCTGGGCGACAACGCCTTGGTGCTCAGCCAGCGCCTGACCGAGTGGGTCGGCAAGGGACCGGCGCTGGAGGAAGACATGGCCCTGGCCAACACCGCGCTGGACCTGATCGGCCAGGCGCGGCTGTGGCTGGCCTATGCCGGTGAGCTCGAGGGCCTGGGTCGCAGCGAGGACCAGTTGGCCTTTCTGCGCGACGCGCACCAGTTTCGCAACGTGCTGCTGGTGGAGCGCCCCAACGGCAGCTACGCGGACACGCTGATGCGGCAGTACCTGTTCGACAGCTGGCACCTGCTGCTGCTGGACGCGCTGACCCGCTCGGCCGACAGCCAGATCGCCGCCATCGCCGACAAGGCGCGCAAGGAAGTTACCTACCACCTGCGGCGCAGTGACGACCTGGTGATGCGTCTGGGCGACGGCACGGCGGAAAGCCACCGCCGTTTGCAGGACGCGCTGGATGAACTGTGGATGTACACCGGCGAGCTGTTCGAGACCGATGACGTCGATGCAGTGCTACAGGCCCAGGGCGTGGCCGAGAGCACGGCCACGTTGCACGAGGCCTGGCTGGCCCAGGTGAGCCGCACGCTGAATGCCGCCACGCTGACGATGCCGTCGCCGCAGGCCTGGATGCAACAAGGTGGCAAGCAGGGCCGGCACACCGAACAGATGGGCTATCTATTGGCCGAGATGCAGTTCCTGCAGCGCGCCTACCCGGGGCAGCAGTGGTGAACAGCCCGCAGCTCGAGCGCATCTGGTCCTGGCTGGGCGAGGTCGAGGACCCAGAGATCCCGGTGATCTCGATCGTTGACCTGGGCATCGTCCGCGACGTGCAGTGGCTGGACGATGCCGAAGGTGGCGAATGCGTGGTCACGATTACGCCCACCTATTCAGGCTGTCCGGCCACCCATGTGATCGCACAGAGCGTGGTCGATGCGCTGCAGCGGCGGGGCCTGCCGCGGGTGCGGTTGCAAACGCGCATCGCGCCGCCCTGGACCACCGATTGGATGAGTGAAGACGGCAAGCGCAAGTTGCGCGCCTACGGTATCGCCCCCCCCATCGGCACGGCGGCCGAACAGGTGATCGCCTTGGGCGACATTGGCCGCGGCGCGCGCCCTACGTCCACGCCCGTGGGCCTGGCTTGCCCACTCTGCGGTTCCACGCAGGTCAGCCTGACCAGCCAGTTCGGTTCAACGCCATGCAAGGCGCTGTACCGCTGCAGCAACTGCCTGGAACCCTTCGATCACTTCAAGTGTCATTGATGGGACACCCTTCATGAGCAAGTTCTACTCCCTCAATGTCGAGCAGGTCCGCCAGGAAACGCGCGACACCATTGTTGCCACCTTCGCGGTGCCGCTTGCCCTGCGCGAGCGTTTTGCCTTCACGCAAGGCCAGCACCTGACGCTGCGTGCGCAGATCAACGGCGAGGACCTGCGCCGCTCGTACTCGATCTGCTCGGCGGTGCAGGACGGAGACCTGCGCGTGGCCATCAAACGCACACCGGGTGGCGCGTTTTCAACCTGGGCCAACGACACGCTGAAGCCCGGCGTCAGCATCGAGGTGATGCCGCCGATGGGGCACTTCAACCTGCCGCTCGACGCCACTCAACCCAAGGCATATCTGGCCGTGGCCGCCGGCAGCGGCATCACGCCGATGCTGTCGATCATCAAGACCACACTGGCCGCCGAGCCCGCGTCGCGCTTCACGCTGGTGTACGGCAACCGCGCGTCTGCCGCGGTGATCTTTCGCGAGGAGCTGGCCGAACTGAAGGACAGCTACAGAGAGCGCTTCAACATCGTCTACCTGATGAGCCGTGAGCAGCAGGACGTGGAACTGTTCAACGGACGCATCACGCGCGAGAAATGTGACGCGCTGTTCGCGAGCTGGATCCAGGTGGCTGATCTGGACGCGGCCTTCATCTGCGGGCCTGAGGACATGATGCACGCGGTCTCAGCTGCATTGCAGGCCCATGGCATGCCCAAGGCCAGCATCAAGATCGAGCTCTTCGCCGCCAGCATCCCGAAGAAGCAGCAGCACGCCAGCCACGCGCGCCCCGTCGCGGGCCGCCAGGAAAGCGAAATCACGCTGGTCATCGATGGCGCCCAGCGCAGCTTCTCGATGGGCAAGGACACCGAATCGGTGCTCGATGCCGGCTTGAAGCAGGGCATCGACATCCGTTACTCCTGCAAGGGCGGGGTCTGCGCCACCTGCCGCTGCAAGGTGGTGGAAGGCCAGGTCGAGATGGACGCCAACTACGCGCTCGAGGACTACGAGATTGCGCGCGGCTTCGTCTTGAGCTGCCAGGCATTCCCGGTCACCGACCGCGTAGTGCTCGACTTCGACACAGACAGCTGAAATGGTCTACGAGAACATCCTCTTCGACAGCCGCGACGGCATCGCGCGACTGACCCTGAACCGGCCCAACAGGCTCAACAGCTTCAATGTCGCGATGCACGAGGAAGTGCGCGAGGCGTTGGCTCTGGTGGCCGCCGACCACAGCGTGCGCGTGCTGGTGCTGACCGGTGCCGGCCGCGGCTTCTGCGCCGGTCAGGACCTATCGGACCGCAGCGTGGCGCCTGGCGCGGCGGTGCCCGACCTGGGCGAGTCGATCGACAAATACTACGGCCCGCTGGTGCTGGCCCTGCGGCGCCTGCCGATCCCGGTGATCTGCGCCGTCAACGGCGTGGCGGCTGGCGCGGGTGCCAACCTTCCGCTGGCCTGCGACATCGTGCTGGCCGCGCGCTCGGCGAGCTTCGTCGAGGCCTTCTGCAAGTTGGGTCTGATCCCAGACACCGGCGGCACCTACTTCCTGCCGCGCCTGCTGGGCAGCGCTCGCGCCACCGCATTAGCCATGTTAGGCGACAAGCTTAGCGCCGAACAGGCCGCGGCCTGGGGCCTGATCTGGAAGTGCGTCGACGACGATCAGCTGGCCGTCGAGACCGACGCCCTGGCGCGCCACTTCGCGCAGGCGCCGACACTCGGCCTGGCGCGTACCAAGCAGGCGCTGCAGGCCAGCGGCCAAAACAGCCTGGAGACGCAGCTCGACCTCGAACGCGATTTCATGCGTGAACTCGGCCGCAGCGCCGACTACCGCGAAGGCGTGGCCGCCTTCACCGAAAAGCGCGCCCCGCGCTTCACGGGTTGCTGAGCGCCATGAGCACGCAAGCCTTGCCCACCACGGCCACGGTGGCCGTGATCGGTGCCGGCGCCATGGGCGCCGGCATCGCACAGGTCGCGGCCCAGGCGGGCCACGCCGTGCAGTTGCTGGACCTCAAGCCCGGCGCCGCGGCGCAGGCCATTGCCGGTATCCAGAAGACCTTCACTCGACTGGCCGAGAAGGGCCGCATGACGGCACAGGCTGCCTCCGAAGCTGGCGCTCGTGTGAGCTTGGCCGCCACCGCGGCTGAACTGTCGGGCGCCGCACTGGTCGTCGAAGCCGTCGTCGAGAAACTGGACGTCAAGCAGCAGCTGTTCGCCGAGCTGGAAGGCATCGTGTCCGATGACTGCATCCTGGCCACCAACACCTCGTCGATCAGCATCACAGCGATTGGCGCGGCGCTGCGTCGGCCGCAGCGACTGTTGGGCATGCACTTCTTCAATCCGGCGCCGCTGATGGCGTTGGTCGAGGTGGTCAGCGGGCTGGCCACGGAAGCTGCCGTGGCGCAGGCGGTTCATGACACCGCGCTGGACTGGGGTAAGAGCCCGGTGTTCACGAAGTCCTCTCCCGGCTTCATCGTCAACCGTTGCGCGCGCCCCTACTACGCCGAGGCCTTGCGTTTGTTGAGCGAACAGGCTGCTGACCCGGCCACGCTGGATGCCGTGATGCGAGAAGCGGGCGGCTTCCGCATGGGGCCCTTTGAATTGATGGACCTGATCGGCCACGACGTGAATTTCGCTGTCACGCGTTCGGTGTTCGAGGCTCATTTCGGTGACCCGCGCTTCACGCCTTCGTTGATCCAGCAGGAGTTGGTCAACGCCGGCTATTTCGGCCGCAAGAGCGGCCGTGGCTTCTACGACCATGCCGCCGGTGCATTGGCGCCCGCGCCGACCACAGAAGCACCGGCCACGCTGGCCAACGGCCTAGCCCTTTGGACCGGTGAGGCACTCGGTCAGGCATTGGCCAAGCGCCTGACAGCCGCCGGCGTGCCCTTCACGGCGCACGACGTGCGCCACAACGATGCTCGCGTGCTGCGCGTCGGCGAGACGCTTGTCCACCTGACCGATGGTCGCAGCGCCACCCAGCGTGCGGCCGACAACAGCCATGAGGCCACCGTCCTGGCCGATCTGACGCTGGACCCGCTCACAGCCAGAGGCATCGCGCTGGCGCGCGCCGACCATTGCAGCGAAGCCGCCTTCAAGGCCGCTGTGGCGGTGTTCCAGGCCGCGGGCCTGTCCGTGGCGCGGCTGGATGACGTGCCCGGGCTGGCGGTCATGCGCACCGTGGCCATGCTGGCCAACGAAGCCGCAGACGCGGTGTCGCAGGGTGTGTGCGACGCCGCGGCCGCCGATACCGCGATGTGCAAGGGCGTGAACTATCCGATCGGGCCGCTGGCCTGGGCCGATGCCATCGGCTTGCCACAGGTGCTTGCTGTGCTGGACCACCTGGCAAAAGCCTACGGCGAAGACCGTTACCGCGCTTCTCTGCTGCTCAGAAGGCGCGTCGCCGCGCGACGTCCTTTCCACGATTGAAACCCCTGTGGCGGACCGACAGTTCCGCCCCCGCCTGACCGAGGAGACACCATGGCCCGACTGCACCCCATGCCCGACGAGCTGGACCCCATCGAGCGCGCCAGCCGCGACGAGATCGCGGCGCTGCAGCTGCAACGCCTGCAGGTGACGTTGAAGCGCGCCTATGAGAACGTGCCGCACTACCGCTCCGCTTTCGACGCCGCCGGCGTGCGGCCAGAAGACTGCAAGGGCTTGGAGGACCTGGCGAAGTTTCCGTTCACGGGCAAGACGAACCTGCGCGACAACTACCCCTTCGGCATGTTCGCCGTGCCGCGTGAACAGGTGATGCGTGTCCATGCATCCTCGGGCACCACCGGCAAGCCGACCGTCGTGGGTTACACGAAGAACGACATCGAGGTCTGGGCCACGGTCGTCGCGCGCTCCATCCGCGCGGCCGGTGGCCGCGCCGGCGACATCTGCCACATCTCTTACGGCTACGGCTTGTTCACTGGCGGCCTGGGCGCGCACTACGGGGCCGAGAAGCTGGGCTGCACCGTGATCCCCATGTCCGGCGGCCAGACCGAGAAGCAGGTGCAGCTGATCGTCGACTTCAAGCCCGACATCATCATGGTCACGCCCAGCTACATGCTCAACCTCATCGAGGAGTTCCTGCGCCAGGGCTTGGACCCAGCGGAGAGCTCGTTGAAGATTGGCATCTTCGGCGCCGAGCCCTGGACGGATGCGATGCGCGGCGAGATCGAGGCTCGCGCTGGCATCGATGCGGTGGACATCTACGGCCTGAGTGAAGTGATGGGCCCGGGTGTGGCCTGCGAGTGCGTCGAGAGCAAGGACGGTCCGGTGATCTGGGAAGACCACTTCTACCCCGAGATCATCGATCCTGAAACGGGCGCCGTGCTGCCCGATGGCGAAGAGGGCGAACTGGTCTTTACTTCACTGACCAAGGAGGCCATGCCTGTCATCCGCTACCGCACCCGCGACCTCACGCGCCTGCTGCCGCCGACTTCGCGATCGATGCGCCGCATTGGCAAGATCACCGGCCGCTCGGACGACATGCTGATCATCCGCGGCGTCAACGTGTTCCCGACACAGATCGAAGAGCTGATCCTCAAGAACGACAAGCTCGCGCCCATCTACCAACTCGTGGTCACGCGCGATGGGCACCTGGATAAGCTCGACGTTCTGGTCGAGGCCCGTCCCGAGGTCTCCGGCCGCCTGACCACCACTGAGTCGGAGGGCATCGCCCGGTCGCTGGAGCATGGCGTCAAGACCTATGTCGGCGTCAGCACCAAGGTGCGGGTGATGGCCACGGGCAGCATCGAACGCACCCTCACTGGCAAGGCTCGGCGCGTCGTCGACAAGCGCCCCAAGCTGACACATGAACAGCCTAAGGGAGCCATTTGAGAGCCTCATGATGTCTACCCCTGCCTACATTTGCGATGCCATTCGCACCCCCTTCGCACGCTACGGCGGTGCGCTCGCCGGCGTGCGCGCCGACGACCTGGGCGCACTGCCCATCAAGGCCCTGATCGCTCGCAACCCGGGCGTGGACTGGGCTGTTGTGGATGACGTGATCTACGGCTGCGCCAACCAGGCTGGCGAAGATAACCGCAACGTCGGGCGCATGTCGGCCCTGCTGGCCGGTCTGCCAGTGGACGTGCCGGCCAACACCGTGAACCGGCTGTGCGGCTCTAGCCTGGACGCGATCGGCATCGCCGCACGTTCAATCAAGGCCGGCGAGGCCGGCCTGGTCGTTGCAGGCGGAGTCGAAAGCATGACCCGTGCCCCGTTCGTGATGAGCAAGGCCGACGTCCCTTTCTCGCGTGTGGCGAAGATCGAGGACACGACGATAGGCTGGCGCTTCATCAATAAGCTGATGAAGGAGCGCTATGGCATCGATTCGATGCCCGAGACCGCCGAGAACGTGGCGATCGACTTCCAGATCTCGCGCGCCGACCAGGATGCGCTGGCGCTGCGCAGCCAGGAGCGCTGGGCGCGTGCACAGGCGCAAGGGCTGTTCGCCGCAGAGATCGTGCCGGTGCTCGTGCCGCAGAAGAAGGGCGAGCCCAAGGCCTTCGACACCGACGAGCATCCGCGCCCTGAGACCACGATCGAACAGCTGTCCAAGCTCAAGGGCGTGGTGCGCCCCGACGGCAGCGTGACGGCGGGCAATGCGTCGGGGGTGAACGACGGCGCGTGTGCGGTGCTGCTGGCCGGTGAGGATGCCGTGGCGAAGTACGGACTGAACCCGCGCGCCCGCGTGCTGGGCATGGCGGTGGCCGGCCTGGCACCGCGCATCATGGGTTTCGGCCCGTCGCCGGCAGCCAAGAAGGTGCTGGCACTGACCGGCCTGAAGCTGTCGCAGATCGATGTCATCGAACTCAACGAAGCTTTCGCTGCACAGGCCCTGGCCGTCACTCGCGACCTCGGGCTGCCCGACGACGCGGCCCACGTCAATGCCCAGGGCGGCGCCATCGCCATCGGCCATCCGCTGGGCGCGTCGGGTGCACGCCTGGTGACCACGGCGCTGAATCAGCTAGAGCGCCGTGGTGGCCGCTACGCGCTTTGCACGATGTGCATCGGTGTTGGCCAGGGCATCGCCCTGGTCATCGAACGCTGTTGAGCCAGCGCGGGCACGCGGTCGGCCGCGCCCATCTTTCATCGAACGAAGCACGGAGAAACCGTTGTCCAACATCCCCACCCTGCAAAGCCTGATCGCTGGCCGCTGGATCGGCGCGCAAGCCGCCACGCCGCTGCATAGCGCCATCAACGGCGCGACCGTCTTCCACACCCATGCCGAAGCGATCGACTTCGACGAGGCCGTGCAGTTCGCGCGCCGGCGCGGTGTGCCCGCGCTGATGGCGATGGACTTCCAGCAGCGCGCCGCGCGGCTCAAGGCCATGGCTCAATACCTGATGCAGCACAAGGAACAGCTGTACGCCATCTCGCAGCTGACCGGAGCCACGCGTGCTGACAGCTGGATCGACATCGAGGGCGGCGCAGGCACGCTGTTCGCCTATGCCAGCGTGGGCGCTGGCGAGTTGCCTTCGGGCAATGTCGTTCACGAAGGCCCTGCCGTGCCACTGGGCAAACAGGGTGGATTTGCCGGCACGCACATTCTCGTGCCCCGGGGCGGTGTGGTGGTGCACATCAACGCCTTCAATTTCCCGATCTGGGGTCTGCTGGAGAAGTTCGCGCCCAGCTTCCTGGCGGGGCTGCCCTGCATTGGCAAACCCGCTACCGCCACCAGCTATCTGACAGAGGCGGCCGTGCGCCTGTTGCACAACTCGGGTCTGCTGCCCGAGGGCAGCCTGCAACTGGTGATCGGCAGCACCGGCGACCTGCTGGACCGACTAGGTGGCCAGGACATGGTCACCTTCACCGGTTCTGCCGATACCGCTGCCAAGCTGCGCGTGCACCCGAACCTGGTGCGCCAGTCGGTGCCGTTCAATGCCGAAGCCGACTCGCTGAACTGCGCCATCCTGGGCCCCGACGTGAAGCCCGAGGATCCGGAGTTCGATCTCTTCGTCAAGGAAGTGGTGCGCGAGATGACCACCAAGGCCGGCCAGAAGTGCACGGCCATCCGCCGTGCCATCGTGCCGCATCGTCAGATGGACGCCGTGGCTGCCGCACTGCGAGCCCGGCTGGCCAAGGTGGTGGTCGGTGACCCCTCCGTCGAAGGCGTGCGTATGGGCGCTTTGGCCTCCAAGGCGCAACAGGCCGACGTGGCCGAGCGTTTGGCCTTGCTGGCGCAGGAGTGCGAGGTTCTCTTCGGCGCCAAAGACGGGTTCGCGCCACTGGGCGATGGCGTGGCCGCAGGAGCCTTCTTCGCACCCACGTTGCTGGTGGTCCGCTCGGGCAGCGGCACCGCAGTGCACGACGTCGAGGCCTTCGGCCCGGTCAGCACCTTGATCGGCTATGCCGATGCCGGAGAAGCCGTCGCGCTGGCTGCGCGCGGCAAGGGCAGCCTAGTTGCCTCGCTGGTCACCGCCGACCCCAAGGTCGCGGCGCAGGTAGTGCCGGCCATCGCGGCCTGGCACGGCCGGGTGCACATCCTCGACCGCGACTCTGCGGCCGAGTCCACCGGCCACGGTTCGCCGCTGCCCTTGCTGAAACACGGCGGCCCGGGCCGCGCCGGTGGTGGCGAAGAGCTGGGCGGCGTGCGCGCCGTCAAGCACTTCCTGCAACGCGCTGCGGTCCAGGGCTCGCCGACCATGCTGGCCGCCGTCGCTGGCGAGTACGTGCGCGGTGCCAAGGTGCAGGAAGAGGCGCAGCACCCCTTCCGCAAGTGGTTCGACGACCTGGCCATCGGCGATTCGCTGCTGACCCACCGCCGCACTGTGACCGAAGCCGACATCGTGGGCTTCGGCGGCATCTCGGGCGACTTCTTCTACATGCACTTCGACGAATTGGCCGCCAAGCAGTCAGCCTTCGGCAAGCGCATCGCGCATGGCTACTTCGTGCTATCTGCCGCCGCAGGCCTGTTCGTGTCGCCGGCCGAGGGACCGGTGTTGGCCAACTATGGCCTGGACACCCTGCGTTTCGTCAAGCCGGTGGGCATCGGCGACACTATCCGAGCGCGCCTGACCTGCAAACGCAAGATTGACAAGCCCGCCCGGAAGGACCAGCCCGCGCAGGGCGTGGTGGCGTGGGACGTGCAGGTGACGAACCAGGATGGCGAGATCGTCGCGAGCTACGACATCCTGACGCTGGTGCTCAAGCGGCCCGCCTGACCATGGCCTGGTATGCCATCGATGGCGTCGTGCAGGTGGTCGCCCCCCAGCGCCTACCTTCAGCCGAGTGCGGCGCTGATCGGCGACGTGGTCGTCGGCCCCGCCTGCTACGCCGGGCCTGGCGCCAACCTACGCGGCGACTTCGGTCGCATCGAGTTGCACCAAGGCGCCAATGTGCAGGACACCTGCGTGCGGCACAGCTTTCCGAACCATGATGTGATCGTGGAGGAGAACCGTCATATCAGCCACGGTGCGGTGCTTCATGGATACATTGTTCGTCGTGTTGCGCTGGTGGGCATGAACGCGGTCGTGATGGACGACGCCGAGGTAGGCGCGCTGGCCAAGGTGCTGCGCACGCTTACCGACAACGATGTACGGCGCAAGCGTAAGGGCACACAGGTCTACCACCAGCTGACCCGACGGTGCCTTGAGTCACTGCTTGAGGTTCCACCGCTGCCTGAAGTGCCGGCCGACTCGCCACGGCTCGCCCTGCCCGAACTGCGCCGTTTGACCGATCACCGTTGAGCCCGGGCGTCCAGGCGATCAGCGGGCCCCATCGCGGGGCGGTAGCAGCTCACTGACCGGCAAACCTCTGACGCCACGCAAGTCAGGGACGACATCACCACGTGTGTGGCGCCGTCTCGCCGTAAGCGGTAAGCCGAAGGCGTTGTTCCCACGCGGTGGTCCTTTTCCCAGAATGCCTGCATCGACAACGACAGCAAGGCGGATGAAGTGGAACAGCAACGAGGACGGGGACACCTGGGAGAGG
>NZ_JBILQK010000150.1:0-5612 GCF_044373315.1 Roseateles sp. | reverse complement strand
GCACGCTGCTCAAGCGCGAGGTCTACCGCTACAACATCCAGGCCCTGCGCAAGAGCGTGGTGGCCGGCCTGCCGCTGGACACCTTCCACGAACTGCTGGAGCACAGCATCGGCTTCAACCGCTTCGTGCTTAACCAGCTGAATGAGCGTCTGGGCCAGTTCATCGCCGCGCGCGAGACCGACCGCATCTCCGACCCCGACCTGAAGGTGGCCCGCAACCTGGCCGCCCTGTTCCACCCGCAGCTCTACCCCGGCGTGGGCAGCCTGCTGCGCATCACGCAGCAAGAGCTGGGCTATCTGGTGGGCCTGTCACGCCAGCGCGTCAACCAGGCCCTGCACCGGCTGCAGGAACAGCGCCTGATCGCGATCGAATACGGCGGCTTGCGGGTGCTGGATCTGCAGGGACTGCGGAGGTTTCCGGCGCTGGGCTGAAGACGCACCCATAAGCTGTTATTCAATGGCCGGCTGGCGGCTGGCAGCTGATGCACCAGGCCCAAGAATGCGCCAGGCTCAGCAACGGTGCACCACGCAGAGCCCATGTATTCGGCGCCGTTCACCGATGCGCCTTCGCGTCAGTAGCCAACGATTCACATCATTGACCCATGCACGGGTCGCTTGTCGAGATGGCCTACGCCACGGGCACGCAGGCCCGGGCAGCTTGGCCGGGCTGCTGCGCCTCGTGGCGCCGGAAACTGCCGGGCGCCATGCCGTAGTGCTGTTTGAACGCCCGGCTGAAGGCCGCCTCGGACTGGTAGCCGAGCTCGCCAGACATGTGCGCGATCGGCTGGCCCGAAGTGCTCAGCCAGGCGCGGGCCAGTTGCATGCGCCACTCGGTCAGGTAAGCCAGCGGGCCCTGGCCTGTCAGCGCAGAAAAACGGGTGGAGAAGGCCGAGCGCGACATGCCCACCGCCTTGGCCAGACGGTCCACCGTCCAAAGGGTTTGAGGCGACTGGTGCATCAAGGCCATCGCCCGTCCCACGCGCTCATCGCTCAATGCGGCCAGCCAGCCCTTCTCGCGCAGCGGTGCGCTGGCCAGCCAAGCGCGGATGGCCTGCACCACCAGGATGTCGGCCAGACGGGTCACCACCGTCTCGCTGCCGGGCTTGGGCACGGCGGCTTCCTGCGCGATGTAACGCAGCGTGCTGTGCAGCCACAAGTCCTGCTCGGTTTCGGCGGCGTCCATTTGCAGCACGGCTGGCAGTTGGCTGACCAGACGCTTGGCCAGCAGATGGTCAAACCGCACCACGCCATACATCGCCTTCACGACGGCACCACCGCCACCGTAGCGCACCGTCTCGAACAGTTCTGTGACCTGCTGGATCGGCAGTGCGTCCAGAGGCACGGTGCTTGTGCCCAAGGCGCTGAGAAACCGGTGCGGCGAGCCATGCGGAATCAGCGTCAGGCTGCCCTGCTGCAGCGCCTGCGGCGGATGTCCTTCCACCTCCAGCCAGCAATGGCCCTGGGTCACCACCAAGAACACCATGACCCCGTCCATCCGTGGCACCTCAATGCCCCAGGGCGCACTCAGTTCGGACTGGCAGTACAGCGTGCCCTGCAGGCGAAAGCACTGCAGGGCCTGGGTCAGCGGGTCCGGCGACGGGTGGGCAGGAGGGACACAGTGCGAAGCTGGCATTGGCAGATCCTGATGGCATGCAAACAATGCAATTCAGCCAAATTTCTGTACGAATTGCAATAAACAAAGGTCAATTAATCATTCTTTGTTTTGATATTTCAAAGAATACTGGGTGCAACCGGATGACAAGGCCCGACGCCCGAGCGCGGCCCGCCGGCGTCAATGCCCCCCCATACCGCCCCGACTGCCAACCAGGAGCACTCTTGTGAAACGCATCCTCATACTCGACGGTCATCCCGCCGCCCAATCGCTCTCGCGCGCCCTGGCGGAAACCTATGCCGAGGCCGCGCGGCTGGCCGGCCACGAGGTTCGCCTTGTGCATCTGCACGAACTCCAGTTCGACCACGACTACGCCGAGAAAAAGCCGCTGGAGCCCAGGCTGGACCAGCTGATGCAAGACCTGGCCTGGAGCGATCACTTCGTCATGACCACGCCCATGTGGTGGGGGGGTGTGCCCGCCAAACTCAAAGGCCTGTTTGATCGGGCTTTGCTGCCAGGCCGGGCCTACGACCCGCGCAAGCTCAGCCGCCTGGGCATTCCCGCACCGCTGCTGACGGGACGCAGCGCACGCGTGGTGTTCACCTCCGACACACCGGGCTGGTTCCTGCGTCTGGTCTACAAGAACGCGCTGATTTGGCAGCTCCGCCGGCAGGTCCTGGAGTTTGTGGGACTCAAACCCGCCCGCTTCACACACCTGGGCCCCGCCAGCCAGGCCCAACCCAGTCAAGTCACCCGCTGGCTGGAACAGATGCGGCTGCTGGGTGCTGCCGCGGTTTGAGGCCAGAGCGCCTTCACCACAAGGTCGTCTCAGGGTTGCCCGGATGCGCCTGGATTCCTGACGTGAGGCAGCGCCCTCGCTGTGGCATCAGCGGCAAGTCACAGCGAAGGCGCCTCAGGCGCCGAACGGCGTCGGCTCGGGCGGGGTGCGCGGCCTGCTGGCCCAGAGCGCGGCCGTGATCTCGTACAGCAGGCTGGGCGCCTGGCCCGGCACATCGGCCTGCGAGCCCTTGAGCAGCAGGCCCAGGCGCTCCAGCGTCTTGCGCGAAGGCGTGTTGGCCGGCTGCACCACCGCCTGCACGGCCTCGGCCTGCAGCCCATCGAAGGCCAGCTCCAGCGCGCTTTGCACCATCTCCGAGGCATAGCCCTGGCCCCAGCTCTCGGGGCTGAAACGGAAATACAGCTCCAGGCCCGGCGCATCGCCCAGGCTGTTATGGCGCATCAGGCCGCCGAAGCCCAGCACCAGCTCGGGCCGCTCGCGCAGCGCAATGGCCCAGCAGCCAAAACCATGGGTCTGCCAGTGCGCCAGCCAGCCCTGCAGCAGCTCGGCCGCGGCACTGCGGCTGCGCATCGGGCCGCCCGGCGTGAAGCGGCTGCACACCGGATCGGCATGCAGCGCGTAGACGGTGTCCAGATCGCTCTCGCGCGGCGCACGCAGCCACAACCTCGGGGTCAGCTGAGGCGTGGCAAGGGCGTCGCGCACGGGCATGGTGAGAGGGCCTGCTGAAAGCGTTCCAGCTTGTAACCGATGCACCGGCGCTGCATGCGCCGGGTTAGCCCCCCTGCCTGAGTGGCGCAAGGCCATGAACGCCAAAAACCGCACGCCAGGCCCGCTTGCCGGCGGCCCGCGCGATGCCGCTGCGTCGCGTGGATCCCACGGGCTCGCCACTTTTCTGCCCCCTTGCCAGCACGGCAAAAGACTGTATATTTATACAGCCTTCTGATTTTTCAGGCGCTTCCCAGAAGCCCTGCCCGCCGCCGCAGTTCCCCCAGCCCAATCGCACACACCGCCCTCCTCCATGCATGCCCCCGTCCGGCAGGCGCCGGCGTCCGCCAGCGCCACGCCCGCCCCGCCACCGCTGTCACCTCCGCAGGCCCGGAATCCGGACCTGCCGACCCTGCCCGGCAGCCTGGGGGCGCTGTGGCGCGGCAGCGAGCTGGCACGCAGCACAAGCCCCTGCCACAGCAGCGGCTTCGCCGCGCTGGACGCCGAACTACCCGGCGGCGGCTGGCCCACGCAGCAGCTCAGCGAGATCCTGCTGGCCCGCCCCGGCGCCTGCGAATGGCGCCTGCTCGGCCCGGCCTTGCACGGGCTGCTCGTGGGCAGCCCGGCCGCCGCGCCGCAGGCCCGCCCCGGCAAGCGCGGCCGCAGCGGGCCTGCCGCAAGCCCGTCGGCACGGCGCCCGCTGCTGCTGATCAACCCGCCGCTGCCGCCGCATCTGCCGGGCCTGGCCGGGCACGGCATCAGCGCCGCGCAGCTGGTGTGGATCGCGCCCGGCAATGCCGCCCATGCCTTGTGGGCGGCCGAACAGGCCATCAAGGCCGATGCGGCCGCCGCCGTGCTGGCCTGGCTGCCCGAGGCGCGGCCCGAGCAGATCCGCCGCCTGCAGGCCGCGGCGCTGGGCGCGCGCGCGCCGGTGTTCGTGCTGCGGCCGGCGGCCATCGCGCAGCCGCAGTCCTCGGCCGCGCCGCTGCGCCTGCTGCTGGAACCAGGCCCCGACTGGACGCTGCGCGTGCGCCTCATCAAGCGCCGCGGCCCCATGCACGAGGGCTGGCTGACCCTGCCCTCGCTGCCGGCCGGGCTGGGCCGCATCCTGGCACCGCGCCTGCTGCAGCCGGCGATTCCCCCGCTCGCAACCGGGCCACGCCCGACCGAGACAGCACCGGAGCTGCCGCATGAGCAGGCCGCATTGGCTCGCGCTGCTGCATAGCACCGGCGCCCATGAGCCCGCCGCCTGTGTGCAGGCGCAGCAGATCCTGGCCTGGTGGAGCCTGCAGTTCACGCCGCGCGTGGCGCTGCTGGAAGACGCCGTGCTGCTGGAGCTGGCCGCCAGCCTGCGCCTGTTCGGCGGCCTGCGCGCGCTGCATCGCCGCCTGCGCGATGAGGGCGCCATGTTGGGCCTGGCGCAGCTGGCCTGGGCCCCCACGCCGCTGGCCGCGCTGGCGCTGGCGCGTGCCGGCATCGTCGATGGCCTGCGCACGCCGCTGACGCCGCTGCTGGACGGCCTGCCACTGCACACGCTCAGCGCGGTGCAGGCCCACGCACCGATGCTGCAACGCCTGGGCTGCCGCACGCTGGGCCAGGTGCGCGCGCTGCCGCGCGGCCCGGCGGCGCGGCGCTTCGGCGATGCGCTGCTGCTGGCCGTGGACCAGGCGCATGCGCTGGCGCCGATGGCGCTGCCCTGGGTCAGCCTGCCCGAGCGCTTCGCCGCGCGGCGCGAGCTGGCCTGGCGCATCGAGCATGCGCCCGCCTTGCTGCAGCAGGCCGAGCCGCTGCTGCTTCAGCTGGGCGCCTGGCTGGCGGCACGCCATGCCGGCGTGCTGCGCTTCACACTGGCTTGGCAGCACGACGCGATGCGCGCCCGCGAAGTGGGCCCCGGCGGGCAGCTGAAGCTGGGCACGGCCGAGCCCACACGCGAGCTGCGCCACCTCAGCCGCCTGCTGGGCGAGCATCTGGCCAAGCTGACGCTGGCCGCGCCGGTGGCCGAGCTCAGCCTGACGGCCGACGAGGTGCAGCCGCTGGCCGAGCGCAGCCTCACGCTGCTGCCCGATGCCGCCGAGCAGGCCCGCGAGCCACTGCCCCAGCTGCTGGAGCGCCTGTCGGCACGCCTGGGCGCGGAGCAGGTGCGCTGCGCGCAGCTGCAGGCCGACCACCGCCCCGAGCGTATGCAGCGCTGGCTGCCCTGGGGCCAGGTCTTGCGTGCCGCGGGCGCCGCGGCGCTGGCATTCCCCGATCCCCAGCCCGGCTGGCTGCTCGACCCGCCGCTGCGCCTGGCCGCACGCCACGACCGCCCGCTGCTGCACCAAGCCGCACTGCAGCTGCTGGCCGGCCCGCAGCGCCTGGAAGGCGGCTGGTGGGGCCAGCCCGGCAGCGCCACGCCGCAGGCGCAGGACCATGTGCAGCGCGACTACTACCTGGCGCACAGCCCGCAGGCCGGGCCGCTGTGGATCTACCACGAGCGCCTGGGCGGCGCGGCCGCCAA
>NZ_JBILQK010000149.1:0-5620 GCF_044373315.1 Roseateles sp. | reverse complement strand
ACGCTGAGATGGCGCAGCAACGTCTGGCTGAAATGGCCGCGCAGGCCCAGGCGCGGCGCCCACAGCAAGCGCTTGGGGTCTTCCGACGCGGCGCGCATGTCTGCGGCAGAGACCTCGCGCCCCTGCTCCAGCACCAGCACGCGATGCCCCTTTTCGGCCGCTCGCAGTGCGGCCACCGCGCCGCCGAAGCCGCTGCCGATGATGATCAGATCCCAGTCCATGACGGGATCTGCGCTCAGTCACCAGCGTAGAGGGACTCCACCAACTCGCGGTGCGCCTCGATCACCGCCTTGCGCCGCAGTTTCATGGTCGGCGTCAGCTGCCCGGCGTCGATGCTGAAGTTGCCCGGGATCACCGCGAACTTGCGCACCGAGCCGACGCGCGCATGGCGGCTATTGACGACGTCCACCTGGTCCTGCACGGCGGCCAACAGCTTAGGGTGCTGCTCCAACCCCTCGCGCGGCAGACCTTCGCGCTCGGCAAAGGCCTTCAGCTCGTCGGCCTTCAGCGTCAGCAGCGCGGCCAGGAAGTGCCGCCCCTCGCCCACCACCACCGCATGCTCGATCAGCGGTTGGCCCATCAGATCGCTCTCCAGATTGGCCGGCGAGATGTTCTTGCCGCCCGAGGTGATGATCAAGTCCTTCTTGCGGCCGGTGATGAACAGATAACCGTCGGCATCGATGCGGCCCAGGTCGCCGCTGTGCAGCCAGCCGCCCTGCAGCGCCTCGGCGGTCGCCGCCTCGTCACCGGCATAGCCCTGGAACACGCCGGGGCTCTGCACCAGCACCTCGCCGTCATCGGCGATGCGCAGCGCCAGGCCCGGGATGGTGCGGCCCACCGAGCCCACGCGCGTGGCGCCCACCAGGTTCAGCGTGCTGGGGCCGCAGACCTCGCTCTGCCCATAGAGCTCGCGCACCGGAAGATCCAGGCCGAAGAAGAACTTCAGGATCTCGGGCGAGATCGGCGCGGCGCTGGACAGCAGCAGCGTGGCCTGATCCAGCCCCAGCGCCTTGTGCACCTTGCCCAGCACCAGGCGGCGCGCCAGCGCCATCTGCAGGTTCAACAGCGCATCGGGCGTGCGGCCGGCCAGCGTCAGCTCATGCCAGCGGCGCGACACGCCCATGGCCCAGCGCGCCAGAGCGCCCTTGATGCCGGTGGCGGCGCCGATCTTCTCAGACAGCGCGGCGTGCATCTTCTCCCACAGCCGCGGCACACCGAAGTACACGGTCGGATGCACCTCCCTCATGTGGTCCAGCAGCTGCTCGATGGCGCGCGCAAAGTAGATCGCATTGCCGGCGCGCGCCGGCGCGTGGATGGCGCCCACCTTCTCGGCCACATGGGCCATTGGCAGGTAGGAAATCAGGCGGCCGCTCTCGTCGATGCCGTAGATGCTGTTGAGCGACTGCGCCGTCCAGGCCAGATTGCCGTGGCTGAGCATCACTGCCTTCGGATGTCCGGTGGTGCCGCTGGTGTAGATCAGCGAGCCCAGATCCGTCAGCTTGATCGCTGCCATGCGACGGTCTACCTCGGCCTGCAGACTCACCGCATCCGGCCCGTCGCCCAGGGCCAGGAAGTCGTTCCAGCACAAGGTGTTCGGCAAGGTCGCGCTGCCCATGCTGACGACCGACTTCAGATGCGGCAATGCCGCACCGCGGCCCTCGATCTTGGCCAGCTGCGCAGCGTCCTCCAGCAGCAACAGCGGCGCCCTGCAGTGGTTGAGGATGTACTCCACCTCGGCCGGCGCGCTGGTCCAGTAGATGCCGGCGCTGGTGGCGCCGACCATCATCGCCGCATGGTCCATCACCAGCCACTCGGGCCGGTTGAAGCCCAGGATGCAGATGCTCTGATGCGGCTGCACGCCCAGTGACACCAGCGCACGCGCGACCTTGCGCACCTGCTGCAGCAGCGTCGCCCAATTGGTGGGCTCCCAAGTCTGCTCGCCGCGCACGAAGTAGGCGGGCTGCTGCGGTATGCGGGCCGCGGTCGCCAGCAGGCAATGGGGGGTAGGCAGCCGGCTCGCATCGCCTTGGCGGCTGCGGGCGTGCACGTTCGCTTCGCTCATCGTTGTCTCCTCATGAGCGCACTTCTTTGTGTTGCGCTCTATGGCTGGGGTGAATCCGGGAACTGCTACTTCATGAACTGCTCGTCTCTAGAGGGATCGACATCCGTGCCTGGGTGCGCGGCGTCAGTGCGCCGCCAGCCCCAGCAGCAGGCGCGCCTCGCCCGGGCTGGCCACGGCCCGGCCGGCCTTGGCAGCGCATTGCGCCAGCGCCTCGATCAGCGGGCCGTTGCCGCTGGCGCGCGAGCCGTCGGGCAGGTAGAAGGTGTCTTCCAGGCCGGTGCGCAGCATGCCGCCCAGTTCGGCGGTCTTCTGGTGCACCGGCCAGATCTCCTGGCGGCCGATCAGCGTGGTCTGCCACACCGCGTCCTCGCACAGATAGCGCGGCAGCAGGGTCAGCAGATCGGCGTCGCAAGGCATGCCTGAAGCCACGCCCATCACGAAGTTGTATTCCGGGCGACCCATGCTCTTCTTGAACATGCCGTTCTTCACAAACATGCCCACGGCGCGCACGATGCCCACATCGAAGCACTCGAACTCCGGGTGCACGCCGCAGGCTTCCATCACATCCAGAAAGGCCTGCACCTTGGCCACCGGGTTGTCGAACACCATAGGCGGCCAGGCCCAGGAGCCGTCTTCCTTGAGCTTCAGATAGTTCAGGCTGCCGGCATTGCAGGCGGCAATCTCGGGCCTAACGCGGCGGATGCAGGCCTCGGGGCCGCTGATGTCCTTGCCGATCACGCCGGTGGTCAGGTTGATGATCACGCCCGGGCAGGCCTCGCGGATTGCGCCGACGACGGACTCAGCCACGTCCGGGTCCCAGCTGGGCAGATGGCCCAGGCCCTCGTCTTGCATGCGCAGATGCACATGCATCACCGAAGCGCCGGCGTTGAACGCATCGCGCGCTGCCTCGGCCATCTGTGCCGGCGTCACAGGCACCGGATGCTGCATGGGATTGGTCAGCACGCCGGTAAGCGCGCAGGTGAGGATGGCTTTGTCAGCACTCATTATTCGGTCTCCAATATTTCCAGTTCGATCAGCAAGGCGCCCGCGGCGACGGATTCCTGCGGCGCCGCATGCACAGCCGTGACCCGCCCGGCGCAGGCCGCGCTGAGCCACATTTCCATCTTCATCGCCTCGACGCTGAGCATGGGCTGGCCCTCGGCCACCACATCGCCGGGCTTGACCAGCACCTGCGCCACCAGGCCGGCCACAGGCGCGATGGCGCGCAGCGGGTCGTTGGCATCGGCGCTGGCCGGGATCGGTGACGGCTCTTCGAACACGAACACCGCCGCATCGCTGACCAGCTGAAGGCGCATGCCCTCGCGCAGTGCAATCAGCCAGCGCTGCACGCCGTCCACGCTGACGAGCATGCGGCCGTCAGCATCGCGGCCCAGCAACTGCACGCGGTGCGTGGTCTGGCTGCCAACCGGCGCCAGCTGCACGGTATCGCCGGCCAACAAGCGGGCGCGGTAGCGGCGCTCTCCTTCGTCGTCATGCTTCAGTTTCAGATCGAAGCTGGACAGCGGCGCGCTCAACGAAGCGCTGCTCACCGGGGCTTCGTCCTCGGGCAGTGCCAGCAGCGCGGCGGCGACAAGCCAGTCGGTGTCAGAGGGTAGCGGGCGCTTCAGCAACGGCTCGCCACCCACGGCCCAGTCATCCAGCAGGCTGGTGTGCATGTGCGCCGCGCGGAAGTCCGGATGCTGGATCAGGTCGCGCAGAAAGCGGCCGTTGTTGACGATGCCCAGCAGCGGCGCGTCTTCCAGCGCGGCGGCGAGGCGGCGGATCGCATCCTCGCGGTCGCGGCCGTGCACGATGAGCTTGGCCACCATCGCGTCGTAGTAGGGCGACACATCGCCGCCCTCGACGATGCCGTCGTCGATGCGCACGCCGGGCTGGCGCGCGGCGATCTGCGGGCGCCACCATTCGATGCGCCCAGTCTGCGGCGCGAAGCCGGCATACGGATCCTCGGCATACAGGCGCGCTTCGATCGCATGGCCCTTGAAGGCGATCTGCGACTGCTTCAGAGGCAGCGGCTCGCCCGCGGCCACGCGCAGCTGCCACTCCACCAAGTCCAGCCCAGTGATGCATTCGGTCACCGGGTGCTCGACCTGCAGGCGGGTGTTCATCTCCAGGAAGAAGTGGTTCATCGCGTCGTCGACGATGAACTCCACCGTGCCCGCGCCTACATAGCCCACGGCCAGCGCGGCAGCCACAGCGTCGCGGCCCATGGCATGGCGCATGGTCTCGCTGACCACCGGCGACGGCGCCTCTTCGATGACCTTCTGGCGGCGACGCTGCGCGGTGCAGTCGCGCTCGCCCAGGTGCACCGCATGGCCGTGGCCGTCGGCGAACACCTGGATCTCGATATGGCGGCCGCGCTCGATCAAGCGCTCCAGCATTAGCGTGCCATCGCCGAAGGCGCTCTGCGCCTCGCGGCGCGCGCCGGTGATGCCGGCTTCCAGTTCTTCCGCCTTGTGCACCAGCCGCATGCCGCGCCCGCCGCCGCCTGCCACCGCCTTGACCAGCAGCGGATAGCCCAGGGCCTGGGCCTCGCGCAGCAGCGTGGCCTCGTCCTGTTCCTCGCCCAGATAGCCGGGAGCGCAGGGCACGCCGGCGTCGATCATGCGGCGCTTGGCGCCGGCCTTGTTGCCCATCGCGATGATGGCCGAGGCCGGCGGGCCGATGAACACCAGGCCTGCATCGACCACGGCCTGCGCAAAGTCGGCGCGCTCGGACAGGAAGCCGTAGCCGGGGTGGATGGCGTCGGCACCGCAGCGCTTGGCGGCTTCGATCAGCGCGTCAGCGCGCAGATAGGACTCGGCCGCGCTGTTTCCGCCCAGCGCGATGGCCTCGTCAGCCAGGCTTACATGCGGCGCGTTGGCGTCGGCATCCGAATACACCGCCACCGTGCGATAGCCTAGCGCGCGCGCCGTTCGCATGACCCGGCAAGCGATCTCTGCCCGGTTCGCAATCAGTATCTTCTTGAACATCTCTATCCGTCCTCAGCTCAATGCGTCGCCCACCGCGGCGCACGCTTCTCGACAAAAGCCGCGATGCCTTCCATGCCCTCATCGCCCAGCGCCGCCTTGGCAAAGACCTGTGCCGCATCGGCCACCAGGCCTTCCGCCGGCTCATGCAGCGCGCGCGCCATCAGCGCCTTGGTCGCGCCAACGGCCTGGGGCGCGCACTGGCGCACCTGGGCCAGTGCGGCATCCACGGCAGCGTCCAGCGCGCCGTCCTCGTGAAGCTCATGCACCAAGCCCAGGCGCAGCGCCTGCTCGCCATCGAGTCGGCCGCCGCTAACAGCCAGGCGGCGCGCCTGCGAATAGCCCAGGCGCTGCACTAAAAATGGCGCGATCTGCGCAGGAACAACGCCGAGGGACGTTTCCGGCAGGCGGAAGCTCACCGAGCGGCCGGCCAGCGCGATGTCTGCCACACAGGCCAGGCCGAAGCCACCACCCATCACCGTGCCTTCCAGCACCGCAACCGTGGCCAGCGGCGTGCGGTCGAAGGCCACGCACAGCTCGCCGAAGGCGGCATTGAACTGCTCCAGAACGG
>NZ_JBILQK010000226.1:0-5672 GCF_044373315.1 Roseateles sp. | reverse complement strand
AAGTGATGGACATTCTGCTGTCCGAGCGAGGCTCCGAGGAGGCCTTCAAAAAGGCCGTAGAAAGAGCCCGTGAAATCGGCATTGCAGGACAGGCAATCCTCGAGGCGCGTTTTCTTTTCCACGTCGATCGCCACGAAGATGACGCGTTGGCAGCGATGCTGCCGGAGTTCATTGAGCGCCGTGAATCGTTCAAGCTTTCCGAATCGGAGATTTTCGCGGTGAAGGAAGACTGGCTCGCGGTGGTTGAGTATGTGCAGGCGATCGCCGCGCTGAAGAAGGGTAACAAGGATGACTTCAAGAAGCATATCACGGAGGCTTTCTGGTTGAGTCCGCGCCAAGGAGCGGCTTTCGCACCGCATATCGATCGGTTGCGGTTGAATGAGGCGATGCGCACGGTGCGTGTGGATTTCAACCGCAAGCTCGCTCCTCTCGCGGGAGGAGAAGCGGTGCCGCTCAACCAGATGCTTGGGGCGAACCGGGCGATGGTGCTGCATTTCTGGTCGCCCTGGAGCCGTGAGTGTGAAGCGACACTGCCGGGTCTTGCCGAGATCATCACCAGCCTAACAAAATCAAAGATCGGTTTCGCATCGGTGTTGCCGGAGCATGCGCCGAAAGTGTTGGAGAATGCGCGGAACATGGTGAAAGCCCTGGAAAACCCCGGGCCCGCGTGGTTCATCGATGATGAGGAGAATCCGCTCAATCGCGAGTTGCGGGTGCAGAGCGTGCCGGTGGTCATTCTCGTTTCACCCGAAGGCCGCGTGTTGTTCAACGGTCATCCGGATGACGATCTGTTCTGGAAATCGCTTCAGGAAGTGAGTCCGGATCTGGTGCGTCCGGCGTTGGATCATGTTCCTGAGGAACCATGAACGTAGTAATACGGCGTTCATCGTAATTGGCGTTTGATGGTTCGGTTTCCGGATCTTAAGTTTTGTTTAAAATCGTCGCATTTCAACTTGACGGAATTCCGAATTACTAGTTTCATCGTCGCAAGCAACGAGACGTTTCGTTCATGGCGCGACCCACCCATCCATCCAATTTGGAACTGCAGGCACTATCAGTGCTGTGGCATGATGGACCATCGACGGTAGCCGAGTTGCATGAGTCGCTGCCGGATGGCAAGGAGCGCGCCTACACCACCGTCCTATCGGTGATGCAGAGCTTGGAACGCAAGAGCCTCGTGAAGCGTGTCCGAGTTGGACGCGCTTACTCGTATGAGGCTGCCTATTCGCAGGAGGTCATTGTTCGTCGCGCGACGCATGATTTTCTAACCAACGCTTTTGGAGGACGCCTCGGTGAGGCAGTTCTCGCTATCCTCTCCGCCGGCACATTAACGCCGGAAGAGAAAACAAACATCGAACGCGAACTCCAACGACACAAAGCCATGGCTGCAAAAAAAACAGCGAAGAAGGCCGCGGCCAAAACCGCGAAGAAGGCCGTAAAGAAAGTTGCCAAGAAAGCTCCGGCCAAAAAAGCCGCAGCTAAAAAGGCACCTGCCAAGAAAGCCCCTGCCAAAAAAGCACCCGCCAAGAAAGCCGTGAAGACGGCGAAGAAGGCGGCCAAGAAGGTGGCGAAAAGCGCCAAAAAGACCGCCAAGAAGGCTGCCAAGAAAACCGTAGCGAAAAAGGCTCCGGCGAAGAAGGCTGCTGCCAAGAAAGCTCCGGCCAAAAAAGCCGCTGCCAAAACGGTCGCTCCTGCGAAAAAGGCACCAGCCAAAAAGGCTGCCAAGAAGGCCGCCAAGAAGGCCGCCAAGAAAGCTGCGAAAAAGTAACGTCACCGGGGTTTTTGAAGTGCGGGAAGCGACGGTCAACGCCGCTTCCTCCATTCTCAAGACCCTGATGTGAATCTATCAAAAAAGGCGGGAGGTCTCCGGATCTCCCGCCCTTTTTATTGAAATGGTTGAGGTTGGCTGGGGCTTTCCCGGGTTTGCTTGGTTCGGTGCCGAAGCGATGTTTGATCGACAGTCGCGGTTAGGATTGGTGCTGATTTGGGATGGCAGAGGATGAATGAGAGTGTGCCTCTTTGGAGACACATCCGCTTCGTCGTCCATCTTCTTGTCTGCTGGTCTATAGCAGGATGCTCGTCGATTTCCTCCGGCCGGTTTGATGGAGCTCTAATTATGATGACCGGAAGGTGCAGTCGCAAAGCATTGCGACTGCACTTTGGGAAAAACCGGCGGGAAAGTCGTTAGATTGATGGGGCAGGATGTCCCGTGTCTTTGGATCCGCCCTTTCGCGATCCGGTTCACTGACCTTCCTGTTGGCGTTGCTGCTCTTCTTGTTGGCGGCGCATTTCTTCCTGTTGCTGGCGTTGTTGCTCTTCTTGTTGGCGGCGCATTTGTTCCTCTTGCTGCCTGCGCATCTCTTCCTCTTGCTGGCGTTGCTGCTCTTCCTGTTGACGACGCATTTGTTCTTCCTGCTGACGGCGCATCTCCTCCTCCTGCTGACGACGCATCTGTTCTTCTTGTTGGCGGCGCATTTCCTCTTCCTGTTGGCGACGCATTTCTTCTTGTTGTTGGCGTTGCGCTTCCTCTTGTTGTTGGCGCATCTCTTCCTGCTGTCTCATTTGCTCCTGACGGGCTTCTTCCATTTCCTTTCGCTGTGCTTCTTCCTGTTGCTCGCGCATTTGTTCTTCCTGCTGGCGGCGCATTTCCTCCTGTTGTTTGATCTGCTCCTCGCGGGCTTCATCCATTTTTTTTCGCTGCGCTTCTTCCTGCTGGCGACGCATTTCCTCCTGTTGTTGCTTCATCTCTTCTTGCTTGGCTTCTTCGATTTGGCGCTTGCGCGCCTCTTCTTCTTGCATGCGTGCGCTCTCTTCCTTCTGTCGCTGGATCTCTTCGAGTTTCTCCCGAATCTGTTGGCGCATCTGCTCTTCCTTGCCCGGTTTGACGACCTCGGGTTGTTCGGGTTCGCGCATCGGACGCTCCGGTTCCTGCGGGTTCTCTTGAGCCGGAGGGTTGACCGGCTGTTCCGGGGCCTGAGGCTCGGTCGCTGGTTTCTCCGGCATGGATTCCTTCGGTTCCGCCTCCGGAGTGGCAGGTGGAGTTGGGCGTTGCGACGGACGTTCGCGATCCGGGCGTTCGACGGGCCGATTCGGCATGGGTTGATCCGGTGTTTGAGGTTCCGGAGTTTCCGTTGTTGGTGGCACGGGACGTTGGGTCGGCCGCTCGCGATCCGGGCGCTGGACCGGGCGGTCCGGCATGGGGCGTGCGGGAGGTTGTTCGGCTTCCGGAGCATCCGGATCGCCTGGTGTTAGAGGAATGGGCTGTTGGGTGGGGCGTTCACGATCCGGTCGTTCGCCCGGACGATCGGGCATGGGGCGCTCGGGTGGTGTCGGAGGATTCTCCGGATTCCCAGCAACGGGTGGAGTGGCGGATTCGGGATCCGCAGGTTGCGGGCGGTTGTTTCCGGGGCGTTCACGTTCCGGGCGATCTACTGGTGGTGTAGTAACTACTGGCGGGACTTGTGGCGGTTCCGGTTGTGGGTCGGGACGGCCCGGGCGATCGCGATCCGGACGTCCGGCGATGTCGGTGGGTTGCGGGCTTGCATCGCGGGTGATGCGTTCGATTTCGGCACGGTTGGATTCGAGGATTTCGCCACGGCGGCGATCAAAGGTGTTTCTTCCGCCGAGGCGTTCGATTGCGCGGTCGGCCTCGCCGCGTTGTTGCTCGCGGGTTTCGCGGAAGCGGTTGGTGATTTCGGGGTTGAGTGCGTTTTCACGTTCGACACGGACATTTTCGAGGCGATCACGGACGCGTCCCGGGCGGAGTGCGGCGTTCCAATTGGCGTCGACATCGGGTGCGGTGAGGCGGAGGTGGTTGCCGGAAATTTGCGGGCGGAAGCCGAGAGGATCGCGCCCCGGTCGGCGATGGTGGTCCACATCTAGCTGATAGAAAGGGAAGGGGCGGCCGATGCGTTGGGAGATTCGCTGATAGGCTGGGCCACCGCAGATCACGCGGTTCTCACGGAAGTGGATGTTGGTGATGTTGTTGGTTTGCCGGATGAAAATGATGTTCTGGCTGACCGGCAGGCAGTGGCGGTAGGCGGGTTCCGAGAAATGTTGGACAGAGACGAATGAGAACCACGAGGAGCTGATTCCGAATCGTGTCTCGACGGACGAGTCCCAGTGGTGCCCACGCCAACCGAGGGTTTCCGGAGGCAGCGGTGCCCAGCCGATGTGGCTTCCGCTTTCGCGCCAGCAAACCCAAGACGGCGCCCATTCGTTTCCGGGAACCCATACCCAGCCGACTCCGCGCAGAAGAGCCCAGCGGCCGTAGTGATAGCAGGCCCAGCCGAAAGGTTCTTCGGAAACAAAGGTCCAGCCGCGGTCGGTGCAGACCCAGCGACCACGGGTGTAGGGGCGCCAACTGGAATCACGGACCACGACCGGTTGCCAAACGTAACCGTAATCGGCGGTTTCAAACCACGAGCCGTATGAGGCGAGAGAGTCGTAAAACATCCCGTAGTCGGCAACGGGGAGGCGTTGGGTATGTGGGATCACCGGTGCCTGGCTCCATGAAGGAAGTGCCTCGCGTCCGGCGATTTCGAGTTCGCGCCCTTGAAGGAGTTGTTCCCGCTGTGCGATCGCGTCCTCTTTGCCTGTTAGATCCTGCTGAAGTTGTTCCAATCGATTCTCGCGGTCCGCTAGCATCTGTTCCCGGTCGGCAATCGCCTGATTTGCTGCCTCGGCCTGCGCGCCTTGGAGACGCTCCATTTCGATTCGCTGCTGCTCAATGGCCATGCGTTCGCGTTCGATGGCTTCGCGTTCGGCGGCGAGTTTGCGGTCTTCGAGTTCCTGTTCGAGCGCTTGCTGGCGTTGAACGGCATCGTTTGCCTGCTTTTCGAGCTCCTCCAGGCGCTTGCGGGTTTGTTCGGACTGGCGGTCGCAGCCAGTAAGGGTCAGCAGCAACGATGCGGCGAGAGGCAGGGCATAGCGGGGTTTCATAAAAATGCGGGGATCTGGCTCTTGGACGCGGAACGTCTCAAGAGTATTCACTCAAATCCCGAAACGGTGCGAGGGCAAGCCGTGTGCGCGGATTGACCGCCAGACTATTTGGCTGGTTTCGCGAGCCGCGCCTTGATCGCATCTTCAAGCACCACGGTGATCGAGGAAAGCGATTGGGAGCCTGAAGCCGGCGCGTCGAAAATGGACCCATTGGCTGATGCGTCGTTGCCGTTCTCCGGTCCGGGCTCGATGAGCATGACGTAGCGGGGAAAGCGGCTGGGCAGCCAATGGATCTGCGAGACTTTCACAAAGCGGCGAACCAATTCCTCGATTTGCGGGCGGCGGTCTTCCGGGATGGTCGTATTGAGAGTGATTTTCACGTGAGGATTGCGTTTCGCAGCACGCCTGAACGATGCCGGAGAACCCCTATAGCCTGCAAACGATGTGGAGGCGAGAACATATGCGAAAATCTGTAAATCGCCCATCAGGAATTCGATTCAGGAAAAATCCGGCGTTCTCTCAATCTTCGTCGATGCGGGAGCGATCCGACTCCTTCTGATCCGGCGCACGAAGCACCGCGTCCGGATCAATCCCGGGATCGTCCACCGAAAGCCAGTGACAGGCGATCACCTCGGTGATTTGAAATCCATGTCCCGATTCCTTAGACACACGCTGCACCCTCACCCGCAGGCGAATCATCCCACCCGGATCCTGACTTTTCAAATTTGAGC
>NZ_JBILQK010000089.1:0-12874 GCF_044373315.1 Roseateles sp. | reverse complement strand
CGCCACAAGAGCCGCCTGTCGGCCAAGATCAAGGCTCTGGCCGCCTAAAATCCCAGACCAGGTGCAAAGCAAAGGCCCGCCTCGGCGGGCCTTTTGCATTGCCATTGCGTCTGCGATTCAACTTTGGGTCGCCTGATTTCATTCAGGCCAGTTCAATGCGCATGGCAGCGGGAGTTGTCGCATTCATCGCCCGGACACTGAGCCACTCAGATACAGCGCGAGCCACCCAGGGCGCATCATCAAGCGGCAGGTCATGCCCGGCTTCGGTATGCATGCGCAGCGGCACACCCCAGGCGCGACTCAGGGCCTGCGAGCACTGCCAGTCGACCACCGCATCGGCACGACTGCACAACAAGAGCATGGGGACCGCAGGCCTCAATCGACTGGCGCGATAGCGCATTGCCGCCACCAACTGCCGCAGGCTGTTCCGCACCCCAACCGGATGCCGGCGCTGCAAGTCGACCCAAGTGTCGATCACGGAGTCCCGCTCCACAGTCATCCTTGAGGTCAAGGCCAGCACCCTGGATTCCCGCCAGCGCGCGTTCAGGCGCACAAGCCCAGACGCAAGCAGTTTCCAGTAGCCCGGCGGCCGCGCCCGCCGGTAGAACGGACTGTACGGTCGCAAACTGGTATTAATGAGCACCGAGCCACTGACTTCCCCGGGAAATCGCTGCGCCCAGTCGCACGCGACCATCGCACCCAGGGACATGGCCAAAAGATGGAACGGCCCCGACTTGCCAAGTCTGACGAGTTCCGCTCGGCAGGCGTCAACGATGCCGGGCACATGGCTCGGGCTGGTTTGCCAAAAAAGCGGCCCGTTCCCAGGCAAGTCAAGCAGCACCAACTCGACGTTGGGTTGCTGAGCGGCGATTTCCCGCCGAAAAACGGCCGGAAACTCCCCCCAATGCTCGCACTCCCGCGCCAGGCCGCGCAGCAAGACCCAAGTTGCGCGCTCAACAGTCATCGCCGCACACCCTCCGACGGGCAGCAGGGACTGACGCGCGGCAAGCCACACCCCAACGCAGAGTCATACCAGCCGGCCCAGTTCCCGCACTCCATTCAGACACCCGTATGAATATTCTTTGCCATCGTGGCCGGCAAGGCAGCACACACCCTCTGCAAGTGCTCGAAGAACACCAAAGTACGAGCTTTTATCAACAGATGTCAACAACAGCAAGCGCCAGTCGCAGCCAGGCGACGTTCGTCACCCAATCAGGTGTCCGCGCAGGCCGTGCCGCTCACGTCTTGGACGATCCGTCGGGCAGCAGGCAGGCTTCGGCAACCTGGAGATTGTTGTCGCGCGCGAAGTTCATGACGAAATCCCAGGCCATCGGCTCAAGGCTCTTGAGGGCTTCATTCACGATCACGCATTTGACCCCATTGATGACCCGCGGAACGCAGTACGGCGAGTAGCCGATATGCGCACCGGGACCTGCCTTGACCCCGCCCGGACGAAAGCAGGACATGGCGCCCGCCAGACGCTCGGCCCAATCGCTGGGACGAAACGTGCGCCCTTCCAGGGTGAGGCCCTGAATGAACACTTCGCGCGGTTTGGGGGACAAGCTCATACGGGTCAAGACAGGTTCGGTCCGGCGGGATGCTGGACAAGCACCGGCACGCGCCAAACGGTGGCTGGCGAGACCCCTATTGTGCCTTGCTTGTGTTGCGTCGCAGCACGAAGCAGCTCCCGCATCGAGGCATTGCCGCGGCATTGTTCGCAGCGCCACGGGATTGACACAGGGTCGACCCTTAGAATCGATCGAAGCCGGGCGAAGTCCCGCCCTACCCCACCCTGACCTGGAGAGTTGATGAACGCGCCTGTTCTGCCGTCCGAGCCGCACGTGATGCACACCTATGGCCGCTTGCCTGTTGCCTTGTCACATGGCAATGGCTGCTGGGTCTGGGACGTCAACGGCCGACGATACCTGGACGGTCTGGGCGGCATCGCAGTCAACACACTGGGCCACGCCCACCCCAAGTTGGTGCCGGCGTTGCAGGATCAGATCGGCAAGCTCATCCACACCAGCAACTACTTCCACGTGCCACTGCAGGAGACGCTGGCCGCCAAGCTCTGCGAACTGTCGGGGCTTTCGAACGTGTTCTTCTGCAACAGCGGCCTGGAAGCCAATGAGGCCGCGCTCAAGATCGCTCGCAAGTACGGCAATGACCGCGGCATCACGCCTCCGGAGGTGCTGGTGTTCGAAGGCGCCTTCCACGGACGCTCCATCGCCACGCTTTCGGCCACCGCAAACCCGAAGATCCATGCCGGCTTCGGCCCGCTGGTGCCGGGCTTCGTGCGTGTGCCGCTGAACGACATCGGCGCGGTCGAAGCCGCGTTGAAAGCGCACCCCAATATCACCGCAGTGTTCCTGGAAACCATCCAGGGCGAAGGTGGCGTGAACCCGGCGCGCATTGAGTTCCTGCAGGCGCTGCGCCGCGTCTGTGATGCTCATGATCTGCTGCTGATGCTGGACGAGGTGCAGTGCGGCATCGGCCGTACCGGCAAGTGGTTTGCGCATCAGTGGGCCGGCATCCAGCCGGACGTGATGCCGCTCGCAAAGGGCCTGGGCTCAGGCGTTCCCGTTGGCGCCGTGGTCTGCGGCCCGCGCGCGGCCAAGATCCTGCAGCCGGGCAACCACGGCACCACCTTTGGCGGCAACCCGCTGGCGATGCGCGCGGGCGTTGAAACGCTGCGCATCATGGAAGAAGACGGCCTCCTGGCCAACGCTGCCAAGGTTGGCACCACACTGAAGGCCGGCCTGGAGCGCGAGTTCGCCGGCATGCCCGGCGTGGTTGAAATCCGCGGGCAGGGCCTGATGCTGGGCATCGAGTTGGACCGCCCCTGCGGCGCCCTGCTCGCCCAGGCGCTGGAAGCCGGCCTGCTGATGAGCGTGACCTCTGACCGAGTGATCCGCCTCGTACCGCCCCTGATCCTGACCGAAGCCGAAGCGGCGCAGATCGTGGCTATCCTCGCGCCGCTGGTCAAAGCCTTCCTGTCACAACCGACGCCATGAAGCCCGGAGACAGCCTGATGCGCCACTACCTGCAGTTCAAGGACTTCCGCGCCGAAGAGTACGGCTACCTGTTCGAGCGCGCATCCATCATCAAGCGCCGCTTCAAGAACTACGAGCGCTACCAGCCCCTGGCCGACCGCACGCTGGCGATGATCTTCGAGAAGGCCAGCACCCGCACCCGGGTCAGCTTCGAGGCCGGCATGTACCAGATGGGCGGCTCGGTCGTGCACCTGACCACCGGCGACAGCCAGCTCGGCCGCGCCGAGCCCATCGAAGACAGCGCACGCGTGATCAGCCGCATGGTCGATGTGGTGATGATCCGCACCTTCGAGCAGACCAAGATCGAGCGCTTCGCGGCGCACTCGCGCGTGCCGGTGATCAACGGCCTGACCAACGAATATCACCCCTGCCAGATCCTGGCCGACCTATTCACCTTCATCGAACAGCGCGGCATGGACCGCCGTGGCGCGATCGACATGGACTGCCTCAAAGGCCGCGTGGTCGCCTGGGTGGGTGATGGCAACAACATGGCCAATACCTGGCTGCAGGCGGCCGAGATCCTCGGTTTCACCGTGCATGTCAGCACACCCAGCGGCTACGAGATCGACCCGGCCGTTGCAGGCATCAAGAATGCGGCGTGCTACAAGGTCTTCAAGAACCCTCTGGAAGCCTGCCGTGACGCCGATCTGGTGACCACCGACGTATGGACCAGCATGGGCTACGAGGCCGAGAACGAAGCCCGTCGCAACGCGTTCGCCGACTGGTGCGTCGACGCCGAGATGATGGCGGCGGCCAAGCCCGACGCGCTCTTCATGCACTGCCTGCCGGCTCATCGCGGAGAGGAAGTCAGCGCCGAGGTGATCGACGGGCCCCAGTCCGTCGTCTGGGATGAAGCGGAGAACCGCATGCACGTCCAGAAGGCGCTGATGGAGTACCTGCTGCTCGGCCGCATCGGCTGACGCCCCAAGACCGTGCCGCCAGCGGGCGTGTAAGCGCAGGCAATCCCGGGGACGGCAGCGGCTGCGATCAGCCTGCTGTCAGTCGCCTGTAGCATGCTCGGATCATGAAGATTGCATTGATCACCGATCTGCATGCCAACCGCGAAGCGTTCGAGGCGGTGCTGGCGGATGCACGCGCCTGGGGCTATGACCAGCTGGCGCTGCTGGGTGATTTCGTCGGCTACGGTGGCGACCCCGCTTGGCTGCTGGACACGCTGCAACCCTTGGTGAGCGAAGGCGCCATCGTCGTCATGGGCAACCACGATCAGGCCGTCGCGCAAGGCGCCCTACCCAGCATGCGCGAGGATGCGCGTCTGGCTGTGGAGTGGACTCGCAGCCAGCTGAACGCCGAACAACTCAACTTCCTCGCACGGCTGCCGCTGACCGTGAAGCGCCACAACTGCCTATTCGTGCACGCCAACGCCTTTGCGCCGGCCGAGTTCGAATACATCCAGGGGCGCGCAGAGGCGGTGCGCAGCATGCAGGCCACGCAGAGCACCTACACCTTCTGCGGGCATATGCATGATCCCATGCTCTACCACCTCTCCGGCACCGGCAAGGCCGGCGAATTCACGCCGGTGCCGGGCATCGAGATCCCGCTGATGGCCAACCGGCAATGGCTGGTCGTACCCGGCGCCTGCGGACAGCCGCGCGACGGCAACCCCGCCGCCTGCTACGCGCGCTTCGACACGCAGACCGCCCTGCTGAGCTTTCAGCGCATCCCCTACGACCACGAGGCTGCAGCAGCGCGCATCCTGGCCAGCGGCTTGCCGGCAGCCGTCGCACAAAGGCTGGCTGATCGCCTCAATCAAGGAACGTGAGGGTGCCCAGCATGCCAGACCAAGCCCGAGATTCCCGCCAGGACCTGCCGCCAAGCGGCCCCTTGGAACCCGGGCTGGTGCTGGATGGCTTCCGGCTTGAGGAGAAGCTGCACCAGGGCGGGATGGCATACCTGTGGCGCGTCACCCGAGTCGATGCGCAAGCCGATCCGCAGATGCCGCTGATCATGAAGGTGCCACGCATCATGGGCGGCGAGGACCCGGCAACCATCGTCGGCTTCGAGGTCGAGCAGATGCTGATGCCTGCCCTGAAGGGCAAGCATGTGCCCCGATTCGTCGCACGGGGCGACTGGACCCGACAGGCCTATATCGTGATGGAGCGCATCGACGGCACGTCACTGCGCCCGCGCCTGGACGAGGCCCCACTACCGCTCGCGGAGGTGGTCGACATCGGCGCCCGCGTGGCTGACGCGCTGCAGGACCTGCACCGCCAGCATCTGGTGCACCTGGACATCAAGCCCAGCAACATCATGTTCCGCCCCGACGGCACGGCCGTGCTGGTGGACTTCGGCCTGTCTCGCCACGACCATCTGCCCGATCTGCTCGAAGAGGAGTTCTCACTGCCGATGGGCACGGGGCCCTATATGTCGCCCGAGCAGGTGCAGTTCGTGCGCAACGATCCGCGCAGCGACTTGTTTGCGCTGGGCGTGATGCTCTATCACTTGGCCACCGGCGAGCGGCCGTTCGGCCAGCCGGTGTCCGTGCGCGGGCTGCGCCGCAGGCTGTTTGTCGAACCCGTGCCGCCGCGCGCCATCAACCCGGACATCCCGCCCTGGTTCCAGGAGATCGTGCTGCATTGCCTGGAAGTCAAGGCCGAGCGCCGCTACCAGAGCGCCGCGCAGCTGGCACTGGACCTGAGGCATCCGGAAGGCATCACGCTGACCTCGCGCGCCGAGCGCATGCACACCAGCGGCCTGGTCAAGCGCTTCAAGCGCTGGTTCTTCGCGATGGGTGCTGAGCCTTCGCCACAGTCCTCGGCCACCGAACAGCTTGCCCGCAGCCCCATCATCATGGCGGCCGTGGACACCCAGGGCGCCACCCCGGCCTTACAGCAGCAGCTGCGTGAGACCGTGCGCCGCATCGTGCAGACCGAGCCCGGCGCCCGGCTGGCCTGCGTCAGCGTGATGCGCGTTGCCCGTATCGGCATGGACGAGCTGACCGACCACGAGGGCAAGAGCGTCCACGTCAAGCAGCTGGTCGCCCTTAAGCACTGGGCCCGCCCCATCAGCAAGGCTCTCAACCTTGAGGACGGGCGCCTGACTTTCCATGTGCTCGAAGCACCGGACGCCGCCAAGGCCATCATCGATTTCGCGGCACGCACCGGCGTCGACCATATCGTGATGGGCGCCCGCGGAAACTCGGCCCTGCGCCGCTATCTGGGCAGCGTGTCGGCCCAGGTGGTGGCCGAGTCGGAGTGTTCGGTCACCGTCGTGCGCGCGGCTGGCGAATAAGCCCCTACACTGCCGCGCCATGAGCAATCCCTGCATCAGCTGCGGCGCCTGCTGCGCCACCTTCCGAGTCGACTTCGCGCGCGAAGAGCTGCTCAGCGAAGGCGGCACCGTGCCCGATGGACTGGCCATCGATCTACTGCCCGGCCTGTGCCGCATGCGCGGCACCGACCACTCCAGCCCGCGCTGTGCCGCCCTGGTCGGCACGGTCGGCAAGCAGGCCAGCTGCGGCATCTATGAATGGCGCCCCTCCCCCTGCCGCGAATTCGGCCTGCGCGCGCCGCTGGGCATTGGCGACGAGGCCTGCAACCGTGCGCGGCGGCGCCACGGGCTCGCGCCGCTCTGAGTGAGCTAACCCGGAACCTTCGCGCCTGAGCGCGCGCCGCGCAAGATCGCCAGCTTGTTGTCGTATTGCAGGCGATCCTGGGATGTCACGCTGTACTCGCGCGCCAAGGCTAGCTGCTGTCTCGCGTCGTCGAGTTCACCCAGGGCGTAATGCGCCAGCGCCAGGCTGAAGTGAAACTCGTGGACAAAGGCCATTCGTTCGATCTCGCGCCTGAACTGACGCTTGGCCTCCTGGAACTGGCCGGCCCGCAAGGCAGCCAAGCCCAGGTCAAAGAACTTGTAGGGCGGGTCAGACTTCAGCTTGGCCAGACGTTCAGCGACGGCGCCCGCCTCGTCAACGCGCCCCTGGTCGCGCAGCACCAGTTGCAGGTTAAGAAGTCCCACCGGGCTGTTGGGCTCCAGACCCACCACGTAGCGAAACACCGTCTCTGCCAGCACCGGCTGAGCATGGCGCCGGTAGATCACGCCGAGCGTGTTGTAAGCCCCGACGAAGTGCGGGTCGTGCGCAAGCGCAGCGCGAACCGACCAGTAAGCCTCATCAAGCTGGCCCTGCATCATCTGCTCGGCCGCACGGTTGTTGAAGAACATCGCGAGCACCGTTCGCTCGCTGATCTCACGGCTGCGTTGACCCACCAGATCAGCGGCTGGCAAGAAATCAATCGTCCAGAGATCCGAAACGGCACTGGCTGAAATTCGATCGGCCGGCGCACGCGCCAAGGTCAGATTGACATGCCCGCTCAACACATCAAACCGGCCGCTGCGCCGCCATTGCTCCTCGACATGAACCGAATTGAAGCGCACTGGCAGATCCAAGGCCTTGGCGAACGCTGCGGTCATCAGCACCAGCGAAAGGCAGTTGCCGCGTCGCGCGTCGAAGGCCTCGGCCGCGGTGCGCGTGTGCTGGGCGTCGTACTCCAGCTGCAGCGCACTGCGCGTGTACAGCGAATCCAGCAGGGCCTGCCGCGCGCCAATGCGGCGCACCTGCGGCACGATCTCGTGCTGCAGGTAGTCCTGCATCTGCGGGCTCATGGCCAGCACCTGTTCCGCTGACATAGGAGCTCGGGCGGGTGCAAAGAGCCCATCACTGAACAAGCCGGACGTCTGCGAGAGCGGTGGGGCGGACGAGGCACAGCCCTGTAGCAATGCGACACACCAGACAGTCAACAGCAGACACCACAGCTTCACGCTGGCCTCCACAGTGAAGAACGCATGGAACGGAAGTTATCACCGGGCCGCCGGCCTGACCAGTGCCGCGCGGAACGCCAGACCCATGCGATCGCCGGCTACGGCAGCACAAACACCACCGCGCTGCGCGGCGGAATGCTGAAGCGCCCCTGCGCGCTGTCAAAGGCCGCCGTTTCCGCGGGCCGGCGGTCAGCTGCCGCGGCCGCACGGTGCACCGGATGCAGCTCATACGGCAGGCCGCGCGCCGAGTCCAGCTGCAGTCGCTCGCTGCCCAGGCCCGCGTTGATGAAGTAAATCAGGCGCTGGAAGCCCGCCCCTTCGAGGTCGCGCCCGTCCAGCTCCGCCGCCATCAGCGTCGGCTGCTGCTGCGGCCCGGTGTTGTGCCAGCGCAGCCGGCGTTGCAGCTCATCGGCAGTCTTCAGCCGAAACAGGCTGGAGCTGGCGCGGATGCGCAGCAGGTCCAGGAAGGCGTCGCGCGTCCATCGGATCTGGGCAGGCTCCGGCTTGATCGAGGGATCGGCCAGCACGGGTCGGAAGATGTCGTAGTGCGCGGCGTTATCGGGCGCCGGCGGCAGGCCAGTGCCGAAGTGGTTGTCCTGCAGCGTCCAGTCCAGGCGGTTGAACCAGTCGCCCGAGTCGTAGCTGTTGCGATCCAGCGATTTGCTGCGCAGGATCTCGGCGCCGGCATGGAAGTAGGCCACGCCCTGGCTGAAGGCCGTCAGTGCCAGGCCCAGCACTTGCACACGTGCCCGGTCCTCGCGGGAGGTGTCCCGCGGCAGCTTCAGCGCCAGGGTGTCGAACAGCGTCTGGTTGTCGTGGTTCTCCACATAGTTCACCACCTCGCCAGGCTGCGCCACATAGCCGGCCGGCTGGCCGGCATAGTCGATCTGCGCTATCGGCAAGACCTGACCCTGATGGGTCTGCAGCGCAAAGCCGCGCAGGCTGCCAGACAGTCCGACGCGCACCAGATCGGCGGCCTTCAGCAAGTCCTCGCGGCTGGCACTGCTGCCCAGCGCGTTCGGCGCGTAGTACAGGCCATTGAGCCAGCCTTGGCGGCTCACCATGGCCGCGCCGCCATCACCGGCGCTGCCGCCCCGTGCCGCATCACGACCTCGGTCGCTGAAAGTGGCGATGCCACTGCCGTTCAATGAAAGCTGTGAAGCCTGCACGAAGCGCGCGCCATTGGCCACTTCACCGAAGTTCCAGCCCTCGCCGATGAACTGCACCTCGCGGCCCAGCTCGCGCCGCAGGCGCTGCTGCATCGCAACCATCGCGGCACGCGGCTGGTGCCCCATCAGATCGAAGCGGAAGGAGGCCATCTTGTACTCGCGCGCCCACAGCAGCACCGAGTCGCTCATCAACTTGGCCATCATGAGGTTCTCGGTGGCTGTGTTGTCGCAACAGGTGGAGCGCTCCACCTGGCCCTTGGCGTCGTAACGCTGGTAGTAGCCGGGCACGACGCGATCCAGCACCGATTGCGGATGCTGCCCTGAGGCCGAGGTGTGGTTGTAGACCATGTCCATGCCCACGCGCAGGCCGGCGCGGTGCAGGCCCATCACTAGCTCGCGCAGCTCGATCACGCGTCGCGCGCCGTCGGACGGGTCGCTGGCGAAGCTGCCTTCCGGCGCATTGAAGTGGAGCGGGTCGTAGCCCCAGTTGAAGCAGTCACGCGCGGCGACCGCCATCACTGCGGCCTGCTGCGCCTCACTGGCCGGGCCGGTCTGCGCAGGGTCCGGGACGCTTGGCGTCAGGCAGTCGGCCTCGGGCACCGTCGCCAGATCGAACACCGGCAGCAGGTGCACATCGCTGAGTCCCGCCTCGGCCAGCGCGCGCAGATGGCGCATCCCGTTTGAATCGCTGACGCCAAAGGCCTGGTACTTGCCACGCTTGGGTGCCGGCACCGAGGCGTCGTCGATGGAGAAATCGCGCACATGCAACTCGTAGATCGACATGTCGACGTTGCTGGCGACGCGCGCGGGACTATCGGACGCATCCCAGCCCGCCGGCTTGAGCGCCGGAGAACCCAGATCGGCGATGTAGGCGCGCCGCGAGTCCGTCGTCAGGCTGATCGCATAGGGATCGGTGACGCGGTTGCGCACCCGCCCCACACCGCGCACCTGCACCTCGACCAGATAGCTGTAGTAGCTGCCGCTCAGATCGGCCGGCTGGCGCAGCGACCAGATGCCGGTGGCCGCATCGCGCCGCAGCGGCAAAGCAGCAAGGGCCGACCCGTGCCCAGCGGCATACCGACACAGCGTCACGTCGTGCGCTGTTGGCGCCCAGAGCTTGAACTGGGTATGACGCTGCTGCGGCTGCCCCGCTGCACGCGGCAGGCTGACACCCAGATCGTGCACCTGCCCGGCACGGGCATAGAGCTTGTCCAGCGCGGCGGCGGGCTGCGTGGCGGTGGCCTGCTGCACCAGGCCCCGCGCATCTTCCTGCACCAACATCAGCTGGCCGCGCAACATGTCGGGCAGGCGCCGTGCCGCAATTGCGTCCAGCACCAGCACCTGTCCCTCGCCCAGATAGCCGAAGCGCGCTGCCAGAGCAGGGGGCAAGCCGCCGGGTTGCACCCGCAGGCCCCAGCTCGCATCGATGCCCTGCACCGCCGAGCCAGCCTTCGCGGACAGCCGGCCGGCGGCGGAGTGGTAGAGCCGATAGCGGCCGTCACTCCGGGCTGCCGGCAAGTAGATCCGGCGCGCGTCCAGCCACACCGCGCGCGCATCGGCGGGCAGCCCGTGCTGCTCAGCTTGCAGCGTGCTGCTGGCCGGCGCCGCATTGCAGGCGGCCAGCAGTTCGGCGGCCCCCGTGCTCGCCAGCCCGACCTGCGGCAACAGCGCGAAGCCCAGGCCCAGCAGCCAGGCCGCGGCGTGCAGTCCTCTTCTCATGTATCGCTCCAGATTGATCCGGAAATAGTAGCCAAACTACATACTCTGATCGACAGCGAATTCCCTAACACTCTTGGATAACCTATGCTTAAAGAGCAATGACAGGAAAACAAAGTAGCTTTGCTACATATTCAAGACAATGAACACAGTCCAGATGCACCCACTGCTGCGGCCGCTGTTCGCCCTGCTGGTCGCGCTGGCGGCGGCAGCCGCCGGAGCGGCTCCCAGCGGCAGCGCGGCCCCCAAACCGGGCTGGCAGCACGGTGCCTTCATGGAGGTCTTCGTGCGCGCCTACCAAGACAGCGACGGCGACGGCATCGGTGATCTGCGCGGCCTGATCCAGCGCCTGGACTACTTGAAAGACCTGGGCATCAGCGGTCTTTGGCTGATGCCCATCACCGCGAGCGCCGACCGCGACCACGGCTACGCCACCACGGACTTCCGCAGCATCGAGCCGCAGTACGGCACGCTGGCCGACTTCGACGAACTGCTTCGCCAGGCCCATGTGCGCGGCATCGGCGTGATCATCGACTACGTCATCAATCACAGCGCCCACAGCCACCCGATGTTCGTGTCAGCCGCAGCCGACCAGGGCAGCCCCTGGCGCGACTGGTTCGTCTGGCAAGAGTCAGCACCGCAAGGCTGGGATATCTGGGGCAAGAACCCCTGGTACGAGCACCAGGGCAGCCACTATTTCGCCACCTTTGGCCCGCATATGCCGGACTTCAATATGCGCAATCCGGCCGTCGTGGCGTACCACGAAGACAGCCTGCGCTTCTGGCTGGAACGCGGCCTGGACGGCTTCAGGCTCGATGCCGTGCCGCATCTGGTCGAGAACAGCGCCAAGGACTGGAACGATCAGCCGCAGAGCCGCCAGCTGACACAGCGCTTCAGCCGCCTGATCCGCAGCTACCCCGGTCGGCATGTGGTGTGCGAGGCGACGGCTCAGCCCACGGTGTATGCAAGTCCGCAAGTCTGCGGTAGCGCCTTCGCCTTCGGCCTGGAGCGGCAGATCATGCAGGCGGCGCGCGGCGACAGCGGCGCGGTGGCCGCGGTGGCCGACTACTTCCGCAGCGCCCCGACCAGCATGGCCACCATGCTGGCCAACCACGACATCTTCGCCGGCGAGCGCATCTGGGACCAGCTCGCTGGCGACGAGGCCCGCTACAAGCTGGCCGCGGCCAGCTATCTGCTGATGCCGGGCACGCCCTTCATCTACTACGGCGAGGAGATCGGCATGGCCGGCGTCAAGGGCCTGCCCGGTGACGAACCGCTGCGCACACCGATGAGCTGGAGCGCCGACATCCGCGGATTCAGCACCAGCGACACCCCGTTCCGGCCGCTCTCCCCCAATGCTGCCACCCACAATGCCGCCGCGCAGGCGGCGGATCCGGATTCGCTGCTGAACTTCTACAAGGCCATGCTGGGCTTGCGCCGCGAGCTGCCTGCCATCGCGCGCGGCAGCTACCGGCAAGCCCAGGCACAGGGTCAGGTCTTGCGCTTCCAGCGCCTGCTGGGCCGCGAGCGCGTGCTGGTGCTTATCAATTACGGCGAGGCCGTCGAGCACCCGGTGCCTGGTCTGCCCAGACGCAGCCGCTGGCTCAGCGCCTACCCCGCGGCAAAGCCCGCACTGCGCGCCGACGGCCGTGGCCGCCTGCAGCTCAGCCTGCCTCGCCAATCAGTCACGGTGCTGAAGATCTCACCATGAGCCAGCCCCTTTCGCGCATCGAAGCCGCCTCCTGGTGGGTCGGCATGCGCCAGCCCGAGCTGCGGCTGATGCTGCACGGCCCGGGTATCGCCGCGCAGAGCCTGCAGCCGGATTGAGCGCTGGCTGCGAGGCTCAGGCGGCGAAGGCCAGCACTTCGAGGGCCTTTCGCTGCCCGCGCATGCCTGCAAGCACAAAGGCCAGAGGATCGATCGCCAGCGCCTGCAGCCGCGTTGGCGGTCCTGCTTCGTTCTGCTCAGCCATGGCCTGAGCTGCCGGCGGATCTCAACTTCGGTCGTAAAACCTCGCCAAGGCGCGAAAAAAAAGGTTCATCGAGGATTTCCGGGGAAGGCGGCTCGGATTTTGAGGAAGAAGTACTCCTCGTCGCGGTAGCCATAGGCTCGTCGCTTGATGACCTTGATCGTGTTGTTGATGCCTTCGACGACGCTGGT
>NZ_JBILQK010000107.1:0-10241 GCF_044373315.1 Roseateles sp. | reverse complement strand
AGCGCCTGCAGTGTCTTGTGATCCAGCATCCCGTCCTCCTGCCTTTGCCGTTGTCGGCATCAGCATAAGGATCGGCCCCAGCCTTCCCCGGAATTCTTCGAAGAACCAAAAAAAAGACCGGCAGAACTTTCGTTCTGCCGGCCCTTCGATGGAGCTGCTTCAGGGCTTCACTGGCCTTGCTTCAGCACGCCCTTCTTGTAGTTGAAGACATGCTCCTCGACAGCAGGCTTGCCCGCAGCTGTCGGGTTGGCGGCCATCACGCGAGCCGGGTCCAGACGCGCCAGATAGGCGCTGTACTGCCCTTCGCTGCAAGCCAGGCTCTGGCCGGGAATGGCTTCACCGCGCAGCTTGCCCTGGTGGTAGACGAAGACATACTCGTTGGCTGAAGCCGGCTTCACGTCCACCGCGTGCTTGCTGGCACATTCGGCACGCAACGCCGCATCACCGCTGGCCAGAGCGAGGGAAGGCATGGCAGCTGCCAGCAGGGTGATCAGAGCGAATTTGGTCATCAGGGCTCTCCTAAGAGGGGGTCGGTGCAGACAATGAAACAGTGCGCACAGCTTAAGCCCGAATGCGCCGCCGACAAAGCCAGATGGACCCCAATTCCCCCGCAAACGCGGGGCCGCCCGGCTGTGAACAAGATCACGGCCCTAAGCCTGATGGAGCGACCGCATCCAGGACAAGTGGCCCGCCGGGATCAGCTGGGTCTGGAGGGTCGTCACAGCGCTCGGTCGATCAGGCGGGCAGCTGCAGCAACTCGATCGGCGCCCGCCCGCTGGCTGCGCTGATCAAGCCCAGCACGCGCGCCGGCTCGTGGCCGGCCATGTCCCAGTTGAAGCGCCAGCCCCAGTTGCCGCCCAGCACGCCGGGCACGTTCATGCGGTGGCTGCTCGGCAGGCCCAGCACGTCCTGCAGCGGGAACACCACGGTATTGGCCACCGAGTTGCAGCAGGCGCGGATCATGGCCCAGTGCACATCCTGGGCGCCGCAGGCCAGATAGCTGCCGGCGAAGGCGCGCTCGCGCGGGCTGGCGTTGTCCCACCAGCCGCGCACCGTGTCGTTGTCATGCGTCCCGGTGTAGGCCACGCTTTCGCGCGGCCACATCTGCGGCAGGAACTCATGCGTGCCATCGCCGCCGAAGCCGAACTGCAGGATCTTCATGCCGGGGAAGCCGCAGCCGTCCCTCAGCTGGTGCACATCCTCGGTGATGAAGCCCAGGTCCTCGGCCACGATGGGCAGCTGGCCCAGCGCCTCCGCAATCGCATCGAACAGGGCCTGGCCGGGGCCGGTGACCCAACGGCCGCGCTTGGCATCCGGGCTGTCGCCAGGTATCTCGTAATAGCCCGCAAAGCCGCGGAAGTGATCGATGCGGAACATGTCGGCCTGCACCAGTGCACGCCGCACGCGCGCCGTCCACCAGCCATAGTCCTCGGCTGCCATGCGGTCCCAGCGGTAGAGCGGATTGCCCCAGCGCTGGCCCTCGGCCGACAGCGCGTCAGGCGGCACGCCAGCCACCACCGTGGTCTGGAACTGTTCGTCCAGGAAGTAGAGATCAGGCCGCGACCAGCAGTCGGCGCTGTCATGCGCCACGAAGATCGGCAGATCGCCCATGATCGCCACCTCCTTGCCGTTGGCGTAGGCCTTGAGCGCCCGGGCCTGCACGTCGAAGCACCACTGCACAAAGCGCCAGAAATCGATCTCGGCCGCGTACTGCACGCGCGCCGCTGCCAGCGCCGCCGGCTCGCGGCGCGCCAGTGCGGGCTGCCATGTCCACCAGGGCTGGCCGCCGAGCGGCGCGCGGATGGCCATGAACAGCGCATAGTCCTCCAGCCAGTCGCGTTCGGCCGCGCACCAGGCGGCGAACTCGACCCGGTCGGCCGCCGCGGCGCCGGCGAAGAAGCCTTGCGCCGCGGCGCGCAGCTGCTGCTCGCGCCAAGGCGTGACTCGCCCATAGTCCACGTGCAGGACATCGAAGTCGGGCAGCACCGGCGCGGCCAGCCAGCCCTTGGCCGTCAGCGGCTCCAGCGCAACCATCCAGGGGCTGCCGGCAAAGGCCGAGACGCCCTGGTAGGGGCTGTCGCCCGGGCCAATCGGTGTAGTCGGCAGCAGCTGCCAGATGCGCTGGCCGGCGCTGGCCAGCCAGTCGACGAAGCGGTAGGCCTCGGGGCCGAAGTCGCCCATGCCATGCGGGCCGGGCAGCGAGGTGATGTGCAGCAGCACACCGGCGGAGCGTTGTTTCAGCAGGTCCATGGCGTCGTCAGTGTCGCGGATTCAAGGATGAAGCGCGCAGCAGCAGCAGGCTGCGCGCGGGAACGTCGAAGGGCAGGCCCGGGGTCAGGTCTTGCGCGGGCACGGCCAGCGTGCCGCTGCTGTCGAGCAAAACAGTCCAGGCCGGCGCGTCGCCCAGGCAGAAGGCCTGCGCCTGCGGCTCGGGGTTGAAGAGCAGCGCCAGCTGCGGCGCCGCGGCGTCGCCGGCCAGGCGCAGCAGGCAGGCAAAGGCGCGCTGGCCGGCGTCGTGCCAGTCGTGCAGCTGCATCTCGTGGCCGTCGGGCCGCAGCCAATGGATACTGGCATCGCCCGCACTCCCCTGCCCGGGCGGCACGAACCAGCGCGCATGGCGCAGCAGAGGCTCAGCACGGCGCAGCTGCAGCAGGCGGCCGACAAAGGCGCTGAGCGACTCGCGCTGCGGCTGCGACCAGTCCAGCCAGCCGATCGGGCTGTCCTGGCAGTAGGCGTTGTTGTTTCCGCCCTGGCTGTTGGCGAGCTCGTCGCCGGCATTCAACATCGGCGTGCCCTGCGCCAGCAGCAGCGTGGCCAGCATCGCACGGCGCACGCGCTCGCGCGCCTGGCTCACCGCGGCATCATCGCTCGCCCCCTCGACACCGAAGTTCGCGCTGAGCTCGCCGTCGCGGCCGTCTCGGTTGTCCTCGCCGTTCGCCTCGTTGTGCTTGTGCGCGTAGCTGAGAAGATCGTTCAACGTGTAGCCGTCGTGCACCGCTATGAAATTGACCGAGGCGCACGGCGGCCGCTGGCCATGGTGGAACATGTCGCTGGAGGCGCTGAAACGCCGCGCGAACTCCCCGCGGCCCACACGCGCCGCGCTGCCCAGCTGATCGGCCAGCCAGTAGCCACGCACCGCGTCGCGGAACTTGTCGTTCCACTCCAGGAAGCGGCCCGGGAATCGCCCGAGCTGGTAGCCGTGGTCGCCTGCGTCCCAGGGTTCGGCAATCAGGTGCACGCTGTTCAGCACCGGGTCCTGGCGCAAGGCGGTGAAGAAGGACGCCTGCGGGTCATAGCCGTGGCGGGTGCGGCCCAGCACCGGCGCGAGGTCGAAGCGGAAGCCATCGACCCCCATCTCTTCCACCCAGTAGCGCAGCGAGTCCAGCACCAGCTGCGTCACGCGCGGGTGGCGCACGTTGAGCGTGTTGCCGCAGGCGCTGAGGTTCTCCAGTCGCGCCGGGTCGTCCTCGGCCAGGCGGTAGTAGCTCGCCTGATCGAGGCCGCGCAGGCTCAGCGTCGGGCCGTACTGGTTGCCTTCGGGCGTGTGGTTGTAGACGACATCCAGCACCACCTCCAGCCCGGCCTCATGCAAGGCCTGCACCATGCCGCGGAACTCAGCCGTCACCGCGGCCGGGTCGCTGCGCAGCGCCGCGCTCGCCAGACGTGGATCGGGACAGAAGAAGCCCAGCGTGTTGTAGCCCCAGTAGTTGCGCAGGCCGGTTTCGGCCAGATGCGGCTCGTCGATCGCGTAGTGCACCGGCAGCAGCGACACCGTGGTGACGCCCAGCGCCTTGAAATGCGCGATGGCCGCCGGATGCGCTAGCGCCGCATAACTGCCGCGCAGCGCCTCGGGGATGCCGGGGTGCTGCATCGAGAAGCCCTTCACATTCACCTCGTACAGCACCACATCCGGCAGCGCATGACGCGGTGCGCTGGCGCGCGGCCCCGGCCGGGCCAGCGGCTCGGCGACCCTGGCCTTGAGCGCATGCAGCGCGTTGTCGCACTCGTCCAGCGCCTGCGGGCCATCGGGATGACCGAGCGGGTAGCCATGGTGCTCGGCCCGCCAGGCAAAGCGGCCGACGATCTCGCGGGCATAGGGATCGAGCAGCAGCTTGTGCGCGTTGAAGCGATGCCCCTCGTGCGGTGCATGCGGCCCGTGCGCGCGCAGGCCGTAGACCAGGCCGGCACCTGCGCCCGGCAGAAAGCCGCAAAAGACGCCATCCACCGGCCCCTGCAGCGCATAGCGGCGCAGCTCGCGCTGGCCGGCCGCGTCGAAGACGCAGAGCTCAATGCGCGTGGCGTGTTCGGAGAACACTGCGAAGTTGACGCCGCCATCGCGCGCCTGCGCGCCCAGCGGCTCGTGGCGGCCGGGCACGAGGCTGTCAGCCAGGTGAGCGTTCGGCGCGCTCATGCGGCAGCCCCGAGCAGGAACCGCAGCGGCAGGTCCAGGCGTTTGTGCCAGGCGCGCTCGTTGTGGCCCTCGCCTTCGAAACGCTGGCTGACGAAACGCGGCTCGACAAAACCCTTGCGCGCCAGCAGCGCATCGACCTGCGATTGCGCCGGCTCGTACAGCGCATCCAGCTCGGTGCTGCCGCGGTCCGTGTACAGACGCACCCGATCAGGCGCGGGCAGGTGGCCATCCAGCCAGGCCAGCGCGGCGGCAGGCAGCTCGGTGTTGCGTTCGCGGGTGCCGATCCAGTGAGTGCTCAGCGCCGCCGCGCCGCCAAAGACCTCGGGATGGCGACACAGCGCATAGAGACTGATCAGACCGCCCATGCTGGAGCCCATCACGAAGGTGGCATCGCGCGCCGGCTCGGTGGCGTACTGCGCGTCGATCGCCGGCTTGAGCTCCTCCACCAGAAAGCGCAGATAGTCATCGGCGCGCGGACGTCCGGCCAGGGCTTCGCGCACGAAACGCTCACGCAGTTTCTCGGGCTGCAGATGCGCCAGAAAGCCCTGCGGGTAGTACTCGGCATGGCGCAGCGGCCCGTTGTTCCAGACGCCCACCACGATGAAATCACGCAACGTGCCAGCCGCCAGAAGCGGCGCCGCCACCTGGTCCACGGCCCAGGCCTGGCGGTTCCAGGTGCTGCTGGCATCGAACAGCATCTGGCCGTCATGCATGTACAGCACCGCATGCGGGCGCTGTCCGTCATAGCCCGGCGGCAGCCAGACCTCGACATGTCGGGCGTCGACCCAGCGCGAGGCCAGCTGCGGCCAGCGCTCGACCCGGCCGAAGCGCGGCTGCTGCGCCGAGGCTTCGATACGGGGGTTGGGGCTCTGCGCTTCGGCCAGACCGGTCAAGCCGCCCAGCCCGAGCGCTAGCGCATCGCGGCGGCTGAGCCGGGAGCAGGAGGAAGGCGTCATCATGATTCGGCAGGGATGAGAAAGACCGTGGCCAGCGGCGGCAGCGTCAGCGTAAGCTGGCCAGCGATGACGGGCAGCGCGAGATCCAGATTACCCAGATTGCTGCCGCCGTAATGCGCCGAATCGCTGTTCAAGACCTCGCGCCAGGCGCTCGCGCCAGCCGGCGCCGGCAGGCGGTAGCCGAGTCGCGGCACCGGTGTGAAATTGCAGACGACGATGACGCAAGCGCCCTGCCCGTCGTGGCGCGCCCAGGCCAGAACGGACTGCTCGCGATCCTCGGCCTGCAGCCACTGAAAGCCGGCCGGCTCGCAATCCAGCCGGTGCAGCGCGGGCTGGCTGCGATAGAGGTGGTTCAAGTCACGCAGCAGGCGCTGCACGCCGGCGTGGCGGGGATCATCCAGCAGCGCCCAGGGCAATTCGGCGTCGTGGTTCCACTCGCCGGGCTGCGCGAACTCCTGGCCCATGAAGAGCAGCTTCTTGCCCGGGTGCCCCCACATGAAGCCGTAGTAGGCGCGCAGATTGGCATAACGCTGCCATTGCGCAGGATCATTCGGATCGCCCGGCATCTTGCCCAGCAGCGAGCCCTTGCCATGCACCACCTCGTCGTGCGAGAGCGGCAGCACGAAGTTTTCGCTGAAGGCGTAGACCAGGCCGAAGCTTAGCTTGTCGTGGTGCCAGCGGCGGTGGATCGGGTCCTCGCGCATATAGGCCAGCGTGTCGTTCATCCAGCCCATATTCCACTTGTAGTGGAAGCCCAGGCCACCGGCATCGACCGGAGCCGACACCTGCGGAAAGGCGGTCGATTCCTCGGCCACGCTGATCGCGCCCGGCTGCTCGGCGCCCAGGCGCTCGTTGAGCTGTCTGAGCAGGGCAATGGCCTCAAAGTTCTCGCGCCCGCCCTGCGCATTGGGCAGCCACTCGCCCGCCGGGCGCGAGTAGTCGCGGTACAGCATCGAGGCCACCGCGTCCACGCGCAGGCCGTCCGCGCCCCAGCGCTCGCCCCAAAACAGCGCGCTGCCCACCAGGAACTGGCGCACCTGCGGCCGGCCGAAGTCGTAGATCAACGTGTTCCAGTCGCGGTGCAGGCCCTCGCGCGGATCGGCGTATTCGTACAGCGCGGTGCCGTCGAACTGCGCCAGCCCATGCGCATCCATCGGGAAATGCGCCGGCACCCAGTCCAGCAGCAGGCCCAGGCCGGCGGCATGGCAGGCGGCCACGAAGCGCGCAAAGCCTTCGGGCGGTCCGAAGCGCGCCGATGGGGCGTATAGGCCCAGGCACTGGTAGCCCCAGGAGCCGTCGAAGGGGTGTTCGCTGATCGGCAGCAGTTCGATATGGGTGAAGCCCAAGTCGGCGGCATAGGCCGGCAGGCTGGCAGCCAGCTCATCCCAGCTTGGGAAGCGGCCGTCCGGCCGGCGCCACGAGGACGCATGCACCTCGTAGATGGCGATCGGCGCATCGCGCCGGTTGGCCGCGGCGCGCGCGGCCGGCAAGGTCTGCAGCGGCGGCAGCGCAGCCACCAGGCTGGCCGTATCGGGGCGCAGCTCGGCGGCAAAGGCAAAGGGATCGGCCTTCAGCGGCAGCAGGCGGCCGTCAGGCCCAAGCAGTTCGTACTTGTAGCGGTCGCCGGCGGCCACATGCGGAATGAAGAGTTCCCACACCCCGGCCTCGGCGTGCCGGCGCATCACATGGCGCCGGCCGTCCCAGTTGTTGAAGCTGCCGACCACGCTGACCCGCTGCGCATGCGGTGCCCAGACGGCAAAGCGCACGCCGGCCACATCGCCGATCTGCAACAGATGGGCGCCCAGCACGGTGTAGGGGCGCGGATGCTTGCCGCGCGCCAGCAGCTGCAGGTCGGCGTCCGCCAGCAGCGGGCCGAAGGCGTAGGCATCGGCATAGCGCTCTTCCAGCCCGTCGTCCCAGCGCACCTGCAGGCGGTAGTCGAAGCGCTTGCGGCGGCGCGGCAGCGGCGCCTCGAACAAGCCGCCGGCGCGGTGCGGCAGGCTGGCCACCAGACGGCCGCTGGCGGCCTCGAGCAGCATCACGCCGGCTGCACTGGGAAGCAGTGCGCGCATCCACAGCCGGCCGTCATCCGCATCGAGATGCAGGCCCAGCACGGCGAACGGATCGCCGTGGCGGGCCTCCAGCAGGGCGTGGGTCTGGGCGTCGTCCAGCATGGCTGCAGGGTCAGGTCTTGTCAGCCGAGGCCGCCACCACTCAGGCCGGCATCGCCGAGGCTCTTGGCGGACCAGACGCGCTCGGCGTATTCCGCCACCGTGCGGTCGGCCGAGAACCAGCCCATGCCGGCCACGTTGGCGACCGCGCGCTGTCCCCAGGCGGCCGGATCGCGGTAGAGCGCGTCGACCTGCTGCTGCGCCTCGACATAGGCGCCAAAATCCGCCATCAGCAGATAGGGGTCGCTGCCCAGCAGCTTGTCCACCAGGCTGCGGTAGCGGCCAGCATCGCCGCCGCTGAAGTCGCCATGGGCGATCGCGTCCAGCACCGCCTGCAGCTGCCGATTGCCCTCAACATACAAGCGCGGGTCATAGCCCAGCGACTTGATGCGGGCCACCTCCTCGGTGCGCAGGCCGAAGACGAACATGTTCTGCTCGCCCATGGCCTGGGCCATCTCGATATTGGCGCCGTCCCAGGTGCCAATGGTCAGCGCGCCATTGAGGGCGAACTTCATATTGCCGGTGCCCGAGGCCTCGGTGCCGGCGGTGGAGATCTGCTCCGACAGATCAGCCGCCGGGATGATGGTCTCGGCCAGGCTGACGCCGTAATTCGGAAGGAAGACGAGCTTGAGCTTGTCGCCCACACGCGGATCGCTGTTGACCACGCGGCCCACATCGTGCGCCAGCTGGATGATGCTCTTGGCCATCGCATAGGCCGAGGCGGCCTTGCCGGCCAGGATCACGGTGCGCGGCACCCAGTCGGCACCCGGGTCGGCGACGATGGCCTGGTAGCGCGCGATCACATGCAGGATGTTGAGCAGCTGGCGCTTGTATTCATGGATGCGCTTGATCTGCACATCGAACAGGCTGTCGGTGTTGACCACCAGACCCAGCTCACGGCGGATCAGCGCGGCCAGCCGCTGCTTGTTGGCTTGTTTGACCGCCATGAACTCGGCGGCCAGCATCGCATCGCCGGCCAGGGGCTTGAGCTGCGCGAGCTGCGACAGGTCCTGGCGCCAGCCCTGACCGATGCGCGCATCCAGCACGCTGCCCAGGGCCGGATTGCCCTGCTGCAGCCAGCGCCGCGGCGTGACGCCGTTGGTGACGTTGTGGAAGCGCTCCGGGAAAAGCTGCGCATAGTCGGCAAAGATGGTCTGCACCATCAGCTCGGAATGCAGCGCCGCCACGCCATTGACGCGGTGCGAAGCCACCACGGCCAGCGCGGCCATGCGCACGCGGCGCTCGCCGCCATGGGTGCCGCCCTCGTCGATCAGCGACACGCGCGCCAGCAGCGCATCGTCGCCCGGGCAGCGCGCGCGCACCTGCTGCAGGAAGCGGTGGTTGATCTCATAGATGATTTCCAGGTGGCGCGGCAGCAAAGCCTCGAACAAGCGCACCGGCCATGCTTCCAGCGCCTCGGGCATCAGCGTGTGATTGGTGTAGGACACCGCTTGGCGCGTGATCGCCCAGGCGGCCTCCCAAGCCAGGCCATGCTCGTCCAGCAGCAGGCGCATCAGCTCGGCCGGCGCCAGCGCCGGATGGGTGTCATTGAGATGCACCGCGTTGGCACGGCCCAGCGTGTCCAGCGTGCCGCCTTCTCGCAGATGGCGCGCCATCATGTCCTGCAGCGAGGCGCTGACCAGGAAGGCTTCCTGCTTCAAGCGCAGCTCGCGGCCGGCTTCGGTGCTGTCGTCCGGATAGAGCACCCAGTTCAGCGCGTCGGCGGCCACGCGGTGCGACGCCGCGCCGGCATAGTCGCCGCGGCTGAAGGCAGCGAAATCGATCGGCGCCGCAGCGCTGGCCTGCCACTGGCGCAGGGTCGAAACGCGCTCGCTGTGATGCGCCGGAACGATGAAATCCCAGGCCTGCGCCACCAATTGCTCGGCAGGCAGCCAGCGCCGCGCGCCACCTGCCTCCACCACGACGCGTCCGCCAAATCCCACCGTGTAGCGCGCCTCCGGGCGCAGCACTTCCCAGGGGTTACCCAGGGCCATCCAGTCATCCGGCGCCTCGACCTGACGCCCGGCCTGTATGCCTTGGGCAAACATGCCGTACTGGTAGCGCAGGCCGTAGCCGAAGGACGGCAGGCCCAGCTCGGCGAAGGCGTCGAGGAAACAGGCCGCCAGCCGGCCCAGGCCGCCATTGCCCAGCGCCGCGTCGTTCTCGCGCTCCAGCACATCAGGCAAGGACTGACCCTGGGCGGCAAAGCTGGCCCGCAATTGCGGGTCAAGACCCAGCGCGGCCACCGCATTGCCGAGCGCGCGCCCCATCAGGAATTCCATCGACAGGTAGTGCACGCGGCGCACCGGAGCCTGGGCACCACGCACCGCATCGGCGGCCTGCGTGGCGGCCCAACGCTCATCCAGAACGGTGCGGCAGGCCAGTGCGGCGGCGCGCAGCAGCGCGTCACGGCTAAGCGGCCGGTCCGCCTGGCTCAGTTCGCGCTGCAGCGCTTGTTCGAAAGCGGTTTCCATCGGCTGACTGGACTTCATGGCAACACTCTTGAAACGGGCCTTGAGGGCATGGAGGGCGTTGGCGGTCATGGCGGACTCGTCAAAGGGCTGCGTCAGCCCGGGTCACAAACACCGCAACAGCGGCAGCGAGGCCTGAAGTATCTCTCACTCGCAACAAAAGCTGTAGTTAGACTACATATGGTTATCCCGCAAATCATCGCAAGCCATTGATTTTCAATGATTCAATCCG
>NZ_JBILQK010000148.1:0-5682 GCF_044373315.1 Roseateles sp. | reverse complement strand
CAGGGTTCGAATGCCGGTCTGCTCGCCGCGACGCGCATACAGATGGGCGCGGGTGGCGCTGATCGGACCGACCCACTGAAACAGGGATTCACGCTCGGCGGTGCGCGCAGTCACGAAAAGTCCGACCCACGGTTCGTTCTGGGCGGCCCGGTAGCCGCGCGCCCAAGGCACGACCTCGATCGGGACCTCGGTCTTCAGGCGCCGCTGGATCTCGAGCACCACCTCCACCGACAGGCCGGCAGGCCGTCCCTTGAGGGTGTAGTTGTAGGGCGGGTATTCCTCGGTGTAGAGCCGCAGCGCCGGCTCTTTGGCCCATGAGGGTGCGGCCAGCAACAGGGAAGCCAGCAAGGCCAGGGCCGCGACAAGTCGCTGTCCGACGAAACAATTCAAGGCGTCCATCACATGCCTCCTGATCGTCACTGCGGACCACCGCTCATGAGCCGGCAGTTGCGATTTCATCTTAGCAACGTCCGCTTCTGTCTCAGGCGATGTGCTTCTCAAAGCACACGCTGCTGGGGTCGCCCACATACGGCCCGAAAGGGTCAATGCGCTGGAAGCCGAAGGACTCGTACAGGCGCATCGCGGGCAGCTGGCGAAAACCGGTCTCCAGTCGCAGGCGGGTGAAGCCCTGGCTCAAGGCGTGAGCCTGCAGGGCTTCGAGCAAGGCCCGCGCCACGCCGTGGCGGCGTGCATCGGCGCGGACAAACATGCGGCGAAGCTCGGTGCTGTTCGCATCCAGCGGGCGGTGCGCACCCATGCCCACCAACTCGTCACTCATCCAGGCCAGCAGGTAGATGCCGCGCGGCGGCGTGGGCTCATTGCCTGGCCAGGGCGCGTCAGCCGCGTGCAGCTCCGGGTAGAGCGCGCGGGCTTCCACTGCAGCCAGCCGAAGCAGCGACAGCGCCGCCTCGCCCTGCGGATCGGCAGCCAGGATGCTGAGCGTCATGCCGATGCGCGTACGCGGGCACGCTCCTCTTCCTGCAACTTCAAGACGCGGCGCTGCAGCTTGCCGGTGGTGGTCATGGGCAAAGCCTCGATGAACTCGATTTCCTTGGGGTATTCATAGGGTGCGAGCTGACCCTTCACATGCGTCTGCAACTGCTTGACCAGGGTCGGCGTGCCGGCATGGCCTGCGGCCAGCACCACATAGGCCTTCACCACCGCGCCACGCTCGGGGTCAGGCTTGGGCACCACGGCGGCATTCGCCACCGCCGGGTGCTTGACCAGGCAGTTCTCGATCTCGCTGGGGCCGATGCGGTAGCCGGCGGCCTTGAAGACATCGTCGCTGCGGCCCTGGTACCAGAGGTAGCCCTCGGCGTCCTGGATCGCCATGTCGCCGGTGCGGCACCAGCTGTCCAGCGGGTCGCCGGTGTACTTGGCGCGGGTGGCGTCGTCGCGGCCCCAGTAGCCCAGGAAGAACACGGGGTCGGGATCGCCGTGCAGATCGCGGCGGTGCACCGCCACGTCGCCGGCCACGCCCGCGGGACAGGTCTTGCCTGCGTCGTCGATCACCGCGACGCGGTGGCCCGGGTAGGCGCGCCCCATGCTGCCGGGCCGCGCCGGCCACAGGCGGCTGCAGTTGCCGATCACATAGTTGATCTCGGTCTGGCCGAACATCTCGTTGACGGTCAGGCCCAGCTGCTGCTCGCAGTAGGCAAAGACCGCATCGCCCACCGCCTCGCCGGCGCTCATGATGGCCTGCAGGCGCAGCTGCGGATACTGCACGCGCGGCTGCGGCACGGCCTTCATCATGGCTTTCAGCGCGGTCGGAAACAGAAACGTGTGCGTAACCCCATGGCCCTGCATCAGCTCGAAGGCCTTCTCGGGGCCGAAGCGGCCCTGGTAGGCCACGATGGGCCGGCCGAAGTAGAGCGTGGGCAGCAGCGCATCCATCAGCCCGCCGGTCCAGGCCCAGTCGGCCGGGCTCCACAGCACCGCTTCGCTGGGCTTGGCCGCATCGAAGGGATCGAAGCCGAACCAGTTCTGGCTGGCGATGAAGCCGCTCAGATTGCCGATCAGCGCGCGCTGCGGAATCAGCGCTCCCTTTGGGGGGCCGGTGGTGCCGCTGGTGTAGATCAGCACCGCCGCATCGTCGGCGCGCGTGTCCACCGGCGTGAAGCGGGCAGCTTCAGCCTGCAGCGCGGCCATCCAGTCTAGCTCGCCGTCCTGCAGCATGCTGGCATCGGCACCGACCACGATGACCCGGTGCAGCGTCGGGCAGCTGGCGCGCGCACCGCGCAGCGACTGCAGGCAGCCGGCCTCCACGATGGCCAGCACGGCCGCGCTGTCCTGCAGCCGGTACTCCAAAGCCTCCGGGCCGAACAGCATCGAAAGCGGCATGGCCACCGCACCGAGCTGCTGGATCGCGATATGGGCCACTGCCGTCTCAAAGCGCTGCGGCAGCACGATGGCCACCCGATCACCGCGCTGCACGCCCTGCGCCTGCAGCACATTGGCCAGGCGATGGGCGGCACGCTGCAGCTGGCCATAGCTGTAGTGAGCGCGGCAGCCGGCCTCGGTTTCGAACAGGATCGCGATCGCCTCCGGCGTCTCGCGCGCCCAGCGGCCGCAGCAGGCCTCGGCGATATTGAAACGCTCGGGCACCTGCCAGCGGAAATCGGCATGGATGGCGGCGTAACGGTCCTCGACGGCAGCTGCGCCTCTGGCGGGCGCACCCATGCTGCTGCCTTGTTTCTTCTTCTGCATTCGGACTCCTCAGGGCTTCCCCTGCTGCTTCAGGCCAGCGGCGAAGCGTAGCCACGCCGCGCCTTCAGCCAGACTATGGCTTACCCCAGGCCCTAGACTGCCGCCATGAGCCTGAGCATTTTTCACAACCCACGCTGCTCCAAATCCCGCGAAGCCCTGGCCCTGCTGCAAGCGCAAGGCCTGACCCCGACGGTGATCGAGTATCTGAAGACCGCCCCCAGCGTCGAAGCACTCACACAGCTGCTCGGCCAGCTCGGGCTGCCGGCGCGCGCCCTCTTGCGCACTGGCGAGGACGCCTATCAAAGCCTGGGGCTTGCCGATGAATCGCTGACTGACGCACAACTGCTGCAGGCCATCGCCAGCGCGCCGATTCTGATGCAGCGGCCCATCGTGGTGCATCAAGGCCGTGCGGTGATCGCCCGGCCGCCGGAGTTGGCGCTGGCGCTGCTGGATCGCGCCTAGCGCCCGCAGTGCAGCCCCCCCTTCGGAGCGAGCCCGGCACCCGGCCCGTTGCCGTAGGCTAGCAGCCGAAGAGACCCGAGGGAGCAACAAGCATGTCGATCAGCAAAAGAATCCTGGGCCGGCTGGCCGTTGCCGGCAGTGCGGCGTTGCTGGCATGGCAGGTCCACGCCCAGCCCGCTGTCGAAGCCAAGCCGTCCAGCATCGAGCCCATCGCGGTAGAGAAGTTCTTCGCCCGCCCGGCGGTGCTGCAAGCCAAGCTTTCGCCCAGCGGTCGGCGCCTGGCCGTCAGCAGCTCCTACCAGGCGGATCGTGTCGGCCTGGTGGTGATCGAATTGCAGGACCAGCTAAAGGCCAGCCGGGCCGCGCTCTTCAAGGATGTGGACGTGGTGCGCTTCGAATGGACCAGCGACGAGCGCCTGGTCTTCAGTGTGCGCGACCTCGAAGCCGGCAGCGGCGAGGACCGTTACCTCACTCCCGGCCTCTACACGGTCAAGGCCGATGGCAGCGAACTGCGTCAGCTGGTGCGGCGTGCCGGCACGCCGGTGATCCAGGACGGCACGCGCCGCAGCAACACGCTGGACTGGAACCATGTGCTGCTGCATGTGCCCGCGCAGCAGGACGGCGTGGCGCCAGATGAAATCATCATCGGCCGCTACAACCTCAGCGGCCGGGAGATCGAGTCGATTACGCCGATCTGGCTGAATGTGCGGACCGGCCGCAGCCGCAGCCTGTCCACCGGCGACGGGCCAGAGGGCGTGAAGGCCTGGTGGTTTGACAGCCAGGGCCGGCCGCGCGCCGTGTCCGTCGAACGTGACGGCCGCAGGTCCCTGTGGTGGCGCGAGCCGGTCGATGGCCCCTGGCGCCGCCTGGCCGAGGGCGGCGTGCTGTCAATGCCGTTCAGCATCCACAGCATCGGCGACGACGACACGCTCTACGTCACCCGTGCCGAAGGCCCGCAGGCCTACCGGGTGCTGAGCCGCTTCGATTTCGAGAAGATGCAGCCCGCCCGTGAGCCGCTGGTTCGCACGCCGGGCTTCGACTTCGCAGGCAGCCTGCTGCTGGAGCGCCCGGGCAGCCCGGCGCTGGGCGTGCGCGTGACCACCGACGCCGAGCAGACCGTCTGGTTCGATGCGGACATGAAGCGCCTGCAGCAGCAGGTCGACGAGCGCTTCCCCAGCCTGGTCAACCGGCTGAGCTGCCGGCGCTGCGGCCAGCCCGATATGGTGGTGCTGGTGCAGTCCTACTCGGACCGCGAGCCGGGTCACCTGTGGCTGTATGAGGCCGGCCCGCAGCGCTGGACGGCGGTGGCACGGTCGATGCGCGACATCGATCCGCGGCGCATGGCCTCGGTGGCGTTCGAGCGCATCAAGGCGCGCGACGGCGCTGAGCTGCCTCTGTGGCTGACGCTGCCGGCCGATTGGGTGAAGGGCCAGCCCCGGCCAGCCGTCGTGATGGTGCATGGCGGGCCTTGGGTGCGCGGCGGCTACTGGCGCTGGCAGGCGATGGAGCAGTTTCTGGCCTCACGCGGCTATCTGGTGATCAGCCCCGAGTTCCGCGGCAGCACCGGCTACGGCTTTGCCCACTACCGGGCTGGCTGGAAGCAGTTCGGCCAGGCCATGCAGGACGACGTCGCTGACGCGCTGCTTTGGGCTCGCAAGCAGGGCTTGGCCGATGAGCGCGCCTGCATCGCCGGCGCCAGCTATGGCGGCTACTCGACACTGATGGGCCTGGCGCGCCACCCCGAGCTCTACCGCTGCGGCGTCGCCTGGGTGGCGGTCACCGACCTGCCGCTCTACGTCAAGGGTTCCTGGTGGATCGATGACGACATCAGTTCGGAAGGCCGGCGCCACCGGCTGCCCGAACTGGTGGGCGATCCGGTCAAGGATGCCGAGCTGCTGCTGGCGCAGTCGCCGGTGACGCAGGCAGCACGCATCAAGGCGCCGCTGTTGCTGGCCTTCGGCGAGGCCGACCAGCGCGTGCCGCTGGCGCATGGCAAGCGCATGCGCGAAGCCTTGAGCGATCTGGGCCGTCCACCGGAATGGATCAGCTATGCCAATGAAGGCCACAGCTGGCGCCGGCTTGAGACTCAGGTGGACTTCGCGCGCCGCATGGAGACCTTCCTGGATCGCCACCTGAAGAACGCCGCAGCGCCCTGAGCGAGCCCGACCGAACGACAGCAGGCTGCAGCGATCACTTGGCGCAGAGCTGGCTTTCCAGCAACCGCTCGATGAAAGCCCAGCTTTGCTGGTGCAGGCCGCGCTGGTTGTAGTGGGTGCGGGTCAGCACCATGCTCATGCCGGCGTCCGGGAACACGGCGACGATATTGCCGCCATCCCCCAGACCCAGCTCCTGCGCCTGCCCGGGCCGGCAGGCTGAGGCTTAAAAAGGCGCCCGCTGGCGCTGCTGAAGCAATCTTGGAGATGCGTGCCCGGCGGGTCCCACAGCAGATCTCCAGGACCAAGGCTTTCTTCGGCGCCGCGCGCGCTGCTCCGGTAGCGGCCAGCCAGCACCAGG
>NZ_JBILQK010000147.1:0-5741 GCF_044373315.1 Roseateles sp. | reverse complement strand
CGAGGGCATGATCCTTGAAGGCACGGTGTCCAACGTCGCGCAGTTCGGTGCCTTCGTCGACTTGGGCGTGCATCAAGACGGTCTGGTGCATGTGAGCCAGCTGGCCAACAAGTTCGTCAGCGATGCGCGCGAGGTGGTCAAGACTGGGGATATCGTCAAGGTCAAGGTGCTGGAGGTGGATCTGGCGCGCAAGCGCATCTCGCTGACGATGAAGCTCGATGCCCAGGCACCGCGGGGCGCGGCCAAGGCCGACAACAGCTTCCGTCCGGCGGCGCGCCATGAGCGCAGCAGCGGTCAGGGCACTGCGGGGCGTGGGGCTGCGGCGCCGTCCGGCAACGCGATGGCGGCGGCGTTTGCGAAACTGCAGACCAAGCGCTGAAGTAGACGTACTCCGGACGCCATCGATGGCCCGCTTCTGGCGATTCGTCGCATGAAGGCGGCCCGCTCAGGTGCCGACGGCTATTCTCTGGCCCGCCCATATCCTGTATCTGGAGACTGACTTGTCGCATCAACTTCATCCCCGCAGCCTGGCTTGTGCCTTGCTCGTGCTGTCCTATGCCGCAGCACCGGCCGCCTTGGCGCAAGAGGCGACAGGCGGCCCCGGCGATGCGCAGCCGCGCCAGCCGGGCACCAAGCTCGAGCGGGTGGAGGTCAGTTCCCGCGCGCTGTCGGACACCGATCTGCGCCGTCGGGCGCCGGTGGCCAAGCAGATCTACGGCCGCGAAGAGCTGGACAAGTATGGCGACAGCAATGTCGCGGATGTGCTGAAGCGCCTGCCCGGCGTCAGTGTGCAGGGCAATGCGCCGCGCATGCGTGGCCTGGGTGCGGGCTACACACTGATCCTGATCAACGGTGACCCCGCGCCCCCGGGCTTCCAGCTGGACCAGCTGGACCCCAAGCAGGTGGAGCGCATCGAAGTCACCAAAGGCCCGACTGCGGATCAGAGCGCGCAGGCCGTTGCCGGCGCGATCAACATCATTCTGAAGGACGCGCCACGGGTCAGTCAGCGCGATCTCGGCGTGCGCCTGGGCTACAACGCCGATCGTCCGGTGGGCGGTTTGAATTTCACCTGGGGTGAGCGGGTGCTGGGTGGTATGGCCGTGTCAGTGCCGGTGTCGCTGTTCACCTGGCGCGGTCGCAATGAGATTCGTACCGAGAAGCTGGCGCCGGGCAGCAATGCACTGCCTGCCGCTTCTGTGCAATCGGCGACCCAGCCCTTCTGGGGGCATGGCTTCAACGCCAGCCCGCGCCTGAACTGGAAGATCAGCGACGACGAATCGCTGACGCTGCAGAGCTTCTTTCAGGACGGTCGCTGGAACAACAAGACCAGCTTCAGCAATGAAGTGCTGTCCGGCCGTCCGTTGCTGGAGGATGACAACCTGGGCAAGGGCAGCTGGCGCATGGCGCGAGGCAATGTCCAGTATGCGAACCGTCTCAACGAGAACCAGCGGCTGGAGCTGAAGGCCGGTGTGCAGGAGTCCAAGGGTGGCTTCGACGTTCAGACCTACCGCGACGGTGCCGTGCGCCGCCGCAGCTTTGGCGACAACAAGGACAGCAACATCACCCAGGGCGGCAAGTTCTCCCAACTGATCGGCGATAGCCACAGCCTGACCGTGGGCTGGGATCTCGAATGGCGCCGCCGCGACGAAATGCGCGAGACCACCGAGCTGGGCGTTCCGCAGTTGCCTGAGTTCGACGGCCAGCCTTTCGGCGCGCGCATCGAGCGCCAGGCGCTGTTCGTGCAGGACGAGTGGGAGCTGTCGCCGCAGTGGTCCACGTATCTGGGCCTGCGTGGCGAGCGCATCGTCACCGAGAGCCGTGGCCTGAGCGAGACGCTGCGCAACACCAGCCAGGTTGTGACGCCGCTGTGGCACCTGAATTACAAGCTCGACCCCAAGGGCCGCGACCTGATCCGTGGCAGCCTCACGCGCAGCTACAAGGCGCCGGATCTGAATGCGCTGCTGAGTCGTCCCGGCCTCAACGGCCTGTATCCGGACGCGAGCAAGCCCAACAGCCAGATTGCGCCGGACCGCGCGGGCAATCCGCTGCTTAAGCCTGAACTCGCGACCGGCCTGGATCTGGCTTTCGAGAAGTACATGGCGGGCGGTGGCATGTTCAGCATCGGCGTGTTCCATCGCCAGGTGACGGATCTGATCCGCAACCAGATCACGCTCGAGACGGTGCCCTGGTCCGGCGTGCAGCGCTGGGTTTCGCGGCCGACCAATTTCTCCAAGGCCACGACCAGCGGCCTGGAGCTTGAGCTGAAGGGCCGGGCAGGCGAGTTGCTGCCCTCGGTGTTCGATCCCAAGCTGGCGCTGAATCTGCGCAGCTCTCTGAACATCTATCGCTCCCGTGTGCAGGCGCTGGAGGGGCCGAACAACCGCCTGGACGGCCAGCAGCCCTGGTCGGCCAACCTGGGGTTTGATTACCGTCTGAGCAGCCTGCCCATGCCGGTGGTGACCGGAGCAAGCTTCGCCTACACGCCGGGCTACACCACGCGCCAGCTTTCCAGCCAGTGGCTGGAGCAAAGCCATGCGCGCGGCATCGACCTCTTTGCGCAGTTCATCCTGAGCCGGCAGACCTCGGTGCGCGTGATGGCCAACAACTTCGCACCGGTGGACAACCAATCGCGCACGTTGCTGGACGGCGGCTACTACACCGAGGTGCAGCGCAAGGGCCGTACCTGGTGGGGCGTGATGCTGGAGCACAAGCTCTGATGCAGGCACTGCGGGTCTATGCTGGAGCGCGGGCGCGTGAGCGCCTGCGCGAGCGTGGCCTGCAACCCTCGGATGTGCGTGTGGTTCCGGCCGCGGCGGGCGGCCCCAAGGGGCTGATCCTCAATCCGCTGGACCGCTTCCTGTTCGGCAGCTGGTTGCCGCGTGGCGGGGGCGAGATCCATCTGCTTGGCGCTTCGATCGGCGCATGGCGCATGGCCACGGCCTGTCTGGTGAACGACGAGACGCAGGCGGAGCAGGAGTTCGAGCGCCTGGCGCAGGACTATGTGAACCAGCGCTACGACAGCGCGCCGGGGCGCCGGCCAACGGCACAAACCGTCAGTCGCGGCTTTGCGGCCGGCCTGGCCGATTGCTTTGGCGGTCGTGAGTCAGCCTTGCTGGCGCATCCGCGCCTGCGGCTGCACGTCTTCACTTCGCGCGGCCGCCATCTGCTGGCGCGCGAGGGGCGCTGGCGCACGCCGCTGGGCTATGGCGCTGCCTTTGCCGCCAATCTTCTGCAGCGCCGTGCCTTGGGTGGCTGCCTGGAACGGGTGGTGTTCTCCGATCCGCGCGCCGCTTTGCCGATGCCGGTCACCGACTTCCGCAGCCGGCAGGTGGCGCTGACGGCTGACAACTTTCAGCCGGCCTTGCTGGCGAGTTGCTCGATTCCCTTTTGGCTGCAGGCGGTGCAGGACATCCCGGGCGCGCCCGAGGGCGCCTACTGGGACGGCGGCATCACCGATTACCACCTGCATCTGAACTACGCCGCCATGTTGGGCGATGGGCTGGTGTTGTATCCGCACTTCCAGCGCACGGTGGTGCCTGGCTGGCTGGACAAGGCCCTACGCAGCCGGCACCGGGCCACGGCTTTTCTCGACAATGTGGTGGTGCTGGCACCCGATGAGGACTGGATCCGGCGCAGCCTGCCGCGCGGCAAGCTGCCGGATCGGTCGGACTTCGCCTTCTACGGCGACGATGTTTCAGCCCGCGCCCAAGCTTGGCTGCAGGCGATTGCGCAGAGCCAGCGTTTGCGCGATGAGTTCGCGCACCTGGTCGAGGCGGACTCGGTCGACGCCTTGCCGCTTTGAGCGTCTGAGTTCAGGCTGAATGTAATCAGAGGTAAGGGGCGGCCAACTCGGTGCAGGGGTGCTGCGTTGCATTGGCACCGACGCATCAGCCGTTACCAGGGAGCTCCCATGCCCATGTCATCCCCCCGCCTTGCTTCTTCGGCCCTGCTGGGCCTCTTGCTGGTGCTCGGCGGCTGTGCCCACCAGCGGCAGTCGCGCGAGCCGGCGCCGTATGGAAGCTATGGCGGCTATGGCCCCTATTCAGGCCAAGCGCAGAACATCGTCCAGTACGGGCATGTGCGCAGCATCGAGCAGTTGGCCGACGGTCGGCGTGACAGCGGCGCCGGCGGCGCCGTGGTCGGCGCGGTGGTTGGCGGCGTGATCGGCAACCAGATGGGCAAGGGCGACGGCCGGGTGGCGACGACGGTGCTGGGCGCAGTCGGTGGCGCGCTGCTGGGTAGCGAGATCGATAAACAGGGCCGCGGCCGCCCACTCTACCGTGTCACCGTTCGGCTGGAACGCCATGGCGGTGAACTGCAGTTCGAGATGGACCGGCTTGACGGCCTTGGCATCGGTGACCGCGTCCGCATCGACAACGGGCGCGTGCAGCGCTACTGATCTGATGACCTACAATCGCGCATCTTCAGACAACAAGGGCGAGAAAGGCACGATGGTTATGACACCGCGAACTACGACCTCCACTGCAAAGGTTTGTTAGTCGGCCGCGGCTCGTCACGTCTTTCCCCTTAGCTGTTATTGCAGCACCCCAATGAAGCGCGGCACCAGGCCGCGCTTTTTTGTTTTCTGCATCCGAATGCCCGGGTGCTCATGGAGTTTCTCGATGATCTCGATTCAATTGCCTGATGGTTCCAAGCGCGAGTTCGCGCAGGCAGTGACGGTGGCTGATGTCGCCGCCTCGATTGGCGCTGGCCTGGCCAAGGCGGCGCTGGCCGGCCGTGTCGGCAAGGGCGATGCCGCTCAACTGGTCGACACCAGCTATCTCATCGACGCTGATACCCAGCTGGCCATCATCACCGACAAGGATGCCGACGGACTAGAGGTGATTCGTCATTCGACGGCCCACTTGCTGGCCTATGCCGTCAAGGAACTGTTCCCGGATGCCCAGGTCACCATCGGCCCGGTGATCGAGCATGGCTTCTATTACGACTTCTCGTACAAGCGTCCGTTCACCCCCGATGACTTGGCGGCCATCGAGTCGAAGATGAGCGAACTGGCCAAGAAGGACGAAAAGGTCGTCCGCTCGGTGCTGCCGCGTGACGAGGCGGTGAGCTACTTCAAGGGTATCGGCGAGGCCTACAAGGCCGAGATCATCGAGAGCATCCCGGCTGATCAGGCCGTGTCGCTCTACGCCGAAGGCAAGTTCACCGATCTGTGCCGCGGCCCGCACGTGCCGTCCACCGGCAAGCTCAAACACTTCAAGCTGATGAAGGTGGCCGGTGCCTACTGGCGCGGCGACCATCGCAACGAGCAGCTGCAGCGCATCTATGGCACGGCCTGGGCTAGCAAGGATGATCTGCAGAAGTACCTGACCATGCTGGAGGAGGCCGAGAAGCGCGACCACCGCAAGCTGGGCAAGGAACTGGGTCTGTTCCATATCGACGAGCACGCGCCGGGCGTGGTGTTCTGGCACCCCAAGGGTTGGACGGTCTGGCAGGAGGTGGAGCAGTACATGCGCCGCGTCTATCGCGACAACGGCTACCAGGAGGTCAAGGGCCCGCAATTGCTCGACAAGACCCTCTGGGAAGCGACCGGTCACTGGGACAAGTACCGCGACAACATGTTCACGACCGAGTCGGAGAAGCGCGATTACGCGCTCAAGCCGATGAACTGCCCGGGTCACATCCTGATCTTCAAGCACGGCATCAAGAGCTACCGCGACCTGCCGCTGCGCTTCGGCGAGTTCGGCCAGTGCCACCGCAACGAGCCCACGGGCGGCCTG
>NZ_JBILQK010000146.1:0-5772 GCF_044373315.1 Roseateles sp. | reverse complement strand
ACCTCCGGTTCCACCAAGTTCTTCCTCGGCACCGACAGCGCACCGCATGCCTCGGTGATGAAGGAGAACTCGGTCTGCGGTGCGGGCTGTTTCACGGCGCTGTCGGCGCTGGAGCTGTATGCCGAGGCCTTCGAGTCGGTCGGCGCGCTGGACAAGCTCGAGGCCTTCGCCAGCTTCAACGGCCCGGCCTTCTACGGCCTGCCCCGCAACAGCGGCCGCGTCACGCTGCGCAAGCAGGACTGGACCCTGCCTGAGCGGGTGGCTTTTGGCGACGCGCAGCTCAAGCCTTTGCGAGGCGGCGAGGCGCTGGGCTGGCAACTGCTGCCCTGAGCGCTGGATTGCTGCAGTCGCCGTTGTTCGCGCCGAACTGGCGCGCGCCTTGGCTGGCGCCCTACTGCGAGGCTGGCCAGCGTGTCCAGGCGCGCTGCGCGGCCGGAGTCTCGGTGGCGCAGGCGCTGAACGAGGAACTGCGGCGCCTTCCCATCGAGCTGTCGACAGGCGGGCTGCACTTCGTGTCGCAGCAGGCACTGCCGCCGAGCGAGGCCTATGAGGCCTTCGTAGCCCGCACGGGCAGTGTGCCGACGCGCGACAACGCGCATGACTTCTTCAATGGCCTGGTCTGGCTGCGTCAGCCGCTGTTGAAAGCGCGCCTCAACGCCTGGCACGGCCAGGGCCTGGAGGGGGGCGGCGAGGGTCGGCGCGGTGCGCTGCGTGATGCCTTGACGCTGCTCGACGAAAACGGCGCGTTGCTGCAGGCGCCGCCCGCACTGGCGCAAGCCCTGGTCGCGCGCGACTGGCCGCGCCTCTTCATCGAGCTGCGGCCGCTGTGGCAGCATGCCCGGCTGGAGCTGGTGGGCCACGCCTTGCTGGAGAAGCTGCTGCAGCCGCGCAAGCCGATCTGCGCGCACGTGCTGCTGGTTGAATCGCTCGAAGCGGCAGCAGCCGCTCTCGATGTCGACGAACTGGCAGCCAAGCCCTTCCATCCCTTGCCAGTGCTGGGGGTGCCGGGGTGGTGGGCCGGCAATGCGGAGGCCGACTTCTATGCCGACGAGCATGTGTTCCGCCCCCGGCGCAGCCGGCTGCAGCAAACCGGCTAGCATCGGCGCAACTATTCAGGGAGCCCTCCTTTTGCGAATCTTCCCTCTACTGGCCGGCCTGTTGCTGGCCCTTGGGTTTGTCCCGGTCTTGCAGGCGCAGACGGCGCCTGCCGCAGCGGCAGCCAGTGCGCCAGCGCAGGCCAGCCCGGTCTCGGCCACCGCCCGCCGGGTCTACGAGCAGGCTCGCTCGCAGCTGCTGCAGATCCGCACACTGCTTCAGAACCAGGACAGCCAGGCCTCGGTCGGCTCCGGTTTCCTGGTCAGCGAAGACGGCCATGTGATCACCAACTACCATGTCATCAGCCAGGCGGCGCTGGAACCGTCTCGCTATCGCCTGCGTTACGCGACCACCGATGGCCGCCAGGGCGAGCTGCAGCTGCTGGATTTCGATGTGCGGCGCGATCTGGCGCTGTTGAAGATCGCCGGTGATGGTCTGCGCGGCGTCGCGCCGCTGCGCTTTCGGCCGCCCGAGCAGCCTCTGGCCAAAGGCGACCGCATCTATTCGATGGGCAATCCGCATGATGTGGCCTTTGCCGTGGTGGAGGGCACCTACAACGGCATGGTCGAGCGCAGCTTCGACGAGTTGATCTATTACTCCGGCAGCATCAATTCCGGCATGAGCGGCGGGCCGGTGGTGGATGAGCAGGGGCGTGTGGTCGGCATCAATGTGTCGGCCATGTTCTTCGCGCAACAGATGAGCTTTCTGGTGCCGGCGCCCTATGCCAGTGCGCTGCTGGCGCGCAGCCGGGACGCCAAGGCGATGGCGGGCCCGGCCTGGCCAGATCTGCGGCAGCAACTGATGGCCTATCAGGACGAGCTGAGCGCTCGCTTCATCGCCCAGCCCTGGCGCAGCGCCGATCACGACCGCTACCGCCTGCCGGTCCCGCAGGAAGACTTCATGCGCTGCTGGGGCCGCGGCACGCCGGCTGACAGCAAGGGGCTGGAGTTCCAGCGCTCGCAATGCCGCATGGAGCATGCAATCTTCATCAATGGCGGGCTGCAGACCGGTTTCCTGAACATGGCGCATGAGGCCTATGACGGCTCCAAGCTCGGTGCGGCGCGCTTCGCCAAGCAGTACACCGCGAGCTTTCGCAATGAAAACCTGGGCCGCAATGACAAGCACCGCACGGCTCCGCACTGCAAGGAGGACTTTGTCCAGCAGGCCGACGGCAAGGGGCCGCCGCTGCGGGCGGTGATCTGCCTGCGGGCCTATCGAAAGCTCAAAGGCTTGCACGATCTGAGTGTGCTGGTCACCACGGTGGACGGCCGCACCGAGGGCGCGCTGGGCCGTTTTGACGCGCATGGCGTCAGTTTTGACAACGCGCTGCGCCTGAGCGCCCATTACCTCGGAGGCTTCGGATGGACACGGGCGCAGTGATCGAGCTGCTGGGCCGCGACGGCCAGCTGCGGATGGTTCACAAGGTGCAGGGCTGGCCTTGCAGCATCGGCCGTTCGCCTGCCTGCGACATGGTGCTGGACGACGCGCATCTGGCGGGTCAGCATGCGCGTCTCGAACTCGATGAGGACGGTGCGGCGCGGCTGCTCTTGCTGCCGAGCCTGAATGGCGCGGCCGTCGGTCGGCGTCGATTCAGCGCTGGAGCGACGCTGACCCTGGAGCCGGGCGAGGTTTTCCAGCTCGGCGCCACCAGTCTGCGCCTGCGACGCGCAGCGGACCCGCTGCCCCCCGAGTTGGCGCTGCTGCCCGAGGCGGGGCCTCAGCGCAAGGTGCTGCTGCCGGCTTTGCTGCTGCTTTGGTTGGGCCTGTTGTGGTTCGATCAGTGGTCGGCGCTCAATCCCGGCTCGCCTTGGATCCAGTACAGCGGCGCCGTGCTCGGTCCGCTGGCGGTGTTGCTGCTTTGGGCGGCGGGCTGGGCTTTGCTGACGCAGTTGTTCCAGCACCGCTTCCCCTTTGTTGCCCATCTGTGGCGCGCTCTGCTGAGTGTGGCCGGACTGCATGTGCTGACCTTTGGCCTGCCGGTGCTGGCCTATGCGTTCTCGGCGCCGCGCCTGCTGGTGCTGGATGCGCTGCTGTTCCCGGTTGGCCTGGCGGCGATGCTGTGGTGGCATGCGGTGCTGGTCTGGCCGCGGGCGCGCCGTGCGCTGGTCTGGGGGCTTGGCGGCTTGCTGTTTGCCGCCTTGCTGCTGATGGCCGCCCGCAAGCAGGATCAGCAGCACCTGTTCGGGCCGCTCTACCTCAGCACGCTGCCACCGCCCGAGTGGCGCATGGTTCAGCCCAAACCGCCCGAGGCCTTGATCGAATCGTTGCGACCGCTGGAGGCCGAGCTGGCGCGCAAGGCGGCCAAAGACGAGACGGACGAGCCGGCCGAAGCTGACTGAACTTGATTGCAGCGATAATCGGTCCCGTGAAGCAAGCCAGACCGCCGCTGGTGCAAGCGTGGAAACACGGCACTGGAGGAAGGTCCGGACTGCATAGAGCGGCGTAGCAGTTAACGGCTGCCCGGCGAAAGCCGAGGATCAGAGCAACAGAGACGAGTCGAAGCGGGTGCAAGCCCGCTTCGGGTGAAACGGGCAATCTCTACGCGCAGCAACACCAAGTAGGCCAGCGTTGATGCGGCTCGCAGAGTTGGCGGGTAGGTGGCACCGAGCCGGACAGTGATGTCCGGCCCAGAGGAATGGCGGTCACAAGACCCGGCCCGCAAGGGTCAGGTCTTGCACAGAATCCGGCCTATCGGCTTGCTTCACACTTTCTTTTCAAGCGGCTCGGCCAGCCAGGATGGCTTCGATGGTCTCCTGCGCGGCCAGCGCTTCGGCAAAGCCTGGCAGGCAATGCGAGCGGCCTTCGATCATCGCCACCCATTGGTCGAGCTGGTCGAGATGCGCGGCAGTGCGCCAGGCTTCACCCTGGCCTAGATCACGCCAGCTGCCATCGGCCTGTCGTTCGCGGGCCTGGCTGAACCATTCGGTCAGTTCCAACTCGCCTGCGCTGGCCTGCCAGCGCATGGCGTTGTAATCGGCCAGTCCGCCGCCCACGCGCGCCCAGATGCGAATCGGCACGCCAGAGGCATCCAGCTCGGCCTTCAGGCCGGTTTCGGCGCTTTGGCCGTCATCGGGATAGTCGACGGCGCTGCTCGTAACGCTGCAGCTGCCCAGCACGCGCTGGATCGCAAAGATGAAGTGGGACAACACCTCGCGCGCCATGCCGCCTTCACCGCGCTGCGACAGCCAGGCGCCGGCCGAGGCCTGCCAGGGGCGCGGCCAGGCGGCAAAGGCCAGTTCGAGTTCGACGCTTTGCAACTGGCCGAGCGTCAGCCGGGAGGCCGCACCGAAGGCACGCTGAAGCGCGCTCAGACCCGCCGACGAGGCCAGTGAAAAATTGACCGCGGCCCGGCGCTTCTCGCTTGAGATGCGCGCGATGGTCTGGCGCGCCGAGTCGAAGTCCACCGTCAGCGGCTTCTCGCAGAACACGCTAAGGCCGGCGTCGAAGGCCAGGTTGCTCAGCGGCATGTGGGCCGCGGGCGGGGTGGCGATGTAGAGGCTGTGCAGGCCGGATTCCTGGATCAGCGACTCTGCGGAATCCGCGATCCGCAACTCGGGCCAGCGTTGCCGGACCTGGGCGACAGCGTCGGGATTGGCATCCCAGACGCTCACGGCGCGCAGGCGCTCGTGGCCGGCCATGCGGGCGAGCATGCGCTGTCCCATCACACCCAGGCCGATCACACCGACATTCAACTGCTTGCCCATCTAACGCTCGTTGCTGGAATCCTAGAAGGGCGGCAGTGTAAGCGTGGCAGCTACACTGAGCCGGCGGTTCTTCGGCCCTCGTGCGACGAGCGGGGTGCTCTGCGCACGTTCTCTCTCCCCCCCCAATGAATCCTGATTCAGCGACCCTCTGGCGCGCGCCGCGCTGGGCCTTGGCCCTCTTGCTGGCCGGCTTGGCCACGGTCGGCCCGTTCTCGATCGACACCTATCTGCCGGCCTTCTCAGGCATTGCCGCGGCGCTGAACGCCACGCCGGTGCAGATGCAGCAGACGCTGTCGGGCTACCTGCTGGGCTTTGCGTTCATGAACCTGTTCCATGGCGCTCTGTCTGACAGCTTCGGGCGGCGCCCGGTGGTGCTGACTGGCATGGCGGTGTTCACGCTGGCCTCGCTGGGCTGCGCCTTGTCCGACAGCATCGGCCAGTTGGTGTTCTGGCGCACCGTCCAGGGCATGTCGGCCGGGGCTGGGGTGGTGGTGTCACGCGCCATCATCCGCGACATGTTCCCGCCGGCCGAGGCGCAACGCGTGATGTCGCAGGTGACGATCTTCTTTGGAGTCGCACCGGCGGTGGCGCCGATGGTGGGCGGCTTCCTGTTCGTGCATGCCGACTGGCACTCGATCTTCTGGTTCCTGGTGCTGGTAGGTGCGGTGCTGCTGGTGGCGAACTGGCGTCTGCTGCCGGAGACCCTGCACAAGGACCAGGCGCAGCCCTTCCATCCGGTCTCGCTGCTGCGCGGCTACCGGCAGATGTGCAGCAGCCGGCGCTTTGTCTTGCTGGTGCTGGCCAGCGGCATTCCGTTCAACGGCATGTTTCTCTACGTGCTGGCGGCGCCGGTCTTTCTGGGTGAGCATCTCGGCCTCGCGCCGACGCAGTTCTACTGGTTCTTCTGCTTCACCATCGGGGGCATCATGAGTGGCGCCTGGGTCAGCGGGCGCTTGGCCGGCCGTATCGCGCC
>NZ_JBILQK010000145.1:0-5775 GCF_044373315.1 Roseateles sp. | reverse complement strand
GGCCACTTCGTGACGCATCCGCATGAGATTGCACGCCACTATGTGTGCGGCCTGTGCAACCCGCCGGCCCGCGCCGGCAAGGGCCGCGCCGCTGGCGCGCTGCAGATGCACTGAGTCACAGACTGACCGACCGAACCGACCGCGACGATGCGCGCCCGCGTCTGCCTGGTGGTGATTGCCCGCGACGAGGCGGGCCGTATCGCGCGTCTGCTGGACAGTGTGCGGCCCTGGGTGGACGAGATGCTGGTGCTGGACACCGGCTCCACCGATGACACGGCTGCCTTGGCCGCCGCGCATGGCGCGCGGGTGGCGCACTTCAGCTGGTGCCATGACTTCTCCGCGGCGCGCAATCGTGCGCTGGAGCTGGCCGGGGCCGACTGGCATCTGGTGCTCGATGCGGACGAATGGCTGATTGACGGCGGCGAAGCGCTGCTGGCGCTGCGCGATGCAGCGCCGAACTTCGTCGGCACCGTCGCGCTGGAAGACCAGTTCTTTGACGGCCAGCTGCACAGCAGCGCGCATTCCCGCCTGAGCCGGCTGCTGCCGGGCGCTGTCCGCTATGCCGGCCTGGTGCATGAGCAGCCGGTGCATCAGCTGCCGCTGCGCGACCTGCCCCTGCGTGTCGGCCATGACGGGTATCTGCCCGAGCGCCTGCACGACAAGCAAGGCCGCAACCGCCAGTTGCTCGAGCGTGAGCTGGACCTGCATCCGGACGACGCCTACCTCTGGTACCAGCTCGGCAAGGATGCCTATGTCTACGAAGACTACGAACTGGCCGAGAGCGCCTTCGCGCGCGCCGATGCACTGCCTCATCCGCAGGACGGCTGGTGGTTCGATCTGATGGCGCGGCGCCTGTTCGCGCTCAAGCAGCTCAAGCGCCACGCGCAAGGGCTGCAGCTGGCCGAGCAGCAGCTCGGCGTCTGCGGCGATTCACCGGACTTTTTTTTCACGCTGGGCGACCTGCTGCTGGATTTCGCGGCCGACGAGCCGGCCCAAGGCGAAGCCCTGCTGCCGCTGATCGAGCAGGCCTGGGAGCGCTGCCTGGCACTGGGCGAGCGGCCGCTGCACAGCGGCGCCGTTGCCGGCCGCGGCAGCCATCTGGCTGCGCACAATCTGGCCCTGCTGCTTGAAGCCACAGGGCGCGAGGCCCAGGCGCATCAGCTGCGGGGCATGCATGCGCCGCTCAAGCAGGGTCTTTCGGCATGAGCGGCGGCGCCGCACGCAGCGCCGATCTGCGCCTGCCGCGCTACCTGGAACGCTTCCGCTGCGTCGGCGGCGACTGCCCCGAGACCTGCTGTGGCGGCTGGAGCGTCGCGATCGACCGTGCCACCTACCAGCGTTATGTGCAAATCCGCAAGGAGCCACTGGCCAGCCTGATGCGACAGTATCTGCGGCACGATCCGAGCGGCAGCAGTGCTCGGCAGGCCACCATGGCGCTGCGTGAAGACTTGAGCTGTCCGATGCTCGATGAGCAGCAGTTGTGCCGCATCCAGCGCGAGCAGGGCGCGGCGGCGCTGTCGCAGACCTGCCGGCAGTACCCGCGCCTGATGGGTCAGGATGGGCTGACGATGCAGCAGCACGCCTCACTGAGCTGCCCCGAGGCGGCCCGACTGGCCTTGAGCGATGCGGACGCGATGGACTGGGTGCAGACCCGCATGCCGGCCGCTGAGGCCTTGGCCGTCCCCCTGTACCGGCGCCGGCCGCCCGTGGCGCCCGCTGAGACCGACCTGGTGCGTGCGCACGCGCCCTTGATCGGCGATGTGGCGATGGCGCTGCAGCGCTTGCCGGGGCTGAGCGCGAGCCAGGGGCTGGTTCTGACGGGCATGCTGCTGCGACGCATCGCGGCGATCGAGGAGGTGGGCGAAGCCGGGACGCTGGCGCTGGCCGCGGTCCTGGAGCAAGCGCTGTCGCCGCAGCGGCTGGACGCCGCGCCGCAGTTGCTGAGCCAGATGCCGATTCCGCGCCAGGCCCAGCTGAGCCTGCTGTGGGAAGCCACGGCACGCTATCTGGGCCGGCATGGCGGGCGTCCCTCGTTTCGGCAGCTGGCACTGGATGTCAGCCAGGGCCTGGCCTTATCCGAGGGCCTGGAGCAGGGCGCGCAGCGCCTTGAGCAGATCGCGCTGCCGCGCCTGCTGGCGCTCGAGGCTGCTCAGCCGCATCTGCTGAAGAATCTTCTGCTCAACGAGTTGGGCAAGTCGCTGTTTCCCCACGGCGACCGAGCGGGCCTGGAACGGGAGTTCATGGGCCTGGCCGTGCGCTATGCCATGGTGCGGCTCTACGCGCTGGGTCTTGCCGCACTGCGGGGTGATGCCTTTGGTCCCGAGGACTTGGTTCGGGCCACCTATGTGGTGGCGCGAAACATTGAGCACCACCGCGAGTTCCTGCCGGCCCTGTTCGCCGATCTTGAGGCCGCCGACGCGATGCGCCTCGAGGTCCTGGCGACGCTGGTGCTCTGAGCAAACCCGCCATCCCCCACCGACGGCCACCACCCTGCGGCGCGCAGCATCCGAAGTGACAGGCTTGTAGGAAAAAGCCTGACAAGGGGAGGTGTGGGAGGGAGACAGAAGAGACGGATTTGGGCTGATGTTTGGGTTTTGTTCCGGTCTTCACAATTCGTTTCACGTTGAGACGAGCGGTGAAGCCCGCGACACACCGAGTAAAGCAACAGGAGCCCAAGATGAACGCAGACCAAATCCTTGCCGAGATCCGCGAAGCGAATCTGTCGTACCTGATGCTGGCGCAGAGCCTGATCCGCGCAGACCGCGAGCAGGCGCTGTATCGACTGGGCGTGTCGGAAGAGACGGCGACGCTGATCGGCACGCTGAGCCCGGCACAGATCATGAAGATTGCTGCGGGAAACACGCTGCTGTGCCGCTTCCGCATGGACGACGACCTGGTGTGGGGCCTGCTGACCAGCCACGGCAAGACGGCCGCGAACGACCAAGTGTCCCGCCTGCATGCTTCGATCCTGATGGCCGGCCGCCACCAAGAAGCCGCCTGACCCTGACAGCCTGAACCGAATCCGGAGACCGACCATGCGCCAGAAGAGCATCCTGACTGAAGCCCGCCAGATCGAACGTGCGGTGACGCTGATCAACCTCGGTGCCCGCCTGCAAGTGCTGGAGTCGGAGACGGACCTGAGCTACGAGCGACTGCTGCGCCTGTACAAGGAAGTGTCGGGCAAGAGCCCGAGCAAGGGCCAGTTGCCGTTCAGCACGGACTGGTTCATGACCTGGCAGCCGAACATCCATGCGAGCCTGTTCCTGAACATCCACGAGTACCTGAACAAGGCCGCGGAGATGGATGAGATCGACACGGTGATCAAGGCCTACCAGCTGTACGCGGAGCAGACCACGGCGCAGAGCCTGGAGCCGCTGCTGAGCGTGACGCGGGCGTGGCGCCTGGTGAAGTTCATCGACAACGGCATGCTGACGATGACCAAGTGCAGCAAGTGCGGTGGCCACTTCGTGACGCATCCGCATGAGATTGCACGCCACTATGTGTGCGGCCTGTGCAACCCGCCGGCCCGCGCCGGCAAGGGCCGCGCCGCTGGCGCGCTGCAGATGCACTGAGTCATTGACGAGACATCAGCATGGAGTCGGCACAGGCAATGGGCGGATCGCCATCAGTCTTGCCGAGCTGGGCTCGCTGGCCACTGCCGGCATTGTTGAGCTGGGCATTGGCTTGGGCTGCCTACCTGATGCTGGGCGCCCTGGGGCTGCCGATTTTGCTGGCGCTCACTGCGGCCAGCACCTTGGGGCTCGGGCTCTCGATCATCCATGACAGCCGCTGGCGCCGCCTGATGGTGGCCGGGGGCTTTCCACTGTCTTTCCTACTCAGCGGCAGCGCGGCAGCCATCCCGGGCTGGGCCTGGCTGCTGCCTCTGGCGCTGCTGGCGCTGGCCTATCCCCGTCATGCCTGGCGCGATGCGCCGCTGTTTCCCACACCGCGCGATGCGCTGCTCGAACTGGCACGCCTGGCGCCCTTACCGGCCGGCGCCCGCGTGCTGGATGCCGGCTGCGGCCTGGGTGCCGGCCTGCTGGAACTGCGTCGCGCCTATCCGGAGGCTCGCATCAGCGGCATCGAGTGGAGTCCGCTGCTGGCACGCCTGGCGGCCTGGCGCTGCGGATGGGCCGAGGTCAGGCGCGGCGATATGTGGGCTCAATCCTGGGCCGAGTTCGATCTGGTCTATTTGTTTCAGCGCCCCGAGTCGATGCAGCAGGCGCTGCAGAAGGCGCGTGCCGAACTGCGGCCGGGCGCCTGGCTGGCCAGCCTGGATTTCGAGTTGCCCGAAGTGGCGCCGCTGGCCACCGTCGCTCTGGGGCGACGCCATCGCCTGCTGCTGTACCGGCCTCAGCTCAAGAAGTGCGCTGAGCGGTCGATATAGAAACATCGGTAAAAGGATCAAGGACGGTTTCTTGTCTCCTCCTGGCACCTCAATGGTGCCTTGCGGCGGCGCTCTCTCGAAGCAGAGCGGCCGCCGCTTCTTTTTGTGCCGGGAATTCCCGCTTGTTGCGGCCATTGGCGGCGCAAGGGTCGCTTGATACTCAAGCTACTGCCTGCAGCGCCGATATGGTCGAAGAGAGAGTGGGCTGTTGCGGCCCGATCCCAGGACAGCGAAACGGATTGGTTCATGTTTGTCATCATCGGTTGGGTCGTGGCCATGGCTTGCATCTTCGGCGTGTACATCGCGCACGGAGGCAATATGGGCGTGATCTTGAAGGCTTTGCCCTTCGAGATGACGACGATCTTTGGCGCGGCCATCGGCGCCATGCTCGCCACCAATCCGCCCAAGGTCATGAAGGCCACGATGAAGGGGCTGGCGACCTGCTTCAAGGGCGGCAAGTACACCAAGGCCCGCTACATGGACCTGCTGGCCTTGCTCTACGACATCCTGCAGAAGGCGCGCAAGGAAGGCCTGATGTCCATCGAAAAGGACGTCGAGGACCCGCACAGCTCGGCGCTGTTCCAGAAATACCCGATCGTCGGCAATGACCACCATGTGGCCGAGTTCATCACCGACTACCTGCGCATGATGGTGTCGGGCAATCTGAATGCACACGAGATCGAGTCCTTGATGGATAACGAGATCGACACCCACCATCACGAGGCCTTCTTGGCGGTTCAGGCCATTCAGCGCCTGGCCGGCGGTTTGCCGGCCTTCGGCATCGTGGCTGCCGTGCTGGGCGTGGTGAACACCATGGGTTCGGTGGGGCAGCCGCCGGCGGTGCTGGGCGGCATGATCGGCTCGGCCCTGGTTGGTACCTTCCTCGGCATTCTGCTGGCCTACGCATTTGCCGAACCCTTGGCTGGCCTGTTGGAGTCCAAGGTGGATGAGGACGGCAAGGAACTGCAATGCATCAAGACCACCTTGCTGGCTTCGATGCAGGGCTACGCACCTCAGGTGGCCATCGAGTTTGGCCGCAAGGTGCTGTACTCCACCGAGCGGCCCACCTTCGCCGAGCTCGAAGGTCACGTGAAGAAGAAGTGATGATGTTGTTGCTGTCGACCTTCGCTTCACGCTGCGCCGCGCGTACTGACGCCGGCTTGCGCCTGGAGGCCTTGGTGCAGGGAGACGTTCATGGCTGGTGACGCCAAAAAACTCCAGCCCATTATCATCAAGCGCGTCAAGAAGGGCGGCCATGCCGCGCATGGTGGTGCCTGGAAGATCGCCTATGCCGACTTCGTGACGGCCATGATGGCCTTCTTCCTGCTGATGTGGCTGCTGGGTTCGACCACCGAGGGCGACAAGAAGGGCATTGCCGACTATTTCGC
>NZ_JBILQK010000061.1:0-23771 GCF_044373315.1 Roseateles sp. | reverse complement strand
GCGAGGCCGTGCTGGCCGCCGCAGAGCAGGAGCAGATCAAGCACTGACGGACACGCCCGGCACGCCGCTTGCACGCGGCGCCGGCATGCATGCCGACACCAGAGGCGCAGCGCCTTCACTGCTGCTGATCAATCCCAACACCACCGCCGCAGTCACCGCGCTGCTGCTGCAGGCGGGTGCGCCGCACACGCCGCCGGGCGCGCAACTGCTGGGCTGCACCGCGCCCTTTGGGGAGCCCTACATCAGCGACGAGACCGGCCTGGCGATTGCCGGCCATGCCGTGCTGACGACCTTCGACGCCCAGATCAGCGCAGGCATGCACCCGAATGGGGTCTTGCTGGGCTGCTTTGGTGATCCGGGCCTGCTGGCCCTGCGCGAGCGCGCCAGCGTGCCGGTGACAGGTCTTGCCGAGGCGGCGATGCGCGCTGCCGCCGCCCAGGGGCGCTATGCCATCGTCACCGGCGGTGCGGCCTGGGCGCCGATGCTGCGCCGCCTGGCCTTCGGTCTGGATCTGCTCGCACCATTGGCGGGCATCGTCACGGTGGCACCCACCGGCGCGCAGCTGCTGGCCGATCCGCAGGCGGCCGGTGCGCTGCTGCGGCAGGCCTGCGAGGAGGCGGCTGCGCTGGGCGCCGACAGCGTTATCGTCGGCGGCGCTGCCCTGGCCGGCTGGGCCGAGCGTCTGCAGCCGGCGCTGGCCGTGCCGCTGATCGACAGCGTGCAAGCCGGCTTCACGCACGCCTGGCACATGACTTGCGAAAGAGAGGGCACACGCAAGGAGATCCCATGACGATCCGTTCTCTCGCTCTGGTTGCCGCCACGCTGGGCCTGCTGGCCGGTACCGCGCAAGCCCAGGAAAAGGTCTTGCGCATCGCAATGACCGCGGCCGACATCCCGCGCACGCTGGGCCAGCCCGACCAGGGCTTCGAAGGCAACCGCTTCACCGGCATTCCGCTGTACGACGCGCTGACGCACTGGGATCTCTCCAAGGCCGATGCGCCCAGCGTGCTGATCCCCGGCCTGGCCTTGAGCTGGGCGGTGGATTCCAAGGACAAGACCAAGTGGGTGTTCAAGCTGCGCCCCGGCGTGAAATTCCATGACGGCTCGCCCTTCAATGCCGACGCCGTGGTGTGGAACGTGCGCAAGGTGCTGGACAAGGACGCGCCGCACTTCGACGCCAGCCAGGTTGGCGTGACCGCATCACGCATGCCCACGCTGCGGAGCGCGCGCAAGATCGACGACCTGACGGTGGAACTGAGCACCAGCGAGCCTGACGCTTTCCTGCCGATCAACCTGACCAATCTCTTCATGGCCTCGCCAGCCCATTGGCAGAAGAAGTTCGAGGCCGCTGCCGGCGCCACGCCCGCCGACAAGGCCCGGGCCGCCTGGACCGCCTTCGCGGCCGATGCCTCGGGTTCCGGCCCCTTCAAGATGAGCCGCTTCGTGGCGCGGGAGCGCCTGGAGCTGGCCCCCAACAAGAGCTACTGGGACCCCAAGCGCACACCCAAGCTCGACAAGGTGGTGCTGCTGCCCATGCCCGAGGCCAACGCGCGCACCGCGGCCCTGCTGTCGGGCCAGGTGGACTGGATCGAGGCGCCCGCGCCGGACGCCAGCGGCTCGATCCGCAGCCGCGGCTACAAAATCTATTTCAACCAGCAGCCGCATGTCTGGCCCTGGCAGCTGTCCTTCGCCGAGGGCTCGCCCTGGCTGGACAAGCGCGTGCGCCAGGCCGCCAACCTCTGCGTGGACCGCACCGGCCTGCTCAAGCTGCTGGGCGGCATGATGGCCATCCCCAAGGGCACGGTGCCGCCGGGCCACCCCTGGTGGGGCAACCCCAAGTTCGACATCAAGTACGACCCCGAAGCCGGCAAGGCCTTGATGGCGCAGGCCGGCCACTCGCCCGCCAAGCCGCTGAAGGTGAAGGTGCAGATCTCGGCCTCGGGCTCGGGCCAGATGCAGCCGCTGCCGATGAACGAGTTCGTGCAGCAGTCGATGAAGGCCTGCGGCTTCGACGTGCAGTTCGACGTGATCGAGTGGAACACCCTGTTCACCAACTGGCGCAAGGGCGCCAAGGACCCCTCGGCCAACGGTGCCAACGCGATCAACGTCAGCTTCGCGGCGATGGACCCCTTCTTCGCGATGGTGCGATTCGTCAGCACCAAGACCTTCCCGCCGGTGTCGAACAACTGGGGCTACTTCGGCAATGCCGAGATCGACAAACTGATCGCCGATGCGCGCAACAGCTTCGACGACAAGGCACGCGACGCCGCACTGGCCAAGCTGCATGCCCGCATCGTCGAGGAAGCGCCATTCGTCTGGATTGCCCATGACGTCGGCCCGCGCGCGATCTCGCCCAAGGTCAAGGGCGTGGTGCAGCCGCAGAGCTGGTTCATCGACCTGGCACCGCTGAGCATCGACTAAGCAGAAGGCCTCGAAACCGCAGCGGGCCACAGGCCAGCTCGCTGTGGCGTTAGCGACACCGCCAACGCCTGCGCCGCGCAGGCCCCGCCGATGATCCTCTACCTGCTTCGCCGCATCGTCTACGCCCTGCCCATCATGGCCGGCGTGGCCCTGGTCTGCTTTGCGCTGGTGCACCTGGCGCCGGGCGACCCGCTGGTCTCCATCCTGCCGGCCGACGCCTCGGCCGAGATGGCCGCGCAGATGCGCGAGCTCTACGGCTTCAACCGCAGCTACCCCGAGCAGTTCATCGCCTGGGTCTGGCGCGCGCTGCATGGCGACCTCGGCCAGAGCATCGCCAGCGGCCGGCCGGTTGCGGCCGAGGTGCTGACCGCCGTCGGCAACACGCTGCGTCTGGCGGTGCTGGCCACGCTGATCGGCTTCGTGCTGGGCAGCCTGTTCGGCTTCGTGGCAGGCTACTTCCGCAACAGCTGGCCCGACCGCCTGGCCTCGCTGCTGGCGGTCCTGGGTGTCAGCGTGCCGCACTACTGGCTGGGCATGGTGATGGTGATCCTGTTCTCGGCCCTGACCGGCTGGCTGCCCGCCACCGGCGCCGGCCCCGACGGCGCCGCCAGCTGGGCCTGGGACTGGGAGTACTTCCAGTACATGCTGTTGCCGGCGCTGACGATGAGCGTGATCCCGATGGGCATCATCGCGCGCACCGTGCGTGCGCTGGTGGCTGACATCCTGTCGCAGGAGTTCATCACCGGCCTGCAGGCCAAGGGCCTGACGCATTCCGGCATCTTTCGCCATGTGCTGAAGAACGTGGCGCCCACCGCGCTGGCGGTCATGGGTCTGCAGCTGGGCTATCTGCTGGGCGGCTCGATCCTGATCGAGACCGTGTTCTCCTGGCCCGGCACCGGCATGCTGCTGAACTCGGCCATCTTCCAGCGCGACCTGCCGCTGCTGCAGGGAACCATCCTGGTGCTGGCGCTGTTCTTCGTGCTGCTCAATCTGGCGGTGGATCTGCTGCAGACCCTGCTCGACCCGCGCATCGCCCGCGCCTGAGAACGACGCCATGGAAACCACCGCGATGCCCGCCTCCGCTTCTTCCGCCAGCGCGCCGCTGGCCGCCGTGCAGCGCTCGCCCGGTTACTGGCGCTCGGTACTGGGCCGTCTGGGGCGCGACCGCGTGGCGCTGGGCGCCGGTCTGGTGGTACTGGCGCTCTTGCTGCTGGCCTTGATCGGCCCCTGGCTAGCGCCGGCCGATCCCTACCAAGCATCCATGCTCAAGCGCCTGCAGCCGATCGGCAGCGAGGGCTATCTACTCGGCAGCGACGAGCTCGGCCGCGACATGCTGTCGCGCCTGATCGTCGGCACGCGGCTGTCGCTGTTCATGGGCCTGACGCCGGTGTTGATGGCCTTTTTGATCGGCTCGGCCATCGGCATCCTGGCCGGCTACGCGGGCGGCACCACCAACACGCTGCTCATGCGTACCGTCGACGTGTTCTACGCCTTCCCCTCGGTGCTGCTGGCGATTGCGCTGTCGGGTGCGCTGGGTGCCGGCATCCTGAATTCGCTGATCTCGCTGACCATCGTCTTCGTGCCGCAGATCGCGCGTGTGGCCGAGGCCGTGACGACTCAGGTGCGCGGCCGCGACTATGTAGAAGCCGCGCGCGCCTCGGGCGCCAGCGGCTTCACCATCGTGCGCGTGCATGTGCTGGGCAATGTGCTGGGGCCGATCTTTGTCTATTCCACCAGTCTGATCGCGGTCTCGCTGATCCTGGCCTCGGGCCTGTCCTTCCTGGGCCTGGGCGTCAAGCCGCCCGAACCCGAGTGGGGCCTGATGCTCAATACCCTGCGCACCGCCATCTATGTGCAGCCGGCCCTGGCTGCACTGCCGGGCCTGATGATCTTCATCACCTCGATTGCCTTCAACCTGCTCAGCGACGGCTTGCGCTCGGCGATGGACAACAAGGGTTGAGCCTCATCATGATCGCGCCGCTGCACACCAAGCCCTTGCCTGACCCGCACGACGGCGACGTTGACGCCAACGCCGACATCGGCGGCCCGGCCCAGCCCCTGCTGTCCATCCGCGGCCTGGTCAAACACTTCCCGCTGAAGCAGCCGATGCTGCCCGGCCGCGGCCCGGCGCCGGTGGTGCGTGCGGTGGACGGCGTGGACTTCAGCGTACTTAAGGGCGAGACCCTGGGCGTGGTGGGCGAATCCGGCTGCGGCAAGAGCACCACCGCGCGCTTGCTGATGCAGCTGATCGAACCCACCGCAGGCGAGGTGGTGTTCGACGGCCGCGTGGTCGGAAGCCGCGACCTCTCGCTGAAGGAGTTCCGCCGCCAGGTGCAGATGGTTTTCCAGGACAGCTATGCCTCGCTGAACCCGCGCCTGACGCTGGAGGACTCGATCGCCTTCGGCCCCACGGTGCACGGCGTCTCGCGGCGCGAGGCGATGGCGCGCGCACATGAGCTGCTGGCGCGCGTGGGCCTGGAGCCGGCGCGTTTCGCCGGCCGCTATCCGCATGAGCTGTCCGGCGGCCAGCGCCAGCGCGTCAACATCGCGCGCGCACTGGCGCTGCAGCCGCGCCTGCTGATCCTGGACGAAGCCGTCTCGGCGCTGGACAAGTCGGTCGAGGCCCAGGTGCTGAACCTGCTGATGGACCTGAAGCAGGACTTCGGCCTGACCTATGTCTTCATCAGCCATGACCTGCATGTGGTGCGCTACATCAGCGACCGCGTGATGGTGATGTATCTGGGCCAGGTGGCCGAGATCGGCGCGGCCGAGGCGCTGTTCGACGCACCCGCCCACCCCTACACCCGCGCGCTGCTGGGCTCGATGCCCTCGATGGACCCGGATGCGCGCACCAGCGAGCCGCCGCTGGCCGGCGACCCGCCCAATCCGATCAACCCGCCCAGCGGCTGCCGGTTCCACCCGCGCTGCGCCGATGCCGTGCCGCTGTGCAGCCAGCGCGCGCCGCAGCCGGTGCAGTGGCAGGCCGGCCAGGCCAGCGATCTGCACCGCGTGGCCTGCCTGATGCACGAGCCCGGCAGCGGCCACCCGCGCGCCGCCGCTCCCCAGGAGGTGGCAGCATGAGCACAACGACCACCCGACCCGAAACCACGGCACCCTTCGTGCGCCTGCAGGATCTCAGCGTGCGCTTCAGCGGCGGGCGCCGCCCGGTGCAGGCGGTCAGCGGCGTAAACCTGGCCATCGCGCGCGGCGAGGTGGTGGCGCTGATCGGCGAATCGGGCTCAGGCAAGAGCGTCACGCTGCGCAGCCTGCTGCGCCTGCACCCGCCGCGGCGCAGCCAGATCGGCGGCGCCATCGAAGTGGATGGCCGTGATGTGCTGGCGCTGTCGCCGCGCGAGCTGGCCGACTTCCGCGGCCGCGTGGTGTCGATGATCTTCCAGGAGCCGCTGTTGGCGCTCGACCCGGTCTACACCGTGGGCGCGCAGATCATCGAGGCGATCAGGCGCCATGAGCCGCTCAGCGCCGATGCCGCCCGGCAGCGCGCCCGCACGCTGTTCGAGCGCGTGCGCATCCCCAGCCCCGAGCGCCGCCTGGATGCCTATCCACACGAGATGTCCGGCGGCATGCGCCAGCGCGCCATGATCGCGCTGGCCCTGGCCTGCAACCCGCAACTGCTGCTGGCCGACGAGCCCACCACCGCGCTGGATGCCACCGTGCAGATCCAGATCCTGCTGCTGCTGCGCGAGCTGCAGCAGGAGCGCGGCATGGCGGTGCTGTTCGTCACGCACGACATCGGCGCCGCCGTCGAGGTGGCCGACCGCATCGCGGTGATGTATGCCGGCCGCATCGTCGAGGAAGGCACGGTGCGCGACCTGATCCGCGCGCCGCGCCACCCCTACACGCTGGCCCTGCTGCAAAGCCGCGCGCATGGTGCGATGGACAAGGGCGCGCGGCTGCAGACCATTGCCGGCAGCCCGCCCGATCTGGCCGCGCTGCCACCGGGCTGCGCCTTTGCGCCACGCTGCCCGCGCGCCAGCGCCCGCTGCCACGAGGCCCTGCCGCCCAGCCAGGCCTTCAGTGCCAGCCATCGCGCCAGCTGCCACCACATCGAGATCGCCGTCGCACCGGCGGCTTGAAAGACATCCGCCTTCCGCCATGCCGCTGCACGATCCCGCCCACGCGTTCGTTCCCTACCCCGACGCGCCGCTGCCGCACGCGCCCAGCGGGCCGCTGGCCGGGCTGAGCTTCGCCGTCAAGGATCTGTTCGATGTGGCCGGCTACCCCACCGGCGGCGGCAACCCCATCGTGCTGGCGCTGTCGGGCATCAAGGCGCAGACCGCGCCCACCGTGCAGCGCCTGCTGGACGCGGGCGCACGCTTTGTCGGCAAGACCGTCACCGACGAGCTGGCGTTTTCGATGAACGGTAACAACGCACACTTCGGCGCGCCAATCAATGGCACCGCACCCGCACGCATCAGCGGCGGCTCGTCCTCGGGCTCGGCCTCGGCCGTCTCGAACGGGCTGTGCGAGTTCGCGCTGGGCACCGACACCGGCGGCTCGGTGCGCGCGCCGGCCAGCCACTGCGGGCTCTACGGCCTGCGCCCCACGCACGGCCGCATCAGCCTGCAGGGCGCGCTGGATTTGGCGCCCAGTCTTGACACCTGCGGCTTCTTCGCCCGCGACAGCCACTGCTTTGCGCAGGTGGCCGAGCAACTGCTGGGCACCGACAGCGCGCCGCTGCCCGCGCTGCCGCGCCTGCGGCTGCCCACCGAGGTGTGGGCGCTTCTGGCGCCCGAGGTGGCGGCGGTGGCGCAGCCCGGCGCCGCGCATGTGCAAGGCGTGATTGGCACGGCCGCGCCGGTGGCGGTGGTGCTGGAATCCTTCGAGGCCATGTACTGGCACTTCCGCCACATCCAGGGCCGCGAAGCCTGGCTGAGCGACGGCCCGCTGATCGAGCGCTACGCGCCGCCGCTGGGGCCCGGCGTGGCCGAGCGCTTTGCCTGGTCGCGCCAGGTCAGCGATGCGCAGGTCAGCGCCGCGCGTGAGTTCCGCAGCCGCTTCCGCGCCCATCTGGCCGCGCTGCTGGGCCACGACGGCGTGCTGCTGATGCCCACCATGCCCGACATCGCCCCGCTGCGCAGCGCGCCCGAAAGCACGCTGGAGGACTACCGCAACAAGGCCATCAACATGCTGTGCATCGCCGGCCTGAGCGGTTTTCCGCAGCTGAGCCTGCCGCTGCTGCAGCGCGACGGCGCGCCTCTGGGCCTCTCGCTGCTGGGGCCGGCCGGAAGCGATGCCAGCCTGGTGGCGCTGGCGCAGCGCCTGGCGCAGGCCGGGCTGGGGCGCTGAGCCCATTCGTTCATTCAGTAGGCGTTCCCGTGCCTGGCTCGGGCTCGGCTTGCCGCGGAGCCGGCGAGCATCACAGACAAACCGGCCATGCCCGCACATCACGCGCGGGCCATCCAGAGCGACATCCTCGGGCCGACCTCATCACCTGTTAGTGTTCGGTCCCGCAAGACGCGGCTTAATGCGCAGGAACTTGCGGGACCGAACACCAGGCAAGCTGTGCTGGCCACCGAATCGCGGATCTGAACGAGCTCATGAACACCATCGACAACCTGGCGCGCTTGATTCCCGGCCAATGGGAGAAAGTCATCGTCACCGCCCTGCTGGTGGGCTTGGCCTTGCTGGCATCGCATCTGTGGGGGCGGTATCTGTCGCGCGGCGAGATGTCGGCCGAGAAGCGCCGCCTGCACCTGGTGTGGGCGCGCAACATCATCTGGTTTGCAACCCTGCTGGTGATGGTGTCGGTGTGGGCATCGACGATTGCCGGCTTCGCGCTGTCGGTGGCGGCGGTGGCGGGTGCCATCCTGATCGTCAGCAAAGAGCTGGTGATGTGCGTGCACGGCTACCTGTATGTGACCGTGGTGCAGCCCTACAAGATTGGCGACGTGATCGAGTTCGACGGCCTGAATGGCCGGGTGGTGGACATCGACATGTTTGCCACCACCCTGGTCGAGCTGGACCGGGCGGGCCAGCGCACCGGCAAGGTGGCCGAGTTTCCCAATGGCCTGCTGCTGACGCACCCGTTGGTGAACGCATCGCCCAACGGGGCTTACGCGCTGCACGCCATCCAGATCCCCATCCCCGAGCGCGCGACGCACGATCTGGACCGAATTGAAGCGGCAGCCTTCGCCGCGGCCGACGAGGCCACCGCCGCCTGGCGCGACGAGGCCATGGCCCATTTCCGCAAGGAGGCAGAAAGCAACTTCATTGCCCTGCCCTCAGGCAAGACCAAGGTGTCCTGGGACTTCTCAAACCCGGAGCAGCTGGTGCTGGTGGTCCGCGTGGCTTGCCCGGTTGAGCAGCGCGCCAAGGTAGAGCAGGCGGTGTTCCGCCAAACCTGGCGCAGCATTTCGCCAGCGCCGCAAGCTGGCTTGGCCGAGCACTGAAAGCGCAGTCGCCCAGCGGCAGCACGGGACAGACAAGGAAGAGAAAAGGAATGGAACTTGTCAGTCAGGCCTGCCGCCCCACCCGGGCGGTGCGGCCCGGCCGGCTGCCATAGACTGCGCGCTGATCGCACGCGTTATCTAGCTGACATCGCAAGGTCACGGCATGGTCACATGCGTCGGCCAGCATGCGCCCTCCATTCGAACCCCTCTGGAGGAGATGATGATGATCACGAAACGCTGTTTTCCCGCTCTTAGCCTGGCTGCCTTGCTGAGCGCCTGCGGTGGTGGCGACGATGCCCCTGTTGCGCCAGCTCCTGCGCCGGCCCCTGCTCCCGCTCCGGCTACGGCGCCCGTCGCAGCCAAGACACTGAAAGTGGCCGTGCTGCCAGACACGCAAGGGGGTGGCAGCAATGCAGCGGTTCATCCGATGCGTGCCTTGCTGGAGCTCTACAAGCAGCAGAAGGTGGATGTCGTGCTGGTGGTGGGCGATCTGGCCGAGAACGGCACCGCTGCGGAGTACCGGCAGTGGCGCGAGGTGGCAGAGCCCTACAAGGCCCACATGCGGCTGCTGCCCATCATGGGCAACCACGACAACAAGGGAATGGACCAGGACTGGCACGACCTGGTGGCCGACTTCATCCCCGCCGAAGCGGAGCACATGCCCGGAGCGCGCAACAAGAACTACGTCTGGCTGCGCGACGACGTGCTGTTCATCAACATCTCCTACGGCTGGATGCCCTACGCCTACGAGTTCATCGAACAGAGCATCCAGAAGCACAGGACCAAGGCCAAGCACATCGTGCTGCAGACGCACAACTCCTTCGTTGGCAACAAGTACGGCCTGCTTCGCGAGCGCATCGTCGAGGGCTACAAGTCCGAGGACAGTGACGTGGCCTTCCGCGCCGTGTATGACAAGTACCGCAAGCTGCTGGCCGAGCATGACGTGATCTATGTTTCGGGCCACGAGCACATGTATGCGCGCAGCCTGGTGCGCGATGCATCACAGCGGCCCTTCATGCAGATCGTCTCCGGCAGTGCCTCGTACAAGGGCTACGAGAACCGCTTTGGCGAGCATGAACAGGTGCAGCAGACGCTGATGCTCAAGGCCCGCGTCGAGAACACCGGCGCGCTGGACGTCAACGCCTCGATCTTCGAGTTCACCGGCGATGTGCTGGACTTCAAGGCCTGGTATGCCGAGCACACCGTGCTGCGCAACGAAGACGGCCCCAAGGAACTGGCACAGGCGCAGTGGCAGCTGTTCGACCGCTTCCGCCGCAGCAGCCAGCGCTGCGACAAGGTGGTGTATCCCGCCAGCTTCCCAGCCAACATCCAACGCAACAACGTCTACGACACCAGCTACCGAACCAGCGCCTGCAGCTCGACGCTGGGCAGCAGCGCCCGCGTGCTGGACGGCGAGAACCTGACTTTCAACCGTCACGACACGCGCACCCGCACTATGGCGGCCGAGCCCGGCAAGACCGAGGCAGCTAACAACCGCGAGATGCTGTCGCTGATGCAGCGCCACATGTTCGTCGCCCACGAAAGCTGGCGCCCCAACCTCAACAACAGCCAGCGTGCCCGCATCATCAACGCCGGCCAGAGCACCGAGGCGGTCGAGGTACGCGCCACCACCATCGACCTGAAGAAGCAGCTGCTGTTGTCGTGGGAGCCCAAGGTTGACGGACTGCAGTCGGAGGTGCTCAGCATCAGCGGTACCGCCGGGCAAGGCGGCACCTATATCGAACCTTATGGCCGTGAGAAGGACATCCGCAACAGCACAGGCCTGCCCGGCTCGCTGGGTGATGGCAGCGAAGCCGGCAAGCTACCGGTGCAACTGCCTGCCTGGGCCAGCGGCCGGTGGGCCTTGTCGGCCGATGGTGGCGGCGACCCCTTCGTTCTGTCCTTCACCGTGCCCAAGGGCGTCGATATCAATCAGGTCCGGCTGGCGCGCCAGGACCCGAGCACGGGCAAATGGCAGCTCCTGGCGCCGGCCGACTGCCTGAGCCGCCAGCCCTACAGCGCGGCCTTCCTGCGCGGCGTGCCAGCTGACTGGACCGCCGCCTGCGGCGGCACCACGTCCGCGGTGGTGCAGGGCTTCGACGCAGCGTCGGGCAGCTTCTGGGTGCGGCAGGCCCGCGAGGGCCGCTTCGCACTCATCAGCAAGCCTTGATCGCACTTCGCCTCGGCCCGCCGCAGCAATTCCCGAGCGGCCGGCCGAGGCCCGGCGCAGCCCAGCTGGCCCGGCACGCCAGGGCCAGCGCTGCGGCCGCTGATGCAGGCCAGCGCAGCCCTGCATTCATCATCAAATGGCCCTCGGCAGCGCCAGCCACACGTCGTGCAAGGCCAGCACTTCGCAATCCACCTCGGCCGCGCGGCGCTCGATCACCAGAAAGTCGCCGGCATCCACCGCCAGCAGCGGGTGGTGCCAGGTGCCGGCATGCAGACACACGCCCTGCCAGCCATCGCTGACGAAGGCCTGCAACTGCTCAGGCGTGTCCGGCCCCGGCCCCGGCCCCGGCCCCGGCCGCGCCACCACCAGCGCCAGCCGCCGCGGCCCGCCCAGCGGAATGAAGCTCTGGGTGGAAAGCAGATGCCGCTCCAGCTCCTGCAGGCGCAGCGGAAGCACGCGCGCCTGCGCCCGGCTCAAGCTCAGCTCGCCACGGCCCTGATCGGCCCCCAGCTGCAGATCGCCAACCAGCACATGGCGCCGGCTGGTCCCGCTGTTGATCGCCTGGCCGGCCTCGCCCGAGGGCGGCGGACCGGCCTGCAGCACGTGACCGAAGGGGGCGAAGGCTTCAGGCGTGAGGGGGCGAGCTTGGAGGGTGAAGGGCATAGGGGTGGTCTTCTTCGTCATGCGGAGAGACGCGCAAGGGGCGTGCCAACAAGACGAAGTGGCGGCCTGGTGCTGCACTCCATAATCATGACCTGCCCCCGCTTGTTCGAGGCGCTGACCTTTCATCATGGATAAACTCTTGCTGCAGCAGCAGGTGCTGGAACGCCTTGCCGAAGACCTGCTGCAAGCCGAACAGGCGGCGCGGGTGGCCCATGAAACGGCGACCCACGAAGAAAACATCGCCGAAAACAAGTACGACACCTTGGGCCTTGAAGCCGCCTACTTGGCCACCGGCCAGGCACGTCGCGCCGAAGCCATCCGCCAAGCGATCACCCATTGGCGCCAGTTCCGCCCGAGCCCCTACGACGCCAGCAAAGGCATCCAGCTCGGCGCGCTGGTCAGCCTGGTTGATTCTGACGACCAACAGCAGCAACAGTTGCTCTTTCTTGGACCGAGTGGCGGCAGTATGAAGTTGCTCAGCGGCGCTCAGCAGGTTCAGGTCATCAGCAGCGAAGCCCCGTTGGGCAAGGCCATGCTGGGCAAGTGTGAGGGTGATGAGGTGTCGATACAGGTCGCCCCAATGCGACAGCTGTTTGAAGTGCTGCGGGTTGTTTAAGCCGCCGCCAGCAAGTTCACGCCGAATTGATCAAGGCTTTGATCGCCCCGACCTCTCTTGGCTGACAACGCCAATTCACGGCCGTCCAGGGAAGCCGCCGGTCAGGCTGTGACTCTTTGCCGGCCAAGGTCAGTTTCAGGTGCCACGGCCTAGTTCACGCTGTCGGCCAGGAGCTCACTTAAGCTCGCGCAGCTCGGACGGCGGCGTTGGCTCGGTTCCGGCCGGCCAACTTAGCCAAAGGGCTGTTATCGACCAGTCATCGAGCTCTGGGCCTGCGCTCGCCCAACAGCCTGACCACATCAAGCTGGTCTCCGCGTTCGAAGTAGCACCAGAGCAGCGGGAACTTCGCCACCCGCCAGGTCCGAAGCCCCGGAATGCCGAGGTGCTTGCCGAGTGTCGGTGAGCCGATGCCAGGATCAAGTTCGATCTGGTCACGCGCGGCGTTGGTGGCGTTGGCTGCCTTCACCGCCGCGCGGGTGCCACCCTCTTTGTGCGGTAGTACCTGACCTCGCCCTACTGATCGCGCAGCGCCTGCGGGCGCAGTACTGCCGGCTTCAATCGATCTCGCCGCGAGCGATAGCCAGCAGTTCCACCTGGTCCGCCGTTGTGCGACGCCGACCAGACCCGGATGCCAAGCCTTCTTCGATGAGATCGCGAAGCCGCTTCTTGGCCTGCTCTTCCTGATCGCGGCGAACCAGATTGCAGATGTACTCGCTGGTGTTGCCGTAGTTGCCGGCGGCGACCCGGTTGTCGGTGTACTCGCGCATCGACTCTGGCAAGGCAAAGCTCATGGTTTGGCGACTCATGCAGGCATCTTGGTCAGCTTGACAACAGTTGTCAAACCGGCTGCAGGGAGCCAATGGCGGCCGATGAGGGATCTAGGGCGATTCCGCCCGTTCAGGTCGAGCCAGGCGCGAATGACTCTGAGCAGCAACCTGCGGCTGCCTTCATTCGCCATCAGCCCGCCGGCTAGCAGGCGGCCGGGCCTTCGGTCGGCGTCGCAGAGTGCACTGGCACTCTGCTCGGTCCGATCTCAGTCCAACTCCACCTCAGTCCGCACCGTGCCGGCGCGATCCGCGCAGGCGGTCAGTGCGAGGCGCGTGCCCTTCGGTGCGCGCACCACCCACTCGCCCACCGCGCGGTCGGCGGTGATTTCGCGGCTGGGCAGGAAGGCCAGTTGGGTAGCCTTCGGGCCGTGGCCTTCCAGCTGCGGGCCTTCCATGCGTTCCTTGCCGCTGACCAGGCTGATCTCGGGGCTGGCGGGCAGGTGGATCTCGAACATCACGCCGCGCACCACCTTTCGGTCGAGCGCGCGCTTGGTCACGTAGGCGGGCAGGTAGCCGGTGTTGGCCACGGCCATTCGCACGCGCCAGGTGTCGGGGCCGAGGGCACGTACTTCGGTGCGTAGCAGCTCCAGCTTGGGCAGGCTCAGCGCGATCTGGTTCATCCAGCCGGGGAAGCGCGCGGCCTCGCGCTCGCGCAGATGCGGCGGCGGGTTGCGCCAGTAGTTCATCTTGTCCCAGCCGCCGATCTCGATGGCGCCCAGCTGCGGGTGCAGAAAGGGCTTCCAGTCCACATGGGCCTGGCCGCCGCATTGCTCGTCGCTCCACTTCAGCAGCTTCAGGTCGTCTTCCACCGGATGGTCGCGGAACCAGTCCACCCACTTGTAGCCCTCAATGCCGGCTTCCTTGTTGGGCGACCAGATCTCCACCACCCAGAACAGCGCGCCCAGGTGCTCATAGACCCAGTCCTGCGTGCCGGTGATGATGTCCTTGGGGTGGTACTTGAAGTCGTGCCAGATGCTGACGCTGGGATAGCCGGTGTGCTTTTCGCCGAGCTGCGAGAAGCGTTTGTAGCTCCACAGGTCCTCGGGAATCATGTCGTCGTCGCTCTGCGTGCCCATGGGCCGCAGGATCACGCCGCTGTGGGTGTGATAGCTGATGGCCGCGCCGATATTGGGGTGAGCCACGATGAAGTCCACCATCGCCCGCACTTCGGGTTCGCTGGTCGGGTAGGGGCCGGCGCCGGTCTGCTTGTATTCCTGCCGCCACTCGCTGGGGAAGTTACGGTTCAGGTCCAGGCCCTCGCGGTCCTTGTTAACGGTGACGGTCAGGCCGTCGTGGTTCTTGATGAAGCCCTCGGGGATCAGGCGGTAGTACTCGCCGCCGAATTCGCCGGGCTCACGCGCCACCATCAGGCGCGGCTCGTCGGGGTGCTTCTTGTAGGTGCCGTTGGGGTCGGGCACGCGCATGGTGAGCATGCGGCCGTCGCCGTCGATGTCTTCCATCGTCAGCCCGTCCACCGGCTCCTCGTCATAGGGATAGGCGCGGGTGGAGCTGCGGATGTGGCGCGGCCGCTCGGCCAGCGCCAGCTCAGCACCGTCGGGGTTCAGGCGCGGCACCATATAGATCACGCGGGTGTCCAGCAGCTGGGTCACCTGGCGGCCCTGCTCGTCGGCGCTGCCGTACTTGCCCAGCAGGTCGTGCAGGTAATACAAGCAGGCGGTGGAGGCGCTCAGCTCGGCGGCGTGGATGTTGCCGTCCAGCCAGAAGGCCGGCTTGTCGATGTCGGCGCCGGTGGCGGTGTTGGTCAGAACCAGAACCCAGATGTCGCGGCCCTCGAAGCTCTTGCCGATCGAGCGCACCGAAACCAGGTTCGGTCGCGCCTCGGCATAGGCAAACAGCAGCTGGGTCAGCTCCGGAAAGCGGTAAAACTGGTCGAAACGCGGTTGGGGCAAGGCGGCCATGTGTGAAGGGGGCGCACGTTGAGATGCGGGCCATTGTGCCCCTTCATGCGTGACGTCATACCCGGGTTAGACCGGGCTGCCGCACCCCCTGTGCGAGAGGCGTCACTGGCCTTTGAACAGCCCCTGGAACTGGCGCGACACCGGCAGCTTCTCTTCACGGCCCTTGAGGGTCAGCTGCATGGTGTTCTCGTCCACCCGCAGCGCGGTGGCGATGTGGCGGCTGTTGACCAGCACCGAGCGGTGCACCTGCCAGAACTGCTCGGTGTCCAGCTGCGCCAGCAGCTCTTTGAGCGGCGTGCGGATCAGCGCCTCGCCACCCTCGTAGACCACGCGGGTGTACCGGTTGTCGCTCTCGAAATAGATGACATCCTCGGGCGCGATCATCTTCACCTCGCGGCCCAGGCTGGCCTGGATCAGGCGGCTCTTGGCCGGCGCGGCGGCGGGCAGCAGCTGCTTCAGCAAGGCCTGCAGATCGGCTGCCGCCGGAGCCGCCAGGCTGGGGGTGGCGGTCTGCAGCCGCGCCTTCAGCCGCGCGATGGCCTGGCCCAGGCGGGCGTCGTCCACCGGCTTCATCACATAGTCCACCGCGCCGGCATCGAAGGCCGACAGCGCATGGTCGCCAAAGGCCGTCACGAACACCACATGCGGCGGGTTGGCGGTGGCAGCCATGCGGCTGGCCACCTCGATGCCGGTCAGGCCCGGCATGCGAATGTCCAGGAAGCAGATGGTCGGCTCATGCTCCAGAAAGTCGTCCCAGGCGTCCACGCCGTGCACGCTGGCGGCCACGATCTGCAGCTCGGGCCACAGGCGGACCAGCGCGGTGCGCAGCTGCTCGCGCGGACCTTCCTCGTCGTCGGCGATCAGGGCGGTCAGGGGCTTGCTGGTACTCATCAGGTTCATCGTCAGTCCTCTCTCGTTCTCACTCACTCGGTCAGTCTGTCTGTCGGTTGTTCTCGGTCGCTCAGCGCGGGGCCGGGTCGGCCCCGCCCTCGGGCCGCACCAGCACCTGGGCCAGGCAGCCGGCCGGATCAGCCGGCGCCACGCGCAAGCGGGCTCGGGTGCCGAAGGCCTGGGCCAGGCGCAGCGAGCTGTTGCGCAGGCCGTGGCCGGCACCGGCGCCGGTGGGCTGGGCATGGGTGGCGGCACTGAACTCCAGCTCTTGCGCCAGGCCCGGGCCGTCGTCGATCACCTCGGCCTGCAGGCTGCCGTCGGCCAGCACATCGGCCTTGAGCAGCACCTCGCCGCCGGAGAGCTGCGGCTGCACGCCATGCTCGACGGCATTCTCAACCAGGGTCAGCAACAGGCCCGGCGGCAGCTGACAGACCGCGGCGGCATCGCTGATCTCGACCCGAAAGCGCAGCCGATCGCCCAGCCGCGCCTGCATCACTTCCAGATAGCGCTGCACCGCCTCGCCCTCTTCGGCAACTGACAGCAGCGGGCGGTCGAACAGCGGCAGCGTGGCGCGCAGATAGGCCGTAAGCGAAGCCAGCATCGGCGCTGCGCGGTCGTCCTTGCTGGCCACCCAGTGCTGCAGCGAGGCCAGCGAGTTGAACAAGAAGTGCGGCTGGATCTGCGCGCTGGACAACTGACGCGCCAATTCAGCGGCTTGTTCGCGAAGGCGCTGGTCGCTCAGCCAGTCGGCCAGAAATTCATTGCGCCACATCGCCAGCACCCACAGCCCAAAGCTCGCAATCAGCAGCAGCGCCACACCCATCAGGGCCACCGCGGTCTCCCCTGTCGAGAAATCCAAGCCCATGAAGCCGGCGTAGACACCCATCAGGAAGATGCAGCAGATGCAGATCGCAATCACCCAGAGATAGCCCAGGTACAGCGAACGCATGGTCGGCCGGCGCCACACCCAGACGCCCACGCGCATCAGCGCCAGCGCCATCACAAGGTCGACGATGAAGCCGGCCTGGCGCAGCTGGGGCTCCAGCATATAGCTCAGCAGGCTCGCCAGCGCCAGCGCGCTGATGAATGAGGCCGCCTGCACGCTGGGCGAGATGCCCGAGGCGCGCTGGCCCAGCAGCTGCCACTCGGTTTCACTGAACTTGTGGCGCGGGCCCAGCATCAGCACCACATGCCAGTCCAGCGCGGCGAACCAGGCCTTGGCTTTGTGCAGCCTTGTGGCTGTGCTTGTCATTGCTGTTGTCGGTGTTGTTGTGGTCGTTGTCGTCGTCATTGCGTGGGTTCTCCCTGGGCGGAGGTGGCCTGCAGCGGCAGGCTTAGCGTGGCGACACAGCCGCCGGTGTCAGCCGAGTTCGCCAGCGTCAGGCTGGCCTCAGCGCCGAAGGCCTGGGCCAGGCGCTCGCGGCTGTTGGCCAGACCAACGCCGCGGTGGCAGGAGCTGGCCGCCGCGTCGGCGTCGGCTGGCAGGCCGGGGCCGTCGTCGCTGACGCTGAGCTCCGCCATGCCGCTCACGCGCCGGGCCTCGATGCGCACGCAGGCCGCGCCCAGCTTGGGCATCACGCCGTGTTCGATGGCGTTCTCCACCAGGGTCAGCAGCAGCGCGGGTGGCAGCGGCTGATCCTGCAGGCTGGGCTCGATCTCGATCTCCACCCGCAGCCGCTCACCCACGCGGGCCTGCATCACCGCCAGGTATTCGCGCACCGCGGCCAGCTCTTCGCCGAGTGCGATTTGCTCGCGATTGAACAGCGGCAGCGTGGCGCGCAGATAGCCGGTCAGCGAGCGCAGCAGCGGCGTGGCGCGGGCGTCGCCGCTGCTGACCCAGTGGTCCAGCGCGGCCAGCGAATTGAACAGAAAGTGCGGCTGGATCTGCGCCTGCAGCAGCTGCGTCTGCAAGGCCGTGTGGCGGCGCTGGTCGTCCAGCTCGCGCAGGCGCGCTTCGATCTGCTGCACCCGGACGATCACCAGAATCCACCAGCCGCTGGCCACCGCAAAGAACCAGGCGCCCATCAGCATCATCGGCAGATTCATCGCGTCTCGACCCAGGGTCTTGACGCCGACCAGAGACAGCAGGCCGAACAGCCCGCCAGCCCCGAAGGTGAGCAGGTTCAAGGCCTTGCGGGTCGGGTGCTGCCACAGCCACTGCGCCGCCCGCAGGCCCAGCCAGGTCAGCAGCAGCAGGCCCGCGAAGAGGATGGGGGATCGCTGGCCCCCAAACCCCTGGACCGCCACTGCCAGCAGCACGATCACATCGACCAGCACCATGTGCTCGATCATGCGCGGCCAGGGCTGGCTGCCGGCACGCTCCATCTCGGCGGCGCTGAAGATGCGGGGGGGGCCGGGATACCAGTACTGGCGCCAGTCCGTGCAGTTCGATGCGGACTTGGATTCAGCGCTCATCGCCAGCCCCTTGCCCTTCGACCACCAGCTCGGCACAGGTGCCGCCCTCGTCAGCCGCGCTCAGGCGCAGACGGGCACGGGTGCCGAACACGGCTTCCAGGCGGGCACGGCTGTTGCTCACGCCGAGACCCGCCTGCCAGTCGCCATCCAGGCCCACGCCGTCGTCCTGCACGCGCAGGATCCAGCCCTCCGCGCCAAGTGGCTGCAGCGAGACACGCAAGCTGCCGCCTGACAGCGTGGGGGCCAGGCCATGCTCCAGCGCGTTCTCCAACAGGCTCAGCACAATTCCGGGCGGCAGCTGCGCACGCTCGGCCGTGGCGGCGTCAATGTCGAGGTCGTAGCGCAGGCGCTCGCCCCAGCGGGCCTGCATCACGCTCAGGTAATGGCCCACCAGCGCCAGCTCTTCGGCCAGGCGAACCTGCGGCTGCATCATCAGCTCGGCCGAGCCGCGCAGAAAGGCCGTCAACGCCCGCAGCAGGCCGCTGGCGCGCGCGTCGCCGCTGTCCACCCAGTGCTGCACGGCCGACAGGGTGTTGAAGATGAAATGCGGCTGGATCTGCGCCTGCAGCAGGCGCAGCCGGGCTTCGCTGGCCTCGCGTGCGATCTGCGCACGCTCTTCGGCCGCCCGCGCCTCCTGCAGTTCCTGCTGCAGCTGGTAGCGGCGTCCGGCTGCGGTCAGGCCAACCAGCAAGGCCATCACCAGGCCCACGCTGAGCCCCACGGGCACACCGATGCGCAGCAGCGCTTCGAGTTCGGTGCTCAGCGAGCTGAGGCCGGCCAGGCCATGCCGGCTCAGACGCCCGGCAACCCAGCCGGTGAGCACGCCCAGTAGGGTGCTGATGCTGATGCGCAGCATCAGGCGGCCGAGGCCGCGCTGGCCCATCACCTTCTCCGGCTGCAGCCAGGCCACCAGCAGCACGAAAGCCAGCGCCAGGATTCCCATGCTGCTGAGGATCAGGGCCATGAGCAGCGGCATGCCGGCAGCACGCAGGCCGGCCGTGGCGCCGCCGATGGAGCCGATCAAGCCCAGCCAGACCCACAGACCGCGGCGGCTGTAGAGCAGCCGATCCAGCGCGCGCGCCTGCGCCTGCATCTGCGGCTGCATGCGCAGGTAATGGCGTTCGGCCCAGGTGAAGTACCAGCGCTGGAATCGGTTGAGGTGGGGTTCGGTACGCATGGGGCCAGAGTCTAGGCAAGGCTCGCGGGGCCGCAGCCCGGGCTGCGGCGAACTGCGGATTTGGCCGATGAATGGCCGACACGCCCGGCTCAGGCCAGGCAGGCCAAATCAGGCCGCAGCCGGGGCCAAGGCCTGTCCGGCATCCTTCGTCGACCACCCGGATGAGTGGCCCTGCCGGAGCTGAAATGTTGCATTCACACGACTCTGGTAGAAGCCCCGACGGAAACATTCTTTCGATTCCTTAGACTGCGCCCCTTACGAAAGTCATGGCTGGGGCATCACTTGCAGCCAGCCCACTTGATATTGCCAAGTCGGCCGATTGCCAGAAAACCTGCCAACGGGCCGTGATTTCCGTGCCACCAGCACACCCGAATCGGAGTCCTCTCAATGCGTTCCTCCCCCCGTCTAGCCCTTCGCCTGACTGCGCTTGCAGCCGGCCTCGTCTGCATGCACGCCCAGGCTCAGCAAGCCCCGGCAAGCACTGAACAGCTGCAGCGCATCGAAATCACCGGTTCGAACATCAAGCGCATCAACACTGAATCGGCCGTGCCGCTCCAGGTCATCACGCGTGAGCAGATCGAGGCTTCCGGCGTCACGACCGTCAAGGGCCTGATCGACGAACTCGCCGCCTCCACCGGCGGCCTGTCCGACATCGAAGGCGCAAACCGCTTCTCGCCGGGTGCATCCGCCATCTCGCTGCGCAACCTGGGCGCGCAAGCCACGCTGCTGCTGTTGAACGGCCGCCGTGTTGCCCCCTACGGCCTGGCAGACTACGCCACGCTGTTCAGCAATGTGGACTCGCTGCCGCTGGAAGCCATCGAGCGCATTGAAGTGCTGAAGAGCGGCGCTTCCGCCATTTACGGCTCTGACGCCGTGGCCGGCGTGATCAACGTGATCACCCGCCGCGACTACAAGGGCACCCAGCTGTCCGGCTGGATGGCCAACTCGCTGAACACCACCCAGTTCGGCGAAAAGGGACTGTCTTTCGTGATGGGCCGTGGCGATATCGTCCAGGACCGCTACAACGTGGTGGCCATGGTCAGCGCCTACCAGCGTGACCCGCTGTTCTACAGCGACATCATCTCCGACACCAACCCGGAACTGACCAAGTACAGCCCCAGCTACGGCACGCCGTCGAGCTTCAGCTGGCCCGGCAACATCATCGGCCAAGGCCCTCTGGCCGGCTGCACGGACGTGCGCAGCAACCTGTGCATGTACAACCGCTACGAGCGTTTCCAGGCTATCCCCAGCGCTGACCGTCTGAACCTGATGGTCAATGCGCGTTATGCCCTGAACGCCGACACCGAGCTGTTCTTCGAGAGCATGTACTCGCGCACCGAAGTCGATTACTTCGGCGGCCACCAGATCTATGGCGGCCCGTCCGCCGGCACGACGACCTGGGGTGACCCGTCGACCAACAGCTCCAAGATTTTCCGCTATGTGTTGCTGCCCACCGGCCACCCGCTGAACAAGCTGGGCCGCCCGGCTGAACTGCGCTATCGCTTCGTCGACAGCGGCGCCGGCAGCAGCGTCAAGGCTGACGAGTACCGCGTGCTCGGCGGTGCCAAGGGCACGATCAACAACTACGACTGGGAAGTTGCGCTGCAGCACCTGGGCAGCAAGGCCGTCTCGACGAGCCGCGGCTCCTTCAGCGAGACCGGTTTCAAGGAAGTCATCGGCGACTGGAACAATCCGGGCGCTGATTTCTTCAACCGAGGCTACAAGATCGGCCAGACCAACAGCCCTGAAGTGCTGAATAAGCTGTTCCCGACCTACGGCTACACCGGCAAGATCAGCCAGACGGCTCTGGACGGCAAGGTTAGCGGCGAGCTGATGAAGCTGCCGGCCGGTCAGTTGGCCTTCGCAGCAGGCGGCGAGATCCGCAACGAGTCCGTCTCGATCGACCCGACGCAGAACCTGCGCCGTGGCGACATCGTCGGCAACGGCCTGTCCGCCGCCGATGCCTCGCGCACCTTCTACGCTGCCTTCGGCGAGTTGAGCATCCCGGTGATGAAGGGCCTCGAAGCCCAGGTCGCCGCGCGTTTGGACAAGTTCCCTGGCTTTGACGCTCACCTGTCGCCCAAGCTGGCGGTGCGCTACCAGCCGAGCAAGGAACTGCTGTTCCGCGGCACGATCGAGAACGGCTTCCGTGCACCCAACCTGACGGAAAGCGCCGAGTCGACCAAGTTCGCCTTCCAGCGCGCGTCCGATCCGAAGCGTTGCGGCCTGGCCCTGAGCCTGCGCGCCGACCTGGTCAGGCAAGCCCAGGCCCTGCCGGCGACGGACCCGAACCGCGCCCTGCTGCTGTCGCGCGCCGACTCGGTGCAGACGGCTGAGTGCGGTTCCGTGGCCCTGATCACCAAGAACAACCCCAACCTGAAGCCGGAAACCGCCAAGAGCCACTCGCTGGGCATCGTGCTGGAGCCAATCAACAACGTCAGCGTCTCGCTCGACTACTGGAGCATCAACCGCAAGGACGAAATCTCGGCCCGCAGCGCTTCGCGCATCCTGACCGAGGAAGGTGCCGCTGGTTCGCCTGAAGTGCTGCGTGATCCGCTGTCCCGGGACACGACCTTCACCGCTGCTGAGCAAGCCCGCTATGGCGTGACGGCTGGCCGCATCAACGCCCTGCTGCGCAACTTCGTCAACCTGAACCGCACGAAGACCGACGGTGTGGACGCCGAGTTCCGCCTGCGCACCGAGACGCCGCTGGGTCGCCTGACCACGCAGCTGACCGCGACGTACCTGAACTCGCTGTATTCGTGGAACACCACCACGAACCAGTGGAGCCACAACTACGCTGGCTTCTATGAGTACCCGCGTCTGCGCACCAATGTGTCGTTCACGCTGCGCATGCCCAAGTGGACCCACGGTGTGAGCTTCATCTCGAACACCGGCTCCAAGGGCCTGGGCTACAGCCCGACCGACACCTTCTGCAAGGACTACGGCATCACGGAAGGCGACTGCAAGTGGCCGGGCAACACCGTCACCAACTACTTCGTGTCCTACACCGGCGTGAAGAACCTGTCCGTGCAGCTGAACGTCAACAACGTGTTCAACAAGCTCGGCCAGCTGGACGTGCGTTCCTTCGTCGAGCCAGGCGGCATCATCCCCGCCCAGTTCGCTGACTCGATGAAGGCTTCGTACCGCCTGTCGGCCACGTACAAGTTCTGATGACAAGGTTTCGGGCGGCAGCCGCCGCCCGAGCCAAAAGAGAGAAGCCGTTCGACTCCACAATGAGCCGACGGCCTTTCTTGCTTCTGCAACTGAATGGTCCAGCCGCCGCGGCCTCCCGCGCCAGCGCTTGCTGACCATCCCATGACCTGAGTGACCATGAACGGAATGGCCCCCAATTTGTCTCGCCGGCGTGCCGCCTCGCAAGGCGCGCTGACCCTGATCGGTGCCGCAGTGCTGTCGCTTGCCGCAGCCCTGCCGACCAGCGCCGTGGCCCAGCAGGCTGCCGGCAGCGCCGCCAGCAGCACGCCTGCACCGCTGCGCGCTTACCTGTCGCCGCCCAAGTTTCGCTCCCCGACCCTGTCGCCCAGCGGCAGGTATCTGGCCGTCACTTCGGCAATCAATGGCCGCATGAACCTGGCCGTCATTGACCTGGAGACGCGCAAGTCCCAGGCTGTGACTTCCTTGTCGGCCTACGACGTGACCCGGTTCAACTGGATTGGCAACGAGCGCCTGGCCTTCAGCGTCGGCAATATCAATGCGCCAGCGGGCGAGGTCGAAACCTCCGGCGGCGGCCTCTTCGTCGTCAGCCGCGACGGCAAGGAGTCACGCACGATCACGCCGACCGTGCGCGAGTTCATCAACTCGGGCGCCATGGTGGGTCGCGGCCTGAGCTATGCCGGCCCCATTCCTGGCAGCGACCGGGAAATCCTGGCCGCCGGTAATCTCCGTGCGGCAAGCTCGATCGACTTCTACCGTGTGGATGTGGTGACCGGCAAGCAGACGCTGCTGACCTTCGATCACCCCGGCCAGGTCCAACGCTGGCTGCTGGACGCCGACCTCGTGCCCCGCATCGCGGTGATTCGCGAACGTGACGACGAGCTGGAAGAGAAGCCGCTGAAGGTGCTCTACCGCGCCAGCCCTAGCGCAGCGTGGGAACAGATCGCCACCTCTGCGCGCGGCCACGGTGACGGCGAGATCTTCACGCCGGAACACCTGAGCGCTGATGGCAAGACCTTGTACGCGGCGACCAACAAGGGCCGCGATACCGTCGCGATCTTCAGGTTCGATCTCGAAAAGAAGGCCCT
>NZ_JBILQK010000144.1:0-5875 GCF_044373315.1 Roseateles sp. | reverse complement strand
CTGGTTCGACAAACTGGGCTTGCCCAGGCTCTCATAACCTCAAGCGCTCGAACCGCCTGGTGCGGACCCGCATGCCCGGTGGTGTGGGAGGGGTGGAGTCGATAATGGCTCACCCCTATCCCGATTGAGCAAGCCACAGTTGCAGCAGGCCCATGGCACGTCCGCTGCTGGAGCGCCGCGGCTCAGCCCTCCACGATGCGCCGCAGCCAGTCCGGCAGCGGTGTCGACTTCTGCGCCGGGAAATCCATCCACACCGTGGTGGCGCCGCCGGCAGCGTAGATCGTCTGCGGGTCTTCGGCCCGCGCCATCGTGATCCAGGTATCGAAGCTGGTGCGGCCCGGGTTGGAGACGTAGTGGCGGGTCAGCACTTCGCCAGGGTATTCAAGCTGCCGGTAGAAGTTGCAGAAGGCATTGACGATCACCGGGCCCTGGCCCTGCGGGTTGGGCGCCGCTTTAAGGCTGTCCAGCCAGTCCACCCGCACGATCTCCATGTAGCGGAAGTAGATCGTGTTGTTGACATGGCCCATCGCATCCATATCGCCCCAGCGGATGGGGATACGCATCTCATGGACCAGCTTCTTCTGCTCGGGGATTTCAAGCTTCATGATGCGGGGGCTTGCTCGTCCAGGCCCAGCTCTCTCATCAGCCGGGCCACCTGGGCCTTGAGTTGATCGACTTCGGCGCGCAGCAGGGCCACATCCTCGTCACGTGCCGAAGCAGCCACGGGGACTGCGGCGCCGGGCGCAGGCAGGCCCGCCTCGCCGCACAGCAGATGCGCCCAGCGAGCCTCGCGCGCACCAGGCGCACGCGGCAGCTTGACGGCCATCGGCGGCTCGCGCTCGGCCAGCTCGTCGAGAAAGCCTTCGACCGAAGAGATGTCGGCGAATCGGTGCAGGCGCTCGGTGTGCAGGCGCAACTCTGCCGGGGTTTGCGGGCCGCGCAGCATCAGCAAGGTCAGCAGCGCCAGCGCGGCGCCTGGCACGCCCAGCGCGCGCGCGCCGTTGTGCTCGAAGCGCACCACGCGGCTGCCGCTGACTTCAAACACCAGGCTCATGGACTTGAGTTCATCCAGCGCCTGCAGCACTTCGGATTCGGCCAGATTCATCACCGGATCACGCGCGGTCTTCTGGTTGCAGCCCAGCGTCAGGCCGTTAAGCGACATCGGGTAGCTGTCAGGTACCGTGTGTTGCTTCTCGACCAGCACGGCCAGGACGCGGGCTTCGACGGGGGTGAGGTTCCTAAGCGGCATGGGACCCTCGGTCAGACGCCAAAGCCATCATCGGCCTGGATCACCGCGCCGTTGATGAAGTGGCTCTCGTTGGCGCAGAGCATCAGCAGTGCAGTGTCCAGATCTTGCGGCTGGCCCACGCGCTTGCGCGGCAGCAGATCGACCAGCTTCTTGCCACCTTCGGTACTCCAGTGGTGATGGTTGATCTCGGTGTCGATATAGCCCGGGCAGATGGCGTTGACGTTGATGCCGAACTTGCCCCACTCCAGCGCCATCGCGCGAGTCATGTGGATCACTGCGGCCTTGCTCATGCAATAGACGCCAATCTGGCTGAGCACGCGCAGGCCGGCCATCGACGCGATGTTGACGATGCGCCCGCCGGTGAAGGTGCCAGGCGCAGCGCCGCGCGAACGGGCCAGCATGCGCTTGCCGACTTCCTGCGCCACGAAGAAGGCGCCGCGCAGATTGGTGTCCATCACGAAGTCGTAGTCGTTCTCGGTGACGTCGGTGAGTTTCTGCGTGGTGCTGACACCGGAGTTGTTGATCAGGATGTCGATCGTGCCCATCTCGGTCTCCGCATGCGCCACGGCCGACTTGATGCTGTCCAGATCGGTCACATCCAGGGTCACCACATGGGCATCGCCGCCAGCGGCTTCGATCTCGGCACGCAAGGTCTTCAGGCGCTCGATGCGCCGCCCGGCCAGCACCACGCCGGCACCGGCCTGGGCGAGGGTCTTGGCAAACTGCGCGCCCAGGCCGCTGGAGGCGCCGGTCACCAGGGCCACGCGGCCCGACAGGTCAATGCTGTAGCTCATCGCTTGCTCGTCTTTCTGCTGTGTTCAATGCCACGGCCGCTCGAGTGGCGAAGGAGCCGCCTGCTCTGGCAAGGGCCACCCGCCAAGTGCCGTGGGAGTTACGCAAAACGATAGCACGCAGCCACGGCCCGCCGATGTCACCCAGCGGCCTGGCGCGGTGTGTCGCCGCATCGGCGCGACGGACGATGTCAAAAAAGAACGATCGTGCTATTTTTTGATGATGCGCCGCTAGAATCCGGCGCAATCGCCAGGGGGCAGCCCACGCACCCTGACTCAACTAAAGCAAGGACAAGCATGAGCTCCGAAGATCTTGTTGCCCAGTACGGCCCGCGTGAAAGCATGGAGTACGACGTGGTCGTCGTGGGCGCCGGCCCGGCCGGCCTGGCCACCGCCATCCGTCTGAAACAGCTGGCGTCCGAGAAGGGCCAGGAGATCTCGGTGGTGGTGCTGGAAAAGGGCTCGGAGCCCGGCGCCCACATCCTGTCTGGCGCGGTGATGGATCCGATCGCAATCACCGAGCTGTTCCCGAACTGGAAAGAGCTGGGCGCACCGTTGAACCAGCCGGTGTCGGGCGACGAGGTGCTGTTCCTCAACGAAACCGGCGCGACGCAGACACCGCACTGGCTGATCCCCGAGTGCTTCCACAACCACGGCAACTATGTGATCTCGCTGGGCGCGGTCACCAAGTGGCTGGGTGAGCAGGCTGAAGCGCTGGGCGTCGAGATCTTCCCGGGCTTCACCGCCGCCGAGATCGTCTACGGCGACAAAGGCGAGGTGCGCGGCGTGGCCACCGGCAATATGGGCGTGGGCAAGGATGGCGAGCCCACCGGTGAGTTCCAGCTGGGCATGGAGCTGCTGGGCAAGTACACGGTGTTCGCCGAGGGCGCACGCGGCCACCTGGGCAAGCAACTGATCAACAACTTCAAGCTCGACGCCAACAGCGACCCGCAGAGCTATGCCATCGGCATCAAGGAACTGTGGGAAGTGTCGCCCGAGCAAGCCAAGCCCGGCCTGGTGGTGCACACCGCCGGCTGGCCGATGGACGGCGAGACCTATGGCGGCGGCTTCCTCTACCACCTGGAGGGCAACAAGGTCACGCTGGGCTATGTGGTCGGCCTGGACTACAAGAACCCCTGGCTGAGCCCCTTCGAGGAAATGCAGCGCTGGAAGACGCATCCCAGCATCCGCAAGCACATCGAGGGCGGCAAGCGCATCGGCTACGGCGCCCGCGCCATCACAGCCGGCGGTGCGCTGAGCATCCCCAAGACCGTGTTCCCGGGCGGAGCCCTGGTGGGCTGCGATGCCGGCTACTTGAACGCCGCGCGCATCAAGGGCAGTCATGCGGCGATCAAGACCGGCATGCTGGCCGCCGAGGCCGCCTTCGAGGCTGTCAGCGCCGGCCGCCAGCATGACGAGCTGGCCGCCTACCCGGCCGCCTTCGAGCAGAGCTGGCTGCACGCCGAGCTGCAGCGCTCCAAGAACTTCAAGCAGTGGTTCAAGAAGGGCAACACCGTCGGCGCGCTGATGACCGGCATCGAGCAGTGGTTCCTGCCCAAGCTCGGCGTCAAGGTGCCGCCCTGGACCATCCACCGCACCCTGCCCGACCATGTCTATCTGAAGCCCGCGGCCGAGTGCGCCAAGATCGACTATCCGAAGCCGGACGGCAAGCTGACCTTCGACCGCCTCTCGTCGGTGTTTATCTCCAACACCAACCATGCGGAAGACCAGCCGGCCCACCTGACGCTTAAGAACGCCGAGGTGCCAGTGCAGGTGAACCTGGCCAAGTTCGCCGGCCCCGAAAGCCGCTACTGCCCGGCCGGCGTCTACGAGTTCGTCAAGAACGAGGACAACAGCGACCGCCTGCAGATCAACGCGCAGAACTGCGTGCACTGCAAGACCTGCGACATCAAGGACCCGACGCAGAACATCGTCTGGATCACGCCCGAGGGCGGCGGCGGTCCGAACTACGCCGGCATGTAAGCCGCTACCGAACCGGGCGCCCTGCCCGGCTTGGTGAGATCAGCCCGCCGCGTGCCTAGGCATTCGATAATTTTCTTGCCCGCTGGGTCTTACTACGCCGATGGCCCACGAAACCCTGGAGAGCAAGCATTGGCGAGGGCTTCCGGCAGATTGCCGTCACGCAGTGATGCGTAACCATCGGCTGCTTGAAGACGCCGAGTTGACGCACCCGCAGCGCAATATACAATTGCCATATACGTCCTCATGAGGAGCTTGGCATGTCCGTAGGAACTGTCTTTGTCAATAACCGCACCCAGGCAGTTCGCCTTCCCTTGGACGTGCGCCTGCCCGAGGGTGTCCTCAAGGTAGAAATACGTGTCAGGGGTAACGAGCGCATCCTCGCCCCTATTGGCCAAACCTGGGACAGCTTCTTCCTGAGTGGCCCCAGCGTCAGCGAAGACTTCCTGCCCGAACGCGCCAATCAGAACCAGGCAGAGCGGGAAGCGCTCTGATGCTGCGCTACCTGCTGGATACCAACATCGTCATCTACGTGTTGAAACGGCGCCCCATCGAGGTACTGGCTACCTTCAACGCGAATGCCAACCGCATGGCAATCTCGTCCATCACCCTGGCCGAACTCATGCACGGCGCAGAGAAAAGTAGCCGCGTGAACGAGAACCTGTCAGCCATCGAGGACTTTTGCAGCCGCCTGGTCGTTCTGCCCTACAGCGCCAAGGCCGCCCAGCACTACGGTGCCATTCGTGCCTGTCTGGAAAAGCTCGGCCAACCCATAGGAGTGAATGACCTCCACATCGCAGGCCATGCACGCAGCGAAGGTTTGGTGCTGGTGACGAACAACATGGCTGAATTCGAGCGCGTGCCTGCACTTGAATTGGAAAACTGGGTCAGCCCAGCCCCATAAGCCAAGGCTTTGCCGGGCGTCAGACACAACTCTGGGCTTCGCGACGGTTACCTATCTTGGGCCAACAGCGTAGTAAGACCCTGCCCGCTTCAGACCAGCCCCAGCCGCTGCATCCAGACGGCCAAGGCCTGCTCGTCCGGCGTGCCCTGTTGCGAATGCGCATGAATGCGCGCGCGCTCAATCGCGCTGCGGTTCTGGCTGACCTTGGCCTTGGCTTCAATGCTGCGCACGCGGATGCGAAAGCCGACGATCGCGCCCAGCAGCTTGTGCTGGAAGTCCTCGGGCAGGCCACGCCACTGCGGTGCGTACTCGGGCTCATGGCGCGCGATCAGGCGCTTGAGCAAAGCATCCTTCGCGGCAGCATCGTCGATCAGTTCCAACTCGCCATGCACGTGGACCGCCAGATAGTTCCAGGTCGGTACGGCCAGCGCGCTCTCGTAATGGCGCGGCGACACATAGGCATCCGGCCCGTTGAACACCACCAGCAACTCGCGCTGCGCGGCCAGCCAGGGCCAGTGCGGATTGGCGCGCGCCATATGACCTTCCAGCCACCAGTCCGCGCCGCCTTCACCTGCGCCGCCACGCACCAGCGGCACATGGGTGACGAAGCTGCGTCCTTCTGCGTCGGGGCCGATCAACAGCGCGAACGGCTGCTGATCAATCAGCTGCTGCGCCAGCGCGAGCTCAGGCAAGTTGAAGTGCTTGGGTGTGTACATGGGCAGTGCGTTCAGCGAAGGACGTCGCAAATGTTCTTGTTGAAGCGTCGATGCTATCCGCCGACAGCGCACGCTAAGCCCTGACCAGGTCGATGCAGCGCTGCGCGCAAATCGGGATAGGGGTGAGCCATTATCGACTCCACCCCTCCCACACCACCGGGCATGCGGGTCCGCACCAGGCGGTTCGAGCGCTTGAGGTTATGAGAGCCTGGGCAAGCCCAGTTTGTCGAACCAG
>NZ_JBILQK010000060.1:0-23995 GCF_044373315.1 Roseateles sp. | reverse complement strand
CTGGCCCGCGAGCGCATGGCACGTCTGAGCCTGGGGCTGGGACGGCTGAATGACAAGACGCGCGACATCTTCCTGTGCCACCGTGTCGAAGGCATGACTTACGAGGAGATCGCCCAGCGTCACAGCATGAGCATCAGCACCGTCGAGAAGTACATCGCCAAGGCCACGCTGCAGCTGACAAGCTGGATGGAGGGCTGGTAGCGGTGCAGTGGCCAGGGGCGATGGAGGGCAGGGGAGCAGGGCAGGACGGGGCGCTTCCGGTGGTGACACCGGAGATCGCGGCCGAGGCTGCGGTGTGGGTGGCCCGCCTGCATGGGCCGGATCGCTCTCTTCACATGGAGCGGGAATGCCTGGCCTGGCAGGGGCGATCTGCCGCACATCGCCTGGCCTTCGAGTGCTGCACGGACGTCTGGATGGATGTCGCAGGCGTCGACCGGGCCGCGGTAGCCCGGGTGTGCGCCGTCAGAGCGCCCGAGGACCTGGGCCAGAGCAGAGGAATCAGACCCGGTCCTCGCGCCTTGGTGGCTGCAGTGACGGCCACAGTCGCGCTGGTGGCGGTCCTGGTGGTCCAGCCCTGGCGCGATGTCGACACCTACGGCACCGGAATCGGCGAGCAGCGCCTGGTGCTGCTGAAGGACGGCTCGCGGATGTCGCTGAACACCTCGACCCGGGTGCGGGTGGAACTCAGCCCGGCGCAACGTCGCGTGAGCGTGGAGGGTGGGGAAGCCTTCTTCGAAGTCGCCAAGGACGCAAGCCGGCCCTTTGTCGTGAGAGCCGCCGGGACGGAGGTGACCGCCACGGGGACTGCCTTCCTCGTGCGGCTGATGCCGCCACATGCTGGCGGGCGCGAATCCGTCGACGTGACTCTGGTCGAAGGGCAGGTGGTCGTGCAGGGCAGTGGCAGCAAGGCCTCCAACCAGCCGATCGTGATGGCCGCCGGAGACAGAGTTCGCGTCGGCCGCGGCCAGGATGGCAGAACTGCATCGGGTGCCTCCGCTGCCGCACCCGAGCGTGATCGGCCTCGCCTGGACCAGGTGCTGGCCTGGCAGCGTGGGGAGGCGATCTTCGACAACGTGCCGCTTCGGGAGGCGCTGGCGGAGATGAGCCGCTACAGCTCGACGCCAATCACGGTGAACCCTCGCGTAGGAGATCTGCGAGTGAGTGGGGTGTTCAAGACGGGGGATAGTGTGGGTTTTGTTCAGGCCGTGGCCGCGTTGCACGGATTGGCCGTGCACAAGCGCTCCCAGGCCTGGGAGCTGACGCTCAAGTAGCCAGACGGCACGGCTGCGCCGGTCTGGCGCAAGTACGTCTGCCGGGGCATGACGCATCGCGCCGAACGTAGGTGCACTGAAGTGCGTCATCTTCTCCTGAACAGATGACCCCATGACATCGCTGTTCACCGTCGAAGCCAAGCTCAGTGTTCGCTGATCAGCCGGCAACTGTCTCCGCAATCAACACATCGGCCGGGATGCCCAGGCTCTTGTGCAGTCTGCGGATCATGGCCAGCGTCAGCGGGCGCTTGCGGCTCAGGACTTCGTAGACGCGGTTGCTTTTGCCAATGATCGGCTCAAGATCTTTGACCGACAGACCGCTCTGATCCATCCGGAATTTAATGGCTTCCACCGGATCTGGCCCGGTGAAGGGCACGTGCTTGGCCTCGTAGGCTTGCACCAGCGTGGCCAGGATGTCCAGGCGATCACCCTCCGGCGTGCCCAGATCAGGGTCGGACTCCATCAAGGCCGAAATCTCTTTGAGAATTGCCTTGTAGTCTGCTTCGGTGTGGATAGGTCGGATGTCCATGCATCCCTCCTTGGCCATTTGGGCCGACTCGATGGTTTCTGCATCCACTGCGTCGTACTCCTTGTGTCTGCCGACGAACTTCACGTAGACGATCTGCAACTTGTACGCAATGGCCACGATCAGCCGGTAGTCATTGCCTTTGATGGTGAAGGCCGCGCGACGGTTTTTCAGTACGCTAGCGCCGTGGTACCGCGCTTTGATGTCGGCGGGCTGGCCCCAGCTTGCACTGGTGGCCTCCTCGTACCAAGCCTTCAGCGGCTGCTCGGCGTCGGGGTAGCGATCCCAGAATGCCCGAACGGTGGACACGGCAATCACTCGCATGGCGAAGGTTGGTCCCAAAATGGGACTTGAGCAAGTGGGGTCCAGGCCGAGCGGGTGATCACGGCATCCAAGAATGGGTGTCTTTATGGTTGTCAGGTCTGCGCAGGGTGACAGCCACCTGCAACAAGCTGCGCTCAATCCAGTGCATCGACTCTATGCCACGGCTTCGGTCGCTTCAGCACGGCGAAAGCGCAGGTTGCTAGTGTCGGAATTGTTTACGCATTGCGAGGTCATGCATCTGGTGGAATCTGTAAGTCGTTGTTCTGTATGGAATTTGTTTGTCTGGCATGGTATGTGCTAACTATGAGTGCCAGCTAGTGCTGGGACACAAACCCGCTTAGGAGAATCACATGACCACTTCATTCCGTAGCAAAGCACTTGCGGCTGCCATCACGCTGGCCGCGGTGTCTGCTGCAAACGCATCGCCGTTTGTCATCAACAACGGCCAGGACTTTGGGAACAACGGCAGCTCGAGCACCTCGTCCATCAAGTCGCTGGGTTTCACGGGCACGACTGCTACGTCGATTTACCTGGGCAATCCGGCTGTTGCTGGCACGTCCGTCATCGACACCAACATTGCGTCTGAGATGTCTGCTTTCGGCTTTACGGCCGGCAGCAAGGTGGCAATGGACGGTCTCACCCCACTGACGTTCGCCTTCCCCACGTTTGCTGGGCCGCTGAACATTGATGCGCTGAACAACGATCCCTCTGGTGTCGCTGATGAAAACGGCTTTGCTACGGGTGTTGGCACCAACAAGTACGGCGTGGTGAGCCCTGAGGGCAAGACCTGGGGCCTGACTTATCAGTACAAGCTCTTGGGTCAGACAACTGCAACTGATGTGCAGTACACCGGCGGTTTCCTGGACATCTTCTACCAGACTGATGCTAACGGCGCTGGCGCCAAGCAGGTTCTCCGCTTGAACGTCACTGGCTCGCAATTCCAAGGCGTGAACTTGAATCTGCTTGGATTGGTGTCCTTTGACTTTGATGACGATGGCGACAATGACGCTGATGCATTCGTCCAGTCCTTCTGGAAGGATGAGTTGACGAACAAGAGCTTCTACGAGCACTGGAGCAACGGTTCGAACAGTGCCAAGTGGGCCATCAACACGAACGTGGTGCCGCCGATCCCAACTCTGAGCCAACTGTGGCAGAGCACGGATGCCAACGGAAATCCTGGGGCTCTTTTCCGCCAGTCGACCTTGAATGGCACCTTGGAATTCACCGTTCCTGAGCCTGGCTCGCTGGCTCTGTTTGGCCTGGCGCTGGCTGGCATGGGCTTCGTTCGCCGCAAGCAGTCTGGCAAGTAAAAGCAAACTTGGGCCTTAAGGCTCTACCAAAGCCCGCTTCGGCGGGCTTTTTTGCGTCCAGGGCTTAAATCCACAGTGCCCAGTCAGTTGCCACAGTTACGATTGCGTGTGTGTGATTGGGGCCTGGAGGTGAGTGCGTGATGTCGACGGTTCATCAGGTGGTTGATTTCGACTATCACCGTGCTTTCTCACGAAACATCGGCTGGCTCACCCGAGATGAGCAGGAGATCCTGAGGAATTGTCGCGTGGCAGTCGCGGGCCTGGGTGGCGTTGGTGGCGCCCATGTTTTGACGCTGGCGCGGCTTGGGTTGGGTGGCTTCAGTATTTCGGATTTCGACGATTTTGAGGTTCACAACATGAACCGCCAAGCTGGTGCCTTCATGTCAACGATGGGCCAGGCAAAGTTGGACGTGATGGCGCGGATGGCGCAGGACATCAATCCCGAGGCCGATGTGCAGTTGTTCCCGCAGGGCATCAATTCGGACAACGTCGATGACTTCCTTCGCGGGGCATCGGTTTACGTGGATTCCCTGGATCTTTTTGCGCTTCCGGCGCGACGCATTGTGTTTGCGCGGTGCCGTGAGTTAGGCATCCCTGCGTTGACGGCCGCGCCTTTGGGGATGGGCGTCGCGTTCTTGCATTTCAGTCCCTCGGGCATGAGCTTCGAGGAATACTTCAAGCTCGAAGGGCACGACATTGATGAGCAGTACGCCCGCTTCATTGCCGGAGTGTCGCCGGCGATGTTGAACCGCAAGTATCTGGTGGCCCCGGAAGCAGTGAATTTCAAAGAGCGACGAGGACCTTCAACGCCGATGGCTTGTGATCTTTGTGCGGGCGTCATGGGCACCGAGGTGCTGAAGGTCATTCTCGGACGAGGACGCATGCGAACTGCGCCGTGGGCCATGCAATTCGATGCCTATCGGCAGAAGCTGAGTTGGACGTGGCGGCCTTTTGGCAATGCCAATCCCCTGCAGCAGTTGTTGTTGCACTTCATCAGGCCTGTTCTCCAGGGGCGCGGTTAAGCGTCGCTATCCCGTCCAGTCCGTCCATACTGGGGGTTCAATGCGTACCGGATTTGGTGTGCAATCCGCACCTAAGCAGCAAGATACGGGTTGCAGCTCGCTGTGCAGGACGTCACTGATCGGCGATCGTTAGTGATCCAGGGAGGTTTGGTGTGAGCCGAAAACCTCTAGGATGCGGTTTGACTTGATGATGAGGGAGTTCCCATTGAAAAAGTTTGATGTGTCTTTTGTGGGCGCACTTCGCGCGGTGGTGCCGTTTGTTGCGGCTTTGATGCTGACCGCTTGCGCCGGGATTGGTGGCTCGTCGGCACCCGCTGCGCCAGCCAAGGCCGGTACGGATGACTACAGTTACATCGTCGGTGCCGGGGACAGCCTGAACATCATGGTGTGGCGGAACCCGGAGCTTTCCATGTCTGTGCCTGTGCGGCCCGACGGCAAGATCTCGGCGCCACTGATTGATGAGCTTGTCGTCCAAGGCAAGAACTCGGTTGAGATTGCTCGTGAGATCGAGAAGCAACTCGGCAAATATGTTCGCGATCCAGTCGTGACTGTCATCGTCACGGGCTTCGTCGGGCCCTACAGTGAGCAGATCCGAGTGGTAGGCGAGGCGGCCAAGCCCCAGTTCCTGCCTTTCAAGCAAAAGATGACGTTGCTGGATGTCATGATTGCTGTTGGCGGCCTGACGGATTTCGCGGCCGGCAACAGCGCCACGATCCTGCGGACGAGTGAAGGCAACAAGAGCTACACGGTCCGCTTGAAGGACTTGGTCAAGCGCGGTGATGTGTCGGCCAATGTGGAAATGCGGCCGGGCGACATCCTGATCATTCCTCAGAGCTTCTTCTGAAGTTCGGTTGACGAGCGACAAGCGGCGATTGGGCCAACAGTCTGCGAGGCGCAGGTCTCGCGTGGTTTCACTCGTCGATAGTCCGCCTGGTATGGCGCGTTCACGGCACCGTTGATCGCGTCTGCCGCTACACGAAGAACTGCAAAGATAAACAATGGATCTTCTGCTTGCTCAAGTCTTCTCCATCGCCAAGCGCATGTGGAAGTTTCGTTGGCCAGGCCTCTTGGTCGCCTGGGTTGCTGGTGCGATTGGCGCTGCTGTGGTTCTTGCCATGCCGGATCGGTATGAGGCCAGCGCCCGTATCTATGTCGACACGCAGTCGATCCTCAAGCCGCTGATGTCCGGGCTCGCCGTTCAACCCAACGTCGAGCAGCAGGTTGTGATGCTCAGCCGCACGCTGATCAGCCGTCCCAACCTTGAAAAGCTCGTTCGCATGGCTGATCTGGATCTGAAGAACCAGTCCAAGGCAGAGCAAGAGGCAACGATCGAGATGCTGACCAAGACTCTGTCGATCCAGAGCACCGCACGGGACAACTTGTACACCCTGGCCTACCGGGACAAGGACCCAGAGACGGCCAAGCGCGTGGTGCAGGCCTTGGTTTCGATCTTCGTCGAGTCCAGTCTAGGGGCCAGTCGAAAGGACACTGCGACTGCAACGACCTTCATCAACGAGCAGATCAAGACCTACGAAGCCAAGCTTGAAGAGGCTGAGGGGCGTCTGAAAGAGTTCCGCCTGCGAAACATCCAGCTGATGTCCAGTGACGGCAAGGACTCTGCTTCCCGCCTTGCAGAGATGAGCGGCCAGTTGGACCGTGCACGCCTTGAATTGCGTGAAGCGACCAATGCCCGAGATGCCGCCAAGCAGCAGTTGGAAGGTGAACGGGCGAAGGCCGCGAACGCAACGAGCCAAAGCCTGCTTCAGGAATCCTCGCTGCCTATTGCGACGCCAGAGATTGACGCGCGCATCAATTCGGTTCGCGGCAACCTGGACACCTTGCTTCAGCGCTTCACCGAGCAGCATCCTGATGTGATCACCACGCGCAAGCTCATCAAGGACCTCGAAGAGCAGAAGCGCAAAGAGGTGGCCGAGTTGCGCAAGGCGGCGCTGGCGGCTCCCGCTGGTGGTGGGGTGGCGGGGGGCAGTCTCGTGCAGCAGGACCTCGGCCGTATGCTGGCGGCAGCCGAGGTGCAGGTTGCAGGCCTTCGGGCGCGTGTTGATGAGTACTCCGCACGCTATGGGCAGGCACTTGCTGCCGTCAAGACCGCCCCGCAGTTGGAGGCCGAGGCTGCGCAGTTGAACCGGGATTACGCGATTCACAAGAAGAATTACGAAGATTTGGTGTCCAGGCGTGAGTCGGCGACCATGTCTGGCGAGTTGGATGTGGCTTCAGGTGTCGCGGATTTCCGGCTTGTTGATCCCCCTCGTGCATCGCCCAAGCCAGTGGCACCGAATCGCTTGCTGCTGCTTGCCGGTACCTTGTTGCTTGCGCTCGGGGCAGGAGTCTTCACGGCATTTGCGGCTAGCCAACTGAGGCCAGTCTTCCATGACGCCGGTGAGTTGCGCTTGCGCACTGAGTTGCCAGTACTCGGGGTTGTGTCCCGGCTGGTTGGAGATGCGGACAAGCGCCGTGAGCGCGTCGACCTGATTCGTTTTGCGGCAGGGTCCGGGGGCTTGATCGCGGCATATGCCCTGGGGCTGGCTGCCATGGCAATCATGATGAGCAGGCAGGTGGGGTGAGCATGAGCAACAGTCTTATTGAACAAGCCGCGCAGCGGTTGGAGCAACTGCGACAGGCCGGCGTGGTTTTGCCGGAGTCCGTTCGCCAAGTTGAGCCTCCCGTCCCCGCTGTGACGGCACCTGCTGCAGGCGCTGATCCTGAGCTTCAGGCCGCGCTTTCAAAGCGGGTTGACCTGGATCTTGAAGCTTTGGCGGCGCAAGGCTTCCTGACACCCGGCGCGCCGCGTACCCAGATGGCCGACCAGTACCGTGTCATCAAGCGCCCCCTGATCAAGAACGCGATGGGCAAGGGTTCTTCCACCATCAACCACGCGAACCTGATCATGGTGACGAGCGCCTTGCCAGGGGAGGGCAAGAGCTTTACGTCGCTGAATTTGGCCATGAGTATTGCGGCTGAGCTGGACAATACCGTGATGCTGGTGGATGCCGACGTTGCACGCCCTTCGGTGCTGCGGATGCTCGGTCTACCGCAGGGGCCAGGGCTTCTTGATGTTTTGGAAGAGTCCGTCGATATGGCCAGCGTGTTGCTGCGTACCAATATCGACAAGCTAACGATTTTGCCGAGCGGCACGCCTCATCCCAAGGCAACCGAGTTGCTGGCGAGTGATGCCATGACGGCGCTTCTTGAGGACATGGCGAAGCGCTACCCGGACCGAATCATCATTTTTGATTCGCCGCCCTTGCTGCTGACGACAGAAGCGCGGGTCTTGGCCTCGCATATGGGTCAGATCGTTGTCGTGGTTCACGCAGACCAGACAGCTCAGAGCGCTGTTCAGCAAGCCATCGCAACCATCGAGTCCTGCCCTGTCAAGATGATGCTGCTGAATCGTGCTCGCGCGACGGCGGGGTCTGGCTACGGGTATGGCTACTCGTACGGACAGTACGGTTATGGCTATGGGCATGAAGATGCAGCGAGCAAGACTTGATTTGATGGTCTTGCCCGAGCCTCAGCGTGGTGGCGGCCATGTCGCGCTTGTTGGGGCGATGTGCCTGCTTGCAGGTGCGGCGTGCGCGCAGTCGGAGCAGACGGGTGCGAATGTTCAGCCGCGTTTGTCGGTGGGCCAGACCTACACTGACAACCTGCGACTGAGCGCCGCTGCGCAGCAGGACAGGGCCTTCATCACCACCGTATCGCCTGGCTTGAGTGTTGTCAGCCGCTCGGGCGCTTTGCGTGGTTCACTCGATTACTCACTAAGCGGCCTGTACTACACCAAGACCGATCAGCGCAGTCAGACCCAGCAAGCGCTCAGCGCGCAGGCCTCGCTTGAGGCAGTGCCGGGCTGGTTGTTTCTTGACGGCCGGGCCAGCATTGGGCAACAGGCGGTTTCACCTTTCGGTCTGACAACCGTCGATCCAGCGTTGCTGAATTCGAATCGTACGGAAGTCGCCACCCTGAGTTTCTCGCCCTACGTCAAGGGTCGCGTCGCCGGGCTGGTGGACTATGAGTTGCGGGCTGACACGAGTGAATCGCGTGCAAAGGATACCCAAACGGGTGATACCAGCACCCGTGGCGCGCTGCTCAGCCTGAAAGGCAGCGACGACGGTGGGCGCGCAGGCAACTGGACAGCCTCTTTGCGAAGCCAGCAGATCCAGCCCCGTGTGGGGCGCGAAACGGAAACGCTCAGCGCCAGCGTCGGCCTGAATTTCCGGCCTGATGTGGATTGGCGGGTCGGTTTCCGTGTCGGGCGGGAGCGCAGTGATTTGCAAAGCGTCTCCGCGAGGACCGGCGCAACCTATGGGTTGAATGCCAGCTGGACGCCGACACCGCGCACCTCCGTCAGTGCGGACTGGGGTGATCAGGTTTTTGGGCGCACGCACGCCCTGTCCCTGGATCATCGCTGGGCGAGGGCGGCGATACGCTTCTCTGACAGCCGCAATGTGACGACAGGCGTTGTCGGGGTCAGTGGCAGCCAGAGCAACTATGACCTGCTGTTCCTGCAGTTTGCTTCCATCGAGCCGGATCCGGTCAAGCGGGATCAGCTGGTGCGGCAGTTCCTGCAGAACAACGGCTTGAGTCCTGGCGCGACGACGGCGACAGGCTTTCTGAACAGCTCGCCCAGCCTCACAAGGCGCCAGGATCTTTCGATGTCCTGGGCGAATCAACGCAGCACGGCGACTTTCGGTGTGAATCAGAGCCGGAGCCGAAATCTGGGCATCCAGCCGGCGGGTAGCGGAGCCTCGGGGTCTGCCGCTGTGCTGCAGCGTGGCTATTCGTTGTCGCTTTCACATCGCTTGACGCCCGACAGCTCAGCCTCCGTGGTTCTGGTTCAGCAGCAGAGCCGTGGCGACCTGGCCAATCAGTCGACGGATCTGAAGTCGATCACGGCCAACTGGAGTGCCAAGCTGGGTCGTCGGTCCTCGATACAGCTTGGAACACGGCACAGCAACTTTGCAAGCCTGGAGCGTCCGTATCGCGAGAACGCCCTGTTGGCCACCTTCATTCAGCAGTTCTAGTCCATGTATGAAGCTTTCTACGGGCTGAGCAGCAAGCCTTTCCAGCTCAGTCCTGACCCAAACTTCTATTTCGGCAGCAAGCAGCATCGCCGCGCCAAGGCCTATCTTGACTATGGTGTTCTGCGCAACGATGGCTTCATCGTCATCACCGGCGAGATCGGTGCGGGCAAGACTACCTTGTTGCGCGGCCTGCTGGACAGCCTGAATCGCAGCAACGTCGTGATCGGCAATCTGGTGACGACGCAGCTTGATGCGGAGGACACGCTGCGCATGGTCGGCGCCGCCTTCGGTGTGCGGGTCAAGGACCTGCCGAAGTCCGAGCTGCTGATGACGCTCGAGGCCTTTTTCGTCAGCCAGGTCAGCCAGGGCAAGCGCTGCTTGCTGGTGGTGGACGAGGCGCAGAACCTGTCCGCCCGGGCGGTTGAGGAGCTGCGCATGTTGTCGAACTTCCAATTCGGCAATCAGTCGCTGCTGCAAACCTTCCTGGTTGGGCAGCCGGAGTTTCGCAACATCCTTCAGCGCCCTGAGATGGAGCAGTTTCGTCAGCGCGTTGCGGCGACCTGCCATATCGGCCCGCTGGACGAGGACGAGACCAAGGGCTATATCGAGCACCGCCTCAAGTGTGCGGGCAGCAACGGCAAACCGACCTTTGATGTCGAAGCCTTTCCGGCCATCTTCCGTGCCACCAACGGCATCCCGCGGCGCATCAACACCTTGTGCGACCGCTTGCTGCTGCTGGGCTTCATGGCGGGGCGAGCCCACCTGACGCTCGACGATGTGCAGGAAGTTTTGCTCGATATGGCGCAGGAGAGCGAGGTGCCGCTCAAGTCGCCGGTCACTCACGCCGATGCTGCACAGCATGGGCTGCATGGTGCGGCGCTGGACCTGGATCTGTCCCGGCTCAAGCTGGAGGACCTGGGCGGTTTGTCCGCTGAGATCGGTGCGCTCGGGCAGGACCAGTTGGCCGACCGTCTGGCTCGCATGGAAAGCAGCCTGGTGCGCCTTGAACGCATGAATCTGCAGACCCTGGCGCTGATGCAGAAGTTCGTGGAGGCGGTCACGCGCTCCACTTCGACCGAGAACAAGCAATGACCGAAGCTGTGAAGACCCTGGCCCCCGTGATGTGCGTGGTCGGGGCGCGGCCCAATTTCATGAAGATGGCGCCCATCTTGCGTGCACTTGCCTCGCATGAGCCGCCCATTCCTGCCTTGCTGCTGCATACCGGCCAGCATTACGACACCGATATGAGCAAGAAGCTCTTTGTCGATCTGGGCCTGCCGCAGCCCGACATCAATCTTGAAGTGGGCTCCGGCAGCCATGCCGTGCAGACGGCCGAAGTCATGAAGCGCTTCGAGCCGACGCTGGACGAGTACAAGCCGTCCTGCGTGCTGGTGGTCGGCGACGTCAATTCGACACTGGCCTGCACGCTGGTGGCGGTCAAGAAGGGCGTGCCGGTGGCGCATGTCGAGGCGGGCCTGCGCAGCTACGACCGCAAGATGCCGGAAGAAATCAATCGGCTGCTGACGGACCAAGTGGCTGACCGCCTGTACACAACCGAGCGAAGCGCCGCCGACAACCTGGCGCGCGAGGGCATTGATCTGGCGCGTGTCTGCTTTGCCGGCAACGTGATGATCGATTCGGTCGAAGCCAGCCGTGCCCATGCGCGCCCGGCGGCGCAGACCTTGCGTGATCACTCGCTTGATCCGGCGCTGGTGGCCGCCCGCTACGGCGTGGTTACTTTGCACCGTCCGTCCAATGTTGATGATCCGCAGACGCTCAAGCATTTGCTGGATCTGCTGGCCAAGGTCTCGCGCGATCTGCCGCTGGTCTTTGCAATGCATCCGCGCACCCGCAGCAATATCGAGCGCTTCGGCTTGCAGGCGGTGCTGGACCCTGCTCGGGTGGCCGTGTTGCCGCCGCAAGGCTATCTGGAGATGCAAGGCCTGATGGGCGGCGCCACGCTGGTGCTGACCGACTCCGGCGGCCTGCAGGAAGAAACCACGGCGCTCGGCGTCCCTTGCCTGACGCTGCGCGAGAACACCGAGCGGCCCATTACGGTGGAGCAGGGGACCAACACCTTGATCGGACTGGACGGCGCGGCCTTGCTGGCCGGCGTGGCCGAGATCCTGGCCGGCAAGGGCAAGCAGGGGCGCGTACCCGAGTTCTGGGATGGCCATGCCGCCGAGCGCATTGCTGCCGACCTGTACCAGTGGCTGACCCCGCTGAGTGCCTGAGGAAAGTCAACCATGCTGATGCCGACCCGACAGCCGCTGCTGCGCAACGCGATGACGATCGACGTGGAAGACTACTTCCAGGTGTCGGCATTCGCGCCCTACATCGCCCGCGGCGACTGGGATGCCCGCGAGTGCCGCGTTGAGCGCAACGTCGACCGCATCCTGGCGCTGCTGGCCGACAACAAGACCCATGCAACCTTCTTCACGCTGGGCTGGGTGGCAGAGCGCTATCCGTCGCTGGTGCGACGCATCGTGGCCGGCGGGCACGAACTGGCGAGCCATGGCTATGGGCATGAGCGCGCGAGCGATCTGACGCCTGACGCCTTCCGTTCCGACATCAGCCGCGCCAAAGCCTTGCTTGAGGATCTGGGTGGCCAGCCTGTGCTGGGCTACCGGGCTCCGAGTTTCTCGATCGGCAAGAGCAATCTGTGGGCCTTCGATGTGCTGCTGGAAACCGGCCACCGCTACAGCTCCAGCGTCTACCCGATCCAGCACGACCATTACGGCATGCCTGATTCGCCGCGCTTTGCCTATCCGGTGCGGGAAGGCCTGCTTGAGGTGCCGGTGACCACACTGCGGCTAGGCGGGCGCAATCTGCCGTCCAGCGGCGGCGGCTACTTCCGCCTGCTGCCCTATGCGCTGTCGCGCTGGCTGATCGAACAGGTCAACCGCCGAGATCAGCAGTCGGCTGTGTTTTATTTCCACCCCTGGGAAATCGACGCGGAGCAACCGCGCATTGCAGGCATCGATGCCAAGACGCGCTTCCGTCATTACGTGAACATTGATCGCACCGAGGCCCGCATCGCCCAGCTGCTGCAGGACTTCGCCTGGGGGCGCATGGACGAAATCTTCCTGAATCGCGCAAGCCTCGCAAGCTCGGCCGAACCAGCGCTGAACAAGTCATGACCGACACGCTGCAGATCAAGCGCCTGTCCGCTGATGACGCACAGGCCGTTGCGGCCTGGGACGCTTTCGTGATGGCCTGCCCGCAGGCCACGTTTTTTCACCGTGCCGGCTGGCAGAAGGTTATTGCCCAGGTTTTTGGGCATCGCTGCTTCTTCCTCTATGCCGAACGGGCCGGTCGCGTTGAAGGCGTGCTGCCCCTGGCCCAGGTGAAGAGCCTGCTGTTCGGACATGCACTGGTCGGGCTGCCCTTTGCGGTCTACGGCGGCGTGGCCGCCGACAACGAAGACGCGGCCCGAGCGCTGGAAGCTGAGGCCCAGCACATCGCCAAGGGGCTCGGTGCCGGGCATCTGGAGCTGCGGCACATTCAGCCGCGCCATGAGGACTGGCCGCGCCAAGACATCTATGTGACCTTTCGCAAGGAGATCCTGCCCGAGGAAGAGGCCAATATGCTGGCCATTCCGCGCAAGCAGCGCGCGATGGTTCGCAAAGGCATCAAGAACGGCCTGCTGAGCCACATCGATGCGGATGCTTCGCGCTTCTTCGCGCTCTATGCGGATAACGTCCATCGTCACGGCACCCCAGCCATGCCCAAGCGCTACTTCGAAGCCTTGATGCGTGAGTTCGGCCCGGACTGTGAAGTGCTCACGGTGACCGACGATCAGGGCACCCCCCTCAGTTCGGTGCTTAGTTTCTACTTCCGTGACGAAGTGCTTCCCTACTACGCTGGTGACGCCGAAGCTGCGCGCGAGCTGGCCGCCAATGACTTCAAATACTGGGAGTTGATGCGGCGCGCCTGCGCCCGCGGTCTGAAGATCTTCGATTACGGCCGCAGCAAGCAGGGCACCGGCCCCTATGCCTTCAAGAAGAACTGGGGCTTCGAGCCTACGCCACTGAACTACGAGTACTGTCTCTACAAACGCGATACCGTGCCTCAGAACAACCCTTCCAACGCCAAGTACCAGCTGATGATCAAGACTTGGCGGCGCATGCCTTTGGCTTGGGCCAACTGGTTGGGGCCGTTCATCGTGCGCAGTCTCGGCTAAGGCGCTGCTCGTGGCCAAGCTGCTCTACCTCGTCCATCGCATGCCGTATCCGCCCAACAAGGGCGACAAGGTGCGCTCGTACAACCTGCTGAAGCACCTCTTGCAGCAGCACGAGGTCTACCTCGGCACCTTCATTGACGACCCCGATGATGAGCAGCATCTGCCGGTGCTTCAGAGCCTTTGTGCTGACGTGCATGCATCACGGCTTCACCCCAGGTCGGCAAAGCTGGCCAGTCTTCGTGGTCTTTTCACGGGTGAAGCGCTGACGCTGCCTTACTACCGCGACGCTGACCTGACTCGCTGGGTCAGTGGCTTGGCCGAGCGCGTCGCGCTCGACGCCGTAGTCGTCTTCTCGTCGTCGATGGCGCAATATGCGAACGATCTGCCAAAGTTGCCGCTGCTGGTGGACTTTGTCGATGTTGATTCGGCCAAATGGACAGACTATGCCGATGCCCATGCCTGGCCCCTGTCCTGGCTGTATCGCCGTGAAGGTCAACGCCTGTTGAGCTTTGAGGCCGAGGTGGCATCCCGCGCTACCTGCTCTTTTTTCGTGACGGACAAGGAAACGGCGCTGTTCCGTCAGCTGGCACCGGGCTGCCCTGGCCGCGTCGAGGCCTTGTGCAATGGGGTCGACGCGGAGTTCTTCTCGCCCGCTCCGGGGCGGGCGTCGCCGTTCTCCGAAGCCGAACTGCCGCTGGTGTTCACCGGTGCGATGGATTACTGGCCGAATGCCGACGCCGTGTCCTGGTTTGTCGCCGCAGTTCTGCCTGAGCTGCGTCGGCGTTGGCCGCAGGTGAGCTTCTACATCGTCGGGCGTAGCCCCGGTGCGGCAGTGCAGGCCTTGGCCGGACCGGGTGTGGTGGTTACAGGCACGGTGCCCGATGTGCGGCCCTATCTGCAGCACGCTGCCGCAGTGGTGGCGCCGCTTCGCCTGGCGCGCGGGATCCAGAACAAGATTCTCGAGGCCATGGCTATGGCCCGTCCTGTCGTGGCGGCTCGCAGCTGCGTGGATGCCATCGAGGCTGACAAGGGCACCGAGTTGCTGTCGGCGGAGGCGGTTGAAGACTACATCGCACAGGTCAGCGCCTTGCTCGAAAACCCGGAGCGTGGCCACGCGATCGGCGCTGCAGGTCGGGCGCGCGTGCTTCAAAGTTACAGCTGGTCCGCCCACTTGTCTGGACTAGATCGTTATCTTGGCCCAGCGCAGCCTGTGCCGCAGGAGCTTCCGGCATGAACGGTGGTGTTGCCTCGAATTCAATCGCTTCGGGTCCTTCGATGGCTCGCTGGTGGCAAGCCGGATTGGCGGTATTGCTGGTGCTGTCGACCCTGCTGGGGGTTTACGGCGAGACGGCGATGGCCATGGTCGAGATCTGGCATCGCTCGGAGACGTTCGCGCATGCCTTTGTCGTTCCACCGATTTCGCTTTGGTTGATCTGGCGCCAACGCCAGACCTTGTTGCAACTGACGCCGCAAGCCAGCCTGCTCTTCTTGTTTCCGCTCGCTTTGTTTGCCTTCGCGTGGCTGCTGGGCGAGACGGCCGCAGTCAATGCCTTGACCCAGTTCGCCCTGGTCGGAATGCTGGTGGCCAGTGTGCCGCTGCTGCTGGGTTGGTCCGTCGCCAAGCAGATCGCGTTCCCCTTGGTCTTTCTGTTCTTCTGCGTGCCGGTCGGCGAATTCATGATGCCGACGCTGATGGAGATGACGGCGGACTTCACGGTCGCTGCGCTGCGTCTCAGCGGCATTCCGGTCTACCGCGAAGGGCTGCAGTTCGTCATTCCGTCGGGCAACTGGTCAGTGGTCGAAGCCTGCAGTGGCCTGCGCTATCTGATTGCATCGGTGATGGTGGGCACGCTGTTCGCGTACTTGAACTATCAAAGCTGGCGCCGTCGCCTGGTGTTCATCGTGGTGGCCACACTGTTGCCGCTCTTGGCGAACTGGCTGCGCGCCTACTTGATCGTGATGCTGGGCCATCTCTCCAGCAACAAGCTGGCTGCAGGCGCCGACCATCTGGTCTATGGCTGGGTGTTCTTCGGTGTCGTGATGCTGGCGCTCTTCATGATCGGCGCCCGCTGGTCCGAGCCTGACGCTGTTCGTTCAGCGCCTGATCGGTCGGCCGCGCCTTTGCAAGCGCGCCGGGCCATTTGGCCGGGCGCAGTGCTGGCTACTCTTGTTGCGCTCACGCCCCTGTTGGTCTTGAAATCGCTACCAACCCGTCCGGGCGCTGTGACGTTCCAGGTGCCGGAGTTGGCAGCATGGCAAAAGGTGGAGGCATCAGCTTTCGCCTGGTCCCCAGCCTTCGTCAAGCCGGCGGCGCAGGTTCAGCGCGACTATGCCAAGGACGGCCGTCAGGTGGGCCTGCATCTGGCCTTCTACCGCGAACAGAATTCAGACAGCAAGTTGATCACGTCTTCAAATCAGCTGGTTTCTTCCGAAGACAAGCGCTGGGTGTCTGTCGGCGCCTCGATCCAGAGCGTGACCCTCGACCATGTGCCGGTGACGGTACGCAGCCATGAATTGCGCTCAGCTGGGCAACTGGGTGGTGTCGGCGAGCGCTTGCAGGTGTGGCAGTTCTACTGGATCGGCGGAAAGCTGACCAGCAGCACTGCCAAGGCAAAGCTCTACGGGGCGCTGCAGAGCTTGAGCGGGCAGGGCGATGATGGTGCCTCCGTCATCATTTACACCGTCAAGGATGCGGACAATCCGGAGGCAGCTGACGTGTTGCTGAGGGCATTTGCCGAGCAGAACTGGCCGAGCATTGCTGCAGAACTCAAGCGAGCGAGCGACGCTGGGCAATGACTCGCTGGTCGCCACGAGTTTCGGAATCAAGAATGGGCAAGAAGGGGAATTTGAAATGACGACGGTAGCAGTGATTGGCCTGGGCTATGTGGGCTTGCCCTTGGTGGTGGAGTTCGGCAAGCACATGCGCACCATCGGCTTCGATATCGCGCAGTCAAAGGTCGAGGCTTGCCAGCGCGGCACGGATCCCTCACGCGAGTTGAGCGATGAGCAAGTGCAAGAGGCCAAGCTGGCGGTCTACACCGCCGACCCGGCCATGCTGGCCGAGGCGGACATGATCATCGTCGCCGTCCCCACGCCCGTCGATGACGCGCACATTCCGGACTTCCGCCCCCTGGTCGGATCCTCCACAAGCGTCGGCCGGCACATGAAGAAGGGTGTCACGGTTGTGTATGAGTCGACCGTCTACCCCGGTGCGACTGAAGAGGTCTGCATCCCGGTACTTGAGCGCGAATCTGGCTTGAAGTGGAAAGAAGACTTCTTCGTTGGCTACAGCCCCGAGCGCATCAACCCGGGCGACAAGGAGCACACGCTCACCAAGATCCTTAAGATCGTCTCTGGCGACACGCCGGCCACGCTCGACAAAGTTGCCAAGCTCTACGAAACCATCATCGTTCCTGGTGTGCATCGGGCCTCGAGCATCAAGGCCGCCGAGGCTGCCAAGGTGATCGAGAACACCCAGCGCGACCTGAACATCGCGCTGATGAATGAGCTGGCCATCATCTTCGACAAGATCGGCATCGATACCACTGAGGTGCTCGAAGCTGCAGGCACCAAGTGGAACTTCCTGAAGTTCAAGCCGGGCCTGGTGGGAGGGCACTGCATTGGCGTGGACCCGTACTACCTGACGCACAAGGCCGACATGCTGGGCTACCACCCGCAGGTGATTCTTGCCGGGCGCCGCATCAATGACGGCATGGGCAAGTTCATCGCTGAGCAGACCGTCAAGCACATGATCGCAGCCGGCTCCTACATCAAAGGCGCCAAGGTCAATGTGCTGGGGCTGACCTTCAAGGAGAACTGCGGCGACCTGCGCAACTCCAAGGTCATCGACATCATTCGAGAGTTGCAGAGCTACGGCATCGAGGTCTTTGTGACCGATCCGCAAGCCGAGCCCGAAGAGGCGATGCACGAATACGGTGTCAAGCTCACCCCGTTTGAAGAACTGCCGCGGGCCGATGCCATCGTGGCGGCCGTGGCGCACAAGGAGTATGCCGCCCTGGAGCTGGCTGACTTGGCGCGGAAGCTGGTCAAGGGCGGCGCCTTCATCGACGTGAAGGCCGCTTTTGATGCCCAGGCCTTCCAGGCGGCGGGGTTCAAGGTTTGGCGCCTGTGATCTAGGCTGATGCTTTTTACAACAGGCACCTTCGTTCTTGTTTACCTGCCACTGGTGTTGGCAGGTTTCTTTGCGCTCGGACGGTGGTCGCCCACACTTGCAGCCGGTTGGCTGTTTGTGGCGTCAGTGGTCTTCTATGGCTACTGGATGCCCGAGTTCACGCTGCTGCTCTTGGGCTCCATCGCGGCCAACTTCTTTTTCGGCCAGCGTATCGCAAGTGCGCGTGGGGCGTCTGGATCCGGCTCCGGAGCGCCGCGTCTGTGGCTGGTGCTCGGCATTGTTTTCAACCTGGGCTTGTTGGCGTACTTCAAGTATGCGAACTTCTTTGTTCACAGTTTGAATGCCGCGCTTGGATTCGATTGGCACCTGGCCAAAATCATTCTGCCGGTCGGTATTTCGTTCTACTCATTTACCCAGATTGCCTATCTGGTGGATACCTGGGCTGGCAAGGTCAATGAGGCCCGGCCGCTGCACTACGGTTTGTTCGTCACCTACTTTCCGCATTTGGTGGCCGGCCCCGTGCTGCATCACGCGCAAATGATGCCGCAGTTTGGGCGCCCCGAGGTCTACCGCTTCAACGCAGGGCACTTTGTCGCAGGCCTGTGCATCTTCGCCCTCGGCCTCTTCAAGAAGGTGGTGCTCGCGGATGGCATTGCGCCATACGCGGATGCTGTGTTCCACCCGGTAGACCATGCGGGTGCTTTGCCCACTGTCGCAGAGGCTTGGTTGGCGGCCTTGGCCTACACCTTCCAGCTCTATTTTGATTTCTCGGGCTATTCGGACATGGCGATCGGGCTGTCGTGGATGTTCAACATCCGCTTGCCCTACAACTTTGATTCGCCCTACAAGTCGCTGAACATCAGTGATTTCTGGCGCCGTTGGCACATTTCCTTGTCGACTTTTCTCCGCGACTATCTATACGTCCCCTTGGGCGGCAACCGCAAGGGTGCTTCCCGTCGCTACTTCAATTTGGCTACCACGATGGTTCTCGGGGGGCTTTGGCATGGTGCGAGCTGGTCCTTCGTCATCTGGGGCGCGCTGCATGGCGCCTACCTGATGCTCAATCACGGCTTTCGTGCACTGATGGATCACCTGGGTTTTTCGGGCCGGCTTGCTCGCAGCAAAATCTTCGGATTGTTGGCATGGATGCTGACCTTTGTTGCCGTGGTGTACGCCTGGGTGTTTTTCCGCGCGCAGACATTGGATGGGGCCGCCAGCATCGTGAGCGCCATGACTGGGTTCGGAATGGCGCAGCAGCAGCCTGGGGGCTATCTTCTGGCCAATGCAGGGCTGTCGGCTTTGGTTGGCGCGCTTTGGTGTGTGGTGCTTGGTGCCATTGCCTTTTTTGCGCCCAACAGCAATCGACTCGGGGAACAAGCCTTGGCGCTTGTCGAGCGCCAGGGCGTGACGGCCTTCCTGGCCGGAGCTGCCACAGCTGTGATCGCCGCCCTCCTGGTGATCAACCAGGCGCGCGACTCTGTCAGTGCCTTCATCTATTTCAACTTCTGATATGGCACGCTTCTGGCTCAAATTCACAGCTGGACTGTTGTGCCTGGTAGTGGCCTTGGAGCTTGCTTTCCGGCTGCTGCCCGTCTCGACGGCCACCTTGACCGGCTATTACATCGACGCCGATCTGCTCACTTACCCGCCTGGCCACTCTTGGAAGGTCGCAACCGGTTGGGACCTGCGCAACGCGCAGCGATTGCAGGCCAATAGCCATGGCTTCGCGTCGCACCGCGAGTTTGAGTCCAACCCGAATGCGGTGGCCTTGATTGGCGACAGCTATGTCGAGGCGTCAATGCTCGCAGCGCAGGATCGCCCTGGCGCTCAGTTGGAGCGGCAGTTGGGCGGCCGTGCTGTGTTCCCGCTGGGTACCCCTGGCACCGCGTTGCTGGATTACGCGCAGCGCATACGGTATGCATCCGAGCGATTCGGCGTGAAGGATTTCGTCGTCCTGATGGAGGCCGGCGACGCGCGCCAAAGCCTCTGTGGCTCTGGCAATGTGGTGTCCCGCTGCCTTGATGCGAAGACACTGCAGGCGACCGTGGAGCGACAGGCAGCGCCGAGCACGGCCAAGCGCTGGCTGCGGCATAGTGCCTTGGCCCAGTACATCAACAGCCAATTAAAGTTTCGCCCGGAAGCGTTTTGGCGTTCGGTATGGACTCGGCAGACCCCTGAGCTCCAAGCTGCCAAGCCAGATGACCTTGATCGCGCAACGGTCCGCCAGGCAGACGTTGAACGCAGCCGTCAGGTCATCGATGCCGTGCTTGACCGTTTTTTCAGTGAGATCGCCCCCTATGCCAAGGGTCGGCTCGTCATTGCAGTGGATGGTTCACGGGGTGTGGAGCCGACTCCGCCAAGCGACGGGCAGTTCGAGCGCGCGTATCTGATCGCCTCATTGCGTGAGCGCGGGGCAACCGTGGTCGATCTTGAATCCATCTTCCGCAAGCATGCCCTTGCATCCGGCCGTAGCCTGGAGGTCGGCCCCTATGATGCTCATTTGAACGCAATCGGTGTCGGGCTGGCCATGCAAGCTTCGACATCCGCTTTGCTACACCCCTGACCAAACACATGTGCGGCATCACCGGCCTCTTTGACACCCAAGCCCGCCGCGAGGTGGACCGTGCGCGCCTGCAGCGCATGAATGACTCGCAGTGGCACCGCGGGCCGGATGAAGGCGCGCTTCACCTGGAGCCTGGCGTGGGCTTCGGGCACCGCAGGCTGTCGATCATCGATATCGCCACCGGTCAGCAGCCCATCTTCAACGACGACCAGACCGTCGCGCTGGTTTTCAACGGCGAGGTGTACAACTACCTCGAGTTGATGCAGGAACTCACCGAGGCGGGATACACCTTCCGCACCAAGAGCGATAGCGAAGCCATCGTTCGAGCCTGGGAGCACTGGGGCGAAGACTGCGTGCAGCACCTTCGCGGCATGTTCGCCTTCGTCATTCACGATCGCCGTCGCCAATGCCTGTTCATGGCGCGCGATCGCATGGGCGTCAAGCCCTTGCATTACGCGCTGTTGCCCGATGGGTGGCTGCTCTTCGGCTCTGAGCTCAAGAGCGTGCTGGCGCACGGCGGCCTCAGCCGAGAGCTGGACCCCTTGGCGGTGGAAGAGTATTTCGCCCTGGGTTACGTGGCTGAGCCTCGCTGCATCTTCAAAGGAGCTCGCAAGCTGGAGCCCGGCCATTGCCTCCTCTGGCAAGCCGGGCAGGCGAGGGAGCCGCAGCCGCGCCGCTACTGGGATGTGAAGTTCACCCTGGACAGCCGACTGGGCTTGGCGGACGCCGAGGAAGAACTGCGCCAGCGCCTGGACGAATCGGTGCGCCTGCGTCTGCAATCTGAACGCACTCTGGGTGCCTTCTTGTCGGGTGGCGTGGACAGCAGTGCGGTGGTGGCCAGCATGGCGCGGCTCATGGACGAGCCGGTCAACACCTGCGCCATCGGCTTCGACGACCCTCAGTTCAACGAATCAGCCTTTGCCCAAATGGTGGCCGATCGTTACCAGACCCGCCACAGGCTTGAGGTTGTGGGCAGCGACGACTTCGGTCTGATCGACACTCTGGCCCGTTTGTACGACGAGCCCTTTGCTGACAGCTCGGCCATCCCAACCTACCGCGTGTGTCAGATGGCGCGGCAGCACGTCACAGTGGCGCTGAGCGGGGACGGCGGGGACGAGAGCCTCGGTGGCTACCGCCGCTATCGCCTGCACCTGATGGAAGAGCGCATGCGGCGGATGATGCCGCTCGCGATTCGAAAGCCCATGTTTGGCGCTTTGGCGGCGGTCTACCCGAAGTTGGACTGGGCGCCCCGCTTCTTGAGGGCCAAGACCAGTTTCCAAGGGATGGCTCGCAGTGCGGTTGGGGCCTACTTCGAGTCGGTGTCGCATGTGCGCGGGCCGCTCCGCCGGGCGCTGTTCTCACCGCAGCTGCTCAGCGAATTGGGCGGCTACCACGCGGGCGAGGTGTTCGAGCGGCATGGCGCCACCGCCGGTACCGATGACCCCTTGGCTCTGATTCAGTACCTGGACTACAAGACCTGGCTGGTGGGCGACATCAACACCAAGGTAGACCGCGCCAGCATGGCGCACAGCCTGGAGGTTCGCGAGCCGCTGATGGACCACAAGCTGGTGGAATGGCTGGCGACCTTGCCTTCGCACCTCAAGGTGCGGGGGCAGGAGGGCAAGTTCGTCTTCAAGAAGGCGATGGAACCGCGCTTGCCGCATGACGTGCTCTACCGCCCCAAGATGGGTTTTTCCGTGCCGCTGGCCCGTTGGCTGCGCGGGCCTCTGCGTGAGGCCTCACGAAAGGCCCTGCTGGGCGAGCGCCTGGCGGCGACCGGCTGGTTCAACACGCACACCCTGAAGCGCTTGCTTGACGAGCACCAGTCCGGACAGCATGACCATGCCGCCCCACTGTGGACAGCGATGATGTTCGAAGCATTCCTGCGCAATGTGGTGGACGCTCCCCACAGTGCGGGCCTTGCCGGCTTGGGCGCTCACAACGCGACACTCTGATGAAGATACTTCACGTTCTCGACCACTCGATCCCGCTGCACAGCGGCTACACCTTTCGCACCCTGTCCTTGCTGCGCGAGCAGCGCAAGCTGGGCTGGGAGACTTTTCACATCACCAGTCCCAAGCACACCGCCACACAAGTGCTGGAGGAGGACGTGGATGGCATGCGCTTCTTTCGCACGCCTCCGTCGGCCGATGCGCCCACCTTGCCGGTGCTGCGTGAACGAGACCTGATGAAGCGTCTTGAGCGTCGCCTTGACGAGGTGATTTCCACGGTCAAGCCAGACATCCTTCACGCGCATTCGCCGGTGCTCAATGCCATGCCGGCCTTGAAGGCGGGGCGCCGCCATGGCATCCCGGTGGTGTACGAAGTCCGGGCCTTTTGGGAGGATGCCGCGGTCGACCACGGCACCACCACCGAGGGTAGCCTGCGCTACCGAATGACACGCGCCTTCGAGACGCGTGCCCTGCGCGCAGTCGATCATGTGTTCACCATCTGCGAGGGCCTGCGCCGCGACATCGTGGCGCGCGGCATTGCAGCAGAGAAGGTCACGGTGATTCCCAACGCAGTGGACATCGACGCTTTCGAGCCCGGCGGCCAGCCTGATGAAGCGCTGAAGGCCAAGCTCGGCTTGGGTGGCGCCATCGTGGTGGGATTCATTGGCAGCTTCTACGCCTACGAGGGCCTCGACCTGCTGCTGCACAGCCTGCCAGAGTTGCTCCGCCGACAGCCCGAGGTCAGGGTTCTATTGGTCGGTGGTGGGCCGCAGGACGCCGCACTGAAAGCCCAAGCCGAAGCCTTGGGTCTTGGCGACAAGGTGGTGTTCACCGGGCGGGTGCCGCACGCTGAGGTGCAGCGCTACTACGATCTCATTGATGTGCTTGCGTACCCCCGGCACTCCATGCGCCTGACGGAGCTGGTCACCCCACTCAAGCCCCTGGAAGCCATGGCCCAAGGCCGTTTGCTGGTAGCCAGCGATGTGGGTGGGCATCAGGAGTTGATTCGTCATGGCGAGACGGGGTGGCTCTTCAAGGCCGGTAGTGCCGAGGCTTTGGCCTCTGCGGTGAGCGACTTGCTGGCTCAACGAGACCGCTGGCCAGCGCTGCGCGCCACCGGGCGGCGTTTCGTTGAGCAGGAGCGCAATTGGACGGCAAGCGCTCGCGGCTACATCGAACCTTTCAAGAGACTCACGCCGTGAAGAGCTTGAATGGCCTCAGCGTCGGACTGGTGGGCCCTGTGCCGCCGCCGATGGGTGGCATGGCCGCTCAAACACTCCAGCTGAGTCGTTTGCTCACGGAAGCCGGTGCGCAGGTCACGCTGGTGCCTGTCAATGCCCCCTATCGACCGAAGCTTGTTGGGCAGGTACCTGGCCTGCGCGCTTTGTTCAGGCTGATTCCTTACCTGATGGCCTTGTGGCGTGTTTGTGGCTCGGTTCAGGTCATCCACTTGATGGCCAATTCGGGATGGTCTTGGCACTTGTTCGCCGCCCCGGCCATCGCAATTGCCCGGCTCCGGCGGATACCTGTGATCGTCAACTACCGAGGCGGCGGGGCCGAGAGTTTTCTCGCATCCTCCCATTCCGTGGTGGCCTTCAGCCTTCGGCGCGTGCAAGCCCTTCTGGTGCCGACCGGATACCTCAAAGAGGTCTTCGGGCGCTGGGGATGGCAAGCGC
>NZ_JBILQK010000143.1:0-5959 GCF_044373315.1 Roseateles sp. | reverse complement strand
GCCGCCAATGCGGCCGCATGTGCGGCATCCACTGCGGCCCGCGTGTCGGCATTCAGCGCCAGCATCGTGCCGTTGCCGAAGCTGGCGGGCTCGCCGTTGAAGGGCTGGCAGAGGTAGAGCTGGGACGTGCCATCGCCACTGGCCGGGCCGTAGCCCACGAAGCTCTCGTCAACATGCAGGGCTTTGAGCCCCAGCGGCGCCAGCACCGCGTCATAGAAGGCCTTGGCGCGCAGGCGGTCGTTGCTGCCCAGGGTGGCGTAGCGGATCATCGAGCTCATTGCAGGCTCCTCAGTCTCAATCGATGCGGAGGGGGATGGTCACCGGGCCGTCGTTGACCAGGCTGACCTGCATGTCGGCGCCGAACTCACCGCTGGCGACCTGGTGGTGCTGCTCGCGGGCGCGCTGCAACAGGTAGTCGTAGAGCCTGCGGCCCTGATCGGCCGGCGCCGCGCCGCTGAAGCTGGGGCGGTTGCCGCCGCTGACATCGGCGGCCAGCGTGAACTGCGAGACGACCAGCAGGCCGCCGCCGATGTCCTGCAGGCTGCGATTCATCTTGCCGGCCTCGTCGCTGAAGATGCGCAGCTTGAGGATCTTGGCTAGCAGCTTGTCGGCCTGGGTCTCACTGTCGCCTGGCTCGGCGCAGACCAGCAGCAGCAGGCCCGGGCCGATCTGGCCGATGGTCTGACCGGCCACGTCGACGCGGGCCTGCTTGACGCGTTGCAGCAGGCCGATCACAGCAGATCCTTCGGGTCGTCGAAGTGCGCTTCGACATCCATCGGCAGCAGCTGGATGCTGGCGCGCAGGCCCGGCACCGCGCTCATCAGGGCTTGCTCCACCGAGGTGCGCAAGGCCGCGGCGCGGCCCAGGCTCCAGCCCGGTGGCATGTGCATGTGCAGGTCCACATAGCGGCGCTGGCCGGCCATGCGGGTGGTGATATGGTCGAAGCGGATGGTCGGGTGCGTGAACTCGTCGAGCACCTTCTTGATCGAGGCTTGGGTGTCCTGATCCAGAGCCTGGTCCATCAGGCCCTGCGAGGCGGCATGCATCAGGTGGTAGCCCTCGCGCAGGATGTTCAGCGCCACCAGGATGGCCAGCAGCGGGTCCAGCCACAGCCAGCCGGTCAGCATCACGCCGATCAGGCCGGCCACCACGCCGGCAGAGGTCCAGACATCGGTGAACAGGTGGCGGGCGTCGGCCTCCAGGGCCAGGGAGCGGTGTTCGCGGGCCTTTTTCAGCATGGCCCAGGCCAGGCCGCCGTTGAGTGCCGAGCTGATGATGGACAAGGTCATGCCGATGCCCAGCGACTCGACCGGCTGCGGGTCCATGAAGCGATGGACTGCGGCCCAGATGATGGCGATGGCCGCAGCAAAAATCAGTACACCTTCAAAGCCGCTGGAAAAGTACTCTGCCTTGTGGTGCCCGTAGGGGTGGTCCTCGTCAGGCGGCCGGGCGGCGATGGTGACCATGGCCAGCGCGAACATCGCGCCGGCCAGGTTGACCAGGGACTCGAGCGCGTCGGACAGCAGGCTGACTGAGCCCGTCCACCACCAGGCGGCTGTTTTCAGCGCAATCGTCGCGATGGCCACGGCCACCGAGAGCTTCAGGTAGGAACTGACTTGCATGGCCGCATTGTCACCTCCCACTCAGCCAGGCTTAGGGCGTGTCCAAGCCGATGGTCTTGGCGACCTTGCCTTGCTCGTCCAGCATCTGGATGCTGGGCTTGCCGTCAGCGCTGACGATCAGCAGCATGCGGGTGCGGCCTTGGGCATCCGCCAGCGACAGGGCCGAGGCCTTGTCACGTGTGGTGCCCAGGCGCACGCGATTGGCAGGCATCAAGCCTTTCTCACGCATCTCCTGCATGGCTTGGCGGCGCTCGGGCGGCTTCATCCGGTCGATTTCGTCAAAGCGTTCCATGCGTTGCTTGACGTCCATGAGCTCATGCGAGGGCTCGTCGTTGATCTGCAGGTGCGTCATGGCTTGCCCCCCTTGCTCGGCGTGCAGGAGCTGCAGCACCTGGTCCTGCCGGAAGCGGTCGAAGGTCAGGCTCAGGCCTGCGTCGGGCTTGCCATTGAGGCCGACGCTACCTTTCTGGATCAGGCCGCCGCTTTCCGTACCCTCATCGTTGACGAACAGCATGCCGGCGAAGCTGCGCCGGTCCGGGCGAGGGATTTCCTGGCCCTTCCAGGGCGCGCCAGGGAACTGCGCGCGGTTGGAGATGACCATGCGCAGCGTGCCGTCCGGCTCGCGCACATTGATGCGGCCGACATCGATCTCCTCAAATTTGGCCGGTGGCGCCTTGGCCCCGGTCAACAAGGTGATGGCGATGATGGCGGTCGCGGTGGCAGTGCAGCCGCTCAGAAAAGCAGTCAGCTTGGACATCGGGTCAGGCTCCTTGTGTTCTGGATTGAGGGTTGTCTGAAAGAGGTGAGGCGCGATTCTGCGGCGATTCGACGCGCTGCTGGGCCCCGTGCGACATAGCGTCGTAACGGCGGTATGGGCTGCAGCGCCACCCTACAATCGGCGCGAGACTGTGCCCCTTGAACCTTTAGCCGACCGACGCTGCCCACCATGAAATCCGAGCCTGCATCCAACGCCACCGACATCGGCCACATCACTGCGCGCGAGAAGGCCGAGATCCTGTCCCAGGCGCTGCCCTATATCCGCAAGTTCCACGGCAAGACCATCGTCATCAAGTACGGTGGCAATGCCATGACCGACCCGGAGCTGCAGAAGGACTTTGCCGAAGACGTGGTTCTGCTCAAGCTAGTGGGCCTGAACCCGGTGGTGGTGCACGGCGGCGGTCCGCAGATTGAGGGCCTGCTAAGCAAGCTGGGCAAGAAGGGCGAGTTCATCCAGGGCATGCGCGTCACCGATGCCGAGACCATGGACGTGGTCGAGTGGGTGCTGGCCGGTGAGGTGCAGCAGGATGTGGTCGGCCTGATCAATGCCGCCGGTGGCAAGGCCGTGGGCCTGACCGGCCGCGATGGCGGCATGATCCGCGCCAAGAAGCTCAAGGTGCAGGATAAAGACGATCCGAGCAAGGAACACGATATCGGCCAGGTGGGCGACATCGTCTCGATCGACCCCAGCGTGGTGAAGGCCCTGCAGGACGACCAGTTCATCCCCGTGGTCAGCCCCATCGGCTTCGGCGAGCACAACGAGAGCTACAACATCAATGCCGATGTGGTGGCGGCCAAGCTGGCCACGGTGCTGCGCGCAGAGAAGCTGCTGATGCTGACCAATATCCGCGGCGTGCTGGACAAGGACGGCCAGCTGCTGACCGAGCTGACGCCGCGCCGCATCGACGAGCTGGTGGCGGACGGCACCATCAGCGGCGGCATGATCCCCAAGATCGCCGGCGCCATTGACGCGGCCAAGAGCGGCGTCAATGCGGTGCACATCATCGACGGCCGTGTGCCGCATGCCATGCTGCTGGAGATCCTGAGCGACCAGGCCTACGGCACGATGATCCGGTCTCACTGAGGCCGGATGTTCGTGCCGCGTCTGAGCGTAGCGAGGACTATCGATGATCCGGTCTCACGGAGGCCGGATGCGCGTGCCGTGTGTCGTGATCGCCAGGGTGGGGGGGTGCCGTGAAGCTGAACTCACGGACGGTCTGGCTGTTCGACCTCGACAACACGCTGCACAACGCCTCGCATCACGCATTCAAGGCCTTGAACGTCTCGATGAGCGAGTACATCGTCGAGCATCTGGGCCTGGTCCGCGCTGAGGCCGACGCGCTACGCGCGCGTTACTGGCATCGCTACGGGGCCACGCTGCTGGGCTTGAGCCGCCACCACGGGGTGGACGTGCATCATTTCCTGGCCGAGACGCACCGTCTGCCCGGGCTGGAGGACAGCCTTCACGGGCATGCCCATGACCTTGCCGCGCTGCGGCGCCTGCCGGGGCGCAAGTTCGTGTTGACCAATGCGCCCCTGGCCTACGCGCTGCGGGTGCTCGGGCACCTGGGGCTGCTGGGTGAGTTCGAGGCCGTGATCGGTTTTGAGCAGATGCGGATGTTCGGCCAGCATCGTCCCAAGCCGGATGCCAGGATGCTGCGCTGGTTGAGCGCGCAGCTGAAGGTATCCCCAGGCCGCTGCGTGCTGGTGGAGGACACCTTGATGCATCAGAAGTCGGCACGCGCCGTGGGCATGCGCACCATCTGGGTGCAGCGCTGGGTCCGGCAGGCCAGCCGCGTCGCCGGCGCTGAAGCCCGGCTGGGGCGCCGTCCCGCCTATGTCGATCGGCGTGTACACGGATTGCCCGAGCTTTTGCGCCGGCCATTGGCCTGAATCTGCTTGAACAAGGGTGTTGGCGCCACAGTCCAGCAACTTCGGGTCAACGCTGCTTGTTGCGCATGCCGCGCACAAGCAGAATGGCGCGGCCTCCATGGCCAGCTGACTTATGCCCGATTTCTCAGTACTGATTGTCGAAGACCAGATCCGATTTCGTGATGCTTTCACCCTGGCCCTGAGCAGTGTTCCCGATATCAAGCTACTCGGCATTGCGCCCGACCTGCCGCAGGGACGCAAGCTTTTCGATCAAACCCAGCCTGATGTGCTGCTGGTTGATCTCGACCTACCCGGTGGCAGCGGTATCGAGCTGATCCGGCATGCCGCGCAGACCCGCCCGCAGTGCGATGTGATGGTGATCTCGGTGTTCGGCGACGAGCAGCATGTGCTTTCCAGCATCGAGGCGGGTGCCACCGGCTATCTGCTGAAGGATTCCTTGGCGCTTGATCTGGCCGATCAACTGCGTGCCTTGCGCAATGGCGGCAGCCCGATCAGCCCCCTGATCGCCAGGCGTCTGTTGATGCGCCTTGCGCCTGGCGCCGGGCAGGGCGGCACGGGAACCGTGCCGCTGGCGGAGGATGAATCGGCGGTGGCCTTGTCAGAGCAGGAATCACGGGTGCTGCACCTGGCCGCCAAAGGATTCACCTTTGATGAGATTGCGCAGTTCATGCAGGTGTCGCCGCACACGGTGATGACCTATGTGAAGCGCATCTACCGCAAGCTGCAAGTGCGCTCCAAGGTCGAGGCCATCTACGAGGCCCGCCGCCTGGGTTGGTTGCGCGACTGAGTGCTCGGGTGGCGGCGCTCCGGGCTGTCATTGCCCTGTGCCAGAATCGCCGCAAGCCCTCAGCCCTGCACCCTCAATGCACGCATCCCCGCCCGATCTGACGGACAGCTCGCTGCAAGCCGCGCCCGCGGATGCCGTGGTGGTGGCACCTCGCAAGCGCCCCCGCCCTGGTGAGCGGCGTGTGCAGATCCTGCAAACCCTGGCCACCATGCTCGAACAGCCGGGCAGCGAGCGCGTCACAACTGCCGCGCTGGCTGCCAAGCTGGAAGTCAGCGAAGCAGCGCTGTACCGGCACTTCGCCAGTAAGGCCCAGATGTTCGAGGGCCTGATCGAGTTCATCGAGAGCAGCGTCTTCACGCTGCTCAAGCAGATTTCTGAGCGTGAGACTTCGGGCATGGCACAGGCGCAACGCATCGTTGCGGTGGTGCTGCAGTTCGGTGAGCGCAACCCTGGCATGACGCGCGTGATGGTGGGCGATGCACTGGTGTTCGAGAACGAACGCCTGACCACGCGCATGAACCAATTCTTCGATCGCATCGAATCGGCGCTGCGCCAGTCGCTGCGCACGGCCGCCGAAGCGCGCGGCTCCACCACGCCGACCGTCGAAGCCAACGCGCAGGCCTCGGTGATGGTGTGCTTCATCCTGGGGCGGCTGCAGCGCTATGCCCGCTCGGGCTTCAAGCGTCTGCCCAGCGAACAGCTGGAAGCGGCTTTGCGCATGCTGGCGGTCTGAGGTCGCCGAGGTCTTTTAGACTGCGGGCATGTCTGCCCTTGAACATCTGATCGAGCGCGCCGAGGCGCTGCTCACCCGACTCGAATCCGTGCTTCCGCAGCCGCTGGCGGCCCCCGACTGGTCGGCCTCGGTGGCGTTCCGCGCGCG
>NZ_JBILQK010000142.1:0-6013 GCF_044373315.1 Roseateles sp. | reverse complement strand
CATCACCACCTCGACGCCGCGCACTGCGCCGTCGTCGATCTTGATGGCCACGCCCCATCCCCGCTCGGGCAGCGCGGCGCAGTAGACGCCTTCGGCGCCGACCTTGCAGAACACGTGCTCGCCCAGGGCCTGCATCACCAGCGTATCGAAACGGCCTGAACCGGCGACATAAAAGGGCTCGCGTGCCACAGCCATGCGCAGCCGCAGCGCCGCCCGCGCATTGGCCTCGCTCAGCCCCTGGCCGGTGCCGACGCGGGCGAAGGCCAGCGCCAGGTTCTTCAAGGGGATGCCGAAGGTGGGGATGGAGCAGCCATCGGTGCCACGCGGTGCGCGGCCCAAGTCGGTGCTGGTGGCGGCGGCCAGCGCGGCCGTTACCTCGCGCATCACCGGATGATCGGGCGCGATATAGCCGTGCACAAACTCGGCTGGGTCGCGCCCTTCGGCGATTGCCAGCTGGCAGCCCAGGCAGACGAAGCCGGCGTGCTTGCCAGAGCAGTTGTTGTGCAGCGCGCTGGCGGTTTCGCGGCGTTCGACCATGCCGCGCAGCACCGGCTCGCGGCTGGGCCATTGGGTGCCGCATTCCAGCGCCCGCTCGTCCAGGCCCAGCTTGCGCAGCATGCCCAGCGAGGTGGCCGCATGCTCAGGCTCGCCGTTGTGCGAGGCGCAGGCGATGGACAGCTCGGCATCGCCGAAGCCGAAGCGCTCGGCCGCGCCGCTGGCCACTAGCGGCAGCGCCTGCAGCACCTTGCAGGCCGAGCGCGGAAAGATCGGGCTTTCAACATCGCCGAGCACGCAGACGCTGTGGCCGTCGGCGTCGACGATGGCCAGCGCGCCGGCATGCAGCGATTCGAGATGGCTGCCGCGCAGCACGTCGACGAGAGCAGGATTCATGGGCGGAAACGCGATTGGAACCTAGGCGGCTGACTGTAGCCGTCCGCGATGCCCTCAGCCCAGTTCGATGCGGTTTCGGCCACCCTTCTTGGCGGCATAGAGGGCGCGATCCGCCCGCTCGAACATCCGCTGCGCATCGACCGCCTCGTCGGCGGCGGCCACCCCGATGCTGACTGTCACCCGAAGGCCCGGCGCCAGGGTGTCCCACTCGTGCGCTGCCACGGATTGGCGCAGGCGCTCGCAGACTTCCTGCGCCCGGGTGGTACCCATGTTCAGCAGGGCGATCAGGAACTCCTCGCCGCCGATGCGGGCCAGCAGATCGGCGCCGCGCAAGCCCTGGCGCAGCAGCAATGCCAGCTGCTGCAGCACGCGGTCGCCCACCGCGTGCCCGTATTCGTCGTTGATGCGCTTGAAGTGGTCGACATCGGCCATCGCCAGCACCAGGGGGCGGCCATCGTGGCGCGCGCTCTCGGCCAGTGTCTGCAGCATCGCATCGGCATGGCGGCGGTTGTGCAGGCCGGTTAGCGCATCCTCGTGGGCGGCGCGCTCCAGCTCGCCGGCTCTTTCGCGCTCCCGCATGGCATCGCGCTGCGCCCGCTCGGCCAGTTCCTGGGCCTTGGACACTTCTTCGCGGATCACCAGCACTTCGTGCTGCAAGGTCTGCATGTCCTTGGCGATCTGGCGCTCCAGTTCTACCAACTGTTCCAGCGCGGCCAAGGCCTCGCGATAGTCGCCACAGGCCTTGTGGATCGCGTAAAGCTCGCGCGTGATGCTGCGGTGCAGCTTAGGTGGCAGCGCGCCGCGCTCAGCCTTCAGCAAGGCATAGAGGCCATCCAGTGCAGGCCTGAGCTGGCCTTTGGCGCGCAGCAGCTGGTTGCGTTGTGTGCCGGCCTGCAGGGCCAGATCCCGGTATCCCTGTTGCTGCGACAGCGCCTCGTACTCATCGATCAGCGGCTGCGCTGCCTTGCCATCGCCGCCGGCCAGCATCGCATCGCATAGGTTCGACAGCGCGACTGCGATGGTGAAGGGGCTGGCCGCCCGACGCGCCGCAGCCGTGGCCTGCTCGGCCAGTTCCAGGGCCTTCTGTCGCGTCAGCTCGGTCAGCCTGGCGTCCTTGCGTTCCTGGGCATCGCCGTGCCGCTGCAACCAGAAATAGGCGAGGTTGTTCAGGCATCCGAAGGCCAGCTCGGTCAGCCCGTGGTCAAGGGCCAGCGCCAGCGCTTGCTCAGTCGTCTCGCAGGCGCGGGCTGGGTTCTCGAGGCTGGCGTGCGCCACGCCGATGCGGTTCAGCGCCCAACCTTCCCGGACCACATCGCCACAGCGACGGGCCGCGACCAAGGCCCGCAGGCCACAGGGCAGGGCCTCGCGCCCCATCAGCAGCTGGGCATAGACAAAGGTCAAGGACGTCAGCGCGTCGGCCAGCACGGCATCGTCGCCCAGCGGCTCGGCCAGCAGCACGGCCTGGCTGGCGCAGCGCACACTGGCCTGCAGCTGACCCAGGCGCGGGTGGAAGTGCGCTTGCAGCGCCAGAACGCGGGCACGATCGCCGTGCCGCTCGTCCGGACAGATCGCCAAGGCCCGGTCGAGCTGCAGCATGCCATCGCGGTAGCGGCCAGCCTGCGCGTCGACGCCAGCCTGCGCGATGTGCTGGTCGAAGGCTGTTGGGCTAGAGGCGGGGATGCTGCTCATGGAGGCGCGCGGGACCCGAAGTTTGCCGCCAGCATCGGTGTCCGCGCCGCCGCCGTCAAGCCCGCCGCGATTCAATCGCCACGCACAAAGGCACGCAACTCCGCCGCCATCTGAATCAACGAGGGCTGATGGATGTACATCATGTGCCCGGCCTCGAAATAGCTCACCTTGATATTGTCCTGCAGGTTCTCGCGCAGGCCCAGATGCGCCAGCGTGTAGTCGCCGGCGGCATGCGGCGTGGCCAGATCGAAGTAGCCGCTGGCCACATAGACACGCATCGCCGGGTTGGCATGCAGCGCGCGGCGCAGGCTGTCGCCGACGTTGACATAGCGGTTCTCGAAGTCCTTCCACGCCCAGGTCTTCCACAGCGGGGCCATCACCAGATAGGGCTGGTCGCTCTCGTAGTTGAGCTTCTCGCGCAGCAGGCGGTTGATGCCCACTGCGTAGGCGCCCACCAGGTTGTTCATGCTGGCGTCTTCTTCGGGCTGCTCGCCGGCATCGTCGCGGTCCTGGCCGAGGAAGCGGCTGTCCAGCCGGCCCACGGTCTGGCCTCGCTGGCGCAGCAGTTCCTTGAAGAAGCGGAACTCGTTGGGCCGCAGATCGCAGCGCAGCACATAGTCGCTGCTCAGCCCCGTGTGCAACGAAACCGTCTCGGCGATGTGCTGGCGCTCCGCCAGCCCCAGGCGCGAACCCTGCATCAGCGCCAGCCAGTAGTCACCGTTGGCAAAGGCTTCGGCCTCGGCGATCACCTGCTTCAGAGGCTTTTTCTGCTGCGTCTCGCGCAAGGCCTTGTGGTACCAGGCGGTGGCGGCGTAGGTGGGCAGGTACAGCGGGTAGGGCAGCTCGTTGCCATGGTCGAAGGACAGGGTCTGGAAGTCCACTGCCATCGAGATCAGCATCAGGCCGTTGAGGTGGATGTTGTGCGCCTCCTGCAGATGGCGTGACAGCCCGGCGCTGCGCGTGGTGCCGTAGCTCTCGCCGATCAGGTATTTGGGGCTGGCCCAGCGGCTCCAGCGCGTCAGGTAGAGGCGGATGAACTCACCCACCGAATCCAGGTCGCGCTGGTAGTCGTGGAACTCGGCCACCTTCTGGCCTTCGGCCATGCGCGAATGGCCGGTGCCCACCGGGTCGATGAAGACCAGATCCGACTCCAGCAGCAGCGTGTGCTCGTTGTCGGTCAGCGAGAACGGCGGCGTGCCACAGTTGCCCATCTCGTCGGTCGGTACGCGCTGCGGGCCGAGGATGCCCAGGTGCAGCCACACGCTGGACGAGCCCGGACCGCCGTTGAAGGAGAAGGTCAGCGGCCGCTTGGCCGGATCCTTCACGTCCTTCAGTGCGTAGGCGATGAAGAAGACGCTGGCGCGGGTGTGCTCGCCCTTGTGTTCGCCGTCCTTGATCTGCGGCTCGCGCAGCACCAGTGTGCCGCAGGTGGCGGTGTAGTGCAGTGTCTTCTTGCCCAGCTGCAGCTTGTGCTCGGTGACCACCAGGCGCTCCAACAGCGGCGCGGGTGTGGCGCTGTTGGCGGGCTTGGTTGCGTCTTCAGTCTTGGGGGCCTCGGCGGGCGTTTGGCTCATGGCGGGATGTCCTTGTGGTCTCGTCCGATTGCGGCACTCGATAAAGTGCGGCCGATGCACTCTAGCCAAGCTTCAAGCAACACGCACCAGCTTTTGGGCGTCGATTTCAGCAGTTCGCCCACACGTCGCAAACCCATCACCGTGGCCCTGGGGCGCCGGCGGGGCCAGGTCTTGCTGCTGGAAGGGCTGCTGGCCCTGCCCAGCCTGGAAGATTTTGCCGCGTTGCTGCAGCGGCCCGGCCCCTGGCTGGGCGGTTTCGACTTTCCTTTCGGCCTGCCGCGCGAACTGGTGCAGAGCCTGGGCTGGCCTGCGCAATGGCCGGCGCTGATGGCGCATTACGCCGGCTTGAGCCGGGCCGAGATCCGCGCCCAGTTCAGTGCCTTCTGTGCCGCCCGCCCGGTGGGCGGCAAGTTCGCGCATCGCGCTACCGACATTCCGGCCGGCGCCTCGCCGTCGATGAAGTGGGTCAACCCGCCGGTAGCCTACATGCTGCGCGCTGGCGTGCCGCGCCTGATCGAGGCCGGCGTGCATCTGCCGGGCCTGCATGCGGGCGATGCGCAGCGCGTGGCGCTGGAGGCCTACCCCGGCTTGCTGGCGCGCGAAGTGCTGGGCCGGCGCAGCTATAAGAGCGACGACCGCGCTAAGCAGACCGACGAACGCCTGATCGCCCGCAAAGACCTGCTGGAAGCGCTGGAGCAGGGCCGCACCCGCCTGGGCCTGCGCCTGAAGCTCAGCCACGCGCAGCGCGAGGCGCTGGTGGACGACGCCAGCGGCGACCGGCTCGATGCTGTGCTGTGCCTGCTGCAAGCCGGCTGGGCGGAAGGGCAGCCTGGCTACGGTATGCCGGCGGTGGTTGATCCGGTGGAGGGCTGGATCGTCAGCGCGTAAGTGGGGGCGCGGGGCATGCGCTGGCTCTGATCCGATGGCCGGGTGCGCTGCGTGCAGGGGATGGCTTTGCAGTGGCGACGTGGTGGTGGGCGGCTTCAGGCTGTCTGCAGCCGTTCGGATTTGGACAGCGAATGTCGGCGGGCGCCGATACCTGACGTTGGCAAGCCCTTTGAGCGGCTGTCCGCTGTACCTCGGAGCTTGACGTTCGACGGGGGCGGGCGCGCCGCCGGGTCAGCGATTTGGCGACAAGGTCCGGCCAACGGCTGCTCCCCCCGCCGACGACAGGTCGCAACCGACCCACTGCAGTCAAAGCAACAGCCCCTCTGATGCCCGCAAAGCGCCTGCTCAATGGACGGCTGAATGAACTCCGGCCTCGACATCTCATGTTGGGCGGTGCCGCCGCTGGACGCCGTACCCCGGTCGTCGCTAGCAAGCTGCTCGCGGTCGCGACTTCTCGGCTCGCGCGTTGGATCACATTCACGCCAAAAAGGCCTTTCCAGAACTGCCGGCCGCGCGCGCTTTGCTGGCGCGGGCCTATCGGTCACGGGCAGCGATCAGGGCGATCGTGCAGCGGCCTGCAAGCTCAGCAAGTGAATGACGCCTTCGCAAGCCGCTGATCTGCATCCATCCACTTCAGGCGAACAGCCGCGTTGAGTTCGGAACCAAGGCAAAGGGACTGGCTATCGTTCGAAGGAACAAGGGAGGGCCAGTGCAGAACGTGACGGACGGCCCTGCTGATGGCAGCAAGAGGCTCGGGCGTGGCGTCTCACCGATGGCTTCAATCCGACGTCGGCAATGAGGTGACTTGGATGCCAATCCACCGTCGGTTTTCTTTGCACAACGGCGAACCTGTCAGAAATTTTGTGTGTGAGGCATAGCATGTCGACAAGGAGCATGAATGCCACGCAAGACGAAGACGACCGCCACGGCGGACAAGGCGGACAAGGCGGCGCAGCCGCAATTCTCAGCCG
>NZ_JBILQK010000141.1:0-6036 GCF_044373315.1 Roseateles sp. | reverse complement strand
GAGCGCAGCGCGCTCCAAACCTGCCGACTCCGTCAGAGGCGCTGGCTCACTCGTTGGCAAGCTGCGCCCACGCAAGCGATCAAACATGGTCCTTGTCTCCTGGCGACCGTGCGGCTCATTGCGGCCGCTTCCGGGGTCCTCACCAGTCGCGGAGCTTAACGCGCAAGCGCGCAATCGCCTGGCTGTGCAGCTGGCAAACGCGGGACTCTGTGACTTTTAAGACAGCAGCAATCTCTTTCAGGTTCATGTCATGTTCGTAATACATGGACATGACGAATTGCTCGCGCTCTGGCAGGTTCTTGATGGCAGCCACCAGGGCTTCACGCATGCGGTGGTCCTGCAGCATGGCCATCGGATTGCAGGACTCGTCGGCCACGTGGCGGTCGAGGTAGTCCTCGTCGCCTTCGTCGCCGGACATGTCTTCCAGAAACACCAGCTGTGTGCCGCGAACCTTGGACAGCAGGTCCTGGTACTCGCCCAGGCTCATCCCCATCTCGGCGGCAATCTCGCTTTCCTGAGGCGCGCGGCCCAGGCGCTGTTCCAGCTTGTGCACGGCGCTCTCGATCGAACGCTGCTGGCGGCGCGTGCCGCGGCTCATCCAGTCACCGCCGCGCAATTCGTCGAGCATGGCGCCACGGATGCGCTGGGTGGCGAAGGTCTCGAACTGCACGCCCTGCGCTGCATCGAAGCGCGACAGCGCATCAGTCAGGCCGATCAGGCCGACCTGGATCAGATCGTCCAGCTCCACATTGGCCGGCAGCTTGGCGATCATCTGATGAGCCAGCCGTCGCACCAGCGGGCTGTGCTGGCGGATCAGGGAGGAGTTATCGAGGCGACCTTTGGCGGTATACATGATCAGCTCCAGCGGCTTTTCAGAGGGCAGCGACAGCGTCGGCACGGGACTTGCGCAGCAGCGGACGCAGCGGCATCGCATCGGCCGGCGCCTCCAGCATCGCCCCGGGGGGCGCCGCCATCAGCAACTCGCGGGCCAGGTAGCGCAACTCGGGTGCCATCGGCGCTGATGCCGGCTGGCGCGGATCCATGCAGGCCCAGTCGCGCAGCACCGCACCGAGGAAACCGTCGGCACAGGAGCTGATCTGCTGGGCAATCCGTTCGGCCAGACGCAGCTGAGGCGGGCAGGCCATCAAGAGGCTGTAGACCATCAGGCCGGCGCGCTGCGACAGCCACTTCATGCCGGCATAGGCATGCGTGACGCTCTGGGCATCGGTGTCGGCCAGCAGCACCGGGCGCACCTCGCGGCTGGCCACCATGCGCGCCAGCTCGGCAGCGCTGGCATGCAGCAGCACGACATCGGCGAACGGTGCGGCATCGGCCACCACTTCCAGGAACTGGGCCGCTGAGCCATGGGCATTGATGTGGCGCAGCGGCAAGCCGCGTGCGGCCAGATAGGAAACATGCGCGGACAGGTGTTCGACGCAGGCCCCCAGGTCCACTTGTGCCAGTTCAGTCGGCTGCGGCGACATCTCGCCAGCGTCGACCACCAGCGTGTGCAGGCCCAGCTCGGCAAAGGCGGCGCACAGGCCTTCGAGCAGGACGCCCGAGCTCAGCACATGCGGGTTGCTCAGAACCGGGATGTAGCGCACGCGGGAACTGGCGAACAAGCGGCGCAGACCATCGGCTTGGTCTTGCACGGGATTGGGGCGGAAGGCGTCACGCATGGTGGCTGTCTCTTCGGGGTCAGAAAGCGCCCAGAGCCGAAGGCTGGGCGGCAGCCAGCGCAGGACCGCCGGCGAAGATCAGATTGATGTCGGCGCTGTCCATGCGCCAGGCCGCGGCGGCCGTACTGCGAAGCGCCCGTTGCACCAGCGCCGGAGCCGACAGGCGGTGCCAGTCTTCCGGCACGCGCTGGCCATTGGTGACACCCAGCACCTTGAGCTTGTGGCGAATCAGCGTATCCAGTGCCGGCGCCAGCTTGACAGCCTCGTCGATCTTGGACAGCACCACGCCCTGGCACTCGGAAGCGCGCCAGGCCAAGGCCACGTCTTCGATGGTCTCGCCCTGTTGGGCAGCGTTCAGCACCAGGATCTTGCGCAGGCTGCGGTGCGACAACATGTCCAGCAACTCAGTCGTGCGGCTGTCGCGCTGCGCCATGCCGGCGGTATCGATCAGCACCATCTTCTTGCCCGCCAGCAGATCCAGCAGATCTTCCAGCGAAGTGCGGTCGTGGGCGGTGTGAACCGGCACGCCGAGGATGCGGCCATAAGCGCGCAGCTGCTCATGAGCGCCGACACGATAGGCGTCCAGCGTGATCAAGCCCAGCTGGCTCGCACCGTGGCGGGTGGCGAAGGCAGCGGCAATCTTGGCCGTCGTCGTGGTCTTGCCCACGCCGGTGGAGCCGATCAGCGCGAACACGCCGCCCTGCTCTTCCAGCGGCGGATTGTTCTCATCGGTGATCAGGTTGCGCGCCAGCACATTGGCGGCCCAGGCCGTCTCGTCAGGCGCACCCTGCTTGAAGTCGGCCGGCAGGCCTTCCGCCAGCTTGCGCACCAGGGCGGGCGAGAAGCCCACATCCAGCAGCTTCTGGGTCAGGCGGGCCTGAGCGGGTTGACGCTGCAGCTTCTCCATGAAGGCCAGGGCGCCAAAGCGCTCCTCGATCAGGCCCTTCATCGAACGCAGCTCGTTCATCATGTCCTGCTGGTCGCGGCGTCCAGGCGCACTGGCCAGATCGGGCATCTCGCGCGACCGGGTGCCCTGTGGCACGCGGATCTCGTCACGCAGCACCGGCGGTGCCGAGCGTGCCGGGGCGGGTGGCGGGCTGGATTCAGGGCGGCGCGGTGCCATGGCCTGCATCGCCGCTTCAGCGCGCTGCTTGCGCAAGGTCGCCAGCGAAGCCACGCCCTCGGGTGGCAGTTCCGGCTGCTGCGCAGCAGCAGTCGCGGCATCCAGGCTGGGTTCGGTGCGGCCGCTGAGTTCGGCTTGGCGGCGCTTCAGCATGCGCTCGCGCACATAGTCCTGGAAGGACAAGGTGCTCATCGCCAGCGCCTGCACATCGTCATTGACGTCGACATTGGGCACCTGGCGGGCCGCACGCTCGGCCAGTCGGCCGGACTTGGCGGCGGGCGCCTGCGCAGCCGCAGCCGGGCGGGCCTGCACGCGGCTGGGCGCGCTGACCTTGGGCGCCTGCGCGGCCACTTTTTCGATCTGGGACATGCCCTCGGGAGCCATCGCCAGCACCTCGACGCCTTCGGCGCAAGGCTTGTTGGACAGCACGACGGCATCGTCGCCAAAGGCCTGGCGAACCAGGGCCATGGCCTCCCGGGAGGTACGGGCGGTAAAGCGCTTCACATTCATGCCGTGCCTCCAATGATCGAGCCGATGCGGATGGTGTGGGTTTCAGGAATCTCGCTGTGCGCCAGCACCTTCAGGCGCGGCGCGGCACGCTTGAGCAGGCGGGCCATCGGTGCGCGGATCGCATCCGGCACCAGCAGGCAGGCCGGCACACCGCGGTCTTCCTGCGTCTGACTGGTCTCTGCGGCACTGCGCGCCAGCGTGTCGGCCACGCCTGGATCGAGCGCAGCGCCATGGGGCGAATTCAGGGCCTGGGTCACCAGGCGTTCCAGCTCCGGCTCCAGCGCGATCACATCCAGCTCTTTCACCGGGCCGTAGATCTGCTGCACGATGGCCGGAGCGATGTGGGTACGGATACGGCGGGCCAGTTCGGCCGGGTCGCTGACCACGGCGGCGTTCTCGGCGATGGACTCGACGATGGAACGCATGTCGCGGATGTGCACGCCCTCTTCCAGCAGCAGCTGGAGAATTCTTTGCAGTGTGGCGATGCCGACCATTTTGGGTATCACGTCTTCGATCAGTTGCGGGGCCTGCTTGGTGAGGTGTTCCACCAGCTGCTGGGTCTCCACCCGACCCAGGAGACGGGCCGCGTGGACTTGCATCAAGTGTGAAAGATGGGTCGCCACGACGGTCGAGCAATCAACCACGGTAAATCCCGCCATTTGGGCCATATCCCGCTGGCGATCCTCGATCCACACCGCCGGCAGGCCGAAGGCCGGGTCGGTGGTTTGGGTACCGATCAGCTTCTGGCTGGCATGGCCCGGATTGATCGCCAGCCACATGCCGGGGAAGGCCTCGGCCTCACCGATGACCGCACCGCGCAGCGTGATGCGGTACTGGCTGGGTCGCAATTCCAGGTTGTCACGGATATGCACCGAAGGCGGCAGGAAGCCGACTTCCTGCGCGAACTTGCGGCGAACGCCCTTGATCCGGCTGAGAAGATCGCCTTCCTTGCTCTTGTCCACCAGGGTGATCAGGCGGTAGCCAACTTCCAGGCCCAGCGTGTCCACTGGCACCAGATCGTCCCAGCTGGCCTCGACATTGGCCTCCGGCGAGGCAGCGCTCGGCAGGGCCGGCGCCTTGGCGGCCGCCTCGGCCGCCTGTTCCTTGCGACGCAGCCACCAGGCGGCATAGCCCAGCCCGCCTGCGATCAACAGGAAGACCATATGTGGCATGCCCGGGATCACGCCCAGCAGACCGATCACGCCGGCCGTGATGGCCAGCGACTTGACCGAGCCGAAGACCTGGCGGCCGATCATCGAGCCGATGTCCTTGTCCTTGCCGACGCGCGACACCACCATGGCGGCAGCCACCGAGATCAGCAGGCCGGGGATCTGCGCCACCAGCGCATCGCCGACCGCCAGCAGCACGTAGGCATCCGCAGCCTGCCCGGCCGACAGTCCATGCTGAACCACGCCGATGATGAATCCACCGACGATGGTGATGACCAGGATCAGGATGCCGGCGATCGCGTCACCGCGCACGAACTTGCTGGCACCGTCCATGGAGCCGAAGAAGTCCGCTTCGTCGCTGAGTTCGGCGCGGCGGCGCTTGGCCTCTTTCTCATCGATCAGACCGGCGTTCAGGTCGGCGTCCACCGCCATCTGCTTGCCAGGCATTGCATCCAGCGTGAAGCGCGCGCCGACCTCGGCGATGCGCTCGGCACCCTTGGTGACCACAATGAAGTTGATCACCACCAGGATCGCGAACACGATCAGGCCGACCGCGAAATTGCCGCCGATCAGGAAGTGGCCGAAGGCCTCGATCACCTGTCCCGCCGCGCCCGGCCCGGTATGGCCTTCGAGCAGCACCACCCGGGTGGAGGCGACGTTGAGCGACAGGCGCATCAGCGTGGTGAGCAGCAGCACCGTCGGGAAGGCAGCGAAGTCCAGCGGACGCACCATGTGCGAGGCCACCATCATCACCATGATGGCCATGGCGATGTTGAAGGTGAAGAACAAGTCGAGCACAAAGGGCGGCAGCGGCAGCACCATCATCGACAGCACCAGGATCACCGCCAGCGGTGCTCCCAGGGCGCTGATGACCGCGGCACGCGGACCCAGCAAAGCCTGCACTTGGGCCATCAGCGCATTCATGCCTCATCCTCCAGAGCGTCGTCGCCGTCGCGCTTGGCCACCGGCTTGTTGTGCGGGTCAAGCTCAGGCGGAACCGGCGGGTTGGGCATGACAGGCGTCGTGCCACGGCCGGCCATCGCGGCCTTGAGCTGATAGACATAGGCCAGCACCTGCGCCACGGCGGCAAACAGGGCTGCGGGAATTTCGCGGTCCAGCTCGGCATGGGCATAGAGCGCACGCGCCAGCACTGGCGACTGCAGCACCGGCACCTTGGCGTCGGTGGCCAGATCGCGGATCTTCATGGCCAGCAGGTCGGCACCCTTGGCCACAACCTTGGGCGCAGCCATCTTGCCTTCCTCGTACTTGAGCGCGACCGCATAGTGGGTCGGGTTCATCACCACCAGGTCGGCCTGCGGTACAGCGGCGAGCATGCGACGCTTGGCCATCTCGCGCATCTTGGCGCGCATCTTGGCCTTGATCTCCATATTGCCCTCCTGCTCCTTCATCTCCTTCTTCGCCTCTTCGTGCGACATGCGCAGGCGCTTCAGAAAGAGATGACGCTGCAGCGGCACGTCGATCACGGCAAACAGGGCCAGGGCCAGGGCCACCAGGCCGAGGCCACTCATCAGCTGCTGTCCGGCATAGGCCAGCG
>NZ_JBILQK010000009.1:0-76164 GCF_044373315.1 Roseateles sp. | reverse complement strand
CGGTCGCCCTCGTGCAGTTGCGCTTCGCTTCGTTCGCTGTGATCAACTTACGGCGGGACTTGCACCCGCAAGAGTGCGCTCATGCTGAGCGCACATGAAGAAAGCCGCCCGAAGGCGGCTTTCTGTTCAAACGCGCAGGACGCTTACTTGATGCTGGTGAAGCGGGCTTCCGGGCGGTCGTCCGAGCGATGCACGGTCTGCACATTGGCGCGCATGGCCCAGGGGCGCATCTGGTGGTGCAGCGGCACGAACAGGTGCTCGTCACGGGTGCGCAGCAGCGCTTCCTTGATCATGGCGTTGCGCTTGGGAACATCTGTCTCGGTCTTCATCGCATCGACCAGCTGGTCGATCTTGGCGTCGCTGACCTTCGAGTAATTGAAGTTGCCGTCGGCGCCCGTCGTCTTGGTGCGCACCAGCGACTGCAGTGCGTACTGCGCGTCGTAGGTGGTGACGCCCCAGCCCAGCATGTACAGCGACGTTTCGAACTTCTGGAACGTCAGGCTGTGCTGCGCCATCGGGGTGGCGACCAATCGTGCCTTGATGCCGATCTTGGCCCACATCGAGACTGCGGCCTGGCAGACTTCCTCGTCGTTGACGTAGCGGTTGTTCGGGCAGTTCAGCTGCACGTCGAAACCGTCCGGATAGCCAGCTTCGGCCATCAACTTCTTTGCCTTCTCCACATCAGCCTTGATCGGCTGATCAATGTCAGGCGTGTTGCCGTTGACGCCCGGGGCCACCATGATGGCGGCCGGAATCGACAGGCCGCGCATGATGGTGCGCTTGATGGCCTCGCGGTCGATGGCGACGTTCATGGCCTCGCGCACACGCTTGTCCTTGAAGGGGTTCTTGCCCTTGACGCTGGAGCCCTTGAGTTCATCGCTGCCCTGGTCCATCGCGAAGAAGATGGTGCGGACTTCAGGGCCTTCGATGATCTTCAGCTTGGGGTCAGCCTTCAGCCGGGCCACGTCCTGGGTCGGCAGGTCGGTCAGCAGATCCACATCGCCTGACAGCAGGGCGGCCACTCGGGTCGGGTCAGACTTGATCGGCAGGTAGCTCACTTCAGAGATGTTGCTGGCGCGGGCCTTGTCCCACCACTCGGGGTTCTGCACCATCGAGACCTTCTGGTCAGGCTGCCAGCCGGTGATGCGATAAGCGCCGGTGCCCATCACATTGCGCGAAGCGAAGTTGTCTTCCTTGGCTTTGTAGTCCTGGGTATTGACGGAGTTGTTCTTCTCCGCCCAGGCCTTGCTCATGATGCGGAAGTCGATGATGTTGCGCAGCAGGATCGGGTTCGGCGCCTCCAGAATCAGGTCGATCGTGTGGCTGTCAATCTTCTTCACTTCCTTGATGCCGGTGACGTAGATCTGCATCGTGCCCTGCGGCTGCTTGATGCGGCCGAAGGAGAACACCACGTCGTCGGCGGTGAAGGCAGAGCCGTCGTGAAACTTCACGCCCTTGCGCAGTTCGAATCGCACCTGCGTGGGGTTGATGTAGGTCCACTTGGTGGCCAGTGCGGGTTCGACTTCGTACTTGCTGCTGTAGCGTGTCAGGCCTTCATAGGCATGCATCAGGATCGCATTGGTCGTCGCATGGTTTTGCGAGTGCGGATCCATCGTCAGGATGTCATTCTGCGCAGCCCAGCGCAGTGGCACGGCCTGAGCCGACGTGGCGGCCATCAGGCCGAGAGCAAGAGACAGCGTTGCCAGCTTGAGCTTGTGGTTCATCGAGGCTCACTCCGAGGGTTTCAGTAGGGAGTGGTGATCCTAGCGGCATCGGCTGTTGGCGTTTCTAGTGACTTGCCCGCAGCCTTGGATCAGGGCTCCTCTGCTGCCTTTGGTACCTCAGCCTCAAGCGTGGCATCGCAGCCCTGCCCGGCCGCGATCATGCGCGCCATCCAGGCGCGTAACGGACGCTCCAGCAGGCGTGTCACGGTCGATTGGCCCTGCCAGCGCATGACGCCGCAACTGTAGCGGCGCTCCATCGGCAGCCATCGCAGGGCCACGCAGGCACCGTGCCGCCGGCGGCTCAACACCACGCCGACGGGACAGGGCTCAGCCAGGCAGCACAGGCCGCAGCCGTTGCAGGGCTGGCCGACAGCGGGTTTGGCCGGGGCTTCCGGCTGGATGTGGATGATCTGCGGTCCGCGTGACTTGGGCATGCGTCACTTTAGGACAGCTGTGCGAGCCTTAGCTCTTGACGCCCAGTTCGCGCAGGCGCTCTTCGAGGTAGCTGTGAGCTGTGTAGCGGTCCGACAGCACCACTTCGTCGCGCGGGTGCAGGAACAGGGGCAAAGACACGCGGCTGCGTTTCGCGCCTTCGCCAGTGGGATTCACCACCCGGTGCTGGGTCGACGGGTAGTAGCCCTGCGAAGCTTCTTGCAGCATGTCGCCGATGTTGATGATCAGCGTGCCGAAGTCGCAGGGCACGTCGAACCACTGCCCATCCGTTCCCAGGACCTGCAGGCCGGGCTCGTTGGCAGCGGGCAGGATGGTGAGCAGATTGATGTCGCCGTGGGGGGCGGCCCTCAGAGACCCGGCGGGCTCAAGGCCAGTTAGCGGCGGGTAGCGAAGCACGCGCAGCAGGGTTTGCTGGCTATCACGGATCATCTGGGATAGGGGTTCGCGATAGTGCTCGGAAATGGCTGGCGGTGTGTAGCGCTCAACCCAGGACAGCAACTCTGCAGCCAGCGAGTTGGCCTGCTCGTAGTAGCTCATCGCATCGGCTCTGAGTTGCTCCGGGATGCGGCCCCAGGGGTAGACGTGGAAGTACTCCTTGATGTCCTTCTGGGTGAAGCCCTTGGCCGTCTCTGAAATCTCAGTGGAGAAGTAGCCGTCCTGCTTCTCCTTGGAAAAGGCGAAATCGTGCTTGCTCTGACCGTTGAAGAAACTCAGCCAGTCGGCGTAGATTTTCTCGACCAGCGCCTGCTGGATCGGATGGTTCACGAGCACGCCGAAGCCGGTCTCGTGCAGGGAGCGGGTGAATTGCTCGGCGGCGTCGGCCGCGCGGTAGTCAACGACTTTGACTTGCATGGGATCTCCTGGACGTCCCGCAGCCGCGCCATTCAATCGTGGGGCAGGGCCGCAGACAGAGTTTAGGGCAGGCTCATTCACGTGGCAAACGTTTGCTATTGGATATCCGCTGCAGGTCGGTCTTGTTGCAGCAAGACCTGGCACAACGAACCGGACAGGCGCCACAGCACGCATCATCAGACGGCTTCAGCGGCGTCGATTTGTGCCGACAACGCTGTAGTACTGCGTATACGTGACGTCAGCCGTGGGTGCTACAGTGCAGGCCTTGGAACTATTGGTCCTTCCCGTCCCCTTTTCTGGCAACAGTGAAGGCGGGTCGCAATCCGCCAACCGGTCGAGCCGTGTCGCGGAAGGTTTGTCAACCAGCCAAAGCCCTGGAAACCGGGGTGAGAGGTGAGCGAAAATGATGCAGCAATACAGGTCTAACTCGTACCTGTTCGGGGGCAATGCCCCGTATGTCGAGGAAATGTACGAGGCCTACCTCGACAATCCCGGCTCCGTGCCCGACAACTGGCGGGCTTACTTCGACGCCTTGCAGCATGTGCCTGCCACTGATGGCACTGACTCGCGCGATGTGGCCCATGCGCCCGTGATCGAGTCCTTTGCACAGCGAGCCAAGGCCAATGCCTTCGGCAACAAGGCCTCCGGTACCGACCTCGCCGTTGCACGCAAGCAGGTGCATGTGCAGTCGCTGATCGCCGCCTACCGCAATGTCGGCTCGCGCTGGGCCGATCTGGACCCGCTCAAGCGCACCGAGCGCCCCAAGATTCCCGAGCTGGAGCCGGGCTTCTATGACCTGAGCGAGTCCGATATGGACATCTCGTTCAGTGCCACGAACACCTATTTCAGCAAGGCTGAGAACATGACCCTGCGCGAAATCGTGCAGGCCTTGCGTGAAACGTACTGCGGCTCCATCGGCGCCGAGTACATGCACACCACTGATCAGATCGAGAAGCGCTGGTGGCAGGAGCGACTGGAAGCCATCCGCTCCAAGCCCGGCTTCACGCCCGAGAAGAAGAAGCACATCCTCGACCGCCTGACCGCAGCCGAAGGCCTGGAGCGCTATCTGCACACCAAGTATGTGGGCCAGAAGCGATTCTCGCTGGAAGGCGGCGAGAGCTTCATCGCCTCGATGGACGAGCTGGTCCAGACTGCCGGCGCCAAGGGCGTGCAGGAAATCGTGATCGGCATGGCCCACCGCGGACGCCTGAACGTGCTGGTCAATACGCTGGGCAAGATGCCCAAGGACCTGTTCGCCGAGTTCGAGCACAAGGCGCCGGAAGACCTGCCGGCAGGTGACGTCAAGTACCACCAGGGTTTCTCTAGCGACGTGACCAGCCCTGGCGGCCCGGTCCACCTGTCACTGGCCTTCAACCCTTCGCACCTTGAGATCGTCAACCCGGTGGTCGAGGGCTCGGTCAAGGCGCGTATGGATCGCCGCGGCGACAAAGACGGCGCTCAGGTGCTGCCGGTGCTGGTGCACGGCGATGCGGCCTTCGCCGGCCAGGGCGTGGTGATGGAGACGCTGGCGCTGGCCCAGACACGCGGCTATTTCACCGGCGGCACGGTGCATCTGGTGATCAACAACCAGATCGGCTTCACCACCTCGGACCCGCGCGACACCCGCTCGACGCTGTACTGCTCGGACGTGGTCAAGATGATCGAGGCGCCCGTGCTGCACGTGAATGGCGACGATCCGGAAGCCGTCGTGCTGTGCACGCAGCTGGCTCTGGAATACCGCCAGCAGTTCAAGAAGGACGTCGTCGTCGACATCGTCTGCTTCCGCAAGTTGGGCCACAACGAGCAAGACACGCCGGCGCTGACCCAGCCGCTGATGTACAAGAAGATCGCCCAGCATCCGGGCACGCGCAAGCTGTATGGCGACAAGCTCGTTGCCCAGGGCGTGCTGCCTGCGGACGGCCCCGATGCCATGGTCAAGGCCTTCCGTGCCGCGATGGACGAAGGCCGCCACACGGTGGACCCGGTGCTGACCAACTTCAAGAGCAAGTACGCAACCGACTGGTCGCCGTACCTGGGCAAGAAGTGGACCGACAGCTGTGATACCGCGCTGCCGGTGGCCGAGTTCAAGCGCCTGGCCGAGAAGATCACCACCATCCCCGCCAACTTCAAACCGCACAGCCTGGTCGAGAAGGTCATCGCTGACCGCGCCGCGATGGGCCGTGGCGAGATCAACGTGGACTGGGGCATGGGCGAACACATGGCCTTCGCCTCCCTGGTTGCCTCCGGCTATCCGGTGCGTCTGTCGGGCGAAGACTGCGGTCGCGGCACCTTCGTGCACCGCCATGCCGTGCTGCACGATCAGAACCGCGAGAAGTTCGACGAAGGCACCTACATCCCGCTGCAGAACGTCGCTGAAGGCCAGGCACCTTTCGTCGTGATCGACTCCATCCTCTCCGAAGAGGCGGTGCTGGGCTTCGAATACGGTTACGCCTCTGCCGATCCGGTGACGCTGACGATCTGGGAAGCCCAGTTCGGCGACTTCGTCAACGGCGCGCAGGTCGTGATCGACCAGTTCATCGCTTCCGGTGAAGTGAAATGGGGCCGCTCCAATGGCCTGACGCTGATGCTGCCACACGGCTACGAAGGCCAGGGCCCGGAGCACAGCTCGGCGCGTCTGGAGCGCTTCATGCAGCTGGCCGCCGACAACAATATGCAGGTGGTGCAGCCGACTTCGGCTGCGCAGATTTTCCACCTGCTGCGTCGTCAGCAGCTACGCATGTTCCGCAAGCCGCTGGTCATCATGACGCCGAAGTCGCTGCTGCGTAACAAGGACGCGACCTCGCCGCTGTCGGACTTCACCAAGGGCGAGTTCAAGACCGTCATTGGCGAGCAGAGCGCCGACATCGACGCCAGCAAGGTCAAGCGCGTGATCGCCTGCTCGGGCAAGGTCTACTACGACCTGGTCAAGAAGCGCGAAGAGAAGAAGTCGAGCGACGTGGCCATCGTCCGCGTCGAGCAGCTCTATCCTTTCCCGCACAAGGCCTTCGCCGCTGAGCTGAAGAAGTACCCGAACCTGGCGGAGATCGTCTGGTGCCAGGACGAGCCGCAGAACCAGGGCGCCTGGTTCTTCGTGCAGCACTATGTGCACGAGAACATGGCCGACGGCCAGAAGCTTGGCTACGCTGGTCGTCCGGCCTCGGCCTCGCCGGCTGTCGGCTATGCGCACCTGCACCAGGACCAGCAGAAGGCATTGCTGGACCAGGCTTTCGGCAAGCTCAAGGGCTTCATCCTCACCAAATAACGTTATGACGGACGCTGTCGCGCCGTCATAACTCCGGCCGTGCGCACCCTGATCGGGTGCGTCCAGCCGGCAGGCGCGAGGCTCCGGTTTACCAAAACCGAGAGAGAAACAACATCATGGCAATCGTAGAAGTCAAAGTTCCCCAACTGTCTGAATCCGTGGCTGAAGGCACGCTGCTGACCTGGAAGAAGAAGCCCGGCGAGGCTGTCGCCATCGACGAGATCCTGGTCGAGATCGAGACCGACAAGGTGGTGCTGGAAGTGCCGGCCCCCAGCGCTGGTGTGATGGCCGAGATCGTCAAGGCGGATGGCTCCAGTGTTGTCAGCGAAGAAGTCATCGCCCGTATCGACAGCGAAGGCAAGGCTGGCGCCGTGGCCGCCGCACCGGCTGTCGCTGCAGCACCTGCTGCTGCGCCTGCTGCAGCGGCTCCCGCAACTGCCGGCAAGGGTGACGTCGCCATGCCGGCCGCTGCCAAGCTGCTGGCCGACAACGGCCTGTCGACCGGCGATGTCGCCGGCACCGGCAAGGATGGCCGCGTGACCAAGGGTGACGTGCTGGCTGCTGTGGCCGGTGGTGCCAAGGCCGCGGTGCCCGCACCGGTCGCGGCGCCTGTCGCCGCGTCGGTCGCCAAGCCGCTGCCGGCTGTCGCCGCACCGGCTGCCGTCAATCTGGGTGACCGCCCCGAGCAGCGCGTGCCCATGACGCGCCTGCGTGCCCGTGTGGCCGAGCGTCTGCTGCAATCGCAAGCGACCAACGCCATCCTGACCACGTTCAATGAAGTGAACATGGCGCCGGTGATGGAGATGCGCAAGAAGTTCCAGGAGAAGTTTGAGAAGGAACACGGCGTCAAGCTGGGCTTCATGAGCTTCTTCGTCAAGGCCGCAGTCGCTGCGCTGAAGAAGTATCCGGTGCTGAACGCCTCGGTGGACGGCAACGACATCGTCTATCACGGCTACTTCGACATCGGCATCGCCGTCGGCTCGCCGCGCGGTCTGGTCGTGCCCATCATTCGCAATGCCGACCAGCTGAGCTTCGCCGACATCGAGAAGAAGATTGCCGAATTCGGCCAGAAGGCCAAGGAAGGCAAGATCTCGCTGGACGACCTGACCGGCGGCACCTTCTCGATCTCCAACGGCGGCACCTTCGGCTCGATGCTGTCGACCCCCATCATCAACCCGCCGCAGTCGGCCATCCTGGGCGTGCACGCGACCAAGGACCGCGCCGTGGTCGAGAACGGCCAGGTGGTGGTGCGCCCGATCAACTATCTGGCGATGTCCTATGACCACCGCATCATCGATGGTCGCGAGGCCGTCCTTGGTCTGGTCACGATGAAGGAAGCGCTGGAAGATCCGGCTCGTCTTCTCTTTGATATCTAAGCCGGAGACGAGTTCATGAGCACCAAGCAATTTGACGTCGTCGTCATCGGCGGAGGCCCCGGCGGCTATATCGCGGCGATCCGCGCGGCCCAGCTGGGTTTCAACACCGCCTGCATCGACGAGTGGAAGAATGAAAAGGGCGGCCCGGCACCGGGTGGCACCTGCACCAACGTCGGCTGCATTCCGTCCAAGGCACTGCTGCAGTCCAGCGAGCACTTCGAGCACGCCAACCACCACTTCGCCGATCACGGCATCACGGCTGACAACATCAAGATGGATGTCGCCAAGATGGTCGCCCGCAAGGACGCCGTGGTGAAGCAGAATAACGACGGCATCCTCTACCTGCTCAAGAAGAACAAGGTCACGTTCTTCCATGGCCGCGGCAGCTTCGTCGCCGCCAAGGACAGTGGCTATGAGATCAAGGCCGGCGAGGAAGTGATCGTCGCCAAGCATGTGATCGTCGCCACCGGCTCGAACGCCCGCCAGCTGCCCGGCGCGGCCTTCGACGAAGAGAACATCCTGTCCAACGACGGCGCGCTGCGCCTGGGCACCGTGCCCAAGAAGCTGGGCGTGATCGGCTCCGGCGTGATCGGCCTGGAGATGGGATCGGTCTGGCGCCGTCTGGGCGCCGAGGTCACGGTCCTGGAAGGTCTGCCGACTTTCCTGGCTGCCGTCGATGAAGGCGTGGCCAAGGAAGCGGCCAAGCTTTTCAAGAAGCAGGGCCTGAACATCGAGCTGGGCGTCAAGATCAGTGAAGTCAAGACGGGCAAGAAGGGTGTTAGCGTCGCATACGCCAATGCCAAGGGCGAAGCCCAGACGCTGGAAGTGGACAAGCTGATCGTCTCGATCGGCCGCGTGCCCAACACCATCGGCCTGAACGTCGACGCGGTGGGCCTGAAGCTCGACGAGCGCGGCGCCATCGTGGTGGACGAAAACTGCAAGACCAACCTGCCCAATGTCTGGGCGGTGGGCGATGTGGTGCGCGGCCCGATGCTGGCGCACAAGGCCGAGGAAGAGGGCGTGGCCGTGGCCGAGCGCATCGCCGGCCAGCATGGGCATGTGAACTTCAACACCATCCCCTGGGTCATCTACACCAGCCCCGAGATCGCCTGGGTCGGCCGCACCGAGCAGCAGCTGAAGTCTGACGGCGTGGCTTACAAGGCCGGCCAATTCCCCTTCCTGGCGAACGGCCGCGCGCGTGCGCTGGGCGACACCAACGGCTTCGTCAAGTTCCTGGCTGACGCCAAGACCGACGAAATCCTGGGCGTGCACATCATCGGCCCGATGGCCTCCGAGCTGATCTCGGAAGCGGTGGTGGCGATGGAGTTCAAAGCCTCGGCCGAGGACATCGCGCGCATCTGTCACGCGCATCCCTCGCTGTCGGAGTCGACCAAGGAGGCTGCGCTCGCGGTCGACAAGCGCACGCTGAACTTCTGAAGTGTCTGCATGAGCTTGCAGCCGACCGCCACGGGACAGCCAGTGCTGGCTGAGACCGAGGCGCGGCTGGAAGCGGCAAGGCAAGCCTTGCTCGACGGCCGTTATGCGGACGTCGAGCGGCTCGGGCTTGACCTGGTGGCAGATTGTCAGGCGCGCGGCGAAACCCGCGGCGAGGCTGAAGCGGCCCTGATCCTGGCACGTCTGTTCGGCAATATGCGCCGGCGGCCCGAGTCGATCCAGTGGGGTCAGCGTGTGCTCGAGCTTGGCAGTTCCTTGGATGACAGGGCGCTCGGCGCTTCCGGCTGGGCGGTGCAGGCGTCAGCGCTCGCCGAGGATGACCGCCCGGCGGAAGCGGTGTTGGCGGTCGACGCTGCCATCCGCTTTGTCGACCCGGGCATGCCAGCGCTGACGCGACGCCTGGTCTACACCTGCCTGCTGCTGAGCTATCGAGCGCTGGGGATGTTTGAGCAGGCACTGGAAGCTTCGCGCCAGGCACTTGCAGTCAGCGAGACTGATGCCCTGCGCTTCTGGTCCCTGTTCAACCACTGCACCACCGGGCTTGATGCGATGGACCAGGCCGCGTGGCTCAACGGTGTTGAAAGCCACCGCCTGCGTTTCGAGTTGCTGGGGCATGAACCTGAGTTGTCGACGCTGGCGCGCTCACTGGGCACGCCGTTCGCGCGCATGCGGTATTGCGAGTTCGCTGGCGGCCTGTTTGCCCGCCTTGGGCGCCTGGCTGAAGCACGCGAGTTGTTGAGCGAAGCCGCGGTGGGCCAGCCCAACGCGACGCTGGTGGCGCGCCGCGATGTGCAACTGCGTCTGGCGGCTGTGTTGAAACAACTCGGCGAGGCCGAGGCCGCGCGGCAATGTGCCGATGAGGCCCTCGTGCTCTCGACACAGATCGCTGCGCCGCATGCCAGCCGGGAGTTGCTGCGGCGATGTGAGTTGCATGCGCTCCGCGATGAGTTTGAGCAGGCTTTCGAGCTGGGACGTCAGCACTATGCCAAGACCGTGCATGTGCTGCTATCGGCCATGAATGCCCAGATTGCCGATCTCAGCGCCCGGGTCTCCGACCAGGCCATGCGGCTCGAGAACGCCGAGCTGCGTGAGCGCAACCGCGGCCTCACCCACCATGTGCAGGAGGTCAGGCAGCAGGCGCTGACCGACGGCCTGACCGGCGTTGCCAACCGGCGCGGCCTTGAAAAGGCTTACCGCGATCTCTCGGATGCTGGTGAGAGCTTTGCCCTGGCGATGCTGGATGTCGACCATTTCAAGCGGGTCAACGATCAGTTCTCACATCTGGTCGGCGATATCGTGCTGCGCCAATGCTCCCAGCTGATGGCTGAGTCTTTACGGGCGCCCGACTGCCTCGCGCGCTACGGCGGTGAGGAGTTCACGGTGCTGCTGGCCGAGCAGCAGACGGGTGCTGCCTTGGCGGTGATTGAGCGGCTGCACCAGCGCATCCAGAGCCATGACTGGTCCCGTCATGCGCCGGGGCTCGTCATCACCCTCAGCGCCGGCCTGGTGATGGTGGCGCCCGGTGAGGCGTTTGAACATGCCATCGCGCGGGCCGATGCCAAACTTTATGGCGCCAAGCGCGCAGGACGCAACCGGATAGATGCATGAGCGAACAGGGATCAGTGAAGAGCGGTGTGGAGAGCTTGTACGAGGAGCAACTCGTCCAGCGCGGCTATGTCAGCGACCCGGCGCAACTGCGCGCTGTTGCCGCTTTGCAGCGCTGTCATGACGAATGGCTGGCCTATCTGGCGCGACGCAGTAACGCCGTGACTAAACTGCTGGTGCGTCCGCCGCTGCCGCGTGGCGTCTACATGTATGGCGGTGTCGGGCGCGGCAAGAGCTTCCTGATGGACTGCTTCTTTCAGGCCGTGCCACTGAAGCGCAAGACGCGGCTGCACTTCCATGAGTTCATGCGCGAGGTGCACCGCGAGCTGCAGGACCTGAAGGGCATCGCCGATCCGCTGGAAGAGCTTGGCAAGCGCATCGCCAAGCGCTTCCGCCTTATCTGTTTCGATGAGTTCCATGTGGCAGACGTGACCGACGCGATGATTCTGCACAGGCTGCTGGATTCGATGTTCAAGCACCGTGTCTCCATCGTCACGACCTCCAACTTCCATCCTGACGGGCTTTATCCCAACGGTCTGCATCGCGACCGCATCCTGCCCGCCATCGAGCTGTTGAAGCAGAAACTGGAGGTCATCAATGTCGACAACGGCACCGACTATCGCCAGCGTTCGCTGGAGCATGTGGAGCTGTATCACTGCCCGCTCGACGACAAGGCCGATGTCGCGCTGACCCAGGCCTTCGAGTCGCTCGCCGAAACACGCGATGAGAGCCCCCTGCTTTACATCGAGCACCGTGAACTGCGTGCGCAACGCCGTGCCGGCGGTGTGGTCTGGTTTGACTTCCGCACACTGTGCGGCGGGCCGCGTTCGCAGAACGATTACCTGGAGCTGGCGTCACAGTTCCACACCTTGATCCTGTCCGATGTGCCTGAGATGCCGGTGCGCCTGGCCAGCGAGGCACGGCGCTTCACCTGGCTGGTGGACGTGCTCTATGACCGGCGCGTCAAGCTGATCATTTCGGCGGCTGTGCCCCCGGAGCAGCTGTACACCGAAGGCCCGCTGGCGCATGAATTCCCGCGTACCGTCTCGCGCTTGCAGGAGATGCAGTCGTCCGAGTACCTGGCCCTGGAGCGGCGCGAAGTGGATACCTCGCTGACATGAGGCGGCCAGCGATTCATTGTTGCGTGGTGGCCCTGCTGGTCCTGGCGACACCAGCCTGGACTGGCGCCACCCCGGCAGCGGCTGACGAGCGCGCGCAGCTCGCTGCCCAGCGTCGTCAGATCGAGGCCCGGGCCGAGCAGGCCAGGGTCGCCTGCGCGGGGCGTTTCGATGTGGTGGGCTGCCAGGATGCTGCGCGGCGCGAACGCAGCGCCGCTCTGGCGCCGCTGCAGCGCCGTGAGGTTGAGCTGGCCGACCTGGAGCGCAAGGAGCGAGCTGACGCCCAGGAGTTGCGCGTGCGTGACAAGCAGCGCGACGCGGCGTTGCGAGACGCGCATCAGCAGATGGCGCCAGCGGTCGCGGCGGCCCCTGCCGCGTCGGTGCCACCAGTGCGCCCGACGAGCCGTGCCGGCGGTCAGGATGCCGAAGCTGCAGAGCTTGCAAGGCAGCAGCAGGCGGTACAGCGCGCCGCCGAACGGGCCGAGAGCCAGCGCCTGCGCAGCCAGCAGCAGCGCCAGCAGATCGAGCAGCGTCAGGCCGAGAAGGCCCATGACGCTGGCAAATCCGGCAAGACAGCCGAGGGCAAGCCGCCGGCCGCCAGCTTGCCGCTGCCGAGCGCTGCGGCCTTGGCTGCGCTGCGCGCGTCCTCGCCCGCTAGTTCAGCGCCTCGACCCTGACGATCGCCAGCGACAGGTTGTCGCCGCTGCCGCGGGCACGCTCGCGCGCCTTGCTGACCAGCAACTCGGCCGCCTCGCGGGGGCTCAGGTTGTGCAGCACGGTGCCGAGCTCACGCGGCGTGAAGTAATGCCACAGCCCGTCGGTGCAGGCCATCAGCGTGTCGCCGACTTCCAGGCGCTCGATCACATCGGGGCTGGGGACGGGCTCTTGCTCGGTGCCCAGGCATCCGGTCAGCAGGTTGGACTGGGGATGCACCTCGGCCTCAGCCTCGGTCAGCTGGCCTTCGTCGATCAGGCGTTGCACATAGCTGTGATCGCGGCTGCGCTTCAGGAGCTCGGTGCCCCTGAAGTGGTACAGCCTTGAATCGCCCGTGTGCAGCCAGTAGCAGCTGCGGCCGCCGGTGATCAGAAATGCCGCCAGGGTGCTGTGCGGCTCTTCTTCGGCAGACAGTGCGGTGAGCTTGATCATCAGATGCGCCTCTGCAGCGAGCTGGGCCAACAGCTCGGCCGGGCTTTCCTCGCTGGGAACGAAGCGCTCGAAAAGCTGGTGTGCCGTCAGCAGCACCTGGTCAGCAGCCTTGCGCCCGCCGCTCTTGCCGCCCATGCCATCCGCCACGACGGCGAGCACGCAGCCAGCCACACGGGGATGGCTGATCACCTCGACCTGATCCTGCTGATACTGCCGATCACCGCGATGTGTGCCTGTCGCGGCATTGAGTCTGAAGCCTGGTGTATTGCGGGTCATGTCGAAAACTATAATCGCACCAGGGTGACGGTCCGGGCATGCAGCCCGTCCACCCCCTCAGGCAAAGGCCCGTGCAGGCCACTTATGGACGAACAACTTCACTCCCTGTCGCGCCGTCTGATCGAGTTGCGCATGGAGCATGCTGATTTGGACGTGATGATCGATCAGTTGTCGCAGCAGCTGCCCCTCGATGAGCTGACGCTGCGACGACTGAAGAAGCGGCGCTTGTTGCTGCGCGACCAGATTGTGCGCCTCGAACAGGCCAATGAACCCGACGAGCCGGCCTGAAGCCGGGCTTTATCAGCGATGAGCGACGAGGGCCCGCGCGGCAATCCCATTTGAGCGAAGCCGAAGCGAAGAGCGATCTCAGCGAACTTGAACAGTGGGTGGCCGCGGCCTTCGATCTGGGCGGCCCACTGTCGCGCGCGGACGCCGGCTACAAGCCCAGACAAGCCCAACTCCAGATGAGTATGGCCGTGGCGCGGGCCGTGGCACGGCGCGAGACTTTGGTGGTCGAGGCCGGGACCGGTGTCGGCAAGACCTTTGCCTACCTGGTTCCCGCGCTGCTGTCCGGTGGACGGGCCCTGATCAGCACCGCCACCAAGAGCCTTCAGGATCAGCTGTTCCTGCGCGATCTGCCCCGCCTGTGCGAAGCGCTTCAGGTGCCTTTGCGCATCGCCTTGCTCAAGGGGCGCGGCAGCTATCTTTGCCTGCACCGCATGAACCTCGCTCGCCACACGGCAGAGCTGCCTGATCGACGCTCGGTCATGGCGCTGGCCCGCATCGAGCAGTGGGCGCAGCAGACGCGCAGCGGTGACTTTGCCGAGATCGAGGGCCTGGATGAGCGATCGCCCATCATCCCCATCGTCAGTTCAACGCGCGACAACTGCCTTGGCACGGAATGCCCGGAGTTTCGCGGCTGCCATGTGGTGAAGGCCAGGCGCGACGCGATGGATGCTGATGTGGTGGTGGTCAACCATCACCTGTTTTTCGCCGACATGGCCTTGCGCGACAGCGGTGTGGCGGAATTGTTGCCGACGGTCGATGTGGCGGTGTTCGATGAGGCTCACCAGTTGGCAGAAGCGGGGGTGCAGTTTCTCGGCACCATGCTGGGCACCGGGCAACTGATCGATTTCGCGCGCGATGTGCTGGCCCAGGGCTTGTCTGAGGCGCGCGGCCTTCAGGATTGGCAGGGTCTGCAGGCACGATGCGAGAAGGCGGCGCGGGAGTTGCGGCTGGCCTGTGCTGGGGCGCTGGCTAGCGGCGGGCGAGACGTGCGCGGCCTGATCAAGCTGCGCTGGCAGGAACGCGCGCAGACGCCCGCCTTTCTTGCGGCGCTGCAGGAAGTCGAGGTGCTGGCCGACTTGGCGGTCCGGACATTGTCGACCGTCACCGAAATCTCGCCGGATTTCGTACGGCTGCACGAGCGTGCCGAGCAGTTGGCTGAATTGGCCCGCCTGTTCGCGCAGCCGGCTGCGGATGGCGCGGTGCGTTGGATTGACCTGAGCCCGCAGCAGGCGCGCCTGGTGGAGTCGCCGCTGGATATCCGTCAGGCGATGCAGGAGCAACTGGAAGGACCGGCCAAGGCCTGGATCTTCACCTCAGCCACGCTGGGTGACGACGAGCGCCTCTCCTGGTTCACCGAGCCGGCCGGGTTGGATGATGCGACGGTGCTGCGCGTGGGTAGTCCATTCGACTATCCGAACCATGCGCGCCTTTATGTGCCGCGGCGCTTTCCCAAGCCCAACGAGCCTGAACATGCGCAGCAGGTTGCTGCGCTGGCAGCCCGCTGTGCGCGCAGTCTCGGCGGACGCAGCTTCGTGCTGACGACGACGTTGCGCGCCCTGCAGACGATTGGCGAAGCCTTGCACGAGGCCTTGGCGCAGGACGCGATCCGGGTGCTGGTCCAGGGTACGGCGCCCAAGCGCCAACTGCTGCAGCAGTTCATCGATGATCCCCGTGCCGTGCTGGTGGGCTCGGCGAGTTTCTGGGAGGGCATCGATGTTCCCGGCGACGATCTGCAGTGCGTGCTGATTGACAAGCTGCCGTTTCCGCCGCCCAACGATCCCCTGGTTGAAGCCCGGGTGCAGCGCCTTGAAGCGCAGGGCCGCAACGCCTTCGCGGAGTTCTTCATTGCCGAGGCTGCCATTGCCTTGAAGCAGGGGGGCGGTCGGCTGATCCGCAGTGAGCGCGATCGTGGTCTGCTGGTGGTGTGTGATCCGCGGATGGCCGGCATGAACTACGGCCGTCGCCTGCGCGCCGCGCTACCGCCAATGACGCCACTGGAGACCGAAGCCGAGGCGCTGGACTGGCTTCGAGAGCTGGCTCAGGACCACGCCTGATAGGTGAGAAAAGAAAAAAGGCGCGTGAACCTCACGCGCCTTTCGGCATGGCAGTCGGCTGGGCTTACCAGACCTTCCACCAGGGGCGCTCGGCGCTCTTGAAGCCCGACACCAGGTAGCTGCTTTCAGGGAAGTTCTGGCGCAGGACGCGCTCGGCGTCGTCGCGCAGCGGCTTCAGGCCCAGGCGGTCATAGCTTTGAACCATCAGATAAAGCGCCTCCTCGGCGGCAGGTGCGCGTTGGAACTCCTTGACCGCTTGCTGGGCACGGTTGGCCGCTGCCACATACGCGCCGCGACGGAAGTAATAGCGGGCCACATGCACCTCGTAGGCTGCCAGCGTGTTGGTGATGTAGTCGATGCGGACGCGGGCGTCGGCTGCGTACTTGGAATTCGGGAACTGCTCCACCACCTGGCGGAAGGCCAGCATGGCGTCGCGCGAGGCCTGCTGATCGCGTTCGGAGATGTCCTGGCGCGCAATGCGGCCGAACAGCCCCAGATCCTCGTTGAAGTTGGCGATGCCCTTCATGTAATAGGCATAGTCGACCGCAGCACTCGATGGATTGAGTTTCAGGAAGCGATCCAGCGTGGCCACGGCCTGCACGCGTTCACCGCTGCGGTATTGGGCCCAGGCCAGTTCCAGCATTGCCTGCTGGCCCATCAGTGTGCCGGCAGCCCGGCCTTCAATGCGCTCCAGTGTCTTGATTGCGCGGTCGAAGCTGCCGCTTGTGATGTCGGCCTTGGCCTCTTCGTACAATTTCTCCAGCGCAGCCTGGGAATTCGGATCTTCAGGCGGCGTCGAGGAACAGGCTGCCAGCAAAGCCAACAGGCTGGCCGTCATCAGCGACGCGAGTCGTGAGCGCAGCGCAGTCGAAGATTTGGCCGCATTGGCCAGGGGGCGCTGCACGCTTTGATCTGTCATGGTCCCTTGCCGGTGCGCTCGCACCGAGCTTCAGCTGAAAACGGAGTCAGGATTATATGGTTGAGCCGGTGTGTGGCCAGGATGGTGTGACGGGTGCGGATGCCGAGATGGATCGCGAGCTTGAGCAGGCGGAGGTTCGCCAGGGGCGGGTGGAGGCCGCGGGGCATGCGCAACGCCTGGACAAGTGGCTGGTGGAACTCGCGCCAGAGTTCTCGCGGAACCACCTGCAGGGCTTGATCGAGCGCGGCTGCGTGCGTATCAACGGCGTGGCGATGACCACGGCCGCGCGCAAGCTTCAGGCCGGTCAGGAAGTCGAAATTGAGTTGCAGCCCACTGAGGAAAGCCGTGCCTTTCGTGCGGAGTCGCTGCCCCTGGACATCGTTTACGAGGACGAGGCTCTGCTGGTGCTGAACAAGGTCGCAGGCATGGTCGTGCATCCTGCAGCCGGCAATTGGTCGGGCACCGTGCTCAACGGTCTGCTTGCCCACCACGCCACCGCTGCGACGCTGCCGCGTGCTGGCATCGTGCATCGGCTCGATAAGTACACGTCAGGCCTGATGGTGGTGGGCAAGACGCTGGAGGCCGTCACAGCGCTCAGTCGGATGATCGCTGCGCGAGAAGTGCATCGTGAGTATCTGGCGCTAACGCATGGCCGGGTGCCGGCTGAGCTGGTGATCGATGCGCCGCTTCGCCGCGACCCGGCGTCGCGCATCAAGATGGCGGTGATCGCCAGTGGCAAGCCATCGCGCACCGATGTATTCATGCTGGGTGAGGCGCTGCTCGAAGAGCGCGCTTACAGTGCGGTTCACTGCGTGCTGCACAGCGGCCGGACTCATCAGATCCGGGTCCATCTGGCTAGCCGTGGCTACCCGCTGGTTTCGGACAGCCTGTACGGTGGCGCCATGGCTCTGGGACTGGAGCGCCAAGCCTTGCATGCGGCGCGCCTGAGCTTCGCCCATCCGATCGATGAGCGCTCCCTGAGCTTCGATGCACCGATGCCACGGGATTTGACCCAGGCCTGGAGCAGGGCGGGCTTTCCCTTGCCACCGATTGGTGGCCTTGCCGCTTGAGCGGGTTACAATCCGCCAACTCAGAATCTTGACTGCTGCGCTCGGAAGGTTTGAGCCCTTTGGGCGGAAGGCGCAAGTTTCTGTTGCTGTCCTGGTTTCGTGGGCCCCGTGAGGGGCAGCTGCTGCCAGGCAGGCAATGCGCCGAGCTCTCTGGTGCCGGCGCCCAGAGGCCGCCGCAGGAAGGGCGGCCGCAGGAAGTGGCCCCGTGCTCCGTACAGATCCGAACAGCCCGCTGACGTATCAGCGAACCCTGAACCGCTTGCCCGACTGGCAGGCCAGCTGACAGCAGTCGATGAATACACAGGATGCAAAGCGCGTCCTCGAGACCGCGCTGATTTGCGCCCAGCAGCCTTTGACGCTGCGCGACATGCGCACACTGTTCGCCGATGGGCTCGGCGCTGACAGCGTGCGCAGCTTGCTTGATGAGCTCGTTCGCGACTGGGACGGGCGTGGCGTCGAGTTGGTCGCGCTGGCTTCCGGTTGGCGCTTTCAGAGTCGCCCCGAGCTGCGCGAGTTTCTGGACCGTTTGCATCCGGAAAAGCCTCAGCGCTACTCGCGTGCCGTGCTCGAAACCTTGGCCATCATCGCGTATCGGCAGCCGGTGACGCGCGGTGATATCGAAGACATCCGCGGCGTGGTGGTGTCGACGCAGATCGTCAAGCAGTTGGAGGACCGGGGGTGGATCGATGTGATCGGCCACCGTGAGGCGCCGGGCCGCCCGGCCTTGTATGCGACGACGCGCCAGTTTCTTGATGATCTGGGCTTGGCAAGCCTTGAGCAACTCCCCGAGCTGGGGCAAGGCGGCGATGCCTCGCCCGAGTTGGTTCAGTTGCTGGACAAGCAGCAGGGCTTGCCGCTTGTTGACAGTGAGTCTTCCACTGATGAAGTTGGTGCTGGCGCGATCGAGCAGTCTGCTGATGGCCACGCATCCGACCCGTCCCCACTACCGAATGCGTCCTCGCCTGACCTCGACGACGCATCTCAGCCGGCTGAGCCGGCTTCCGAGTCTCCCGCTAGCCAGAAGGTGCAAGCTGACGCATGAATTCCGATACCACTGATCCCAAGGACGCTCCGCAGACCGAAGAGGCTGCGGCCGCCCCCAAGCGTCGCCGCAGCCCGGCGCGCGCGAAGTCCGCAGACGCTGTTGAGGCCGGCCCGGCTCTCGAGTCCGCCGCCGGTGAGGCGGCGCTTGCTGAGGCCAAGCCGGTGAAGCCACGCGCACCCCGCAAGACCGCGGCCAAGGCCGCAGCAGCGGAGGCCGAACCTGCGCTGTCCACCGATGGTGGCGACTTGCCGGCTGCTGCGCCGCTTGAGCCCAAGCGTCGTGCGCCTCGCAAGACGGCTGCAGCCGCAACGCCTGTTGAAACGTCGGCAGCCGTGCCGGCTGTTGTGGTGGCGCCTCTGGAGCTGCCGCAGGTCGGGAGCGCGGCCGATGCACAGGCTGACACCGTAGCTTCGGATGCGGTCGCGGGTGCGGAGCAGGTCGAGGGCGATGATGGTGAGCGTGAGTCGCGTGGTGGGCGCAATCGCCGTCGTGGTCGGCGTGGTCGCGGCGACGGCGAGGTTGGTGAGCAGCCCCGCGAGGCACGTGAGCCGCGTGCCGTTGAGGGCGTCTCGACGGAGCAGGTGCAGGCTGAGGCGGGTGAGCGTTTTGCGCAACTGCTGGCTGGCGAGTTCGATGGCTCCGATGAGGAGCCCGTGGCTGATGCTGCGGAGCAGGACAACAAGCGCGTGCTGGCTCCTGAGCCAGACGCGCCCAAGCTGCAGAAGGTGTTGGCGCAAGCTGGCGTGGGCTCGCGACGCGATATCGAGGAAATGATTGCCGAGGGCAAGATCGAGGTGAATGGCGAGGTGGCGCATATCGGCCAGCGCATCTCCTTCGGCGACCGGGTGCATGTCAATGGCAAGCAGATCCGCGTGCGGATCTCGCCACCGGCTCCGCGCATCCTGGCCTATCACAAGCCGACCGGCGAGGTGGTGACCTTCAACGATCCGGAAGGTCGTCCGACGGTGTTCCGCCGTTTGCCCAAGCTGCATCCGGGCAAATGGCAGTCAGTGGGCCGCCTTGACCTGAATACCGAGGGTCTGCTGCTCTTCACTAACTCCGGAGAGTTGGCCAACCAGCTGATGCATCCACGCTTTGGCGTGGAGCGCGAGTACGCGGTGCGTGTGCTGGGCACACTGGACAGCGAGCAGAAGGCGCGTCTGCTGGATGGTGTGATGATTGACGGCCAAAAGGCTGGCTTCAAGAGCATCGAGGATGGCGGTGGCGAAGGTGCCAACCATTGGTATCGCGTGGTCATCACCGAAGGCCGCAATCGCGAAGTGCGCAAGCTCTTTGATGCGGTCGGCCTGGCGGTCAGCCGCTTGATCCGAATTCGCTACGGCACAGTCGTTCTGCCTCGTGGCCTCAAGCGTGGCGTCTGGGTCGAGTTGGATGAGGCTGATGTGCGGGTGATCCGTCGTCTGGCTGGCGGCGGTGACGCGCGTCGCGACGGGCCGCGCGAGGAGCGTGGTGGTGAGCGTGGTGATCGGGAAGGGCGTGATCGCAACAAGCGCCGCAATGAGCCGCAGCGCAACGCGGGCGGCGGTCCGCGCCCGAGTCGCCCTGAGCCGGCTCAGCGGCCGCCAGAGTCGCGCCAGCCGGAACGCTCGCGTGATCGCGACGATGAGGACGATGACTTCATCCCGCATAACATCAACCCGCTGGAGCAAACTTTCGACCGTCGGTTTGCCGGAAAGTCCCGCGGCTTCCCCAGTGGTTTTGGCGCGGGCGGCAGCAATGCCGGCCAGGGCGGCGCTCGGGGCGGCAAGGGCGGCGGACGTAAGGCCGGCGATGGCCCGCGTGAACCCGATCCCATGCAGACCTCGGTTGGCTATATCGGTGCCGACGCCTTTGTGCGGCGCGGTGGCGGTGGCCGCAGCGGTGGTGGCGGACGTAGCGGCGGCGGCGGTGGCGGTGGCGGTGGCGGTGGTGGTGGTGGTGGTGGTGGTGGCAATCGCGGCGGCGGTAGGCGCCGCTGAAGCGCGGACCGTCCGGCTTGACACCGGGCTGACAACATCAAGCGCTACAATCTAAAGCTTTGCCAAGTCCCAGATTTCAGGAGAAAAAAATGGCTATCGAACGTACCCTTTCCATCATCAAGCCCGACGCAGTTGCCAAGAACGTGATCGGCCAGATCTACGCCCGTTTTGAAGGCGCCGGCCTGAAGGTCGTCGCTGCCAAGATGGTTCACCTGTCGCGCGGTGAAGCGGAAGCTTTCTACGCCGTGCACAAGGCACGCCCCTTCTTCAATGATCTGGTCAGCTTCATGATCTCCGGCCCGGTGATGATCCAGGCGCTGGAGGGTGAGAGCGCCATCCTGAAGAACCGCGACCTGATGGGCGCTACCGACCCGAAGAAGGCCGAAAAAGGCACCATCCGCGCCGATTTCGCCGACAGCATCGATGCCAATGCCGTGCACGGCTCGGACGCTCCCGAGACCGCCGCAGCTGAAGTGGCATTCTTCTTCCCTGGCATGAACGTTTACAGCCGCTGAGTCGGCGCTGCCTCTGGTGACTGGCCATGAGGCCATGGATGGAGGCAAGACCATGAACGCAGTCAACCTGCTTGGATTCGATCTGGAAGGCCTGGCTGCGTTTTGCGAGCAGCTGGGTGAAAAGCGTTTTCGCGCCACCCAGCTGTTTCGTTGGATCCATCAGAAAGGCGCCGCTGATTTCGATCAGATGAGCGACCTTGCCAAGTCCTTGCGCGAGAAGCTGCGCGACAAGGCCCATATCGCGGCGCTGCCCGTGATCTCCGAACATGTTTCGACCGACGGCACAATCAAATGGTTGTTCGACGTCGGTGCCGGCAATGCCGTCGAAGCGGTATTCATTCCCGAAGACGACCGCGGCACGCTTTGCGTGTCCAGTCAGGCCGGCTGCGCCGTCGGCTGCCGGTTCTGCTCCACCGGCCACCAGGGCTTTAGCCGCAACCTCGAGACTTGGGAGATCCTGGCCCAGCTCTGGTATGCCGAGCACAGCCTGCGACTGCGCGGCCAGAGCACCGAACGCCAGATCACCAATGTGGTGATGATGGGTATGGGTGAGCCGCTGCAGAACTACACAGCGCTGGTGCCAGCCCTCAAGGTGATGCTGGACGACCATGGCTATGGCCTGTCGCGCCGGCGTGTGACCGTGTCGACCTCGGGCGTGGTGCCCATGATCGACCGGCTGCGTGACGATTGCCCGGTGGCGTTGGCGGTGTCCTTGCATGCACCGAGTGATCCTCTACGCGATCAGCTGGTGCCGCTGAACAAGAAATACCCGATTGCCGAGTTGCTCGAGGCCTGCAATCGCTATCTGGACAAGGCGCCGCGCGACTTCATCACCTTTGAATACTGCATGCTCGACGGCGTCAATGATTCGCCGGAGCAGGCCGAGGAACTGGTGGCACTGCTGCGCGGCAAGGTCTCGTGCAAGCTGAACCTGATTCCCTTCAACCCCTTCCCTGCCTCGGGCCTGAAACGCAGCTCTCGCGAGCGCGTGATGGCGTTTGCCGAGGTGCTGATCAAGGCCGGGTTGGTGACCACCGTGCGCAAGACGCGCGGTGACGATATCGATGCGGCCTGCGGCCAGTTGGCCGGCGAAGTGCAGGACCGAACCCGCGCTCACGAGCGCATGGTGCGCGCACCGGTGCGGGTGCATCGGCGCGGCACGGTTGTTCCAGCCAAGGAGACATCGCGTCCATGAGAGCACTTCGCCAAAGGTTCACTCAGTGGCAGTTGCTGGCTGGTGCCGGTTTGCTGGCGTTGCTGTCGGCATGTGCCGGTCCGCAGGCAGGCAGCGGTTCCGAGCCGCGTACCGCGTCCGACCAGACCGATGCTGATCGGCGCGCCGCTGTGCGTGTTGAGCTCGCGGCCGGCTACTTCGCGCGCGGACAGCACAACACCGCGCTTGACGAGATCAAGCAGTCCCTGGCCGCCAAGCCCGACTATCGCGAGGCCCTCAACCTGCGCGGCCTGGTCTACGCGGCCCTGGGTGAGATGGCTCTGGCGGACGAGAGTTTTCGGCGTACGCTGAGCCTTTACCCGCGCGACGGCGACACGCTGCACAACTACGGATGGTTCCTCTGTCAGCAGCGGCGCTGGAGCGAGGCCTTTGGGCAGTTCGATCTTGCGCTTGCGCAGCCACAGTACCGCGGCATGGGCCGCACGCTGCTGGCCAAAGGCGTGTGCGAGGCCCGTTCGGGCCGACCGGTCGAGGCTGAGCGCTCGCTCTCGCGCGCCTTCGAGATGGACCCTGCCAGCCCGGCCATTGCGGTCAACCTGGCGGATGTGCTGTTCCGTGCCGGCCAGTTGGAGCGTGCGCGCTTCTACGCTAAACGCGTCAATGACCAGCCCGAATTGAGCAACGCGGAAAGCCTGTGGTTGGGCTTGCGCATTGAGCGTCGGATGGGCAATCGCGCAACCGTTGACGAGCTGAGCCAGCGACTGCGTCAGCGCTTCCCGCAGTCGCGTGAGAAAGAACTGCTCGACAAGGGCCAGTACGATGAATGAAGGGGAGCGGATGTCAGCGATCTTGAGTGAATCCGGCGTCAGCGATGCTCCCAAGGCAGCGCTGTCAGCCGGAGCCTTGCTGAAACAGGCCCGTCTGGCCAAAGGCCTGCACATTGCCGCGTTGTCGGTTCAGCTCAAGGTGCCGCAATCGAAGCTGGAGGCCCTGGAGGCTGATCGCTACCAGGCACTGCCTGACGCTACTTTTGCGCGCGCTTTGGCCACGGCGATGTGCCGCGTGCTGAAGGTGGATGCGGCGCCGGTGCTCGCCTTGTTGCCACCCAGCAGCGGCGGTTCGCTGGAACGGGTGTCCTACGGTCTGAATCAGCCCTTCCGCGAGCGCCCGACGCAGGACGAAGGCATGTCCTTCGATGCCTTCAAGCGTCCGGTGGTCTGGGGGCCGTTGCTTTTGCTGCTGGCTGCGCTGTTGATCTATCTCTTGCCTGAGCGCTGGACGGCCTTCGGCGGTGCAGCGCCGGCGGTCAGTGAAGCCTCATCGCCGCTGCTGCCGCTCGATCTGCCAGCCAGCCAGGCTGCTGCGCAGCCACCACTAACGGCCGTGACGCCGGCTGTCGCTGCCAGTGTTGCTGTGGTGCAGCCACTGCTGACCGTGCCGCCTGCCCCGCCATCGGCGCCACCATCCGGCGTCGCCGTCTCGGCGCAGCCTGGCATGGCGCCGGTGCGCTTGCGCGCCAGCGCAGAAACCTGGGTGGAGCTGACTGATGCGCGCGGGCAGGTGGTGTATTCCAAGCTGATGCGCGCCGAAGAACAGGCTGAACTTGAGCTCGCCCTTCCGGCCCGGCTGCGCGTGGGCAATGTGGCCGGCACTGAGCTGACGCTGCGTGGTGTGCCCTTCGATCTGCTGGCGCGGTCCAAGGACAATGTGGCACGCATCGAACTGAACTGAACCCTCTCAACTGAGCAATAGATCGAATATGAGTGAGAGCAGCAATTTGCGCGCTGGTCTGGACATGATCGCAGCCGCCCGGCCGGGAGCTCGTCGCAGCCGTCAGGCCACCGTGCGCTGCGGTTCGCGGATCGTAACCATCGGTGGCGACGCCCCGGTGCGTGTGCAATCGATGACCAACACCGACACGGTGGACGTGATCGGCACGGCGATCCAGGTCAAGGAACTGGCGATCGCTGGATCGGAGTTGGTGCGCATAACTGTCAATACGCCTGAGGCCGCCGAGGCTGTGCCGCACATCCGCGAGCAACTCGACCGCATGGGCATCGATGTGCCGTTGGTCGGCGACTTCCACTACAACGGCCATCGCCTGCTGACCGACTATCCGGCCATGGCACAGGCCCTGTCCAAGTACCGCATCAACCCTGGCAATGTGGGCAAGGGCGACAAGAAGGACCGTCAGTTCGCGCAGATGATCGAGGCGGCGATCAAGTACGACAAGGTCGTGCGCATCGGCGTCAACTGGGGCAGTCTGGATCAGGAGCTGCTCGCCGCGATGATGGACGAGAACGCCAAGCGCCAGCAGCCCTGGGATAGTCAGCAGGTGATGTATCAGGCATTGATCCAGTCGGCGCTTAGCTCGGCCGAGTATGCGCGCGAGCTGGGCATGAACCCGGACAACATCATCATCAGCTGCAAGGTCAGCGGTGTGCAGGACCTGATCTCGGTCTATCGCGCGCTGAACGAGCGCTGCGATTACGCGCTTCATCTCGGCCTGACCGAGGCAGGCATGGGTACCAAAGGCACGGTGGCTTCAGCTACGGCGCTGGCGGTGCTGCTGCAGGAGGGCATTGGCGACACTATCCGCGTCTCCCTTACGCCGCAACCTGGCGAGTCACGCACCCAGGAAGTGGCGGTCGCGCTGGAGATCCTGCAGTCGCTGGGCCTGCGCGCCTTCAACCCCAGTGTGACGGCCTGCCCAGGCTGCGGGCGCACCACCAGCACCACCTTCCAGGAGTTGGCCAAGCAGATCGACGATTTCCTGCGTGCACAGATGCCGATCTGGCGCGGCAAATACCCTGGCGTGGAGAACCTTAAGGTCGCAGTCATGGGCTGCATCGTCAATGGACCCGGCGAGAGCAAGCATGCCGACATCGGCATCAGCCTCCCGGGGACGGGCGAGGCGCCTGCGGCACCTGTCTTCATCGACGGAGAGAAGGCTCTGACGCTGCGCGGCGAAAACATCGCCAGCGAGTTCCACGCGCTGGTCGAGAACTACATCGAGAAGCGCTTTGGTGGCGCAGCTGCCTGAGCCCGAGCGCGAAGAACAACAATGACCGAACAGAAGAAGCTCCAGCCCTTGCAGGCTGTGAAGGGCATGAACGACATCCTGCCGCCAGACTCGGCGCGCTGGGAGTGGCTGGAAGCCAAGATGCGCTCGGTGCTGCAGCGCTATGGCTACCAGAACGTGCGCACGCCCATCGTCGAACCCACGGCGCTGTTCGTGCGAGGCATCGGCGAGGTGACCGATATCGTCGAGAAGGAGATGTATGCCTTCGAGGACCGTGCCGACAAGCATGGCCAGGCAGAGCATCTGGCCCTGCGCCCCGAGATGACTGCGGGTGTGGTGCGCGCCATGATCGAGCACAGCTTCCTGCGCGATTCGGGCCGCCGGCTCTACTACTTCGGCCCCATGTTCCGCCGCGAGAAGCCGCAGAAGGGGCGCTACCGCCAGTTCCACCAGATGGGCGTGGAGGCCCTGGGCTTCCACGGTCCGGATGTGGACGCCGAGGTCATCCTGCTTGGCTGCCGTCTGCTGCGCGAACTGGGCCTTAAGGACGGCGAACATGTTCGCCTGGAACTGAACTGCCTGGGTGCGCCCGAGGAGCGCCGCGCCCACCGCGAGGCCCTGGTGCTCCACCTGGAAGCGCACAAGGCCCTGCTGGACGAGGATAGCCAACGCCGCATGTACACCAACCCGCTGCGCGTGCTGGACACCAAGAACCCGGCCCTGCAGGACATGGCCAATGCAGCGCCCAAGCTGCTGGACTTCCTGGGCGAGGCCTCTCTGGCGCATTTCAACGGCGTGCGCGCCATCCTGGATGCGGCCGGCATTGCCTACACCCTCAACCCGCGCCTGGTGCGCGGCCTGGACTACTACAACCTCACTGTGTTCGAGTGGGTGACCGAGAAGCTGGGTTCCCAGGGGACGGTCTGCGGCGGCGGCCGCTATGACGGCCTCATCGAGCAATTGGGCGGCAAGCCCACGCCGGCCGTTGGCTTCGGTATGGGCATGGAACGCATGTTGCTGTTGCTGGAAGAGGTGGGCGTGGCGCCCGCCGCGCCGGCCCCCGATGCCTACGCGGTCGTGCCCTCGGCTCAGGGCTTGCCCCAGGTGATGGTCGCGCTGGAAGTTCTGCGCGCAGCGGGCGTCAGCGTGATTCTGCATCCGGGCCAGTCCAGCATGAAATCCCAGTTCAAGAAGGCTGATGCCAGCGGCGCAGCCTATGCCCTGGTGTTCGGCGAGGACGAACTGGCCCAGGGCATGGTCTCGATCAAGCCGCTGCGCAACGAAGGCGCGGCGCAATACACCCGTCGCATCGATGCGGCTTCCGACTGGGCCTCCGAGCTGCTCAACGCATAATCGCGGCTCTTTACCCCTTACACCTCTAGCCCACAAAGCTTCACATGGCGTCGCATCTCGATCTCGAAGAACAAGAACAGCTGGAACAGCTGAAGGCTTTCTGGAAGCGCTACGGCAACCTGATCACCTGGCTGCTGACCTTGATCCTGCTGGCCTTTGCTGGCTGGACCGGCTGGCAGTACTGGCAGCGTGAGCAGGCGGTCAAGGCCGCCACGATGTATGACGAGCTGGACCGTGCCGTCAAGGCCGGCGACGCGGAGAAGGCGGGCCGCGTGATGGCGGATCTGAAGGAACGCTTTCCTAGGACCACCTATGCCGCGCAGGCTGCCTTGCTGGCAGCCAAGGTGCAGCTCGACAAGGAGCAGGCTGATGCAGCGCGCGCCAGCCTGAGCTGGGCAGCCGAGAACGCCGTCGAATCCGAGTACCGCGACATCGCCCGTCTGCGTCTGGCCGGCCTGCAAGCGGATGCTAAGCAGTATGACGAGGCAGCTAAGACGCTGGACGGCGTCAAGGGTGTCGAGTTTTCGGCGCTGGTTGCGGACCGACGCGGCGACCTAGCTCTGCTGACGGGCAAGCCCGACCAGGCCAAGGCCGAGTACCAGAAGGCCTTTGCTGCAATGGAACCCAAGCTTGATTACCGCCGTGTGATCGAAGCCAAGCTGGCGAGCCTGGGTGTTGCCGCGCCGGACGAAGCCGCTTCTGCGCCCAAGGGAGCCAAACAGTGAGCATTGCTGCCTATCGTCATTCGCTGAGCGCCCTTGGCGCCGCGCTGCTTCTGTCAGCCTGCTCGATCTTCAGCAGCGGCCCGGCCGTCAAGCCCGCGGCGCTTGAAGCTCTCACGCCCTCGATTGCCGGCCGCGTGGTCTGGAATAGCCAACTCGACAGCCCGGGCTTCCCGCTGTCTGTGGCGGCGAGGGGTGAGCAGTTCATCGTCGCCGGGGGTGACGGGGTGGTTCAAGCCTTGCAAGCCGGCACTGGCAGCGTGCTGTGGCGCAGTGAGCCGCTCGGCAAGCTGGCTGCTGGCGTGGGCAGCGATGGCCGTTTTGCCGCCGTCGTCACGCGTGGCAATGAGCTGGTGGTGCTGGATGCCGGCAAGCCGCTGTGGCGCAAGCCTTTGAATTCGCCGGTGTTCGCGGCGCCTTTGGTAGCCGGTGAGCGCGTGTTCGTGCTGACGGTTGATCGCGCTGTGTTGGCCTTCGATGCGCTGGACGGCCGGCGTCTGTGGGATCTGCGCCGCCCCGGCGAGCCGCTGACCTTGTCGCAGCCCGGTGTGATTGCTGCCTACAAGGACACCCTGGTGGTGGGGCAGGGCCCGCGTCTGGCCGGTGTCGACCCTCTGCGCGGCACGCTGCGCTGGGAGGCGAATGTGGCCAATCCGCGCGGCACCAACGAGGTCGAGCGTCTGGCCGACCTGGTGGCGCCGATGTTCCGTCAGGGCGAACTGCTGTGTGCCCGCGCCTTCCAGTCGGCGGTCGGCTGTGTCAATGCAGAACGTGGCTCGATGCTCTGGAGCCGCAACAATGCCGGCCGCCAGGGTGTCAGTGGCGATGCGGAGTTCGTCATCGGCGCCGATGCTTCGGACCGCATCAGCGCTTGGAAGATCGCCAATGGCGACGTCGCCTGGACAGCCGAGCAGTTCACGCAGCGCAAGTTGAGCGCACCGCTTGTCGTAGGCGCCACCGTCGTGTTTGGCGACTACGAAGGCTATGTGCACTTCCTGGCGCGCGACAGTGGCAAGACCCTGCTGCGCCTGCCCACCGATGGTTCCGAAATCACCGTGGCGCCGGTCGCCATCGGCAACACGGTGCTGGTCGTTACGCGCAAGGGTGGCCTCTACGCCATGCGACCGCAGTAAGACGGCAGCACTGACTTGACCCTGAGAGAACAATAAGAACATGAAACCCGTCATCGCCCTGGTCGGACGACCCAACGTGGGCAAGTCCACGCTCTTCAACCGGATGACCAAGAGCCGCGATGCCATCGTGGCGGACTTTGCCGGCCTGACGCGTGACCGTCACTACGGTGATGGCCGCCAGGGTGATCAAGAGTTCATCGTGGTCGACACCGGCGGTTTCGAGCCGGACAGCACCACCGGTATCGTCAAGGAAATGGCCAAGCAGACTCGCCAGGCCGTGGCCGAAGCGGATGCGGTGATCTTCGTCGTCGATGTGCGGACCGGTCTGTCGGGCCAGGATCAGGACATTGCGCGTTATCTGCGCCAGGCCAACAAGCGCGTTCACCTGGCTGTCAACAAGGCCGAAGGCATGAGCGACTCGCCGCTGCTGGCCGAGTTCCATGAGCTGGGTATGGGCGAGCCGCACCCGGTCTCTGCCGCCCACGGCCAGGGCATTCGCAGCCTGCTGGAGGCGGTGTTGGAGCCGTTTCAGTCGGACGAGAACGAGCCCGCCGAAGAGGAACACGAAGGCGTGATCCGGCTGGCGGTGGCTGGCCGCCCCAATGTGGGCAAGAGCACGCTGATCAACACCTGGCTGGGCGAGGAGCGCCTGGTGGCCTTCGACATGCCTGGAACCACGCGCGACGCGATCGCCGTGGATTTCGAGCGCAATGGGCAGAAGTTTCAGCTGATCGATACCGCCGGCCTGCGCCGCAAGGGCAAGGTGTTCGAGGCGATCGAGAAGTTCTCGGTGGTCAAGACCTTGCAAGCCATCGCCGATGCCCATGTGGTGCTGCTGCTGCTGGATGCGACCCAGGGCGTAACCGATCAGGATGCGCATATCGCTGGCTACATACTTGAAAGCGGGCGTGCCGTCGTGCTGGCGATCAACAAGTGGGATGCGATCGACAGCTACCAGCGAGAGCAGCTCGCGCGTTCCATCGAGCACCGGTTGGCATTCCTGAAGTTTGCGCCTGTTCACCACATCTCGGCGCTTAAGCGCCAAGGCCTGGGCCCGCTGTGGAACGCGATGGCGGATGCCTATGCGTCGGCCTACAAGAAGATGACCACGCCAGTGCTGACCCGCCTGATCCAGGAAGCGGTCGAGCACCAGACGCCCAAGCGCAGCGGGCATTTCCGACCCAAGTTGCGTTATGCGCATCAGGGGGGCATGAACCCGCCCATCGTCGTGATCCACGGCAACTCGCTGGAAGGCGTCACCGAGGTCTACAAGCGTTATCTGGAAGCCCGCATCCGCGCCCACTACAAGCTGGTGGGAACGCCGCTGCGTATCGAATTGCGCTCCTCCAAGAATCCTTTCAAGGACGAGTAAGTCCCCAGCCCTGCAGCAGCAGGGCGCATGGCCCTGTGTTAAGGTGCCGAAACCGAGTCAACCACTCACTCAACACGGAGCAAATATCGTGAGCAACAAAGGACAACTCTTGCAAGATCCTTTTCTGAACCTGCTGCGCAAAGAACATGTGCCGGTGTCGATCTATCTGGTCAACGGCATCAAGCTGCAAGGTCATATCGAGTCCTTTGACCAGTATGTGGTGCTGTTGCGCAATACCGTAACCCAGATGGTCTACAAACACGCCATCTCGACCGTCGTGCCGGGTCGTGCCGTGAACTTCCACGCTGCCGAGAGCGGCGGTGGTGAGCCCTCCTGAAGGCGATGGGCATCCTCGCCCCTGACGCAAGACCTTGAGTTCCGCCCACTTCCCCCAGACGTCGCCGCCCTCAGAGGCGGCGCGCGCCATTCTTGTGGGCGTCGATTTTGGCCGTGGTGCTGCTTTCGACCCCACGCTGGATGAGCTGGCCTTGCTGGCCGAATCGGCCGGTGACACGCCAGTAGCACGCGTCGTGGCTAGGCGGCAGGCGCCGGATGCTGCGCTTTTCGTCGGGTCTGGCAAAGCGGACGAGATCAAGCTGCTGGTGCAAGCTCATGAAGCGCACACGGTGCTGTTCGACCAAGCGATTTCGCCGGCTCAACAGCGCAATCTGGAGCGTCTGCTCGGCGTGCCTGTTGCTGACCGTACAGCGCTGATCCTCGAGATCTTTGCTGCGCGTGCCAAGAGCCACGAAGGCAAGCTTCAGGTGGAGTTGGCGCGCCTGCAATACCTGGCCACGCGCCTGGTGCGGCGCTGGAGCCACCTGGAGCGTCAGAGCGGTGGCATCGGCATGCGAGGTGGTCCAGGTGAGGCTCAGATCGAGCTGGACCGGCGGATGATCGATGACCGAATCAAGGTCACCAAGGAGCGCCTCAAGAAGGTGCAGCGCCAGCGCAGCACGCAGCGGCGCGCACGCGAGCGCAATGCGGTGTTCCGTGTGTCGCTGGTTGGCTATACGAATGCAGGCAAGTCCACGCTGTTCAACGCGTTGGTGAAAGCGCGCGCCTACGCAGCCAATCAGCTCTTTGCGACCCTGGACACCACGACCCGATCCTTGTATCTGGAAGCGGCGGGTCAGAGCGTTTCGCTCTCGGATACGGTGGGCTTCATTCGCGATCTGCCGCACAAGCTGGTCGCCGCGTTCAAGGCGACACTGCAAGAAGCGGCTGAGGCCGATCTGCTGCTGCATGTGGTGGATGCGGCGTCTGCACAACTGGATGAGCAGATGATCGAGGTCGAGCGCGTGCTCGACGAAATTGGTGCTGAAGGTATTCCGCAGATTCTTGTCTACAACAAACAGGATCTGCTGGACGAGAACCAGCGTCCGCGCAGCGCCATGGACTGGATCGAACGCCCGGGAGGCTTGCGTGTGCCGCGCGTGTTCGTCAGCGCTGTGGAGGGCACGGGCCTTGAGGCGTTGCGCCGCCAGATCGTTGCGGCAATGCGCGACCAGGGTGTCGAGCTGCCGGACTTGAAGGCTGAAGAAATGGCGCCATCTGGCGATGGCGCGCTACAACCATTGAGTGAATGACAGGTCATGAGCATGAACAAGATTGAGTCCATTGGCTCGGCGGGTCCCCAGCAGGGGCTGTCGGCTGTGGCTGGGGCTGCAAGAGCCCTAGTCGCCGGGATGATTGCCGCCATGCCGTGGCGCGGCGGTCGCCATCTGAACAACGGCCGAAATGAGGGCCCGCCTGATCTCGATGAGCTTTGGCGCGACTTCAACCGCAAGCTGTCTGGCATGTTCGGCGGCAGCAAAGGCGGGGGCGGCCAAGGCGGTGGACAGGGCAATGGCGGCGGCAACTTCCAACCCGACATGAAGAGCGCCGGTATCGGCGCCGGCCTGATCGGTGCGGTGGTCGTGCTGGGCTGGCTGGGTAGCGGCTTCTACATCGTGCAGGAAGGTCAGCAGGCGGTCGTTACCTCCTTCGGCAAGTTCAGCAAGACGGTCGATGCCGGCTTCAACTGGCGCCTGCCTTACCCCTTTCAGGCCAATGAGATCGTCTCGGTGACTCAGCTGCGCTCGGTCGAGGTGGGCCGCAACGCGGTGGCTCAGGCCACCGGTCTGCGCGACTCGTCGATGCTGACCCTGGACGAGAACATCGTCGACATCCGCTTCACCGTGCAGTACCGGCTTAAGGACTCGCGCGAGTACCTGTTTGAGAACCGGGGTCCCGACGAGGCGGTAGTCCAGGCAGCGGAATCGGCTGTTCGAGAAATCGTCGGCAAGAGCAAGATGGACTCGGTGCTCTACGAGCAGCGCGATGCCATCGCAGCCGACTTGGCCAAGTCAGTGCAGAACCAGATGGACAGGCTGAAGGCTGGCATTCTGGTGGTCAATGTCAACGTCCAGAACGTGCAGGCTCCCGAGCAGGTGCAGGCCGCGTTTGACGATGCCTTCAAGGCTGGCGCCGACCGAGAGCGTCTGAAGAACGAGGGTCAGGCCTATGCCAACGACGTGATCCCCAAGGCCCAAGGTACGGCCGCGCGCCTGCGCGAAGAGTCCGAAGCCTACAAGGCGCGGGTGGTGGCGCAGGCCGAGGGTGATGCGCAGCGTTTCAAGAGCGTGCTGACCGAGTACCAGAAGGCGCCGGCCGTCACGCGCGACCGCCTCTATATCGACACCATGCAGCAGGTCTACTCGAACGTGAGCAAGGTGATGGTGGACAGCCGCAATGGCTCCAACCTGCTGTACCTGCCGCTAGACAAGCTGATCCAGCAGACCAGCAGCGGCACGGTGATGGCAAGTCCGCCTGTGCCTGCCACCAGCGTGCCCGAGAGTGCCCCGGCAAGTGGTGTGACTGATGTGCGTTCGCGCGATGGTTCGCGCAGCCGTGACCGCGACGGCCGTTGAGAAGGATGACGATCAAAATGAACCGTATCGCCCCCATTGTCATCGGCGCCCTGATCGCCTTTATGTTGGCCAGCTCGACACTCTTCATCGTCGATCAGCGACAGTTCGCCGTGATCTACGCCTTGGGTGAAATCAAGGAAGTGGTCACCGAGCCAGGTCTGAAATTCAAGATGCCGCCGCCGTTCCAGAACGTCGTGTTCCTGGATCGACGCATCCAGACCCTGGACAGCCCTGAGTCGCGCGCCATCTTCACGGCCGAGAAGAAGAGTCTGGTGATCGACTGGTTGGTCAAATGGCGCGTCTCCGAGCCGCGCCAGTTCATCCGCAACAGCGGCACCGATATGCGCAACGTCGAGAATCGATTGAGCCCCATCGTGCAGGCCGCCTTCAATGAAGAGGTCACCAAGCGCACCGTGCTGGCTGTGCTGGCGACCGAACGTGAGAAGGTCATGACCGATGTGCTCAAGCGCCTGGAAGACGAGGCCAAGCAGTTCGGCATCGAGGTGGTGGATGTGCGCATCAAGCGTGTCGACTTCGCTGCCAACATCACCGATTCGGTCTACCGCCGCATGGAGTCCGAGCGCAAGCGCGTGGCTAACGAACTGCGCTCGACCGGTGGCGCCGAAGGCGAGAAGATCCGCGCTGACGCTGATCGCCAGCGCGAGGTCATCGTTGCCGAGGCCTATCGCGAAGCCCAGAAGATCAAGGGCGAGGGGGATGCCAAGGCCTCGGCGCTCTACGCTGAGGCCTTCGGACGCGACCCGCAATTCGCACAGTTCTATCGCTCGCTGGAAGCCTATCGCGCCAGCTTCCGCAACAAGTCGGACGTGATGGTGGTCGACCCGAACAGTGACTTCTTCAAGGCCATGCGCGGTGGCGGTCCTGCTGCACCCGCCAAGAGCAAGTAGTTTCGCGCGATCTGGCTGTGACTGAGAAGCTGCTTGCCGCACTCGCTTTGATGCTGGTGATTGAGGGCTTGATGCCCTTTCTCAGTCCGTCCGCTTGGCGTGAAGTCTTCGCGAAGCTGCTGACATTGACCGACGGACAGATTCGGTTTGTTGGTTTGGCTAGCTTGGTGCTGGGTTCAATCGGCCTTTGGCTGCTTTGGGCCTGATCGTGCGATGACTGGGTGCTGACAGGCACCAGCCACGGGCAGCGTTTGGCGCGAAGCCGCCACGGCGGTCACGGAATCCTGGCGCGTGACCGGTACAATGCCGTTTTTAACCGCGTCCTTACGTCCATGACCTCTGCTTGGCTCCTGCCCGAGCACATCGCTGACGTGTTGCCGTCCCAGGCTCGTCGCATAGAAGAGTTGCGTCGCGACTTGCTGGACATGGCTCGCAGCTACGGTTGCGAGCTCGTCATGCCCCCGTTGCTGGAACACCTGGAGTCTTTGCTCTCTGGTACCGGCCGCGAACTCGACCTCAAGACCTTCAAGCTCGTCGATCAGCTGTCTGGCCGCAGTCTCGGCCTGCGTGCCGACACGACGCCTCAGGTGGCGCGCATTGATGCGCATCTGCTCAACCGGGCTGGTGTGACACGCCTTTGCTACTGCGGACCTGTTGTCCATACTCGTCCGTCCGGCATGCATTCGACGCGTGAACCGCTGCAGTTCGGTGTCGAGATCTATGGCCATGCCGGGCTGGAGGCTGATCTCGAAGTGCAGGAGCTGGCACTCGACGCGCTGAAGCGCGCTGGCCTGACAGGCGTCGTGATGGACATGGGCGATGCACGACTCGTGCGCGGGGTGCTCGGTGATCTTCGGTTGCCGGCTGCGCTGCTGGCCGACCTGGTCGCAGCTCTCGCCGCCAAGGACGCGGCCCAGTTGGAACTGCTGGCTGCGAATCTGCCCGCTGCTGTGCAGCAAGGCTTGCAAGCCTTGCTGACGCTGTATGGTGGTGAAGAGGTGCTTGCGCTTGCACGCGAGCGCCTGCCGAAGAATGCGGTGATCAGCGCGGCGCTTGACGACCTTCAGTGGCTCTTCAATCATCTTCGACAGACTCAGGCCGAGGCTCGCCTGGGCTTTGATCTGGCGGACTTGAGTGGTTATGCGTATTACAGCGGTGTGCGCTTCGCGCTCTACGCCGAGGGTTCCAGCGATGCGGTTCTGCGGGGTGGGCGCTACGACGAGGTCGGCGCGGTGTTCGGTCGCCGCCGTCCCGCTGTTGGCTTCAGCCTCGATCTGAAGGCTTTGGTGGCCTTGACGCCTGAGACGCAGCTCAGGGCGGCCATCCGTGCGCCTTGGGGCGAAGAGGCCAGCTTGCGTGCGGCAGTGCGCCGCCTGCGCGAGCTTGGCGAAACCGTGGTTTGCGTGCTCCCTGGGCACGAGCACGAAGGCGATGAATTCGACTGCGACCGCGAACTGGCGCGTGTCGGCGATCAGTGGGTGGTGCGCGCGCTCTGAAGAGCGCCAGTACGACCTGTCCCTAGTTTTTTCGGGTTATCAATCATGCACAGCAGTGAAATTGCGCGTGGACGCAACGTGGTGGTCGTCGGCACCCAGTGGGGTGATGAGGGCAAGGGCAAGGTGGTGGACTGGCTGACGCCGCACGCGCAAGGTGTGGTGCGGTTTCAGGGCGGGCACAACGCCGGCCATACCTTGGTCATCAAGGGAGTCAAGACTGCGCTGCAGCTGATCCCGTCGGGCATCATGCGTGACGGCGTGGCCTGCTACATCGGCAATGGTGTGGTGCTCGATCCGACGCACCTGCTTAGCGAGATTGAGCGGCTTGAGAAGGCGGGTGTGGAAGTGCGCTCGCGCTTGTACATCAGCGAATCCTGCCCTTTGATCTTGCCCTTCCATGTTGAAGTCGACAAGGCGCGTGAAGCGCTGCGCGAAAGCAGTGGCAGCGGCAAGATCGGGACCACCGGCAAGGGTATCGGGCCTGCCTATGAAGACAAGGTCGCGCGCCGCGCGCTGCGTGTTCAGGATCTGAAGCATCCCGAGCGTTTCGCAAAGAAGCTTCGGGACCTGCTCGACCTGCACAACTTTGCATTGGTCGGCTACCTGAAGTCGAGTGCGCTTGAGTTTCAGCCAATCTACGACCAGGCCATGAAGATGGCTGAGGTGCTCAAGCCCATGATGGCCGATGTGGGCTACATGCTGCACAAGGCCCATCTGGCTGGTCAGAACATCCTCTTCGAAGGCGCGCAGGGAACGCTGCTCGACATCGACCACGGCACGTACCCCTACGTGACGTCCAGCAACTGCGTGGCCGGCAATGCGGCCGCTGGCGCGGGCGTTGGCCCTCAAATGCTGCACTACATGCTGGGCATCACCAAGGCCTACACGACGCGTGTTGGCAGTGGCCCGTTCCCCACCGAACTGGAGTGGGAGAAGGAAGGGACGGTCGGTTATCACCTGTCCACCGTGGGTCAGGAGAAGGGCACCGTGACCGGACGCGCTCGCCGCTGCGGCTGGCTGGATGCTGCGGCACTGAAGCGTTCCATCATCATCAACGGCATCACCGGCTTGTGCATGACCAAGCTGGACGTGTTGGATGGCTTGGCCGAAGTGAAGATGTGCATCGGCTATGAACTCAACGGCCAGACCGTCGATATCCTTCCGCTGGATGCGGATGAAATCGAGGCCTGCAAACCGGTGTTCGAGACCTTCGCGGGCTGGACCGAGACGACCGCCGGTATTACCGAGTGGGCCGAACTGCCGCTGAACGCGCGCCGTTACCTTGAGCGTGTCCAGCAAATCACGGGCGCTCCGATCGCAATGGTTTCGACCGGGCCGGATCGCGACCACACCATCCTCTTGCAACACCCCTACAAGGCCTGAGTTCATCGGGACGGATCTGGAGATTGAAACTATGTTGACCGACGACGGCAAGCATCTGTACGTATCCTGGGACGAGTACCACCTGCTGATCGAGCGCCTGGCGCTGAAGATCCATGCTTCAGGCTGGGAGTTCGACCAGATTCTTTGCCTCGCGCGCGGCGGCATGCGGCCTGGCGATGTGCTGTCGCGTGTGTTCGACAAGCCGTTGGGCATCATGTCGACCAGTTCCTATCGCGCTGAAGCCGGAACGATCCAGGGGCGGCTTGATATCGCCAAGTACATCACCATGCCCAAGGGCGAGTTGGCTGGGCGCGTGCTCCTGGTTGATGATCTGGCGGACTCCGGTGTCACCTTGAAGGCGGTGGTCGAGCGTCTGCGGGGCATGCCTGCGATTGCGGAACTGCGCTCTGCAGTCATCTGGGCCAAGGGTGTGTCCAGCTACACGCCGGACTACTACGTCGAGATGCTGGAAACCAGCCCTTGGATCCATCAGCCGTTTGAGGAATACGACAATCTGCGCCCTGACGCGCTGGCCAAGAAGTTCGCGGTCTGAGCATGCCGGTCCGAGCGCAAGTCCTGACCCTCGCGCGTTGGCTTGCGTTATCGTTGCGCTGCATGCAACAAGCGCGATAGAACGCGCAAAATGAAAAAGGCCAGCATGCAAATGCTGGCCTTTATCGAATATGGTGCCCAGGAGAGGACTCGAACCTCCACGGAGTTACCCGCTAGTACCTGAAACTAGTGCGTCTACCAATTCCGCCACCTGGGCAAGGTGTCCAATGCTGAAATTTCAGTGAAAGTTCAGTCTTGGCCGTTCAGGAAGTCAAGGATTCTATCATCAAAAATATCAAGACCGCAAGCGTGACCCAGGGAGCTTTGCTCAGTGAGGTCGAAGGCCAGGTGCAGGGCCATCGGGATGGGCACGGCTTCCTGGTGCCTGACGACGGGCAGTCGGACATCTATCTTGCTTCACAGGAAATGCACCCGGTGATGCACGGTGATCGGCTGCGCGTGCGCATCGTGCGTTATGACAAGCGTGGCCGGCCCGAAGGCCGGGTGCTGGAAATCCTCGATCGCAAGAAGCGCCCGATCATCGGTCGGCTGTTGCTGGAGTCCGGCATCTGGCTGGTCGCCCCGGAGGACAAACGCATGGGGCAGGACATCCTGATCCCTAAGAACGGCATCGCCAATGCCACAGCAGGGCAGGTGGTCGCGGTCGAACTCACTGAACCTCCATCCCTCTACTCACAGCCAGTCGGACGCGTCGTCGAGGTGTTGGGCGAGATTGACGATCCAGGGATGGAGATCGAGATTGCCGTGCGCAAGTACGACGTCCCTCATCGCTTCAGTGCCGAGACTCAGGCCCAGGCGGCGAAGCTGCCTGAGCGCCTGCGGGCAGTCGACTTGAAGCAGCGCATAGATCTGCGCGATGTGCCGCTGGTCACCATCGACGGTGAGGACGCCAGGGACTTCGATGACGCGGTCTATTGCGAACCGCACAAGCAAGGGCGTGGCAAGAGTGCGTTCAGTGGCTGGCGCTTGCTGGTGGCGATTGCTGATGTCAGTCACTACGTCAAGCCGGGCGAGCCGCTGGATCTTGATGCCTACGAGCGCGCCACGTCTGTGTATTTTCCGCGTCGCGTGATCCCGATGCTGCCGGAGAAGCTTTCAAACGGGCTGTGTTCACTCAATCCGAACGAAGATCGCTTGTCCATGGTGTGTGACATGCTCATCGACGCTGACGGAGAGACGCGGGCTTACCAGTTCTATCCGGCTGTGATCTGCTCCCATGCTCGTCTGACCTACAACGAGGTGGCCGCAGTCCTTGCCAATACGCATGGGCCTGAGGCCTCCAAGCGGCGCGACCTGGTACCTCACCTGCTTCATCTGCATGAGGTCTACCGGGTGCTGCTGGACCATCGCAAGAAGCGCGGGGCTGTCGATTTCGAAACGACGGAAACGCAGATCGTCTGCGACGACAACGGTCGGATTGAGAAGATCGTGCCGCGCACTCGCAACGAGGCGCACCGCCTCATCGAAGAGGCGATGCTGGCTGCTAACGTCTGTGCGGCCGATTTCATCGAAGGGGGCAAGCACCATGCCTTGTTCCGCGTCCACGAAGGCCCTACCCCCGAGAAACGCACGGCCCTGCAAGCCTACTTGCGTGCCTTGGGCTTGGGGCTGGGCTTGAGTGATGATCCCAAGCCGGGTGAATACCAGGCCATTGCGGCGGCAACCAAAGAGCGCCCCGACGCGACGCAGATCCACAGCATGCTGCTGCGCTCCATGCAACAGGCAATCTATACCTCGGCCAACGCCGGTCACTTTGGACTCGCCTACCCGGCTTATACGCACTTCACGAGCCCGATCCGCCGCTATCCCGATCTGCTCGTACATCGCGTCATCAAGGCCATGCTTGGCGGCAAGCGCTATCACTTGGATGCGACCAAGATGCAGGTGCCGATGCCGGCCAAGCGTCCAGGGCGTTCTAAGCCGATCAACCCTGCCGAGGCCAGCACTGAACTTGAGCGCTGGGAGGTTGCGGGTGCGCATTGCAGCGCCAATGAGCGTCGTGCTGATGAGGCTTCTCGCGACGTCGAGGCATGGCTCAAGTGCCGCTACATGCGCGAGCATCTGGGTGAGGAGTTCAGCGGAACAGTTAGCGCCGTCACCAGCTTCGGATTGTTTGTGCAGCTTGATGCACTCTATGTCGAAGGGCTGATCCACATCACCGAGTTGGGCGGCGAGTATTACCGCTTTGATGAGGTGCGCCAAGAGCTGCGGGGCGAGCGCACGGGCATTCGGTACGCAACGGGGGCGCGTGTCCGCGTGCAGGTGAGTCGTGTGGATCTGGACGGGCGCAAGATCGACTTCCGGTTGATTCGCGACGGACTTGACGCGTCGGAGGCGCGGGGAACCCCTCGTGTGCATCGCGACAAGACCGGCCAGGCGGTGGATTCGGACTCGGCTGTTGCAGCGCTGGACCGCGTGCGGCGCCAGGATCGCGAAGCGAAAGCGGGCCGCAAGCGCGCAGATGGCAGCAAGCCCGCTGCTGCAAGCGCTGCCGACCACCCGATCAAGGCGGCGCGCACGGCTGCGCGCAAGCCAGGCGGAAAGGCAGCGAGCAAGTCAGCGGTGCAGACGGTTGCGAAGGCGGCGGAGTCGCGCAGTCGGAAGCGGCGCTGAGCCGGTGCGGGATCGGTCGTGGCGACCGCGCTGGTTGAAGTGCGCCAGCCGCACGCCTTATCGTGACGCGTGGCCGTGCAGCGCGTGCATGGCTTCGATGAGATCGCCGGCCCTGAGTGGACCGGCTTTCTGCTGATCGCCTGCCAGGCCATGCCAATGGGCTACGGCGCAGGCCAGGTCGTGCAACGGCGCGCCGGCGTGGCTGGCCCAGATGCCGCCCAGCCATCCGGCTAGCACATCACCTGTGCCTGCAGTCGCCAGCGCCGGCCCGCCGCTGCTGTTGATGGCAGGACAGGATCCCGGGCTGGCGATCACCGAGCCGGCTCCCTTGAGCAGCACGGAGCAGGCATAGCGTTGGCTCAGTGCATCCGCTGCAGCCAGGCGATTCGCCTGAATGCTTGCGACCGAGCTGTCTAGCAGCCGCGCGGCTTCCAGGGGGTGCGGCGTCAACACGGTCTGCAGGCCGCGCGAACGGCGTGCGCGCAAAATTTCAGCGAGCGTTTCGTTCCTGGCCAGGGCGTTGAGTCCGTCAGCGTCCAGTACCAGGCGCACTGCATGTTCGAGCAGCAGTGGCAATACGGCACCAATCTCCGATCCGCCGCCGCAGCCTGCCACCACGCAGTGCGTGTGCCAGCTCGGGTCGTCCTTGAGTTGTGCGATTGGCCGCTGCATCAACTCAGCACGTGCCGGGTCTGGCATGGTTGTGGGGTCCAGCAGGCTTGCATAGACGCGGCCAGCACCTGCCGCCAGGGCGCTGCTGGCTGCCAGACGGGCCGCACCCTGCATGCCAGGTGCGCCGCCGATCACCAGCACATCGCCTTTGCTGCCCTTGTGGGTACTCGGCAATGGCGGGCCTTGGGCGACGAGCATGCTGTCCTGCCCAAGCAGCCAGGCGTCCGGCGGCTCCGTCGGCGTGCAACCGAGGTCATCGAACCACAGATCACCACAGCAGTCCCGGCCATGCGCGGTGAAGAGCCCGCGCTTCAGTGTCAGCAGAGACAGGCAGTGACTCGCGTACACGACGGTGTCGCCCAGCTTTCGGCCGGTGTCGCTGTCCAATCCTGTTGGCAGGTCGACTGCCAGCACAGGCGCAGGCTGGTTGTTGAGGTAGCGCACCCAGTCGGCCATCTGGCCTTCTGGAGCACGAGTGCTGCCCAGGCCCAGCAATGCGTCAATGAGCAGGTCGGGCTGGATCGCAGGCAGGCTCTGGGTGATCGCAACGCCGGCGGCGCGGGCCTGCTCCAAGGCCCAGGCAGCGTCCGCCGGCGGCGTGCCTTCGCTGCGGACCAAAGCGGCCTCGACCTGCCAGCCTGCCTGGTGCAGCAAGGTGGCGGCCACCAGTCCATCGCCGCCGTTGTTGCCAGGGCCGCAGGCTACCCAAACGCGTCGCTCATGCGGAGCCAGGGCGCTCGCCAACTTGGCCAGCGCCATCCCGGCGCGCGCCATCAGCGCATGGGGAGCCAGGTGGGCCTGGCTGCTGACCTCAATCCTGCGGCTGCTCGCTGTGCTGTGCAGGGCTTGGCGATGCTGGACGGGCAGGAGGCGATGCATGGCAGCAGGTTAGCGCAAGCGGGAAGGCGCCAATGCTTGCAGTACTTCGGGCTGCAAGGCCGTCGGCCGCCCGCCGAGTTGGTCGGCCAGCAGTCTGGCCGAGCCGCATGCCAGCGCCCAGCCCTGATTGCCGTGACCGAAGTTAAGCCACAGCCCCTGCCGGCCGCTTGGCCCCAGCAGCGGGAGGCCGTCCGCCAGTTGAGCGCGGGCGCCGATCCAGCGTTGAACGGCGCCGCCCTGTGTGGCTCCGGGAAACCAGTCGTGCAGCACGCGATGCAAGGTTTCCTCTATGCGCGGGCTGATCGCGTCGGCCTTGCCCAGCGCAGCGCCGCCGCAAAGCCGCACCCGCTGGCCGATCCGGCTGATGGTGACACCGAAACGCGCATCCAGCACCGATGCACGTGGCCCGAAGTCCGGATGGGCCTCGATCTGGCGCAATGGTGCAGTGATGGAGATGCCATGCAGGCTTGCAAGCGGCGGCTTGATGCCGAGTGGCTCAAGCAGCGGGACAGAGGCAGCGGCGGCGCAGACCACAATGGCGTCGAAACGCTCCTGCATGGGATCTTTGGGTAGGGTCTGTGTATCGGGCTCATTGCTGCTGCCACTGCCGGCCGGGTCGCGCAGGGCAGCCGAGCCGGCATCTGGCGGTGTGTAGGCGTGCAGCAGTTGGGGCTTGTCACCGACATCGATGCGCATGACCTGTGTGTGAAACCGGAAGCGTGCACCCAGGCGCTGCGCCTCCTGCCGAAGCAGCAGTGCGAACTGGCGACAGTTGCCGACTTCACCCTCGCCGAGCAGCACGCCGCCATGCAGCGCGGTGTCCGGGTTGAGGCCTGGCTCTGCACGCAGGCATCGGGCCGGGTCCAGCAGCTGATGGGCCACGCCCAGTTGCTCCAGCAGCAGCAGGGACGGCTTGAGAGCCGTCAGCTCCTTGGCGCTGCGAAGCAGCAGCAGGTGGCCCTGGGCGTGCTCGTAGTCGAGGCCGAGTTGGTGACGCAGGCCTTGCAGCTGACTCAGGCTGTGTGTGGCCAGAGCCAGCAGGCTGCGCGCGCGCAGCGAATCCGGGTCGGATGAGACGGTGCGCCAAGCGCGCAGTGACCAGCCTAGCCGCGCCAGCAGTGGGCCGCTGACCGAGGGGGGGGCTGCATGACCGAAACGGTGGACAAGGCCTGCGCCAACGGGCCTTGCATGTGGCCATGCGACGCATGCGCCTGGCGCGATGAGGCCCCCATTGGCAAAGCTGCCTTCGGCAGCCACGCTGCCGCTGCGTTCGAACACGGCCACTTCATGACCGTCTGCGGCCAGCTCATAGGCTGTGGTCACGCCGACGATGCCGGCGCCGATGACTGCGATCCGCATCTCAGTGTTCCCCGCGTCGGGTGATGGGGGCTAGCACCCGTTCGACCTGCAAGGCCAGGGCGAGCAGCAGCTCATCCTTCATCGCGCTGCATGACAGCATCAAGCCGACTGGCAGTTCGTCAGGTGACTGGCAGGGCAGGCTGATCGAGCAGCCGTCGAGCAGGTTGATGACCGAGGTGTTGCGCAGCATCAGCGCGTTGCTGGCAAAAAAAGCGTCGTCGCTGTCCAGTAAGGGGGCGATCTCCGGGGGCACCGTAGGAACGGTGGGGCAGAGCAAGGCGTCGTAGCCCTGCATCGCATGCTCCATGCGTGCAATCCAGGCCTTGCGAGCGGCTTGCAGATCGATGTAGTCGGCTGCGCTGATGCTTGCGCCTCGACGGATTCGAAGCGCCACGCGAGGGTCATATAGGGTTTCCCGGTCCTTCAGTGCTGTGCGATGCCAGGCCCAGCTCTCAGCGGCGGCGAATCCGCCTTGTGCCTGCAAGCCGGCCATGTTCTCGATCGGCAGATCGATCGCCTCGATGCAGGCGCCAGCGTCCCTGAGCGCTGCGACGCTGCGTTCAAAGGCGCGAGCGACGACCGGATCCATGCCCTCGGTCAGTTGCGCGGGAACGCCCAGGCGCGTCGACGTGAGGGGTCGTGGCGCAAGTGAGACTTCCTGATCGCTGAGTACCTCATGCAGCAGCACTGCATCGCGCGCCGAGCGCGTGATGGCGCACACCGTGTCCAGGCTAGGTGACAGCGGGATGCAGCCCGCCGAGGGCGTGAGTCGGGCTGTGTTCTTAAAGCCCACCAGTCCGTTCAGTGCGGCCGGAATGCGAATCGAGCCTCCTGTGTCCGAACCCAGTGCGGCCCATGCCGCACCAATGGCCACGCTGACAGCGCCGCCCGATGTGGAGCCACCGGGAATGCGCGTACTGCCGTCGATGGCCAGGCACGCGGGGTTGACTGGGGTGCCGTGGTGGGGGTTAAGGCCGAGTCCCGAGAAGGCGAACTCGCTCATGTTCGTGTGGCCGATCAAGGCGGCGCCGGCGCGGCGCAGGCGCGCGACCGCGGTCGCATCCTCGCGCGCTGCTGCGGCATCGTGGCGTGAGGCGGATGCCGCGCTAGTGGGCTGACCAGCGACGTCGAACAAGTCCTTGACGCTGATTGCCAGGCCTGCCAGCCGCTGCTGCGGTGCGCCGGCGTGCAGCAGGGCATCTGTAGCGCTTGCAGTCGCCTCTGCCTGAGAGAAGAAGTCTCGGACGAAGACACGGCGTGCTGCCTCACTGCGTGCCGCAGCAAGGCTGAGTTCCATCAATGCGCTGGCGGTGGTGCTGCCGTTTCGGAGCTGGGCAAGGGCACTGCACAGGTCATGGTGCATGGGTGTTGTATACTCTTTGGGTTTTGCCGGGTGCTCCGGACATTGTTGTCCCGGACGTTCCTTGCAGAACTAATCGCAAACCGGCTTCTGAAAGGTGTCGCGCTGTGGTCTTTCTTGCATTCAAGACCCTCGCGATTCAGGCCGGATTTTAGAACCAACCTTCGGAGTTACTACATGTCCGTCACGATGCGCGAAATGCTGGAAGCAGGTGTCCACTTTGGTCACCAGACCCGCTTCTGGAACCCCAAGATGGCCCCCTTCATCTACGGCCATCGCAACAAGATTCACATCATCAACCTCGAAAAGACGCTGCCGAAGTTCGAGGAAGCGATGAAGTTCGTGCGTCAGCTGGCTGCCAAGCGCGGCACGATCCTGATGATCGGCACCAAGCGCCAAGCACGTGAAGTGATCGCCCTGGAAGCTCAGCGCGCCGGCATGCCTTACGTCGACTCGCGTTGGCTGGGCGGCATGATGACCAACTTCAAGACGGTCAAGGGTTCGCTGAAGAACCTGAAGGACATGCAGGCTCAGGTCGACGCTGGTACCCAGCCCGCCATCAAGAAGGAAGCCCTGCTGTTCCAGCGCGATATCGCCAAGCTGGAAAAGAACATCGGCGGCATCCAGGACATGACCGCGCTGCCGGACGCCATTTTCGTGATCGACGTTGGCTACCACAAGATTGCTGTTGCGGAAGCCAAGAAGCTGGGCATTCCGGTGATCGGCGTGGTTGACACCAACCACTCGCCTGAAGGCATCGACTACATCATCCCCGGCAACGACGACTCGGCCAAGGCTGTGGCTCTGTACGCCAAGGCTGTTGCTGACGCTGTTCTGGAAGGTCGTGCCAACGCCACCAATGAGCTGGTGCAGGCTGTGGCTGCTGATGGCGACGAGTTCGTCGAGGTCAACGAAGGCGCTTGATCCTCAGGCACCCGGAACGAAGGGGCTGATTCAGCCCCTTTTTTTCAAAGCTGATACGAAATTGACTGGAGCTGGCTGCGACCGGCTCCGCTGCAAACCGGAGATTCAAATGGCTGCAATTACCGCAAGCATGGTGGCTGAGCTGCGCGCCCGCACCGATGCCCCGATGATGGAGTGCAAGAAGGCTCTGACTGAGGCCGAAGGCGACATGAGCCGTGCCGAAGAGATCCTGCGCGTCAAGCTGGGCAACAAGGCTGGCAAGGCCGCCTCGCGCGTGACGGCTGAAGGCGTGGTCGCTGCTGCCGTCGTGGGCACGACTGGCGCGCTGATCGAAGTCAACTGCGAAACCGACTTCGTGTCCAAGAACGATGCCTTCCTGGCCTTCGTGAATGCACTGGCCGGCCTGGTCGCCGAGCAGAACCCGGCTTCCGTCGAGGCGCTGTCGGCGCTGCCGCTGTCGCAAGAAGGCTTCGGCCCGACCGTGGAAGACGTGCGCAAGGGCCTGATCGGCAAGATCGGCGAGAACATGACGATCCGCCGCTTCAAGCGCTACGCGTCGGGTGCCAAGCTGGCGTCCTATCTGCACGGCACCCGCATCGGCGTGATGGTCGAGTTCGACGGTGACGACGTGGCGGCCAAGGACGTTGCGATGCACGTGGCAGCCATGAAGCCGGCCGCGCTGTCTAGCGCCGAAGTGCCGGCCGATCTGGTTGCCAAGGAGCGCAAGATCGCAGAAGAGAAGGCTGCCGAGTCTGGCAAACCGGCCGACATCATCGCCAAGATGGTCGAAGGTTCGGTGCAGAAGTACCTCAAGGAGGTCTCGCTGCTGGATCAGGTCTTCGTCAAGGCTGCCGATGGCAAGCAGACGGTGGCTGCGATGCTGAAGGACAAGGCCACGACGGTGAAGAGCTTCACCCTGTACGTGGTCGGCGAAGGCATTGAGAAGAAGGTCGACGACTTCGCAGCCGAAGTGGCTGCCCAGGTCGCGGCTGCCAAGGGCCAGTAAGCCCGAGGCGCTTCAGCCAATCGACAAGGGCGCCACTGGCGCCCTTTACACTTGTGCTCGCGGTGGCTTGCCCACGAGGCCGGCAGATCGCGGAGCCCACCCCAATTTGCATGACGAGGTCACAATGCCCGCGCACAAACGCATCCTGCTGAAACTTTCTGGTGAAGCCCTGATGGGCGACGACGCCTATGGCATCAATCGCGCCACCATTGTGCGCATGGTGCAGGAGATCCAGGAGGTGACGCAGCTGGGTGTGGAGGTGGCTGTCGTGATCGGCGGCGGCAACATCTTCCGCGGCGTGGCTGGTGGCTCGGTGGGCATGGACCGCGCAACGGCAGACTACATGGGCATGCTGGCCACGGTGATGAATTCGCTGGCGCTGGCCGACACGATGCGCCAGGAGGGCATGACGGCACGAGTGATGTCCGCCATCGCCATCGAACAAGTGGTTGAGCCCTATGTTCGCCCCAAGGCGCTGCAGTACCTGGAAGAGGGCAAGGTCGTGATTTTCGCTGCCGGCACCGGCAACCCCTTCTTTACCACCGACACGGCGGCCGCCTTGCGCGGCGCCGAGATCGGTGCCGAGATCGTGCTGAAGGCCACCAAGGTGGACGGCGTCTACACGGCTGATCCCAAGAAGGATCCGACCGCGACCCGCTATGCGCGCATCAGCTTCGACGAGGCCATCACCAAGAACCTTCAGGTGCTGGATGCCACGGCCTTCGCGCTGTGCCGCGACCAGAAGCTGCCGATCAAGGTGTTCAGCATTTTCAAGCCCGGCGCGCTCAAGCGAGTCGTTATGGGTGAGGACGAGGGAACCCTGGTCCACGTCTGAGCGTGGTCCGGCGTTAGACAGAAGACGGAATCAGACGAGCAATCAAGGCAATCAACATGAGCATTGCAGATATCAAGAAGACGGCCGAAGCAAAGATGGCCAAGTCAGTCGAGGCCTTCAAGACCGAATTGCAGAAGATCCGCACCGGCCGTGCTCACCCGGGCATCCTGGATCAGGTCCAGGTTGACTACTACGGCTCGCTGGTGCCAATCTCGCAGGTGGCCAACGTCAGCCTGCTGGATGCCCGCACCATCAGTGTCCAGCCCTGGGAGAAGGGCATGGGTGCAAAGATTGAACGGGCGATCCGTGAGTCGGACCTGGGCTTGAATCCCTCGGCGCAAGGCGACCTGATCCGCGTGCCGATGCCGCCGCTGACCGAAGAACGTCGCCGGGATCTGACCAAGGTCGTGCGCAATGCCGGTGAGGATGCCAAGGTGGCGGTGCGCAATCTGCGTCGCGATGCCAATGAGCAGGCAAAGAAGCTGCTTAAGGAAAAGGAAATCGGTGAGGACGACGAGCGTCGCAGCCTTGACGAAGTCCAGAAGCTGACGGACCGCGTCATTGCCGAGATTGACAAACTGATCTCCGGCAAAGAAGCCGAGATCATGGCGGTTTGAGCGGAAGCGCTGCCGTGACTAAGACCGCGGCCCCGATGCCGCGCCACGTGGCCATCGTGATGGATGGCAATGGCCGCTGGGCCAAAAAGCGCTTTCTGCCGCGCTTCTTTGGTCACAAGCAGGGGGTCGATGCACTGGTCAAGGTCGTGCAGGCGTGCATTGATCGTGAGATCGAGTACCTGACCGTGTTCGCGTTCTCCAGTGAGAACTGGAAGCGTCCCAGCGATGAGGTCTCGGGCCTGATGGGCTTGGTGCTGGCCGCGGTGTCTCGCTATCTGGCGCGCATGGGCGCAATGGGCGTGCGCATCCGAATCGTCGGCGACCGCGACGCGGTTTCCGACAAACTGCGCAATGCCTGGAACGAGGCCGAGGCCGCCACCCGTCACAACACCAAGCTGACGCTTAACGTCGCCTTCAATTACGGCGGTCGCTGGGACATCGTGCAGGCCTGCAAGGCGGCCATCCAGGCGGGCGTTGCGCCAGGCGATCTGACCGAAGCCAAGCTCAGCGAATTCATGGCCATGAGCTATGCGCCCGATCCTGATCTGTTTATTCGCACCGGCGGCGAAGTGCGCATCAGCAACTTCCTGCTCTGGCAGGCGGCGTACACCGAGTTCGTGTTTTCCGACTGTCTGTGGCCCGAGTTCGGCGAAGCGCAGCTCGATGCGGCGATCCAGGCTTTCCGGGAAAGGGACCGCCGCTTCGGCGGCGTCAAGGATGTTGCGCCGGCCCTTGCCGATGCGTAGAGCGGTGCACGCATGCTGAAACAGCGCATCATCACCGCCCTAGTGCTGCTGGCTGTTCTGCTGCCGGCGATGTTCGCCGCCTCGCCCTGGCCTTTTGCGCTGTTGACGCTGGCCATGATCGGTGCGGCGGGCTGGGAATGGTCCCGGCTCAATGCTGCGCCAGGCGGAGCAGCGCTGGCCTATGGCGTTGGCATTGCCGCTGCCTGTGGTGCCACGCTGTGGGCCCTGGGGATGACAGCGCCGCCGGCCTGGTGCTGGTGGCTGGCCACCTCGGTATGGGTGCTGGGCGGTGCCTATGCGCTGCGCGGCGGTCCGACGGCCTGGCCCCATGCGCCGCGGCTGGTGCGATTGCTGCTCGGTGGCATCGCACTGTGGGTGGCCTGGCTCGCGTTGGCGCAGGCCAAGGCTCTGGGCATCAACTTCCTGCTCTCGGTCTTCTGCCTGGTGTGGATTGCCGATGTCGCCGCCTACTTCGGCGGACGCACCCTTGGTCGGCGCAAGCTGGCGCCGGCGATCAGTCCCGGCAAGAGCTGGGAGGGCGTGTGGAGTGGCATGGCCGGTGTCTTGCTGCTCGCCCTGATCTGGTCGCAGTTCATCGATGTGCGCTTCGCGGTCGATACGCCCAGCCTTTACACGCGATTGCTCAGCCAGGGTTTGTGGATCGATCTGCTGGCGCTGGTTGTTCTGGCGGCGATGAGTGTGGTCGGTGACTTGTTCGAGTCGCTGGTCAAGCGTGCCGCTGGCGCCAAGGACAGCAGCACGCTGCTGCCTGGCCATGGCGGCGTGCTCGATCGTATCGACGCCTTGCTCCCTGTATTCCCCCTGGCCATGGCCATGGTCTCCCTGATTGCGCCGCCATGAGAGCTCATCTTCCGTTCCCAGCTGCGCGCCAGAAGGTCTGTGTGCTGGGCTCCACCGGTTCCATCGGCTGCAATACCCTGGACGTGCTGGCGCGCCATCCCGATCGCTACGAAGTCTTCGCGCTCAGCGCGATGAGTCGGGTCGACGATCTGCTGCAGCAATGTGCCGCGTACGTGCCGCGTTATGCGGTGTTGCCTGACTCCAGCCTTGCTGCGCAGCTGCGTGCCGGACTGCGCGAGCGCGGCCTGACTACCGAAGTGCTGGACGGCGCACACAGCCTGGCGACCATCGCGGCGCATCCGGATGTCGATGTGGTTATGGCGGCGATTGTTGGCGCGGCCGGGCTCGAACCCTGCCTGGCCGCGGCACGTGCGGGCAAAAAGCTGCTGCTGGCCAACAAGGAGGCGTTGGTGGTCGGTGGTGCGCTGTTCATGCGGGCGGTGGACGAGGGCGGTGCCACGCTGCTGCCGATCGACAGCGAGCATTCGGCGATCTTCCAGTGCCTGCCCGAGGATCGGACGACCTGGCACCAGCGCGTCGACCATATCGTGTTGACCGCCTCTGGCGGCCCGTTCCGCCAGCGCGATCCGGCCACACTGCGCGAGGTCACCCCCGAGCAGGCCTGTGCGCATCCGAACTGGGTGATGGGGCGCAAGATCTCGGTCGACTCGGCCACCATGATGAACAAGGCGCTGGAGGTGATCGAGGCGCGCTGGCTGTTCGGTCTGGAGCCAGCGCAGATCAAGGTGGTGATCCATCCGCAGAGCATCATCCACTCGATGGTCGTGTGCCGCGACAACTCGGTGCTGGCCCAATTGGGCACGCCGGACATGCGGGTGCCGATCGCCTATGGACTTTCCTTCCCGGAGCGGATCGAGAGCGGGGCCCAAACCTTGGACTTCCTGGCCAAGCCGACATTGACCTTTGAGGAGGCCGACGAGCGCCGCTTCCCCGGTCTGCATCTGTCCTGGCAGGCGCTGCGCGCGGCCGAAGGGTCGACCGCGGTACTCAATGCGGCCAACGAAGAGGCCGTGGCCGCGTTCCTGGCGGGCAGCTTGCGCTTCGACCAAATCTCGCAGCTGAATCGCGAGTGCATGCAAACGCTGCAGCCTGAAGCCGGCGAGTGCGACAGCGTCGAGGGCCTGCTGGCGCTGGATGCCCGGGCGCGCCGCCATGCGCAGACGCTGATGCAGCGCCTGCGCGCTTGAGCCGGAGCACGCCATGTCCTTGCTGACCACGGTGCTGGCTTTTGTTCTGGCAATCGGCGTGCTGATCGTCGTCCATGAATGGGGCCACTACCGTGTGGCGCGGGCCTGTGGTGTCAAGGTCTTGCGCTTTTCGGTCGGTTTCGGACGGGTGATCTGGCGTCGCCAGCGACATCCCGATGCCACGGAATTCACTCTCTGCGCCTTGCCCCTGGGCGGGTATGTGCGCATGCTGGACGAGCGCGAGGGCGCAGTGCCGCCAGAGTTGCGCGCGCAAGCCTTCAACAATCGACCTCTGCGTCAACGCGCTGCGATTGTCGCTGCGGGCCCGTTGGCCAACTTCGTACTGGCGATCCTGCTGTTTGCGGCGGTGAACTGGATCGGTGTGGATGAGCCCAAGGCAGTGCTGGGCACGCCTGTGCCCGGCAGTCTGGCCGATCAGGCGGGCCTGCGTGCGGGGGACTGGGTGCAGGCCAGTTCGGCCGACGGCCAACACTGGACCGAGCTTCAGTCGCTGCCGCAGTTGCGCTGGCAGCTGACCCAGGCCGTCAGTGAAGGGCGCAAGCTTCACTTGAGCGTCAGCGATGCTGCGGGGCATGCGCGGCGCGAACTGCTGCTCGATACGGATCGATTGGGCGGTCGGGATCTCGATGCTGCGCTGCTGCGCAAGCTCGGTCTCGGATCGGCCTTCAGCGAACCGCTGCTGGGGGCGATCACGGCAGGTGGCCCTGCGGCCAGCGCCGGATTGCTGCCCGGTGATCGTGTGCTGAGTGTTGACGGGCGGGCGGTTGCGGATGCGGGTGCGCTGCGCGAGCGCATCAGGGCTTCCGGGCGAGAAGGCGATGCGGCGCAACCGATGCAGTGGCAGGTGGAGCGCTCGGGTCAGGTGCTGACGCTCGTTGTGCGCCCTCGCCAGGTCGTCGATGGCAGTCAGCGCTTCGGGCGCATCGAAGCCATCGTGGGTGCGCCACCGGCGTTGGTGACGGTCAGCCACGGCCCTTTCGAATCGATGGCCCTGGGCGCGCAGCGCACTTGGGAAGTCTCGACTATGACCCTCAAGGTGTTTGGTCGGATGTTGATCGGCGAGGCTTCGCTGAAGAACCTCAGCGGCCCGATCACGATTGCCGATTACGCGGGTCAATCGGCACGACTGGGCTTGGTCGCCTATCTGAGCTTCATGGCCTTGGTCAGTGTCAGCATTGGCGTGCTGAACCTGCTGCCGTTGCCGATGCTCGATGGTGGACACCTGATGTATTATCTTTTCGAGGGTCTGACCGGCCGCCCCGTCTCGGAATGGTGGCTCAGACATTTGCAGCGCGCTGGTGCGCTGATTTTGTTTTTGCTGATGGCTTTGGCCCTTTCCAACGACCTGGCTCGCCAACTGGGTCTGCACTGACTCTCTATTCCGCATGTCCTCTAGTCATCGCAAGTCCGCGCCCCTGCGCCCGTCTTTCCTGATGCTGGCGCTCGCCGCCGCGCTGCAGTCGGGCGCCGCCTGGGCCGTCGATCCCTTCGTGTTGAAGGACATCCGTGTCGAAGGTCTGCAGCGCACCGACCCCGGTACGGTGTTCGCGTCGCTGCCCTTCCGCATTGGAGATACCTACAACGATGACAAAGGCGCCGCTGCGCTGCGCGCGCTGTTCGCCACTGGCCTGTTCAAGGATGTTCGTTTGAGCATTGACGGCGGCACAGTGGTGGTGATCATCGAGGAGCGCCCCACGATCGCCAATGTCAGCTTCGTCGGCCTCAAGGAGTTCGATACCGAAGCCTTGACCAAGTCGCTGAAGGACGTGGGCATCGGCGAGGGCAAACCCTTCGACAAAGCCCTGGCTGATCGCGCCGAGCAAGAGCTCAAGCGGCAGTATCTGACCCGCAGCATGTACGGCGCCGAGGTGACCACGACGATCACCCCGCTGGAGCGCAACCGGGTCAATGTCAGCTTCACTGTGGCCGAGGGCGAGCCCGCCAAGATCGGCGAGATCCGCATCATCGGCACCAAGGCGTTCTCGGAAGGCACGCTGCTGGGCCTGCTGGAGCAGACCACCAGCGGCTGGCTAACCTGGTACACCAAGACCGATCGCTATTCGCGCGCCAAGCTGAATGCCGATCTTGAGACCATTCGCTCCTTCTACCTGAATCGCGGCTATCTCGAGTTCAACGTCAGCTCCACCCAGGTGACCATCTCGCCGGACAAGCAGAGCATCAATATCTCGATCACCATCAGCGAGGGGCAGCCTTACACGGTGACCTCGGTCAAGCTGGAAGGCGAGTACCTTGGTCGCGAAGAGGACTTCAAGCGTCTTGTCTCGTTGAAGCCGGGCGAAGCCTACCGCGGTGAGGCTGTTGCACAGACCACGCGCGCCTTCAACGACCTGTACGGAACCTATGGCTACGCTTTCGCACGCGTCGAGAGCCGCCCTGAGATCGATCGCGCGACCGGCCAGGTCGCGGTTACCTTCTTTGCCGAGCCGCAGCGCCGCGTCTATGTGCGCCGTGTCATCGTGTCCGGCAACACGCGTACTCGCGACGAAGTGATCCGTCGTGAGTTCCGGCAGTTCGAGTCTGCCTGGTACGACGGTCAGCGCATCAAGGCCTCTCGAGACCGCGTCGAGCGACTCGGCTACTTCAAGGAAGTCAACATTGACACCAACGAGGTGCCTGGTGCGCAGGATCAGGTGGATGTGACCATCACCGTTGAAGAGCGGCCGACAGGCAACATCATGGTCGGCGCGGGCTACTCGAGTGCGCAGAAGCTGTCGCTGCAGGGATCGATCAAGCAAGACAACGTCTTCGGCTCGGGCAACTACCTGGGCATCGATCTCAACACTGCTAAGACAGGCCGCCAAATCGCGCTGAGCACGGTCGACCCGTATTTCACCGTCGATGGCGTGTCACGTGCGCTGGACATCTTCTACCGCACCACCAAGCCGTTGAACACCCTGGGCGAGGTCTATTCGCTGGCCTCGTATGGCGGCACCGTCCGTTTCGGCGTGCCATTCTCCGAGGTCGATACCGTGTTCTTCGGTCTGGGTGCCGAGCGCACGTCGATCAGTACCAACGTTGGTGTGCCGCTGAGCTACAAGCGCTACTTCAATGAGTTCGGTGACCGCAGCAACTCTTTCCCGCTGACGCTGGGATGGCAGCGTGACAGCCGCGACAGCGTGCTGTCGCCGAGCGCCGGGCGCTATCAGCGAGTCAATCTTGAGTCCAGCGTGATCGGGGATGCGCGCTACGCCCGCGCCAATCTGCAGTATCAGCAGTACTTCCCGCTCAGCGCCAACAACAAGTTCTCGCTGATGGTGAACGGTGAACTGGGCATTGGCTCCGGTCTCGGCGGTCGCAGCTATCCGATCTTCAAGAACTTCTACGCCGGCGGCTTGGGTTCGGTGCGGGTGTTCGAGTCGAACTCGCTCGGCCCCGTGGACCCGACCGGCTCATACTCCGGTGGCAATCTGCGTGTCAACGCCAATGCCGAGCTCTACGTTCCTGTGCCTGGCAGCGGCAATGACAAATCGTTCCGCCTGTTCGGCTTTGTCGATGCCGGCAATGTGTGGAACACCAAGAGCTCGTTCGAATCCGTTGATCTGAATTCCTTGCGCGTGTCGGCTGGCATCGGCCTGAGCTGGATGTCGCCGATGGGGCCGCTGAAGCTGAGTTTCGGTACGCCCTTGCGCAAAAAGCCAACGGATAGAATCGAGAAATTCCAATTCCAGATCGGGACTGCATTCTGACTATGAGCAAGCTGTTGAAGACGGTGGCGATGGCCGCCATGGTGTGCACCTCGGCTGTGGCTGTCCAAGCCCAGGAGTTGAAGATCGGCTACGTCAACAGCGAGGTCGTGATGCGCGAGGCCAATATGGCCAAGGCAGCCCAGCTGAAGCTGGAGACCGAGTTCAGCAAGCGCGAGAAGGAATTCAAGGACCAGGAAAACAAGCTGCGCGCTGCTGCAGAGAAGCTGGAAAAGGAAGCGCCCACCCTGTCCGAGGCAGAGCGCAACCGCCGCCAGCGTGACGTGATTGATCGTGATCGCGAACTGCAACGCAAGGGGCGTGAGCTGCGTGAAGACCTGAACCAGCGCAAGAACGAAGAGCTCGGCGCCCTGGTTGAGCGGGCCAACCGCGTGATCAAGCAGATCTTCGACGCCGAGAAGTACGACCTGATCGTGCAAGAGGCCATCATGGCCAGCAACCGCGTGGACATCACCAAGAAGGTGATCGACGCGCTCAACGCGCAGAAGTGAGCCGCTGCAAGCTCGCCGATGTGATCGCCGCCTTGGGCGGCGATCTTGTTGGTGCGTCCGATATCGAGATTGCGCGTCTGGGACCGCTTGAGGGGGCTGATTCAGCCACCCTGAGCTTCCTCTCCAACGTCCGCTACCAGTCGCAGTTGCAGAGCACTGCTGCGGCCTGCGTCATCGTGGCGCCTGCCTTTGCTGAAGTGGCGGCCGCGCGTGGCGCTGCCATCGTCACCCCTGACCCGTATCTGTACTTCGCCCGCCTCACACAGTGGTGGGCAGTGCGCGTGCGTCCGCAGGCCGCAGCACGCCTCCACCCCTCGGCCGTGATCGACCCCAGCGCCGTGCTGGGTGAGGGCGTCGACGTCGGTGCGCTGGCGGTGATCGAGGCGGGCGTCACGGTCGGTGCCGGTGCGCGCATCGGCCCGCACTGTGTGATCGAGCGAAAGTCTCAGATTGGTGCAGGCACGCGCTTGGCGGCGCGGGTGACGGTCGGCTTTGACAGCCGCATCGGCGCACGCTGCATCATCCACGGCGGTGCGGTGATCGGTGCCGATGGATTCGGCTTCGCGCCGGCGAAGTCGGCCGATGGCGGCCGCTGGGAAAAGATCGAGCAGCTCGGCGCGGTGCTGATCGGTGACGACGTCGAAATCGGCGCCAACACTTGCATCGACCGCGGGGCGCTGGACGACACCGTGATCGCCGATGGCGTGAAGCTCGACAACCTGATCCAGATTGGCCACAACGTGCGGATCGGCGCTCACACCGCCATCGCGGGCTGCGTCGCCATCGCCGGCAGCACCCGTATCGGCGCCCATTGCACGGTCGGCGGCGCTGCCAGCATCGTGGGCCATCTGCAGATTGCCGACCATGTGCACATCTCGGCTTGCACGCTGATCACGCGGTCGATCGCCAAGCCTGGCCAATACACCGGCGTCTTCCCCTTCGACGACAATGCGAACTGGGAGAAGAATGCCGCCACCCTGCGCCAGCTTTACAGCCTGCGCGAGCGCTTGAAGGCGCTTGAAAAGAAGTTGTGACCTCATGATGGATATCCACCAGATTCTGAAGAAGCTCCCGCACCGCTATCCCATCCTGCTGGTGGACCGCGTCGTCGAGTTGGAGATGGGCAAGCGCATTCGCGCTTTGAAGAATGTCACCATCAATGAGCCGCATTTCACTGGCCACTTTCCGCACCGCCCGGTGATGCCTGGCGTGCTGATACTGGAGGCCATGGCCCAAGCTGCGACGGTGCTGACCCTGGTTAGCATGGACATTGAGCTCGACGACAAGACGGTGGTCTACTTCGCTGGCATCGACGGTGCTCGCTTCAAGCGGCCGGTCGAGCCGGGCGACCAGCTGATGCTTGATGTCACGCTGGAACGGGCCAAAGCGGGCATCTACAAGTACCGCGGCCGCGCCTATGTGGGCGAGGAACTGGCCTGCGAGGCCGAGCTGCTGTGCACCATGCGCCGCATCGAGAGCTGAGCATCCGCGCAGGAGTAAAAAAACGATGGCATTGATCCACCCGACCGCGCTGATCGATCCCAAGGCCGAACTCGGCGCCAATGTGGAGGTCGGCCCCTACACCGTGATCGGCCCCGATGTCAGCATCGGTGAGGGCACGAGCGTGGGTGCGCATTGCGTGCTGCAGGGCCCGACGCGCATCGGCCGCGACAACAAAATCTTCCAGTTCTGTTCCATCGGCGCTGCGCCTCAGGACAAGAAGTACGCGGGCGAACCGACCCGGCTGGAAATTGGCGACCGCAACACGATCCGCGAGTTCTGCACCTTCAACCGCGGCACCACGCAGGACGACGGGCTGACCCGGCTGGGTGATGACAACTGGATGATGGCCTACGTCCACCTGGCGCATGACTGCAAGGTGGGCAACAAGACCATCTTCGCCAACAACGCGCAGCTGGCCGGCCACGTGCATGTGGGTGACTGGGCGATCCTGGGCGGCTTCACGGTGGTGCACCAGTTCGTGCACATTGGCGCGCACAGCATGACCGCAATGGGTTCTATCCTGTTCCAGGATCTGCCGCCCTTCGTGATGGCCAGCGGCAACACGGCCGAGGCCAAGGGCTTCAACCTGGAAGGCCTGAAGCGTCGCGGCTTCAGCCCGGCCCAGCTCAATGCGGTCAAGCAGATGTACCGCATCATCTACCGCCGCGGCCTGACGCTGGATCAGGCGCGCATGGAGATGGAAACGCTGCGCGGCAGCATGCCTGACGCGGCGGACACCATCACGCTGGTGCTGGACTTCCTGGCCACCGCAACGCGCGGCATCATCCGCTGAGCCCCATGCAAGACACCGCGCCCCGCTTCGGCATGGTGGCCGGCGAGGCCTCCGGTGATCTGCTGGCCGGCCTGCTACTGGCCGGGCTGAGGCAGCGCTGGCCTTCACTGCAAGCGCAGGGCATCGGCGGGCCGCGCATGGCGGCCCAGGGCTTTGAGGCCTGGTGGCCGCATCACAAGCTGTCGGTGTTCGGCTATGTCGATGCCTTGCTGCACCTGCGCGAAATCCTCGGGATCCGCCGCCAGCTGGCAGCGCGGCTGCTGGCTGACAAGCCCGACGCTTTCATTGGCATTGATGCGCCGGACTTCAACTTCACGCTCGAGGCACAGCTGCGCGAGGCGGGCGTCAAGACCATCCATTTCGTCTGTCCCTCGATCTGGGCCTGGCGCGCCGAGCGCGTGCAGAAGATCCTCCGCTCGGCCGATCATGTGCTGTGCCTGTTTCCGTTCGAGCCGGCGCTGCTGCAGGAGGCCGGCATTGCTGCCACCTATGTGGGTCATCCGCTGGCCGATGCCATTCCGATGGAGCCGCCCAAGGCGGCCAGCCGTGCACTGTTGGGACTGGGCGAGTCCGACACAGTGATCGCGCTGCTGCCCGGTAGCCGCAAGAGCGAGGTCCGCTACATCGCCGAACCGCTGCTGCGCGCCGCCGTCTTGATGCATCAAGCCAGGCCTGGGCTGCGCTTCGTGATGCCGATAGCCCCAGGTCTGCGCGATTTGCTAAAGCCGATGGTTGCCGCCTGCGCGCCCGAGCTTCCGTTGGTGCTGCTGGACGGAAAGTCGCACGAGGCCCTGGCTGCCTGCGATGTGACGCTCGTCGCCAGCGGCACGGCCACGCTGGAAGCGGCCCTGTTCAAGCGTCCGATGGTGATTGCCTACCGCATGCATGCGCTGAATTGGTGGCGAATGAAGGACAAGCGCTATCAGCCCTGGGTCGGCTTGCCAAATGTGCTGGCGCGCGAGTTCCTGGTGCCCGAGTTGCTGCAGGACGCCTGCACGCCCGAGGCGCTGGCGCGCGAGGGCCTGGCCTGGCTGGACGACAGCGCCCGCTATCAACGGGTGCAGTCACGCTTTGCCGAACAACATGAACTCCTGCGCCGCAACACGGCACAGGTGGCTGCAGATGCGATCGCGCAAGTCCTTGGCCGTGCCTGAGCAGCTGGGCCTGTCCTGGGACGTGCCCGGCCTGATGGCCGGCGTGGACGAGGCTGGCCGCGGCCCCTTGGCCGGCCCGGTTGTCGCGGCAGCGGTCATCCTCGACGATCTGCACCCGATCAAGGGCTTGGCGGATTCCAAGGTCCTGACCGAGAAGAAGCGTGAGCGCCTGTTCGATGAGATCAGGGCTAAGGCGCTGTGCTGCTGCATCGCCGAGGCCAGTGTCGAGGAGATCGACGCGCTCAATATTCTTCAGGCCACGCTGCTGGCGATGCGCCGTGCCGTCGAGGGCCTGCGTCTGAAGCCTGCCAAGGTGCTGGTGGACGGCAACCGCCTGCCGGTGCTGAAGATTCCGGCCGAGGCCATCGTCAAAGGGGATTCGAAGGTGCAGGCGATTTCGGCAGCCTCGATCCTGGCCAAGGTCACGCGTGATCGGCAATGTTTGGCGATGCACGAGCTGCATCCCGAATATGGTTTCGCCAAGCACAAGGGCTATCCCTCGCCTGAGCACCTGCAGGCGCTGCGCGAGCATGGCCTCACGGCCTGGCACCGGCGCAGCTTCGGGCCGGTGCGGCAGCTGCTGGAGAACACGCGATGACTCAGCTTCTTCACATCAGTTCGCGCGACAACCCGGTGCTGCAGCGCCTGCGCAAGCTCAGCCAGGATGGCAGCGCCTACCGCAAGCTAGGCACGGTGTGGCTGGAGGGCGATCACCTGATGCGCGCTTGCCTGCAGCGCGGCCATGCGGTTAGCCTGGCGGTGATCACCGAGGCTGCCATGGCCGATCCTGCACTGCGCATGCTGGCCGAAGCGGCGCCCAAGGTGCTGGTCGTGCCGGTGGCTTTGTTCAAGAGCATCAGCGGGCTTGAATCGCCAGCGCAGCTGGGCTTCGAGGTGCCGCTCGATGCCGGCCGGGTCTTGCAGCCAGGCCAGGATTCGGTGGTGCTGGACCGGCTGCAGGATGCCGGCAATGTGGGCACCATCCTGCGCAGCGCTGCGGCGATGGGCTTTCGCCAGGTGCTGGCGCTCAAGGGCACGGCCGCGCTGTGGAGCCCTAAGGTGCTGCGCGCCGGTATGGGTGCTCACTTTGGGCTGCACTTGGTCGAGGGCCTGGCGCCTGAGGATCTGGACGCGCTGCAGCTGCCCTTGGTGGCCACCAGCTCGCATGCCGACAAGCAGCTGCATCAGTTGCTGCTGCCCAGCCCCTGCGCCTGGGTGATGGGCCACGAGGGGCAGGGCGTGCAGCCGGACTTGATGCAGCGCTGCACGCTGACGGTGGGTATTCCGCAACCGGGCGGTGAGGAGTCGCTCAACGTCGGCGCGGCCGCAGCGATCTGTCTTTACGAGAGCGCGCTGCAGCGGCTCAGTAGATGAGGCGGTCCGGTCGGATGTCGCGCAGGATGGTGGTCGCGATCTCTTCGATGGATTTGTGCGTCGACGAGAGCCACGCGATGCCATCGCGCTTCATCATGGCTTCGGCCTCGTTGACCTCGTAGCGGCAGTTCTCGATGGCGGCGTACTTGCTGCCGGGGCGGCGTTCGTTGCGGATCTGCGAGAGGCGTTCGGGGTCGATGGTCAGGCCGAAGCATTTGCGCCGGTGTTCGATCAGCGCGGTGGGCAGCTTGTTGCGCTCGAAGTCGTCCGGGATCAGCGGGTAGTTGGCGGCCTTGATGCCGTGCTGCATCGCCAGGTACAGCGACGTCGGCGTCTTGCCACAGCGGCTCACGCCGACCAGGATCACGTCCGCAGCGGCTAGGTTGCGGGCCGATTGGCCATCGTCATGCGCCAGCGAGAAGTTGATCGCCTCGATGCGGTCGTGGTACTCCTGGCTGCGTGCCACATCGGAGAAGCGGCCGACGCGGTGGTTGCTCTTGACGGCGAATTCTTCTTCCAGTGGCTCGATGAAGGTGCCGAACATGTCCAGCACCTTGCCCTTGCAGTGCTCGCGCACGATGCGCAGCACCTCGCGGTCAACCAGGGTGGCGAAGACGATGGCGCGAGTGCCTTCGCGCTCGCCTGTCTCGTTGATCTCGCGCACCAAGGCGTAGGCCTTCTCGGCGCTGTCGATGAAGGGGCGGCGGACGTGGCGCGGCTTGGCCGGGAACTGGGCCAGTATGGAATTGCCAAAGGTCTCGGCGGTAATGCCGGTGCCGTCCGAGACAAAGTACACGGTGCGATGAGGCATGGTCGGGCTGCTCAGGAGTCTTTGGGCATCATAAGTGGGCTTGCCCGTAGAATTCCCTGCAACCAGCCCTCGACAAACGATGCAAGCCCCCAGCCTCCGACAAGAATCCAGAAATGGCCGGACGGTGCTGCGTGTCGTGGATGCTGCGCCTGTGTGGCGAGCATCGGGAACCCCAGTTTTTCAACATCACGGAGTTTTCCCATGTCCTCTCGCTTCGAGCCGACCGCCCTGGTCGTCCCCTTTGAGAATTTGAGAATGTCGGACGTCGAGGTGGTTGGCGGCAAGAACGCCAGCCTCGGCGAAATGATCTCGCAACTCGACGCCTCGGGCGTGCGCGTTCCCGGTGGCTTTGCCACCACCGCCCATGCCTTCCGCGAGTTCCTCAAGTACGAGGGTCTGGATGCGCGGATTGCCGCACGACTGTCCACGCTGAATACCGACGATGTGCGCGCGCTGGCCGAGGCCGGTGCCGAGATCCGCGGCTGGCTGGAGGCACAGCCTTTCCCGGCCGATCTCGAGGCGCAGATCCGCAGTTCCTTTGCGCAGCTGACGGCTGACAACCCGGATGCGACGTTTGCGGTGCGCTCGTCGGCGACTGCCGAAGACCTGCCCGATGCATCCTTTGCCGGCCAGCAGGAGACCTTCCTGAACGTGCACGGCATCGAGGAAGTGCTGCACAAGATGAAGGAGGTCTTTGCCTCCCTCTACAACGACCGCGCGATCAGCTACCGCGTCCACAAGGGCTTTGCTCACAGCGAAGTGGCGCTGTCGGCCGGTGTGCAGCGCATGGTGCGCTCCGACCTGGGCTCGGCCGGCGTGATGTTCACCATCGACACCGAGAGCGGCTTCAAGGACGTGGTCTTCATCACCTCCAGCTACGGCCTGGGTGAGACGGTGGTGCAGGGCGCGGTGAATCCGGACGAGTTCTATGTGCACAAGCCGGCGCTGCAGCGCGGCAAGCTGCCCATCATCCGCCGCAACCTGGGTTCCAAGCTGATCCGCATGGAGTTTTCCACGCCGGAAGAGAAGGCTGCCAGCGGCAAGCTGGTGAAGACCGTGGACACGGTGCCGGAGGCGCGCAACCGCTACTCGCTGCTTGACGATGAGGTCATTGAACTGTCCCGTTATGCGCTGATCATCGAGCAGCACTATGGCCGACCGATGGACATCGAATGGGGCCGCGACGGCATCGACGGCAAGCTCTATATCCTGCAAGCGCGTCCCGAGACGGTTAAGAGCCAGGCGGAAGGCCAGGTCGAGCACAGCTACAAGCTCAAGGGCCACAGCGCCGTGCTGGCCGAAGGCCGCGCGATTGGTCAGAAGATCGGCACTGGCCCGGTGCGCATCGTCCACAGCATTTCTGAAATGGACCGCGTGCAGCCTGGCGACGTGCTGGTGACAGACATGACCGACCCCAATTGGGAACCGGTGATGAAGCGCGCCGCTGCTATCGTGACCAACCGCGGCGGACGCACCTGCCACGCCGCCATCATCGCGCGCGAGTTGGGCATTCCGGCGGTGGTGGGTTGCGGTGATGCCACTGAGACGCTGAAGGACGGACAGCTGGTCACGGTGGCCTGCTCCGAGGGCGACACTGGCCACATCTACGACGGACTGCTGGAGACCGAGGTCAGCGAGGTGCATCGCGGCGAACTGCCGTATTGCCCGATCAAGATCATGATGAACGTCGGCAATCCGCAGCTGGCCTTCAACTTCGCGCAGATGCCCAGCGCGGGCGTGGGCCTGGCCCGCCTTGAGTTCATCATCAACAACAATATCGGCGTCCACCCGAAGGCGATCCTCGACTATCCGAACATCGATGCCGATCTGAAGAAGGCGGTCGAGTCGGTGGCGCGAGGCCACGCGTCGCCGCGCGCCTTCTACGTGGACAAGCTGGTTGAGGGCATTGCGACCATTGCGGCAGCGTTCTTCCCGCGCCCGGTGATCGTGCGTCTGTCGGACTTCAAGAGCAATGAGTACCGCAAGCTGATCGGCGGTTCGCGCTACGAGCCCGATGAAGAGAACCCGATGCTGGGCTTCCGCGGCGCGTCGCGCTACATCAGTGGCGAGTTCTCGGACGCCTTCGCGATGGAGTGCGAAGCCCTCAAGCGGGTGCGCAATGACATGGGCCTGACCAATGTCGAAATCATGGTGCCCTTTGTGCGTACTGTCAGGCAGGCTGAGCGCGTGGTCGCCATGCTGGCCGAGCGCGGCCTCAAGCGCGCCGCCACCGGTGGTCAAGACGGTCTGCGCATCATCATGATGTGCGAAGTGCCGAGCAATGCCATCCTGGCCGAGTCCTTCCTGGAGCATTTCGACGGCATGTCGATTGGCTCGAACGACCTGACCCAACTGACCCTGGGCCTGGATCGCGATTCAGGCCTGGAGCAACTGGCCGGTGACTTTGATGAGCGCGATCCGGCCGTCAAGGCCTTGATCTCGCGTGCCATCACGGCCTGCCGCGCGACCGGCAAGTACATCGGCATCTGCGGCCAGGGCCCCAGCGACCATCCGGATTTCGCCGATTGGTTGGCTGAAGAGGGCATCGTGTCGATCTCGCTGAATCCCGACACAGTCATCGAAACCTGGCAACGTCTGGCCAAGCGCTGAACCGCGACCGAAGACCAGCCCTGCGGCTGGTCTGACGCGAAGTGAAGAACCGGCTGCGTCCTGCGCGGCCGGTACGGCCTGTAATGCTGAGCCGGCGCCCAGGGCCTGCCCTGCGCCGGCCAAGACTTTGGGCCCGCCTCGGCGGGCCTTTGTCGTCTGAACGCATCCCACGGCTGATGCGCAGCCCGTACAAGCCCGGGTGCCCGTAGGTGCGCAGGCAGGGGAGACTAGCGCGTGACCCGAAAGAACACCGTCCCTGCTTCACCTGCGAACCGCAGCCTGAAGTCCAAGCTCAATCGCATCTATGCCTGGTACACGCTGGGCTTCGTGGCGTTCGTGGTCGTGCTTGCGCTGCTGGAGCGGATGGGCATGTCCAAGTCCTGGATTGGCTTCAGCTTCTTGTTTGCCACGGTCGCTGTCTATGCCTGCATCGGGGTGCTGAGTCGCACGACCGATGCTGCCGAATACTACGTGGCCGGCCGTCGTGTGCCAGCTGTCTACAACGGCATGGCCAGCGGCGCCGACTGGATGAGTGCGGCTTCGTTCATCGGCATGGCCGGCACGCTCTACCTGTCAGGCTACGGCGGCTTGGCCTTTGTGCTGGGTTGGACGGGAGGCTTTTGCCTGGTTGCGCTGGGCCTGGCACCCTATCTTCGGCAATTCGGACAGTTCACCGTGCCGGACTTCCTCGGTGATCGCTACGGCAGTCACGCGGTGCGCCTGATGGCGGCGTTCGCGGCCATTCTGTGTTCCTTCATCTACGTTGTGGCCCAGATCTATGGCATCGGTCTGATCACGACGCGCCTGTCTGGCCTGACCTTCGAGATCGGTGTCTTCGTCGGGCTGGGCGGCGTGCTGGTCTGCTCGTTCCTTGGGGGCATGCGCGCCGTCACCTGGACGCAGGTGGCTCAGTACATCATTCTGATCGTCGCCTACCTTGCTCCGGTGGTGTGGCTGTCGGTCAAGCAGACCGGATCACCCCTGCCTCAGGCGGTGTACGGGCATCAGGTTCAGAAGATCACCGAGCTCGAGCGCGGTCTGGTCGTCGACCCGAAGGAGCAGGAGGTCATCCAGATGCTGGAGGAGCGGGCCAAGGCGCTCGGTCGCAAGCTTGAGGATGTTCCCGGTTCGCTGGCTCAAGAGCGGCTGGAAGCGCAGCGCCAAGTGGCCCGGCTCAAGGCCGAAGACGCCCCTCTGGCACAGATCCAGGCGGCCGAGAAGCGGCTGGCACTGATGCCGCGCACCGTCGATGAGGCCCGGGAGCTTTGGCAGCGCCAGAAGGCGAGCGATGAGGCCCGGGCCAAGCCGCTGGCCGGCATGCCGCCCCATGCGCAGCAGTTCGCCGGCGACCCGGACGGCACGCCCGCTGAGCAGCAGATCTTTGACGAAGCCAGGCGCAATTTCCTGGCGCTTGTGTTCTGCCTGATGGTGGGGACCGCGGGGCTGCCGCACATCCTGACGCGCTTCTACACCACACCGTCGGTGCGCGAGGCTCGGGAGTCGGTCGGATGGTCGCTGCTCTTCATCGGCCTGCTCTACATCACCGCGCCGGCATTGGCCGTGATGGTCAAGTTCGAGGTGTTTGGTACCTTGGTGGGTACGCCGTTCAACCAGCTTCCTTCCTGGATCGCCCAATGGGCACGGGTCGATCCGGCCTTGCTGTCTGTCAGCGACATCAATGGCGACGGCATCCTTCAGTTGGGCGAGATGAGCATAGGTGGCGATATCGTGATGCTAGCGACCCCCGAGCTTGCCGGCCTTCCCTATGTGGTGTCGGGCATGGTTGCAGCAGGGGGCTTGGCCGCAGCGCTTTCGACGGCTGACGGATTGCTGCTCACAATTTCGGCATCGTTGTCCCATGATGTCTACTACCGCGTCATCAACCCGGCGGCGACAACCGGAACGCGCGTCACCATCTCGAAAGCCTTGTTGATGCTCACGGCCTTGGCGGCGGCTGCAGTGGCGGCACAGAAACCGGCTGACATTCTGTTCCTGGTCGCGGCGGCATTCTCCTTTGCCGGTGCGGCCTTGTTCCCGGTCCTGGTGCTCGGCGTGTTCTGGAAGCGCGCGAATCGATGGGGTGCTCTGGCGGGAATGCTCGTCGGAATGGGCTTGACGGCTTACTACATGGCGGTCACCCAGCCTTGGTTGCGCGCGGCTCTGGGGTTGGCTGGCAGTCCGGAGCTCTGGTGGGGCATTCAACCCATCTCGGCGGGGCTGTTCAGCGTGCCGGCCAGCTTTGCCGCGATCGTGGTCGTCAGCCTTCTGACACCGCCAACCCGTGGCGCTGAAGCGGAGTTGGTCGATCGATTGCGCAGGCCGCCGGGGCTGTGATCCGGTCCGACGCGGCCCTGGGCGCAGTGCCGAGATAGTTCTGGCTCATTTCTTTCGCTCGCGCTACAATCGCGGGCTTTCCCTTGCCGTACCCACGACTTTTGACGCTGTGGGACGGCTTCCTCGGGTTGAACGCGGCAGGAATCCTCCGGCTGGCGCCAGACCTGGAACCCACAAGGAGTGTTTATGCGTCATTACGAGATCGTTCTGCTGATCCATCCGGATCAAAGCGAACAGGTTCCGGCCATGCTGGAGCGTTACAAGGGCCTGATCACCACGGGTGGTGGTGTGGTCCATCGCGTCGAAGATTGGGGCCGCCGCCAACTGGCGTACCTGATCCAGAAGCTGGCCAAGGCGCACTACCTGTGCCTGAACATCGAGTGCAGCAAGGAAACTCTGGCTGAGCTCGAGACTGGCTTCCGCTTCAACGACGCCGTCCTGCGTCACCTGACCGTGGTCAAGCCCAAGGCTGAGACCAACCCGTCGGTGATGATGAAGGCCGTCGAGCGCGAAGAGGCCCGCAAGGCTCCTCAGGACGCCAACGCCTAAGAGCTGGTGAGCTCCGCTGCTGTTGAAGCAAAGCCGTTGAATCAACTGGTTTTGCAAGCGCAGTTGCTGGAGCTGGGATTGATCAGATACACACCGGCCGGCCAGACGGCCCTGGATTTCAGCTTGAAGCATGAATCCCAGGTGCAAGAGGCGGGCAGGCCCCGCAAAGTCTCGATGGAAATCAAGGCAGTGGCGATCGGTGAAATCTGCAAGCGCGTTCAGTCGCTTGGCGTCGGAGGGAATGCCCTGTTTTCAGGTTTCCTCGCTGCCATGCGAAACGGTCGTGGAGTGATCTTTCACATCACAGCCCTGACGCCCGGTCCCGCACCTGTTTGTTCGAACAATCCGGATTGAATTGAAAGAGGTCTACTATGCCCCCGCCACGTGGTAAAGGTCGCTTCTCTAAAGATAAGAAGCCCAAGCGTAACCAACAATCGCTGCTGTTCCGTCGCAAGCGCTTCTGCCGCTTCACCGTCGCCGGTGTTGAGCAGATCGACTACAAGGACATCGACACGCTGCGCGACTTCGTCGGTGAAAACGGCAAGATCACGCCCGCTCGCCTGACCGGCACGCGCGCCTTCTTCCAGCGTCAGCTGACTGTCGCCATCAAGCGTGCTCGCTTCCTGGCCATGCTGCCGTACAGCGATCAGCACAAGGTCTGAGGAGTCACACATCATGCAAATCATCCTGCTTGAAAAAGTGGCTAACCTTGGCAACCTGGGCGACGTCGTCAAGGTCAAGGACGGCTACGCACGCAACTTCCTGATCCCGACCAAGCAGGCACGTCGTGCCACCGAGTCCGCGATCAAGGAGTTCGAAGCCCGCCGCGCCGAGCTTGAGAAGGCCGCAGCTGAAAAGCTGGCAGCTGCCCAGGCTCTGGGCGACAGCCTTACCGGCAAGACCGTGCGCATCAGCCAGAAGGCTGGCGTGGACGGCCGCCTGTTCGGCTCCGTCACCAATGCCGACATCGCTGAAGCCCTGACCAAGATGGGCTTTGCCATCGCCAAGGCTCAAGTGCGCATGCCCAATGGCCCGCTGAAGGCTGTGGGCGAGTTCCCGGTGAACGTGGCTCCGCACACTGATGTAGTGGTGGAAGTCTCGGTTCAGGTGGTTGCCGAGGCCGAGTAAGCCCCAATGGTCAGCAGCCCTTGCGGCTGCTCAGATCAAGGAAGCCGATGACTTGTAGGGTCATCGGCTTTGTCGTTTATAGGGTTCGAGTTGTTCAATCCCTGTCCAGTGCTTGTCCCCAGGATTGTCCACAGCGATGTCTGCCATCTTTTCATCCTCATCCTCTGGCGCTGACGACGAAGTCGCGCGCCTGCGTGTGCCACCGCACTCGGTCGAGGCCGAGCAGAGCGTGCTGGGCGGCCTGCTGATCGATAACTCCGCATGGGATCGCGCAGGCGACTTGCTGACTGACTCGGACTTCTACCGCTACGAGCACAAGCATGTGTTTGCGGCGATTGGTAAGCTGATCAACGCAGGCAAGCCCGCCGACGTGGTGACGGTCTTCGAGGAGCTCACCTCGGTAGGCAAGGCAGAGGAATGTGGTGGGCTGGCCTACCTGAATGCCTTGGCCCAGAGTGTGCCAAGTGCCGCCAATCTTCGGCGTTATGCAGAGATCGTCCGAGAGCGCGCCATCCTGCGCAAGCTGGTTGCCACCTCAGACGAAATTGCGACCGCGGCGCTCAACCCGCAGGGTCGCGCCGTGACCCAGATTCTTGATGAGGCCGAAGGCAAGATCTTCCGCATCGGCGAAGAGGGCTCACGTAGCCGGCAGGGTTTCCAGAGCATGGACAACCTCGTGGTGCAGCTGATCGACCGTGTCAACGAACTGGCTGAGAACGGGGCTGAGGATGTGACCGGTGTGCGAACCGGTTTCTATGATCTGGACCGCATGACGGCCGGTCTGCAGCCCGGCGATCTGATCGTGCTTGCCGCACGTCCCTCGATGGGCAAGACGGCATTCGCCATCAACATCGGCGAGAACGTCGCGATCGACGAAGGTCTGCCGGTGGTCATCTACTCCATGGAAATGGGCGCGGCCCAACTGGCCCTGCGTATGGTGGGTTCGATCGGCCGTATCGACCAAAGCCATCTCCGTACCGGGCGCTTGGCTGATGACGAGTGGGGGCGGCTTTCCGAGGCTGTCGACAAGCTGGGCAAGGCGAGCATCTACATCGACGAAAGCCCCGGTCTTTCGCCCAGTGAGGTACGGGCTCGTGCCCGTCGCCAGGCGCGCATCAGCGGGCAGCTGGGCCTGATCATCATCGACTACCTGCAATTGATGAGTGGCAACGGCGGCAACGAAGAAAACCGTGCCACGGTGATTGGAGAAATCTCCCGCGGACTCAAGGCTCTTGCCAAGGAACTGAAGTGCCCGGTGATCGCGCTGTCCCAGCTCAACCGCTCGGTGGAAACGCGCCCTGACAAGCGGCCGATGATGTCCGACCTGCGCGAGTCAGGCGCGATCGAGCAGGATGCCGACATCATCATGTTCATCTACCGCGACGAGTACTACACCAAGGAAGAGTGCAAGGAGCCTGGTGTCGCGGAGATCATCATTGCCAAGCAACGTAACGGCCCGGTCGGCACGGTGAAGCTGGCCTTCCAGCGCATGCACACCAAGTTTGAAAACCTCGCCCCCGGCTACACCGGCGGCAGCGAATACTGAGGCGGGACCGAGCGCAGTCCTTGCGGACTGCGCGATGCCGGCCGAAGTCCCGGGCGCCTGCAAGTGCATGGCCAGGGAGGTGCTGCCGGCGACTCGTTCGCCTGCACGAAACGCTCGTGGGTAACGGCCGAATGTGCTGTATAAATGCACAGTATGCCGCCCAAGCCCCGTTCCGCTCCGCTGCCCAATCCGACAGTGCCGCTCTACATTCGGCCAGAGGCACTGAAAGGGCGCGGCAGTGCATGGGCGATTGCGCATCGATTCGAGAATGCTCAGCGCGAGCAGCACGACGATGGCTGGGGAACGCTGGAGCAACTGGCCACTCAGGAGCGGCTGCCGCCGCGTACCCAGATCATCGAAGAGAAGGCGGTTCACATTCTGTCCAGCAACCAGTCGCCGGACATCAGCTTCGACCTCTCCATCAACCCCTACAGGGGCTGTGAGCATGGGTGTGTCTATTGCTTTGCGCGGCCCACGCATGGCTATCTGGATATGTCGCCCGGGCTTGACTTCGAAACCCGCATCGTGGCCAAGCTCAATGCTGCCGAGCGCTTGAGGGCCCAGTTGGCGAGTCGCAGCTACCAGCCACAGGCCCTATGCCTGGGTACAGCCACCGATGCGTACCAGCCGATTGAGCGCAAACTGCAGCTGACGCGACGCATCATCGAGGTGCTGGCCGAATGCCACCATCCCTTCTCGCTGGTCACCAAGTCCGCGGGCTTAGAGCGCGACCTCGATCTGATCGCACCGATGGCTGCGCGGCAGATGGCAGCCGTCTATGTCTCCATTACCACCCTGGATCCTGAGCTGGCCCGCACGCTCGAGCCTCGCGCCGCGTCGCCACAGCGGCGCTTGCGCACGCTGAAGACTTTGTCAGACGCGGGTGTGCCTGTTGGCGTCAGCGTCTCCCCGCTCATTCCCTTTCTGAACGAGCCGGAGCTGGAGCGCATTCTTGAGGCCGCAGCCGATGCGGGGGCCAGTTCGGCCTTCAGCATCCCGCTGCGGCTGCCATGGGAGGTGAGCCCGCTGTTCAAAGACTGGTTGCAGCAGCATGCACCGGACAAGGCTGATCGCGTGATGGCCCGGTTGCACGAGATGCGCGGTGGGCGCGACAACGATCCGCGCTTCGGCTCGCGGATGCGGGGCGAAGGGCTGTGGGCTGAGCTCCTCTCACAGCGCATGCGCAAGGCCTGCGCGCGCTTCGGCCTGAATCGCCAGCGGCTCGTGCTGGATCTGGGCCAGTTCCGGCGCCCGCGCGCAGTTGCGGAACAGGCGGAGCTGTTCTGAGCGGTCCAGTGTCTGATCGGACGCGATGACGCGAACTCAGGCCGAGTTGAGGCCAGAGCTCAGTTGCGCAGCGCCAGCCCGCCGGCAGCACGCGCTTGGCCAATGCGGGTAGCGGCCCCGCCGAGCGGCAGCACATGGAGCTCTTGCAGTTCGGTGATCTTGTGCCCCAGTTCGTCGGCGTGTTCGATTTTTTCATGGTGGCGCTTGAGCACCAGACTGGCCATGTCGATCAGCTTGGCGTTACGCGTCTGCGCGCCCTGCTCGATCAGCAAGCGCACGGCGGCCTCGGCTCCTCCCCGCATCGAATGGCGCATCGCCGTCTCTGCGATGCCGAAGACCTGCACATGGCTGTCGCGCAGGCTACCCGCAGCCTCTTCGTCGCCCTCGGTCATGGCAATCAGGATCTCGGTGCTGGACTTGGTCGTGCAGTAGCGCAGGCCCATCTTCTTCAGCAGCGAATCCATTTCCTCAAGCTGGATGGCCTGACGGGCCAGGCGAATCCACAAGGCGAGCAACAGACTGGCGGCTTCGAGATCGAAGTCGGGCGAATCAAACTCAGCGCTCAGCTTGCGCGCCGCTTCCAGAGCGTTGGCGACCTTGTGTTCGCTCAGCCCCCGGAGCCCTTGGAAGACCAGGCCGAAGCGCCGGATCCGGGCTGAGTCGGGCTGGCGCTCGATCTCTGCCAGCATCGATTCATGCGCGTAGCGGAGCCCCTTGCTGTCCCGGGCGTCGAAGCGCATCAAACCGATCAGGACCAAGCTCAGCATGTCGAACAGCTTGGACCGCAGGCCGTTGGCCATGGTGCTCTCAAGCAGCTTCAGGGCTTCGGCACGTTCGCCCATGTAGAAGGCAAGAGTGCCCGCGCGCTGACCGCGCAGCAGGCATCCAGGCGTCAGCTTGGTGGCGATGCGGTAGGTGGCCAGCGCCTCGGCGATCTCACCCTGGTCCATCTGCATGCGGCCCATCACGTCGTAGGAGTCGGCGTAGTCCGGCACTTCGCCGATCAAAGTCTCTAGGGTCCGCCGTGCTGCCGTGTTGTTTCCGGCGGCCAGCTCGCTTCGGGCCACGCCAAGCCTGGCCCAGGGCACTGTGCGTGCCTCGATGATGGCTTCATAGAGGGTACGGGCATCGGCATGCCGATTCAGCCGCAGCATGAGTTCGGCGCCGATACGCGCGGCGTAGAGCCAATACTTGTCCTTTTCCTCGAAGCGTTTGAGGCACAGATTGGCAGCGGTGTCGAAGTCCTGGGCTTCAATGGCTTCAAAGATGCTCTTGAGGATGCGTTTGCGCTGGCGAGCATGAGCCAGCCGCTCCGACAGCGAGGCTGAGGTGTAGGGCTTGATCAGATAGGCGTCCAGTGCCGCCTCCGCCGCCTCAGCCACGGCGGAGTAGGAGGCCTCGCCGGTCACCATCACGAAGACGGTGGAGAAGGGCAGCAACTGTTCGCGGCGCAACTCGTCGAGCAAGTCCTGCCCAGACAGTTCGCTGCCATCGAAGTGGTAGTCACACAGGACGATGTCGTAGGGGGTGTGCTCGAGGATGACCCGGGCATCTCGCACCCGGGTGGTCTGCCGAACGCTGGCCACGCCGAGCTCACGCAGCTGAGCCGCCAGCAGGCTGCGCGAGCTGGCATTGCTGTCGATGATGAGGGCGCTGGCCTTGTCCAGGCCGCTGTCCATCACGCGCATACGGGCTCCATGGCCACCACCGCAGGCTGGAAGCTGCGTTGATGAGCCGGTACGGTCGAGCGCTGGTATCTAGAGACTCTCACATTCGGCTCTTCGGCCGAACTCAGGTCGAACTTTAGAACTCAGCGCCAGCGGTGGCTACGTCGACCTGGCTGTTTCCGGCAATTTTGCGCGCTACTTGAAGAGATCCTTGACGCGATCTGTCCAGCTTTTTGCGTTCGGCGAATGACGTTCGCCGCCTTCGCGGAAGCTCTTGTCCAGCTCCTTCAGCAGCTTGCGCTGGTGCTCGGTCAGCTTGACCGGAGTCTCGATGCTGATGTGGCAGTAGAGGTCGCCGGGATAGCTGGAGCGCACGCCTTTGATTCCCTTGCCGCGCAGGCGGAAGGTCTTGCCATGCTGTGAGCCCTCGGGCAGTTCGATCTCGGCTTTGCCGCCTAACGTCGGCACCTCAATCGTGCCGCCCAGCGCGGCGGTGGTGATGCCCACAGGCATGGTGCAGTGCAGGTCGTCGCCGTCGCGCTCGAAAATCTCGTGCTGCTTTATGCGGATCTCGATGTACAGATCCCCCGACGGCCCGCCGTTGACGCCCGGCTCGCCATTGCCGGCCGATCGGATGCGCATGCCTTCGTTGATACCCGCCGGAATCTTGACTTCCAGCGTCTTGCTCTTCTTGATCTTGCCCTGGCCATTGCAGGCCGTGCAGGGGTCCGGAATGATCTTGCCGCTGCCCTGACAGTGCGGGCAGGTCTGCTGCACCGAGAAGAAGCCCTGGCGCATGTGCACTGTGCCGGAGCCGCCGCAGGAGCCGCAGCTCTTGGCGCTGGTACCCGGCTTGGCACCGGTGCCGCTGCAGGTCTCGCAGCCTTCCCAGGAAGGGATGCGGATCTGGGTTTCCTTGCCGCGCGCGGCTTCTTCCAGCGTGATCTCCATCGCGTAGGAGAGGTCGCTGCCACGGTAGACCTGCTGGCCACCCGCGCCGCGGCGCGCGCCACCGGCGCCGCCGAAGATGTCGCCGAAGATGTCGCCGAATGCCTCGGCAAAGCCGCCGAAGCCTTCACCGCCCGGTCCGCCACGGCCGGCCATATTGGGGTCGACGCCAGCGTGGCCGTACTGATCATAGGCTGCGCGCTTCTGTGCGTCGGCGAGCATCTCGTAGGCCTCCTTGGCCTCCTTGAACTTCTCTTCAGCAGCCTTGGCGCCTTCACCCTGATTGCGGTCAGGGTGAAACTTCATCGCCAGCTTGCGATAGGCCTTCTTGATCTCTTCTTCGCTGGCGGTCTTGGCCAGGCCAAGAATCTCGTAGTAGTCGCGCTTTGCCATGAGGTATTCCGGACTTTCAAACAACTGCGCCGCGCTGAGCTTTTCGGGGCGTTTCCTCGAGCTCGGGCGCGGCGGCGGTGACACATCGGCCGGGGCCGACGCGTCATACAGGACGTCTTACTTGCTGTCCTTGACTTCCTTGAACTCGGCGTCAACGACGTTGTCATCGGCCGGCTTGGCCGACGATGCCTGCTGAGGCTGCGCCTGCGGCTGCTCGGCCGCACCAGCGGCAGCTTGCGCGGCCTGCGAGTCGGCATACATCTTCTCGCCCAGCTTCTGGCTGGCCGTCATCAGGGTCTCGGTCTTGGCTTCGATCGCAGCCTTGTCGTCGCCCTTGATGGCTTCTTCCAGGTCCTTGATCGCAGCTTCGATCTTCTCCTTCTCGCCGGCGTCCAGCTTGTCGCCATGTTCGGTCAGCGACTTGCGCACGCTGTGCACCATGCCGTCGGCCTGGTTCTTGGCTTGCACCAGCTCGACCTTCTTCTTGTCGTCAGCGGCGTTGGCTTCGGCGTCCTTGACCATCTTCTCGATCTCGGCTTCCGACAGACCCGAGTTGGCCTTGATGGTGATCTTGTTTTCCTTGCCGGTGCCCTTGTCCTTGGCGCCCACATGCAAGATGCCGTTGGCGTCGATGTCGAAGCTCACCTCGATCTGGGGCAGGCCGCGCGGTGCCGGCGGGATGCCTTCCAGATTGAACTCGCCCAGCGACTTGTTGGCCTGGGCCAGCTCGCGCTCACCCTGGTAGACCTTGATGGTCACGGCCGGCTGGTTATCGTCGGCGGTGGAGAAGGTCTGGCTGAACTTGGTGGGGATGGTCGTGTTCTTGGCGATCATCTTGGTCATAACGCCGCCCAGGGTCTCAATGCCCAGGCTCAGCGGCGTCACGTCCAGCAGCAGCACGTCCTTGCGCTCGCCGCCCAGCACCTGGCCCTGGATCGCGGCACCGACGGCCACGGCCTCGTCAGGGTTGACGTCCTTGCGCGGGTCTTTGCCGAAGAACTCCTTGACCTTGTCCTGCACCTTGGGCATGCGTGTCATGCCGCCGACCAGGATCACGTCGTCGATGGCGGACACGGCCACGCCAGCGTCCTTGATCGCGGTGCGGCAAGGAGCGATGGTGCGTTCGATCAGCTCTTCAACCAGGCTTTCCAGCTTGGCGCGGGTCAGCTTGATGTTCAGGTGCTTCGGCCCCGAGGCATCGGCGGTGATGTAGGGCAGGTTGACGTCGGTCTGCGAAGAATTCGACAGCTCGATCTTGGCCTTCTCGGCGGCTTCCTTCAGGCGCTGCAGGGCCAGCACGTCCTTGGTCAAGTCGACGCCTTGTTCCTTTTTGAACTCGGTGACGATGTAGTCGATGATGCGCTGGTCGAAGTCTTCGCCGCCGAGGAAGGTATCGCCGTTGGTCGACAGCACTTCAAACTGCATCTCGCCGTCCACATCGGCGATCTCGATGATGGAGATGTCGAAGGTGCCGCCGCCCAGGTCATAGACGGCGATCTTGCGGTCGCCCTTGCCATGCTTGTCCAGGCCGAAGGCCAGGGCTGCAGCCGTGGGCTCGTTGATGATGCGCTTGACGTCCAGCCCGGCGATGCGGCCGGCGTCCTTGGTGGCCTGACGCTGGGCGTCATTGAAGTAGGCCGGCACCGTGATCACGGCCTCGGTCACTTCCTCGCCCAGGTAGTCCTCGGCCGTCTTCTTCATCTTGCGCAGGATCTCGGCCGAGACCTGCGGCGGCGCCAGCTTCTTGCCGCGCACATCCACCCAGGCGTCGCCGTTGTCGGCGGCGGCAATGGTGTAGGGCATCAGTTCGATGTCCTTCTGCACTTCCTTCTCGCCGAACTTGCGGCCGATCAGGCGCTTCACCGCGTAGATCGTGTTCTTGGGATTGGTGACCGACTGGCGCTTGGCCGAGGCGCCGACCAGGATCTCGCCATCTTCTTGGTAGGCAATGATGGACGGCGTGGTGCGAGCGCCTTCGGCGTTCTCGATCACACGCGTCGTGTTGCCTTCCATCACGGCCACGCACGAGTTGGTGGTGCCGAGGTCAATGCCGATGATCTTTCCCATGTTCTAACTCCAGGAGATTGGTTTCGTTGTTCTAAGAAATGTGGATAAGTCGCTGTCTTTCAAGAGGCAGCGGCCTGTGAATTACTTTGGCGCTGCGACCGTGATCAAGGCCGGGCGCAGTACGCGCTCGGCGATCGAGTAGCCCTTCTGCAGCACGGCCACCACGGTATTGGCCTCCTGATCGGCCGGCACCATCGAGATCGCCTGGTGCTGGTGCGGGTCGAACTTCGTCCCTTGAGCCGGATTGATCTCCAGCACCTTGTTGCGTTCCAGCGCGGCAGCGAGTTGGCGCTTGGTGGCGTGCACGCCTTCCAGCACGGTCTCGACCTTGGCATCCGGCGTGGCGATAGCCGCTTCCATGCTGTCCATCACCGGCAGCATGGCTTCGGCGAATCCTTCGACGGCAAACTTGCGGGCCTTGCTCATCTCCTCGTCGGAGCGACGGCGGATGTTCTCCACCTCGGCCTTGGCGCGGAGGTAGGCGTCCGACATCTCGGCCAACCGGCCCTCGAGCTCGGCGATCCGGGCTTCGGGCGTCAGGTTCTGGGCCGGCGCGTCTGCGCTGGACGGGCTGTCTTGCGGAGTGGGGTTGTGCTCTGTCGTCATGATGCTTGGATGGGCAATGGCAGCGAGATGAGGGCCAAGCCCTGGTTTTCAAGAGGGGGATTGTGGCATCCGGCATCGGGGCAAACCCGCTGCCGCGGGGGGGGGGCAGTTCAGTCCGGGTCCGCGCTGGCCGACCAGCGGTCCCACTCGGACAGGCGGCGCCGGTCCTGCTTGGTGGGACGGCCCTGCGTGATGGTCTGTGCAGGTTCGGGCGCCAGGCGGCGGGCCTCGGCCGCCTTCTCGCGGGCCGCGCTGCTTTCCGGTGTTTCCGCATAGAGGGTCTGAGCCACCGGCGCAGGTCCGCGCACATGGCTGAGGGCCAGCACCTGGACTTCGCGCTCGACCGGGCCCTGCCGCAGCCGCAGCAGATCGCCAACTCTGACTTCGCGCGAAGGCTTGGCGTCCTGGCCATTGATCTGCACCCGGCCCTTGCCGATCTCATCGACCGCCAGCGCCCGAGTCTTGTAGAAACGCGCTGCCCACAGCCATTTGTCCAGCCGTACCGGTCCTGGAAGTACCTTGTTCATTCCGGCATTTTCGCCTCGCTTGCCAGTGGCAGGCTGACGCGCGCATCCAGGCCTGTGACAGCTTGAGCGCCGGCCCGCTCGGCCACTCGGTTGCTCAGCGTGATGCTGCCCCGCAGCGACTGCACGATGCCATGACAAATCGCCAGGCCCAGACCCGAGCCGCCCTGTGGCGAGCCGGCAGCAAAGGGCAGGAACAGCCTGGACTGCTGCTCGCTGCTCAAGCCTGGTCCGTCATCCGAAACCGTCAGCACCGCGACTTGCTCGTCGACATGCAGCCGGATCAGCAGCCGTCGATGCGTGTGCTGGATGGCGTTGTGCAGCAGATTCCGGGTCAGTTCGCGCAAAGCCCATTCATGGCTGCGCAC
>NZ_JBILQK010000008.1:0-76986 GCF_044373315.1 Roseateles sp. | reverse complement strand
TGTCTTGTGATCCAGCATCCCGTCCTCCTGCCTTTGCCGTTGTCGGCATCAGCATAAGGATCGGCCCCAGCCTTCCCCGGAATTCTTCGAAGAACCTTTTTTTGGCTGCGACTAGTCGCGCGGGTCGCGGTCGCGGGTGGGAAATTCCATGCTCTGCGTGGTGCGCAGCACACGGCCGTCCTTGAAGTGCACATTGAAGCGCAGCAGATAGCCGCTCTGGTCGGGCGGCACATTCCAGTCCCAGACCTCTTCGCCGCTGAAGCGGAAGAACACGCGGCTGCGCTCCTGGCCGAGGCGGCGGCTGACCTGCTCGGATGTCATGCCGGGCTCGACGGCGGCAAAGCGGGTCGCCTCGTCGCGCAGCGGGTCATGCACCGACAGCAGCCGGCCGGCGGCATCCAGACGGACCATCCAACAGCTCTGGCCGAAGGGCTGAGCGGGGTATTCCAGCGTCTGCCCGCCATCCGCCTCGGGCCAGACCCGGTGCGGTGTGCCGTAGTGGCTCAGCACCTCGGCGCGCATGCTCTGGCCGGGCTGCAGCCGCGCGCCGCCGGGTAGGGTGGCGCAGCCCGCCAGGCTCAGGCACAGCAGCAGCAAAAGGGGGCGAAGCGAGGCAATGGGTTTCATGGTCGGGCGGCGCCAGTTCAGCAGCGCAGCGTTAGCTGATTATTCCGCAGCCCGCTCCACCCACGCTGCCAAACCGGCCATTCGCCGCGCGGCCGCGGCGTGGCGGGCGGAGTTTGCCGACATTTCGGTCACGCCAACTCTTGCCATCCAGCTGCACCATGCCACGCCAAGCCCTTAGCAATCTGCGCCACTGGCTCCGCGAGAACCGCGGCTTCATCGTCTTTCTGCTCTGCTTCGGCCTGCTGCGCACGGCGGTGGCCGACTGGAACCCGGTGCCCACTGGTTCGATGCGCCCCACCATCCTGGAAGGCGATGTGGTGCTGGTCAACCGCACGGCCTACGACCTCAAGCCGCCGCTCAGCACACGGTCGCTGCTGCGCACCGGCGAGCCGCAGCGCGGCGATGTGGTGGTGTTCTTCTCGCCCGTCGATGGCACCCGCCTGATCAAGCGTCTGGTGGCCCTGCCGGGCGATGTGGTCGAGCTGGACGAAGGGCAGCGCCGTTTGCGCATCAATGGCGAAGCGGCCTTGTACAGTGACGCGCAGGGCGTTCTTGAGCCCATAGGTCCAGCCCTCGCAGTCGGCGCCAGCCGGCCGCTTGAACAGCTCGCCGGTCACAGCCGGCGTGTGCAGCTGCTGGAGGGCTTGCGATCCGCCCAGCATGCGAACGCTGTTAATCGGCGCCCCGCAGGTTTCGGCCCGCTGTGCGTGCCCGAGGGCCATTACTTCATGCTGGGAGACAACCGCGACAACAGCGGCGATTCGCGCGTGTTCGGCCCGGTGCCGCGCCATCTGCTGGTGGGCCGCGCGCACCATGTGCTGGTGTCGGCGGACATCACGGCGGCGTGGTGGACACCGCGCTGGGAGCGCTGGGGACGTGCCCTGCAGTAGGCCGAAGCTGCGGCTGATCAGCCGCCATCGCCGGGGTCTTCTTCGGGTCTGGCCATGTAGCAGGTGAGTCCGTCGGTGTCGCATCCGAGCGGGTACACCTTCTTTTCGGACTCACCTGCCTGGACGTCTTGCAAGGAGCCGAAGATGCGCTGAAACAGGCGCTGGGTGTTCGTCGGCATGTTGTCCATCACGAAGTAGCCATGACCTCCCGGGCCAACGTTGGCTCGGCTGAAGCTGATGTAGCGGACTCGCTTGCTGCCCTGCAGCCTGTCTGGCCCCGGGTCCGTGCCCAGCTTGAGCTGTTCGCCGTCCGCGATATAGGCTCCCAGGAGCACGGAGTCGCCTTTGTTGTAGGTCACGAAGACCTGCCCCTTGGGCGTGAGCTTGGCCAGCCAGTCAGCATGGCCTGCGGCGCTCTCGCAGGGGGCCAGCAGTGCGATGTTGTGGGCCGCGCTGAGGGATGGGCTGGCGCCTGGCAACTGGAGTGTGTGGCGCAGGTAATGGGCGCCAAGGCTGTGAACCGCCAGGCTGAAGGCCTGGGCGCTGGCGTCCTGGCGCGCGTCGCCGAGCAGGCGAAGGAAGCGGGCCAGTGCATCGGTGCCGTCCTCGGCATTGCGCTTGGCCTGGCGATAGCGGGCGATCTTTCGCTTGATGGGGTTGTCTTGCCGGTTCTCGCGTGTCACATCGTCGAGATCGCCGGCATCTGAATTTCCCGTGCCCTGGGGGAGGCGCGGCTGCGTATTGCCGTCCGCCATCAATCCCTCGGAGGGCCAGGAATAGCCGATCACCTCATAGTCGTAAAGCTCTTCGAGGCGGGCGCAACGCTCGAAGCAGCGCTCCGGCGTTTTGTTGTTGCCGTGCAGGTAAACCAAGACCGGCCGCTGTTTCTGTAAGCGCGAGCGCAAGGCCGTCACCAACTGCGCATCCCCGACGTTGGCCTGCACGGCCTTCAGCGTCCACTGCTTGTCTTTGGAGAGGCTGGCTTCGGCAACGGACAGTTGCGTTGAACCGGGCTCAAACGCTGCACCGAAGCCGCTGCGCTCGGCATTGAGTTCACGATTGCTCACGATCAGCATGGCGGCCTTCCTCCTGGTGTGTGGCGGTGAGTGTCGCTCGCCGGGCTGGAGTTCCGCGGCACGGTGCAGGCCGAGGCTGACGCGCATGCCAACGACTGGCTGCGCCGAGTTGGCTTGGGTGGCTTCGGCGACCGCTATCCGCACCAGATGAGCGGCGGCATGCGCAAGCGCACCGCCTTGGCCCAGGTGTTGGCGCTGTTACCCGACCTCATCCTGATGGACGAGCCATTCTCGGCGCTCGACATCCAGACCCGCCAGCTGATGGAAAGCGAGCTGCTGCAGCTGTGGGCCGAGAAGAAGGCCGTGCTCCTCATCACCCATGACCTGGACGAAGCCATCGCCATGAGCGACAGCGTGGTGGTGATGAGCGCCGGCACCGGTTCGCGCCCGATCGGCGATTTCAAGGTGGACCTCGACCGGCCCCGCGACGTGGCCGAAGTGCTTGTGACGCCGCGCGTCATCGAGCTGCACAAAGCCATCTGGGATGTGATGCGCGACGAGGTGCTGAAGGGCTATCAGCAGCAGCTGCAGCCCAAGAGCGGGAGGGCCGGATCATGAAACATCTGCGCTTCTGGCAGACCGCCTTGCCGGCCGCCTTCTTCTTCGGCGAACCGCTGAAGGTGTTTGGCCGCATCTGGGCCTGGTTCGTGACCGACGCCGACATCTACCGCCACCTCAGCGTGACGCTCATCGAGACGGTGCTGGCCTTTGTCATCGGCGCAGCCTTTGGCCTGGCCGGCGGGCTGTGGCTGGCGCTGTCGCCGATGGCCTCGGCCCTGCTGGAGCCCCATATCAAGGCGGCCAACTCGATGCCCCGCATCATCCTGGCGCCGATCTTCGCGGTCTGGTTCGGCCTGGGTATCGCCAGCAAGGTGGCCTTGGGCGTGACGCTGGTGTTCTTCATCGTCTTCTTCAACGTCTACCAGGGCGTCAAGGAAGTGAGCCCGGTGGTGCTGACCAATGCGAGCATGCTGGGCGCCAACCAGCGCCAGCTGCTGTGCCATGTCTACCTGCCCAGCGCCACCGCCTGGGTGTTCAGTTCGCTGCGCACCTCGGTGGGCCTGGCCTTCGTCGGCGCGGTGGTGGGCGAATACCTGGGCTCGGCCATGGGCGTCGGCTATCTGATCCACCAGGCCGAAAGGCGTGTTCGACATCAACACCGTGATGGCGGGCATCCTGGTGCTGACCGCCTTCGCACTGGCGCTGGATGCCGCCATCGGCCGCATCGAGCGCCGCCTGCTGAAGTGGCAGCCGCGCAGCGGCCAGAGCGAGAAGCTCTGAGCGGGGAGGTGAGGGGGCGCTTGAGGGCAGGGCTTACTTGCTGCGGGTGCTCAGGTAGACGCCACTGGCCGAGGTGAGGAAGCCCAGCGCCTGGCTGGCGGTGAGCGTCTCGTGCAAGACCAGAAGGCCCATCAAGGCCGTGACCCCCGGGACCAGGTAGAACAGGCTGGCCACTTTGGTGGCCTGACCGCGTCGCATCATGATGAACAGCACGCTGACGGCGCCGATGGAATTGACCAGGCTCAGCCACAGCGAAGCGCCCACCAGTTCCCAGGTCCAGGTCACCTGCAGCTGCTCGCTGAACCAGGCGAGCGGCCCCACGATCACCGCGGCGGTGCTCAGCTGGATAAAGCCGCCGGTACGCAAGTCCATGCCGACGCAGAATTTCTTCTGGTACAGCGTGCCCACCGTGATGCCGATCAGCGCCAGGCCTAAAGCCAGATAGCCCAGCCATTGCCCCCCGGCGAGAGACAGCTTGTGCGATACCGCAATGGCGACGCCGATCACCCCGAGGGCCAGACCGAGCACCTGGCGTGTGCCGATGCGCTCATTCAGGAACGCCGCCGCCCCGGCCGCTGTGAGGACGGGCATCAAGCCCACGATCAGCGCCGAAATGCCGGCCGAGACCCCGTGGCTGAGACCGAAGTAGAGGCCCGAGAACTGCAAGGCCTGGATGAAGAGGCCGACCACCATCAGATGCTGTACCGCCTTCCAGCTGCTCGGCCAGGGCGCCCGGGTCAGCAGGGCGATCGCCAGCAGCACCAGCGCGGCCACGCCGAAGCGCATGAAGATCAGGGTCAAGGGGCCGGCGTAGGGCAGTCCGATCTTGCCGGCGACATAGCCGCTGCTCCACAGCAGGATGAACAGCGCGGGCCACGCCAGGGTGCTGGACAGGGCCAGCGAACTGGGTGCGTTCAAGGCTGCGGCTTTCATGAGGGGCCTTTCGTTTGGCTGCAGGGCCAGTATCAACAGCAGACGCTGCGCGCGGAAGCCGCCATTTGGGCAAGATCGTGTTGCGCTGCCTGCAACAGCGGCCGGCCCAAAACGCATCGCCGCCCTGCAGAGCCGCGGCGCGCAAGGTCTTTGCCAGGCCGCCACAATCGGGGCCCTCGCCAACAAGCCAGCCGCTGACCGCCATGTACGAACTGCTGAAACTGCTCCATCTCGTCGCCGCCATCGTCTGGCTGGGCGGCATGACCTTCATGCTGCTGGCCTTGCGCCCGGCGGTGCAGGCCTTGCTGGAAGGCCCGTCGCGGGCGCAGCTGATGCTGCGCATCTGGCAGCGCTTCTTCATCGCGGTGTGGGTGTCCGTCGCGCTGCTGCTGTTCAGTGGCTCGAAGATGTATGCCGAAGTGTTCCGCGCCACCCGTGAGGCCAGCGGTGCCGGCAGCGTGCCGCTGGGCTGGCAGGTGATGGCCCTGTTGGGCGTGGCGATGATGCTGGTCTTCGGCCACATCTTCTTTGCCGGCTTCCGACGCTTCAAGCGCGCCGTGGCAGCCGCGCAGTGGCCGCTGGCCGCACAGGCGGCGGCCCAGATCCACAAGCTGATGGTCTTGAACTTCGTGCTGGGCTGGCTGGCTATCGCCGCGGTGCGCCTGTTGCGTTAACAGCTGCACGACCGCAGGCGCGCTTGTCCCCTGTTCGAAGTAGGGGCCCTTGGCCGTGGCTCGCTACAGTCGGCATCACAGGCCAATGACAGCGGGAGTCGGCAAGTCATGATCTTGGATGCACAGCAATCGGTGGTGGCCAGCGCAGCCTTCGTGATCGGGGCAGGCGCGGCCTGGGGTGCGGCGCAGTGGTGGTTCGGCCGCCAGCTGCGCGCTGCGGCAGCAAAGCAGGACAAGGTCGACAAGGCGCGCGAATTCGCGGCCCAGCAGGCCTCGCAGGCGCGCAAGCAGATCGAGGCCTTGCAAAAGGAACTGGGCGATCTGCGCCATGCCAGCCGGCCGCAGGGCCCGCGCGTCGAGGTGCAGGCGCCACCCGAGGTGATGCTGCCGGTGCTGGGCGCCGAGCCCAAGCCCGGGCTGCCGGCCGACGGCTTTGCCGACACCCAGGTGCTGGCGCCGCGCAAGCGCTGAAGCTGCAGCCGCTTCAAAGCCCCTGGCTCTGCATCCGCACCAGCTGGAAGTTCACCCCGCCGCTGCTGCTGTTGCTGCCCTGCTGAGGCTGCAGCGCCACCAGGCGGAAGTTCTTGGCGCTGCCCACCTTGTAGATCACTTCGCCCGGCACCGAGGGCTTCTTGTTGTCGCAGCTCAGCGCGCTGCTGTCGCTGGGTGCCGATGCGGCAGAGGAGGGCAGCGCGACCGGCTTGCCGCTGCTGCAGTCGATCACCGTGCCGTGCGTGGCCAGGGCTTCGCGGTAGAAGGCTGCCAGCTGCTCGATCGGTGCGCGGCTGCTGTATTTGGCGGCATGCAGCTTGAAGCCCATGGAGCCGCCCCACAGCCCCAGGGCCACCTGGCCCGAGCTGTCGGGCTTGTCGCGCTGCACACGGGCGCCGGGGAAGATTGGCAGCCCCAGGTCGGCCGCGCTGACCTGGCCGAGCGCCTCGATGCCGGCCTTGAAGCTGGGCGCCGGGGCGGCCGGCTCGGCCGCTTGGGCCAAAGCCGCGCCGGCACAGAGTGCGGCGGCCACCAGCCATTGGCTCCGAGTGCGGGCGCCAGGCACGGAGGTGGCGGGCGGGTGCTGAAGCAGGCGTGCAGTCATGGGCTGTCCTTTGAGGCGGTGGTCCAAAGAAGATGCGTCGCACTCTAGCCAGCATGGCCGGGCCGCCCCAGCCGCTTCCGATCAGCTGCAGCAGCAAAGGGCTGGGCCGTCATCGGTGGTGACAGAACGAGAGCGCCGCCCTCACGACTTACGGCTCACCTTCGGGCGGTTGCCGCCGATATAGTCAGACCAACCTTGTTGCCGTGGGGGTGCTGCTGATGTCCGATGCCAACCCTTCCGATGCCGCCGCACCTGATGATGAAGCGGCGGCGGCCCCCGGCGACGATGTCGCGTGGCTGGCCCCCGGTGCGCGTCCAGCGCCGGCCCAGGCGCTGCAGCGCATCCGCACGCTGTGCGAGATCTACCCCGACCTGTTCAGCGCCATGTTCGTGATCGTGGCTACCCATCCCGGCGTCTCGCGCGAGATGCTGGGGCAGGCCGTCAAGCAGTTCCGCCCCGATGCCGAGGCCTACAGCGTCAGCGATATGGTCAGCCTGTTCGTCAGCATCGGCACCGGCGCCCGCGATGCCTTTGAATCGGTGCAGCGCACCCGCAAGACCGCGGGCCGCAAGGCCGCCTCGCTGCCTTGGGGCAACGCCAAGGACTGACAACGCCGCGCCTGCTGGCGAGAGCGCGCCGCTCAGCGCTTGGGTTTTGCGTCAGCCGCTGCTGCTGCCGCCGCCTGCGCCTCGCGCAGCTTGTCCTTCTTGCTCTTGCGCGTGGTGCTCTTCACGCCGCCCACCGCTTGCTCGGGCGTGGCCACCTCGGTGGGCTCGAAGCCGGCGATCTGCTCGCGCGGGGTGCGTGGCAGGCCGCAGCGCTTTTCGATCAGGCGCCAGTGCGCCTCGGTGGCAGCGCTGACGAAGCTCAGCGCCAGGCCTGATTCGCCGGCGCGGCCGGTGCGGCCGATGCGGTGGGTGTAGTCGGCCGCGGCGCGCGGCAGGTCGTAGTTGACGACCACCGGCAGCCGCGCGATGTGCAGGCCGCGCGCGGCCAGGTCGGTGGCCACCAGCACCTGCAACTCGCCCGCCTTGAAGGCTTCCAGCGCCTCGCTGCGCGCGCCCTGGCTCAGCTCGCCATGCAGGGCCGCAGCGCGCAAGCCCACGCGTGCCAGCTTGTGTGCCACCAACTCGGTGGCGTATTGCGTGGCCACGAACACCAGCACCTGCGGCCAGGCTTCGCTAACGATCAAGTGGCGCAGCAACTGGGTGCGCTGTGGCGCATCCACCGCGATGGCGCGTTGCACGATGTCGGGCGCCGCCTCGGTCTGCTCGTCCAAGGCGATGCGCAGCGCATCAGGCTTCAGCAGGCGCTGCGCCAGCTCCTGCACGGCCGGTGCAAAAGTGGCCGAGAACAGCAGCTGCTGGCGCTGCGCGGGCAGCAAGGCCAGCACGCGCGCCAGCTCTTCAGCAAAGCCCAGGTCCAGCAGGCGGTCGGCCTCGTCCAGCACCAGGGTCTGGACGTTGCCCAGCGACAGCGCGTTGTGCTCCACCACATCCAGCAGCCGGCCCGGCGTGGCCACCACGATCTCGGCGCCGCCGCGCAAGCCCATCAGCTGCGGATTGATGGACACGCCGCCGAACAGCAGCGCCACCCGGGGCGGCAGGGCCACGCAATCGGCCAGCGTGCGCAGGAACTCGCCCACCTGAATGGCCAGCTCGCGCGTGGGCACCAGCACCAGGGCTTGGGTGCGCCGCGGCGGCTTCTGGGCGGGCTGGCTCAGCAGCGCCTGCATGATGGGCAGCGCATAGGCCGCCGTCTTGCCCGAGCCGGTCTGCGCGCAGGCCAGCACATCCTCGCCGCGCAAGGCGGCGGGAATGCTCTGGGCCTGGATGGGCGAGGGCAGCTCAAAGCCCTGCTCGGCGATGGCGCGCAGCAGGGGCGGCGTCAGGCCGAGGGAGGTGAAAGACATGGAGTGGGCGCCGGGCAGTGACTAAGCCAAGCAGAAACGACAAGGCCGGCATTGTCGCCGGCCTTGTGTGGAGGGCTTGGCGCCCGGCTTACTTTTCTGGATCGTTGTCGATGACCGGTCCACCCGCCACCGCAAGCACCTCGTCGAGGCTGAGGGTGCGGATCTCGGCGCTGGCAGCTGCTTCGGCGCTGGGGGTCAGGCCTTGCTGGGTGAAATGCTTTTGTTCGGTCATGGTCTTTGTCCTCCAAGTCAAAGGTTGGGTTGGCGATGCAGGGGCATCGCGCCTGACGTGCCGAAGCCAAGCCAGGTCAGGCCGCCCGATCCTAACCCTCAGACTGTGTCACGCGCCGCGGGCTAACCCCAGCAGGGGTGTGAACAAATGCGCAGTGTGGCGCTACCGAGGCGACGGCGCGCACCAGGGCCGGCATCAGGCCGAGGGAGGAGAAGGACATGGGGTGGCGCCGGGCGGTGGCTAAGCCAAGCTGAAACGACAAGGCCAGCATTGTTGCCGGCCTTGGTTGGCACAACAGAGCGATGAAAAGCCAAGCGGGGCCGGAAGCCCAACCTGGTTCAGCGTGCGTGGAGGAGACGATGCAGAAGCGCTGCAGCGCCGTCCTGTCGCAGCCTCAGCGTTGGGTATCGTTCTCGATGCTCGGGTCGGTGGTGATGACGGCGCCGGTCTGTGCATTGATAACGCTCATCGTGTACTTGTAGCTCTGCGCATTGTTGTTGTAGTCGCCCAGCGCGAGGGTGGCGGCATTGATGTACCAGGCGATCGGGAACTCGGCGGCAGGGTCGTCGCAGTTGATCACCAGGGCCGAGCCGTCGGTGGGGAAGTAATAGCCGGGGCTCACCAGGTAATAGACGATCAGCGCGTTAGCTACCGGGGTGAGCTGCACTGGGTCGGGATTGAACACCAGCATCGCGTCACCACCTTCAGGCGCATAGACGGACACGGAAACGGCGAAGACATTGTTCTGGATCGGGGTGGGCTGGTTGCTTGGCATGGTGCGGTACTCCCTCAAGGCGAATTGATGGTTGGGCGGGTGGATTGGTCTGGCGCCGCGCCGAGACGCCGCGCCAGCTCGGCCTGCCATTCGGGATGACGGTAGGCCGATGCCTCCAGGCTTTCGGCCAGCGCACGGGCTTCTTGAGTGCGGCCAAGGCGCAGCAGTGCGTGGGCGCGCAAGGATTTCACGCGCAGGTCGCCAGTCTGCTCGCCCAACGGTGCCAGCTGCAGCAGCACGGCCTCGTAGTGCTTTCGGGCCAGCGCGGGCTGCCTTGCAACCCAAGCATCGCCCAGACGCAGACTGGCCAGGGCGAGGGCCCAGCGGGTGTTGGCCTCGGGGCTGTTGTCGGCGGTGCTGCCGGCCGTGGCGTTACTCAAGAAGGCGCCCAAGGCTTGGCGCGTTGCCGTTGCATCCGGAGAGGTTTGCTGTGCCGCAAGTTGGCAGCGGGCGGCCAGGTACCGCCCTTGCAGTTGAAGCCGCCATACCGGCTTACTCGCGTCGGCTTCAAGCAGGCGTGCCAACAGCGGAGCCAGCGCTCTTAGGGTGGCCTGCGCCTGCTGATCCTGCTGCAGGCTCAGCGCGGCTTCTGCGCTTTGCGCGCGGACAAAGGCTAGCCGCTCCATCAGTTCCAGGTTGTCCGGATCCAACGCGAGCAGGCTAGTGAAGCCGGCTTCGGCTTTGGCCGTTGCCGCCTGTGCCGCGTCAGTGCGACCTGCGTTCAGCAGCAGGCGCCCGAGGGCCAGCTGAGTGGCAGCGGCGAGTCGCTGAACGCGTCGATCTTGCTGGCTGTCCGGTGCGAGCAGATCCATCTTTGCCTGCAGGCTGGCGATACTGGCGTCGAACTGCCCCAGGGCCTCCTGCGCTTCGGCCAGCCAGCCCAGGGTTTGACCGAGCTGGTTCCGTGCCTCGATGCGGCCTTCCGCGAGCTTGGTCCAGATGACTCGCGCATTGTCAAAAGCCAAGATGGAGAGCGTTGGGTTCCCGCTGCGGAGTAGCAGCACGCCAAGATTGACCTCCGCGTGTGCAACTTCCATCTGCCACTCCGCCTTCCCCGGCTCCAGCTGCACCAGCGCCTGCGCCAGGCGCAGATAGTCCTCGAAGCGCGGCTGTGCCACCTCGCGCTTGCCCTGGCGCCAGGCCGCGTAACCCACCCAGTAGCTGCTCTGCGCATGGTCAAACAGGCGCTGCGTGTTCTTCGGGTCGCGGGCCAGCAGTTCGGCGGTGGTTTCGGCGGCCTCCTGGAAGCGCTGCTCGGCTTCGCTCATCTTGCCGCGCTTCTCGGCGATTTCGCCCATCAGGTGCAGGGCGCGGGCGCGGCGGCCCAGGGCGTCGGCGTCGCTGCGGCCCAGGTCTTGCCTTGAGTAGTAGGTCAGGGCCTTCTCGCCCACCGCGTCCAGCACATCGAGCCGGCCCACGGGGTCGAGCTTCTTGCGCAGATCGCCCAGCATGAACTCGATCAGGCCTTCGGCCTGCACGCGCTGCTCTTGCGCTTCCTTGGCCTGCCACACCGCGATGCCGGCACCGGCAGCAATGGCCAGCATGGCGGCGCTGCCGGCGCCCACGGCCAGGCGGTGGCGGCGCAGAAAGCGGCCCAGCACATAGAGGCGGCTGTCGGGGCGCGCGCTGATGGGCTCGTGCGCCAGCCAGCGGCGCAGGTCCTGGGCCAGGGCCTCGGCATTGGCATAACGCTCGGCGGGCGTTTTCTTCAGCGCCTTGGCGACGATGGTGTCCAGGTCGCCGCGCAGCAGGCGGGCGCTGGCGCTGACGGCGGCTTGCTCGCTGCGCGCGGCCTGCTCGGAGACGCGGCGTGGCGCCACTTCGACCAGCTCGCGCATCTGCTCCAGTGCCGAGGCCTGCTCGCCGCTCTTGGTGCGGCCTGGCGTGGGGTGGGCGCCGCTGAGCAGCACATAGAGCAGCACGCCCAGCGCATAGACATCGGTGGCGGTGGTCACGTCGCCGCCCTGCACCTGCTCGGGCGCGGCGTATTGCGGCGTGAAGGCGCGGCCGGCCTGGCGCGTCAGCTCGGTGGCGGCGGCGCCTTGCTCGGCCTGGGTGGCGTCGCCCAGCAGCTTGGCGATGCCGAAGTCCAGCAGCTTCACCGCGCCGCCCTGGTCCACCATGATGTTGGAGGGCTTGAGGTCGCGGTGCAGGATCAGGCGGTTGTGCGCATGGGCCACGGCGGCCAGCACGTCCAGGAACAGCGTGACGCGGGCTTGCAGGCCCAGCTGCTGCTGCTCGCAATAGCGGGTGATGGGCGCACCGTCCACGTACTCCAGCACCAGATAGGGCTGGCGGGTGGGGTCGGTGAGGCCGGCGTCGAGCAGGCGTGCGATATGCGGATGCGACAGGCGCGCGAGGATCTGGCCTTCGCGCGCGAAGCGGGCGGCTTCGCCGGGGCTGCCGCCGAACAGGCCGTTGCTGAGCAGCTTGATGGCCACCTGGCCCTCGAAGCGGCCATCGGTGCGGCGCGCCAGCCAGACCGTGCCCATGCCGCCGCGGCCCAGTTCGCGCTCCAGTGTGTAGGCGCCGATCTGCTGGCCGGGTTCCAGGCGGGTCAGCACTTCGTCCAGCAGCTGCGGCGGCGCGGCCAGGAAGCTGGAGCCTTCCAGCGCCTGCTGCTGTTCCAGCAGCGGCAGCAGCTCGGCCGCCAGGGTCGGGTCTTGCGTGCGCAACTCGGCCAGCCGGGCGGCGCGCTCGGGCGCGGCCAGGTCCAGCAGCTCGTCCAGCAGGGGGCTCAGGCGTTGCCAGCGTTCCTTGTCGATTGCAGCCATGCGGGGATTGTCGACCGGGCGGGGTCAGGTCTTGAGCGACACGGCCAGGAACAGCCGCGCCTTGGCCCAGTCGCGTTGCACGGTGCGCTCGGTGATGTCCAGCGCTTCGGCGATTTCGGCCTCGGTGAGGCCGGCGAAATAGCGCATCTCCACCACCTGGGCCAGGCGCGGCTCGGCCTCGGCCAGCTCGGCCAGGGCTTCGTGCACGCGCAGCACCTCTTCGTCGCCCTGCGGGGCCAGGTCGGCGATGGCGGTGTTGAGGGTCAGCAGCACCTGCTCGCCGCCGCGCTTGTCGGCCTGGCGGGCGCGGATCTGGTCGATGACGATGTTGTGCATCACCTTGGCCGCATAGGCCAGGAACTGCTTGCGGTCGGCAAAGTCCAGCTCGCCGGCGCGCTGCAGCTTCAGATAGGACTCATGCACCAGGGCGGTGGCGTCCAGCAGGGTCATGTCGCCGGACTGCTGCATGCGGCGCCCGGCGATGCGGCGCAGATCGGCATAGAGCAGTGCCACCACCTGATCGGCGGCACCGGCATCGCCTTGGCTTGCGGCGCGCAGCAGCTGGGTGATTTCGGCGGGCATGGCGGGGTCGGGCGTGGGTGCAGGGAAGCAGGCAGGGACGGACTCTAGCGGCTTCCGCAGCGGCGCATGTCGGGTTCTGGCGACGGGCTGCGTTTTAAGAAGGTGAGGGCATGACCGTCTGACAGCTGCCAGGGAGGCTGAGTACGGCTGCAGGCGGTCATTGCCCTCACCTTTGCGCCCGTGATTTCTCTTTCGCACCATCATTCCTTCCTGGACCCATGACATCCACCGCCCTTGCCGCGAGCCCGAACAAAGCCGACCGCAGCCGGCTGGAGCTGCGCACACCGCTGGTGCAAGTGCCGGATCTGGAGCATTTCTCGGCGCTGCTGAATCGCCAGCTGGGCCTGTGTCGGCGCGGCGGCAGCCGGTTGGCGGTGCTGATGATCGCGATCGACCTGCCCGAAGAGCAGCGGCCCGCAGTGCGCCAGATCGCGCAGGAAGCTGCCGGCGCGCGCCTGGCCAACCGGGTGCGTTCCACCGATGTGGTCTGCCGCGTCGGCGCCCTGCGTTTCGGCGTGGTGCTGATGGGCGCCGGCCGCAAAGAGGCCGAGGTGGTGCGCACGCGCCTGTCCAAGGTGATCGCCGGGCGCTACTGCGTGGATTCGACCAGCACCGAGCTGACGCTGCAGATCGGGCTGGCGGTCTACCGCGAGTCGGGCGAGACTGGCAGCGAACTGGCCCAGGCCGCGCTGATCGACATCGGCCGGCCGCATCTGCAGATGGCGGCGCTTCCTTAGCTTGGCCTGCGTGGGCGGGCCTTCGCGGCCCCTTGCCCTAGACTGCGGCTCAGCATGCCGCAGCACTTCGAACATCCCGAGGACCGCACCGAATACCGCCGACCGGCGCACCGCGCTGGGGTGGAGCTGTACCGCGCGTCCATCCTGCGACACCAGTTCGAGCCGCACAGCCACGAGGCCTATGGCCTGGGTGTGATCACCGCCGGGGTGGGGCGCTTTCGCTGGCGAGGCGGCGATCATCTGGCGCCGCGCGCGACGCTGATGCTGATGAATCCGGACGATCTGCACACCGGCCGCGCCGACTGCTGGCTCAGCGACGGCGCCTGGGGCTACCGCATGGTCTATCTGGAGCCGGCGCTGCTACAGGCGCTCAGTGGCGAGCCGGCTTGGCTGTTCGAGGCCGCGGTGGCTGGGGATGCGGCCAGTTCGGCTGAGGTGGCCGGGCTGATTGCCGCCTTGTGGACCTCTGGCAGCGACGCGCTGGCCTTCGACAGCGCGCTGCTGGGTCTGGTGGACGCGCTGCGCCGCCACGCGCGCGTGCCGGTGCCGACGCAGAGCGCCGCGCAGCCACGCTTTGCACCGGTGCTGGACTTCATGCGCGCGCACCTTGGCGAGACGCTGACGCTGGAGCAGCTGGCCGGCGTGGCGGGCCTGAGCCCGTTTCATTTTCTGCGCAGCTTCAAGGCCCAGCAGCATGCGACGCCGCAGCAGCAGCTGATGGCGCTGCGCCTGGCCGAGGCCAAGCGCCGGCTCGCCGCGGGCGAGGCGCCGGCCGAGGTGGCCGTGGCCGTGGGTCTGAGCGACCAGGCGCATCTGGGCCGGACCTTCTTGCGCCGCTACGGCCTGCCGCCTGGGCGCTATCAACAGCAATTGGGTACAAGACGATCCCCGCCTCGCTAGGCGACAGTGGCGCATGATTCTTTCCGGGACCCTGTTCGCCCTGGCGGCCGGCCTGATGTGGGGCCTGGTCTTTGTGGCACCGCTGCTGCTGCCCGACTATCCCGCGGCCCTGCTGACCGTGGGGCGCTACCTGGCTTTTGGCCTGATCTCGCTGCCGCTGGCGCTGGTGGATCGCGCCAGCCTGCGCGAGCTGACGCGGGCTGACTGGCTGGAGGCGGCCAAGCTGAGCGCGATTGGCAACTTTCTCTACTACCTGTGCCTGGCGGCCGCCATCCAACGCGCCGGCGGGCCGCTGCCCACGGTGATCATAGGCACGCTGCCGGTGGTGATTGCGATCAGCTCCAATTTGCGTGATCACGCCCGCGATGGTCACCTGCCCTGGGCGCGGCTGGCGCCTTCGCTGGGGCTGATTGCACTGGGCATTGCCTGCGTCAACCAGGTGGAGCTGGCGGCGCTGGCCGCCAAAGCTGGTGCCGATGATCTGCGTCGTTATGCCGAGGGCGCACTGCTGGCCGTGGTGGCGCTGGCCTGCTGGACCTGGTATCCGATCCGCAATGCCGATTGGCTGCGTGAGCATGCCGACCGCAGTCCACGGGCCTGGGCTACCGCGCAGGGCCTGGTGACGCTGCCGATGTCGCTGCTGGCGCTGGCCGCGCTGCTTGGCCTGCAGGCGCTGGGCGTGCCGCTGCTGGCCGCCGACTTTGCGCTGCCGCTGGGGCCGCGGCCTTGGGAGTATCTGGGGCTGATGCTGGCGGTGGGCCTGTTCGCCTCCTGGGCTGGCACCCTGTGCTGGAACGAAGCCAGCCAGCGCCTGCCCACCAGCCTGGTGGGCCAGCTGATCGTCTTCGAGACCCTGGCCGCGCTGGCCTATGCCTTCGCCCTGCGCGGCCAGCCGCCCGAGGCGATGACGCTGACGGGCATCGTGCTGCTGGTGGCGGGGGTGGTGTGGGCTTTGAGGATCAAGCCGGAGAATTCCAGTTCCCAAGAACCGCTGCACTAAGCTGATGAATGCCAGCTGTCTCAGCGACCCGCAGCGTTGAGGCCCTCGCGGGCTTCGACCCTCGTTTTGCCAAAACGACCTGCAAAGGTCTTGATCGCCAGATGGGGAAGCAGTAGGTGGATCGGCATACGCATCCAGTGCGCGCGCAGGTATAGAAAACTGCGCGCGATGCTGCTCCAGCCATCATCACAGCTTGGATGATCGGGACGGAGGGCGCGAAGAAACACAGCGTCCATCCAGCTCAATTGCCAAGCGGGCGGTGCAGCTTCGGCTAGCGCCTGCGTCGTTTCGGGCGGCACCGGCGTACCCAGCACGCTATGCGTGTAGCGAAGTGCGTAGAAGAGCACGCGGCCAAGGCCTAGCTCGGCGGCACGCGCAATCAAGTTGCTTGCGAAATCAAGCTGCTGGCTGCTGAACTCCCGTAGCAGCGAATCCAAGTCCAGAAGATCACGCAGGCCTTTGTCGAACTCTCCATCCAGGAACAAGTGGCAGGCGCTATGGAGCACCAAATCGGCATCGGACAAGCGCAGCAGGCCCGGCGCGCCTGGTATTGGCACAGCAGCGGCAATCAGGCGCTCAGCATCGATGGCAACCCGCGCCGTTCGCGGCAAGATGTTATGGTGCACATCGATTACGCTGCTTCGCCGCATGTGGCGCATGGGCGGGATTTCGTGCATCCACTCGCGGTAATAGCGCTGGTCGTGGTCACTGAGTTCTTCGCTGCCTTCCCAGCCGTGCAGGATCAGTTCGGTCTCCACATCGCTAATGCGCGACAGCGGCACCAAGATGTCAATGTCAGTGAGCAGTCGGCCGTGACCGGCGCGAAGTCCGGCTTGGGCATAGGCTGCTCCCTTGAGCAGCAGCAGCGGTACTTCAAGGCTGCTCAGCGCTCGGCAAATCTGCTTCGACTCCCATAACACCGCACTGTGCTGACTGTCGGCCACGTGGCGAGCGGCGCGCAGATGGGCGCCAGCAGCGTCGGGCGGGCTGACGCCGTACTGTTCCACCAGCACAGCTAAGCGCCCAACCAGTCGGCTATGCCGGGCTTGCCGAATCAGCAGATCCCATTCGGCCGCACCGAGTCCTGCCAGCCGGGATGGCTCGCGCAGCGCCTGAATGAGTAAGACGTTCATGCCGGCTGCTCCACGTGGGGCGAGTCGATGGCTAGGCGATCAAAGAATGCAATGGCGTCGTCAAGCCGGCTGTAGCTCAAGTCGAGAGCCTGGGTCGGCTCCACCATATCGGCGAGACACTCGAACCCGCGGTTGCCGTGTAGGTGGTAGTTGAAAGCGTGATCCAACAGTTGCATGAAACCGTTGCTGCGAGGCAGTTCACGGGCCGTCAGCGGTGAGCCAGCTCTGTAGCGAGGGAAGACGATCCAGCCTAGCCGGGCAGGCTCCAAGTCGCGCCGCACGCTGTCGGGCGGCGGTTTCATATGTGCCACGCTGCCTTTGAGGGTGTCATGAACTACTTCGCTGAACTGGGCTTCGGGCGCGAAAGCCCGAATAACCTCAATCGAGCGGTTCTTCAGGCTTACCGGCCGCGCCAGCGGCAGGAGCAGTCCCCTGTTTAGATCGATAAGAGCCAGTTCGTCGGACAGAAGCCGCCAGCCGCGATTGACCAACGCAGCGCACAAGGTACTCTTGCCGGAGCCCGGTGGTGCTGGCAGCAAGGCCGCTTTGCCGCCGCGCTCAATGGCAGCCGCATGAATCACAATGAACTGATGCGCATGCTCGGTAACGCACCAATTGAGACCCCATTCCAGCATTGGTGCTGCCTGAGTCCAGGCCATGGGACTAAACGGCCGGTGGCCGTCCATCTCGAACTGGGCTTGAGGCCGCAGGTATCGACGCAGGCCTGGTTGAGCGTCTACTCGCACATGAAAGTCGAAGAAGCCGTCGTCGCCTAGCAAGGGGTGATCTGCGTAGAGCAGCTCAACGGCCTGGGCAACATGATCGAGGCGAGACTGCACTCTCAGGCTGAATGGACCTGTACGCAGGGTGAGGCGGCCAGCAGCAAGCCGGGCTCGCAACTCTTGCGGAGGTAGAGCTCCTAGTCTCACGCCTTGAACGATTCAGCTAGTCCGAGGTCTTCGAACTCTTGCAAGCAGGTACCCAGTTCGGTCAAGAACGCACCATCTACCTGAGCTGAGCCAGCCAAGAGCCCACCCAGTTCAGGAAGCGACAGCGGGGCCGATGCCTCACGCAGTGTTTGAAGTACCTCTTGCGCAGAAGGGCTGATCAGGTGTGTACTAGCTGTGAGAGGGTTGAAGACCAAGAACTGGTCGTCCCACTCCCGAATCGGCGAGACGTCAGTCAGCAGGCAGGACCAGCGCGCGATTCCACTCACGCCGACATAACGTAGTTGAGGTACCTCTGAAACTGATCGGCGGCAGTCCACGTGACGCCAGAGCCGCCTGGCTGGTAGCTCTTGCTGTTGTAGCCCTGCCATAGTTGAACAACCTGCAGGGTAGACATTGGGAAGCCATTGCGCTTGAGCGAATTCAGGTAGGCTGCGGCTACCTTGCGGGCTACATCTCGGTCGGCGCTGTTGGGGTTCAACTGACCAAAGTCATTCTGAATTGCCTGAAAGATGGTCAGATCGCCAAAAAGACGGTTGTCGCTAAACGCGATCCTGAATTTCCGATCGCCGCAATCTTCGGGATAGTCCTTCTTCTTCGTGGACTTCCAAGCGTCGGGGCCCCCGCCCTTACCGAACGTGCAGGACGCTGTTTGACCAACACGGCTCGGCGGGGCCGACTGAAAGCCCGTGGGCCCATGACAGGTGTCAGACCCAGCGAGTACAGGGCGGCTGACCACGGTCATTGCAACCGGTGCCACGGACAATCCACCCTTGAGCAAGCGGCGGCGTGCCGCCTGACGACCCTGCTCGGCTGAAGATGCGGCGCTGAGGCCGGTCTGAGAATTTTCTTGCGTGCTCATGGAACTCACACTCCCTTTACAGCAGCTGGCTGCTTTGCCTACTGGCTCATACTAACCAAGCCTGCTTACACTTGGATGGCAGTGTTTCACACAAATCCCACATGGCATAGCCCTGCTCTCCCCCCGGAACGGGTGGCGAGTAGATGGTTACGCGGCAGCTCGGCTCCGTCGAATCACGAACTCTGGCGGCTGCTGCACCAGCGCCCAGTCGGAATCGAGGCCGTGGTTGGAAGGATATTCGCGAGAGCCTATGTCTGAACTTCCCTCAGCTAGTCATTCTGGCGAGTTGCTGCTGCAACTCCAGCAGGACAGCCCGCTGCTGGTGGCGGTTTTTGACGCTGGGGATGTGCTGCGGCATGCCAATGCCGCCTATCGGCAGGCCTATGGGCTGGAGCCGGAGTCTTGCCCGTCCTGGACGGAGCAGATGCACAGCCGGCACCAGGCCGGCCTGGGCCAACTGATCTACACGGACGATTTCGAGGCTTGGCTGGCGCTCGCGTTGGCGCGCCGTCGCAGCCAGCCCTATCGGGCCTTCGAGCTGGAACTGGTCGATGGCCGCCGGATCTGGATGACGGAGACCCTGCACGCCAGCGGCTGGCTGCTGTGCGTGGGCAGCGATCTGAGCGGCCTGCGTATGCCCGCCGGTTCGCTCGCTGAACATGCCGACGACGGGCTGCGCGTGCCTGAGCTCACTGATCCGCGCAGCACCGTGCAGGCGCTGCAGCGCCTGCTGCCCCTTGGCGAGGCCTGGCCCTTGTCGGTGGCCATGCTGGCGCTGGACGCCGGTCCGGCCAGCGAGGCGGAGGGGGCGGCTGAGGTGGCTCAAGCTCGACAGCGGGAGTTCGGCCGCCATCTGCAGGCCTGCATTCGCCGCGAGGATGCGTGTGGCCGGCTGAACGAGCAGCACCACTACCTGCTTATCCTGCCGACCGCCGGGCCCGGGCAGGCGCGCGCCATCGTGGAGCGGCTGCTCACGCGCATGCGCTACGCGCTGGCCAAGCAGGCCGGACCTGAGCCGGGCGGCAGCTGCTCAGCCGGACTGGCCCAGGCCAACTGGGGCGAAAGTGCCGAGACGGTCTTGCAGCGGGTTGCGCATGCGCTAGAGCTGGCGCGGGCGGCCGGCGGTGACCAGTTGGTGGCCGACGAGGCCTAAGACCAGGCCTTCGTTCAGGCCTCAGCCAGCTGATCGCGCACCCAATCCAACGCCGCCGCTTCAGTCTCTAACGCGGCAAAGCGGCGCTGGTGCTGGGCGTAGATGCGGGTGAAGATCGGCAGCATCAGGTCGCGCCCCTCGGCTTCCTTGCCCACGATATAGGCGACGGCCACGGGCGCCGTCTTGGCTGCGCTCATGCGCGCCAGGAATTCGCCGAAGGCTGACATCACCTCAGGCTAGGCCAGGATGCTGCTGCGCATTTCGAGAATGTCGGCAAAGCGACCCTGTGGCGGGCTCTCCGCAAAGAGCGCGCTCATGGCGACGCCCAGTCCCTGCAGGATTTCGAGATTGAAGGGCCCTTTGGCCACCAAACGCACGACCGAGCCCTCACTCCAGATCTCGATGCGCCTATGCGGCCTGAAGAGGCCGCGCGCGTAGTCTTCGCTGCGGCGACGCTTGGGAGCCTGGTTGCTGCTGTTTACGTGGAGATACTAAGCCTGCAGGCGACCATGCGGCAATGATCTGCCGCAGGCTTGCTACAGCGAGTGACAGGGCTCAAGGCTGGCGGCCGGAAACAGGCAGCGGTAAGGGCTTGCCCTGGGATTGCGCCGGCGCTGGCAAGTTCAGCACCCGGGCCAGGGTCGGCGCAATGTCCGCCACCTCGACGCGCGCCGCCACTTCGCCCTGGCCGACCCAGCGCGGCCCCCAGGCGAGGATGGGCACATGGGTGTCGTAGGCATGCGGCGTGCCGTGCGAGCTGCCACCGGCACGTGAGCTGTAGAGCCAGCCGGGCTTGACGACGATCTGCAGCGGTGCGGCCACGTCCGGGTGCCAGGACTTGCGCATCGCCGCCAGGTAAGGCGTGGTGGTGTCACTGCTGCGCAGCTGATCAGGCGTGAAGACGCTGGCTACGCCGTCGACCTGCAGCAGCAATTGCTTGGCGGCCTGATGGACGTCGGCAGCCTTGAGCCCGCGCGCGGCGATCAGCTCGGCGTTGAACAGCAGGCCGGCGGCCGAATAGCCCCGCGCCAGCTTGTCGGTGCCGAAGCGCTTGGCCAGTTCGCTGTTCAGCCAGGTCAGGGCTTGCCCCGGGTTGATGCGGTTGGCATCGCGGCCCTGGCTCGCGGCCCATTCCGGCGTGTCGGCAAAGCCATGGTCAGCCGTCAGCAGTGCCACATAGTTGCCCGCGCCGATCTGGCGGTCCAGGTACTGGAAAAAGCTCTGCAGATGGCGGTCCAGGTGCAACAGGTGGTCATGCGAGAGGCGCGACTCGGGGCCGAAGGCGTGGTTCACATAGTCATGGGCCGACAGGCTGACCGACAGGATGTCGGGCTTGTCGTCGGCGCCCAACTGCTCGCCCTCGATGGCGGCGCGCGCAAAGGCCAGGGTCAGCTCATCGCTGAAGGGTGTGGCGATCAGGTTTTCGTAGAAGCGCGGGCCTGGCGCATCGCTCTTCAGTCCGATCACCGCCGGCAGCGTGTTGCCGTTGCCGCCGGTGGACTGCCAGGGCTGGCCGTCCGGCACCGAGCGCGCGTACGCCGACTCCGGCAGCAGTGGGGCCCAGGTTTTTTGGAAGAAGGCATCGGCCGGCTTGGCACCGTTGAAACTCGTCACCCATTGCGGGTGCTCCGGCATGTAGTAAGTGGACGAGGCGAAGCCGCCGCTCGCGCTCATGTACATATAGGCCGTGCCCTTGTGGCCGGCGGGCAGGATGGCGCCGCGGTCCTTGCCCGAGATGCCGATCACCTTGGAGGCCGGGTCCAGAGTGCGAAGCACATCGCCCAGCGTTTCGACCTTCAGATTGCGCGGGCTGGTGCCGGCCAGCGGTGCGGTCTTGTGGCCGATGTACTGGTGGGCACTGTCGCTGGTGCAGTAGACCGCCTCGAACGTACGCGGGTCGCGCCATTCATTGCTGATGATGCCGCTGCGCTGCGGATAGGCGCCGCTCAGCATCACCGCATGGCCGGCCGCCGTCACCGTGTGGCCGTGGCCATAGTGGGCATTAGAGAACCAGGCGCCGCGGTCCAGGAAGCGGCGCAGGCCGTCGGCGGCCAGTTGATCGCGATACGCCAGCACCTGGCGCTGCGGCAGCCCGTCGACCACCAGCAGCACCACCAGCTTGGGACGCTCCGGAGCGCCTGGCGCAGGCGTCGGCGCGGGTGGGCTGCTGGCGCAGCCGGCCAGCAAGGCAAGGGCGAGAAGACTGAGGCGGATGCGGGCGTTCATCAGATGGCGCGGGTCGGGAGACAAGCGCCGGAGCGTAACGCCAATTGGAAAGGCCGGAACCGCATCGCGGCTCCGGCCCACCTCCCCGGATCGCTCTGCCGGCTCACAGCTCGCTGCTCAAGCCGCTGGTGCAAACCCTGGGGGCGCAGTTTCTTCTCCTCCTGCGTTCAGCCGCTGATTGTGGGAAGCGCCCACGCGCGCTGGAATGCCGATTTGCCCTTGCTGTGTCTTTTTGGCACAGAGGCGCAGCATTCAAGCGCCAGCCAAGGCCTCATCCAGCACCTCGACCCAGTGCCGAACGGCCGTCTTGCTGCCGGACTGCAGATGCTGGATGCAGCCGATATTGGCGGAGACGATGGTGTCGGCCTGCAGCGGCGCGAGGCTCTTGAGCTTGCGCTCACGCAGCTGCTTCGACAGCTCGGGCTGCAGCACCGAGTAAGTGCCCGCCGATCCGCAGCACAGATGGGCGTCGGTGGGGGCGAGATCGATCGCGAAGCCAAGTTCGCGCATCGCCCCTTCCACGCCGCCGCGCAGCTGCTGGCCATGCTGCAGCGTGCAGGGCGGGTGGTAGGCCAGCTTGGGGCGCGGCCGCTTGCTGCCATGCAGGCGCGACTTCAGCGCCGGCAGCAGTTCGGGCAGCATTTCGCTCAGGTCCTTGGTCAGCGCGGAGATGCGGGCCGCCTTCTGTGCGTATGCAGCGTCGTGGGCAAGGGCGCGGCCATAGTCCTTGACGGTGACGCCGCAGCCCGAGGCGTTCATCACGATGGCCTCGACCTGGCCCGCCTCGGTCAGGCCTTCGACCACGGGCCACCAGGCGTCGATATTGCGGCGCATATCGGCCAGGCCGCCTTCGTGGTCGTTCAGATGGCTGCGCACCGCGCCGCAGCAGCCGGCGCCATCGGCCACCAGGGTCTGCACGCCGGCGGCGTCCAGCACGCGCGCCGTGGCGCTGTTGATGTTTGGCAGCATCGCCGGCTGCACGCAGCCCAAGAGCATCAGCACCTTGCGCTTGTGCGTGCGGGTGGGCCACTGGTGGGCGCGCGCCGGCGCCTTGGCGGGCACCTTGTCCTTCAGGCTGGCGGGCACCAGCGGGCGCAGCGCCTGGCCGAGCTTCATCGCCGGCTTGAAGGCGGCGGAGGTCAGGCCCTCCTTGAGCAGCCAGCGCACCACGCGCTCTTTCGTCGGGCGCTCGACCTTGGCCTCGACCACATGGCGGCCGATCTCCAGCAAGTTGCCGTACTGCACGCCCGAGGGGCAGGTGCTTTCGCAGTTGCGGCAGGTCAGGCAGCGGTCCAGGTGCAGCTGGGTACTGCGCGTCGGCGTTGCGCCTTCGAGCACCTGCTTGATCAGGTAGATGCGGCCGCGTGGGCCGTCCAGCTCATCGCCCAGCAGCTGGTAGGTGGGGCAGGTGGCAGTGCAGAAACCGCAGTGCACGCAGCGGCGCAGGATTTCCTCGGCGGCCTGGCCTTCGGGTGTGCCTTGAAACTCGGGGGCGAGATGGGTCTGCATGAAGGCTCGATCAGTTCAAGGTGTAGCTGAGGGCCCAGAAGTAGGTCAGCGGCTGCCAGCCGATGTCTTGCGCACAGCCGGCCAGCAGCGTGCGGAACTCGGCCTCGTTGGGGAAGTTCTTCAGCACCTCGTGCGTGCTGCCGTCGGAGAGTGTCCGCAGCTGGTAGCCGTTGCCTTCGCTGTCGATCCGGGTGATCGGCGTGCTGTCGCCTTCCACATAGGCGTTGTCGATCAGCACCACGCGCGCGCCGGGCTGCAACTGGGCGTGCAGCTGAGCCAGCCAGCTGGCCTGGCGCGAGCGCGGCACATGTGAGAACCACAGCCCGGCAAAGGCCGCATCAAAAGGCGAGGGCTCGCCCTCGGCAAGCAGATCCAGCGCATAGGCGTCCGCCAGGCGCAGCTGCACCTTGGCGAAGTCAAGTGGCTTGGCACGAGCCAGCGCCAGCACCTCAGGGTTGAGGTCGGTGCACTGCCAGCGCTTGGCCTCGGCCGTGGCCGCGGGCAGCCAGAAGCCGGTGCCGGTGGCCACCTCCAGCACCTGGCGGCCGGCGAACTGGCGCTGCAGCCAGGCTTTGAGCGTGGCAATGTCGGCTTGGCGATGCGGCTTGTCGAACACGCGCTCGTATTCCTGCGCGCGCTGCGCGTAATAGCGCGGCATCAGTTCTTCTTGCGAGCGCAGCGCGCTGGGGTCAGAGGTCGCCATACAGCCGCCCTGGATTGAAGAGCCCTTGCGGGTCGAAGGATTTCTTCAGCTCGCGGTGGATGCGCAGCAGCGGCGCCGACAGCGGCGCAAAGACACCGGCGCTCTTGTCCTGGGCGCGGTACAGCGTGGCGTGTCCGCCCATTGCGGCGGCCAGCTCGCGCACCTGGGCATCGCCGGCCGGCGTGGTGAGCCAGCGCTGTGCGCCGCCCCATTCGACCAACTGCTCGCCGGGCAGATGCAGCACCGGCGCGGTCTGCGGCGTGGCGATGCGCCACAGCCGGGCGCCGCCTGCCACGGCCCGTTCGGCACCCAAGAAGAACTCGTCGTGCTGATCGCGCAGCCCGTCCCAGAAGGGCAGGGCCAGGTCTTGCGCAATGGTCTCGCCGCCCAGAGTGCGCCGCGCGGCATCCACCGCGGCGCCGGCGCCGCCCAGGCGCAGGATCAGCGCGCCTTCCCACCAGGCGCTGGCCTGGATGGGCAGCGGCTTGCCGCCCCAGGCGTTCAGCGCCTTCAGCGCCGCGGCCTGGTCCATCTCGAAACGCAGCGTGCTGCTGGCCACCGGATGGGGCAGCACCTTGAGCGAGACCTCGGCGATCAGGCCCAGGATGCCCATGGCGCCGGCCATCAGACGCGACACGTCATAGCCGGCGACGTTCTTCATTACCGTGCCGCCGAAGTTCAGTGCCTCGCCGCGGCCATTGATCAGCGTCAGCCCGAGCACGTGGTCGCGCACAGAGCCGGTGGCCGCCCGTGCCGGGCCTGACAGGCCGCTGGCCACCATACCGCCCACCGTGCCCCGCCCGGCGAGCCGAGGCGGCTCGAAGGCCAGATGCTGGCCCTGAGCGGCCAGTGCGGCTTCCAGCTCGGCAATCGGCGTGCCGGCCTTCACCGTGACGACCAGCTCGCTGGGCTCATAGCTGCTGATGCCGCTGAACTCCAGCGTGCTCAGCAAATCGCCTCTTGGCGCTTCGCCGTAGAAGGCCTTGCTGCCATGGCCGCGGATCTCCAGCGGCGTGCCGGCGGCGGCCGCGTCCTGGATGCGTTGCTGCAGGGCTTTCAGCATCATCAGAAGCGCTCCAGCTCGGGGAAGGCCAGCAGGCCCTTCTTCACGTGCATGCGGCCGTATTCGGCGCAGCGGTGCAAGGTCGGGATCACCTTGCCGGGGTTCAGCAGAGCAGCCGGATCGAAGGCGCGCTTGAGCGACAGCATCTGCTCGCGTTCTTCATCAGAGAACTGCACGCACATCGAGTTCAGCTTCTCGATGCCCACGCCGTGCTCGCCGGTCACCGTGCCGCCCATCGCGACGCTGGTCTCCAGGATCTCGGCGCCGAACAGCTCGCAGCGGTGCAGCTGGTCGGGGTCATTGGCATCGAACAGGATCAGCGGATGCAGATTGCCGTCGCCGGCGTGGAAGACATTGGCGCAGCGCAGCTGGTACTTCTTCTCCATCTCGGCAATCGCCAGCAGGATGTCGGCCAGGCGCTTGCGCGGGATGGTCGAATCCATGCACATGTAGTCGGGGCTGATGCGGCCCGAGGCGGGGAAGGCGTTCTTGCGCCCGCTCCAGAATCTCAGCCGCTGCGCCTCGTCCGCGCTGACCGCGATGCCGGTGGCGCCACTGTCGCGCAGCACCGCGCTCATGCGCTCGATTTCCTCGGCCACTTCTTCTGGCGTGCCATCGCTCTCGCACAGCAGGATGGCCTCGGCGGTGAGGTCGTAGCCGGCGTGGACGAAATCTTCCACCGCCGCGGTCATCGGCTTGTCCATCATCTCCAGGCCGGCTGGGATGATGCCGGCGGCGATGATGTTGGCCACCGCATCGCCGGCTTTGCGCATATCGTCGAAGCTGGCCATGATGCAGCGCGCCAGCTGCGGCTTGGGCACCAGCTTGACGGTGACTTCGGTGGTGACGGCCAGCATGCCTTCGCTGCCGACGATCACCGACAGCAGGTCCAGCCCGGCCGCGTCCAGTGCCTCGGAGCCGAACTCCACCGCCTCGCCCTCGATCGTGAAGCCCTTGACGCGCAGCACGTTGTGCAAGGTCAGGCCGTATTTGAGGCAATGCACGCCGCCCGAGTTCTCGGCCACATTGCCGCCGATGGTGCAGGCGATCTGGCTGCTGGGGTCGGGGGCGTAGTACAGGCCATGCGGCGCGGCGGCTTCGGAGATGGCCAGATTGCGCACGCCGCACTGCACGCGCGCGGTGCGCGCGCTGGGGCTGAGGTCGAGGATGCGGTTGAACTTGGCCAGCGCCAGCGTCACGCCCAAGGGATTGGGCAGGGCGCCGCCGGACAGGCCGGTGCCCGCGCCGCGCGCCACCACCGGCACCTGCATCGCATGGCAGACCTTCAGCACCGCGGCCACCTGGGCTTCAGTCTCGGGCAGTGCGACCACCAGCGGCCGCTCGCGATAGGCCGACAGGCCATCGCATTCGTAGGGAATGGTGTCCTCGCTCTGCCACAGCAGCGCATGGGCAGGCAGCTCGGCCGACAGCGCGGCCACCACGCGGGCCTGCAGTTGGGCACGGCTGGACGGGGCGTTGTCAGGGGAGGAAACGGCGTTCAAGCGAGGCTCTCCAGGGCGGGTGGGCAACTGTAGCCTGCGCGGCCTGACGCCGGGCTGAAAGCTTGCCGCGACTGCAGCAAAGCGCTTGTGACCGAAAGGCGCGCAATGCGCTGCCGGCCTTGGCTAGGGCGCCTGCGTCAGCCCGTCAAAGAGCGCCGCCAGCGCCGCATGCGCGCGATCGCGGCGACCTTGGTCAGCCGGGTCTTCGGCTGCCCAGAATGCGAGGTTGATCGACGCTCCGTTCAGCAGGTGCCCCAGCGCCTCGGCATCGGGGGCGCTGATGCGGCGGTTGGCGATGAGGCCCTGCAAGTCCGACACCATGTCGCCAAAGCCCGACTCCATCAGGATGTCGACCGACTTCATCCCCAGCACCGCCGGCGCGTCCTGGAAGAGGATGCGCCGGCGGTCGGGGCGCAGGACCGCGTCGAGGTAGACGTGGAAGCAGGCGCGAAAGCCCTCCCAGGCATCGGCCTTGGCGTCCCACACGGCCTGCATCTCGGCGGCGATTTCGGCGTCGATCCGGCGAAGAACCGCTTCGAACAAGCCGGCCTTGTTGCCGAAGTGGTGGTGCAGCGCGCCGCGCGTGACCCCCGCCTCGGCCGCCAGCGCGTCCAGCGAGACCTCGGCGAAGCCGCGTTCGGCAAAGGCTCGGTGCGCGGCCGCGATCAGCCGCTCAGTCGTGGCTTGGGCGGCTTGGGCACGTGTGATTCGATCAGTTGACATACGGTTCGTATGGAAGGCTTAGAATGACATACGGAGCGTATGTCAATCCTGTCTGAGAGCGCAAGATGTCTGTCCTGTCCACCATCCGCCGCGAGGTCCCCGCGATCCTGGCCCTGGCCGTGCCCATCGTGGCGGGCCTGGGCGCGTCGACGCTGCTGGGCGTCACCGACTCGGTGATGCTGGCGCCTCTGGGGCCCTTGCCGCTGGCCGCAGTCGGCATCACCAATGCCGTGGCGATCATCCTGTTCGCGGCGATCTATGGGCTCTTGTCGGCGATGGCGGTGCGGGTAGGCGCGGCCCATGGCGCCCGGCAGGGGCGGCAGATCCCGGCGCTGCTGCGCAACGGCCTGGTGCTGGGCGCCATCGTCGGCGCGCTGGGCATGGTGGCGATGCTGGCGGCCTGGCCGCTGCTGCCGCTGCTGGGCCAGCCGCCCGAGGTCCTGGCGATCATGTTCCCCTACTGGGTGTCGATCGCAGTCCTGATGCTGCCGTTCTCGATGCTGATGGTTTTCAAGGCCACCTTCGAGGCGGTGGACAGGCCCTGGGTCGGCACCGGCTTTGCCTTTCTGGCGGTCGGGGTCAACATCCCGCTGAATTACGCGCTGATCTGGGGCGTCGGGCCCCTGCCGATGCTGGGCCTGACAGGTGCTGGCATCGCTTCGCTGGCCGCCGAAAGCCTGGCGCTGGCGGCGGCCTGGGTGTTCTGGGTGCGGGCGCGGTCGATGCGGCGGCTGCGTCTGCGAGCCGCCTTGAGCGGTACGGTGATCGCCTCGGTGGCCCGCGAAGGGGCGCCGCTGGGCTTGATGTACGTGGCCGAGACCGGTGCCATGGCGGTGGCGACGCTGATGATCGGGTCCTTCGGCGCGCTCGCCTTGGCCGGCAATCAGGTGGCGATGTCGGTGGGGGGGCTGCTCTACATGGTGCCGCTGGGGGTTGCCGGGGCGGTGGCGATCCGGGTGGCGCAGGAGCGCGGCGCGGGCAACGACGCGGCGCTGCGGCCGATCGCCTGGGCTGCGTTGCTGCTGGCGACGGCGTGGTTGGCAGCGTCGGCGGCCGTCCTGGGCCTGTACGGGCGCACGATCGCCGGATGGATCACAGACGAGCCGGAGGTCGTCACCGTGGCTGCGGCGCTGTTCTTCGTCTTTGCCTTCAGCCAGGTGATGGACGGGGTGCAGTCCACCATGACGGGTGCGCTGCGCGGACTTTCGGACACCGGCTTCCCGGCCTGGCTGTCGCTGCTGGCCTATTGGGCGCTGGGGCTGCCGCTGGGCTGGGTGCTGGCGCAGTCGCTGGGGATGGGGCCGGCGGGGGTCTGGACCGGCTTCATCATTGCGCTGGGCCTGGCGGCGGTGCTGCTGGTGTGGCGCTTTCTGCAGCAGACGACCCCGGCCCGACTGGGCCTGCTGGCTGAAACGGCTCCAGGCCATGGCAAGGACCGGGATCGCTGATCGGCTGCCTCTCGCCTATCTCCAGGCGCTGCTCTTCACGACACAAGGCCTTGACGCTTCACATCGAGAGGCTCCGGCCCAGCGCGGCGGCGGCTTCGCGAAGGCGCGGCAGCAGGGCGACAGCCTGGCTCAGCGGCAGCCGCGCGGCAGGGGCCTGCAGCGCCACCGCGCAGCGCACCGGCGCGCTCTCATCGGCGCCGGCCTCGCGCACCGGCACCGCGACGCAGTTGAGCCCTTCGACGAACTCCTGATCGTCCACCGCGTAGCCCTCACGGCGGATGCGCTCCAGCTCGGCATCCAGCGTGCGGCGGTCTGGCAGCGTGCTGGCGGTGTGCTGCGTCAGCTGCAGGCCATCCAGCAGCTGGCGGCGCTGCCGGGTCGGCGCGAAGGCCAGGAACAACTTGCCGCTTGCAGAGCAGTGCAGCGGCACGCGCGTGCCGGGCTTCAGTTCCAGGCGCAGCGGAAAGGCGGTCTCCACGCGGTCCAGATAGATCACCTCGGCGCCCGACAGCGCGGTGAGATTGCAGCTCTCGCCGATATCGGCCACCAGGGCCTTCAGCACCGCATGGCGCACACCCTGCTGCGCGCTGGCGGCGAGCAAGCTTTCGGCCAGGCGCAGGCTGCGGCCGGCCAGCGCATAGCGGCGGCCATCGGGCTCGCGCTGCAGCAGGCCGCCGCTCTCCAGCTGCAGCAGCATGCGGTGCAGGGTCGGCTTGGGCCAGGGACCCAGCGCCTGCAGCTCGGCCAGGCTTTGCGGTCGGCCCTGGGTGGCCAGCAGTTCCAGCAGCTCGATCAGGCGCAGGCCGGGGGAGGCATCGTTCGACATCTGAAATCTCGAAAAACGAGACGAATTCGTAAAAGAAAACAAGACGATTGTCGGCGCTGGCTAAGCTGCACGCAAACATCGACGCATCCAGAGGTGCGTACGTACAAGCAAACCCGCCGAGCTTCCCGAGGAGACAAGCCCGATGCAGTTCAGCAATGCCGTCATCACGGGCGCCTGCGGCGGCCTGGGCCAGGCGCTGGCGCGACAGCTGCTGGCGCAGGGCGCCCGGGTTGCGTTGCTGGGCCTGGACCGAGCGCGCCTGGAAGCGCTGCAGGCACTGGCGCCTGAGCGCACGGCCATCTACACGCTGGATGTCAGCGACGCCGCGGCGATGCAGGCCGTGGCCGCCGATTGGCTGCTGCGTCACGGTACGCCGGATCTGGTGATCGCCAATGCCGGCGTGGCCGGCGGCTTCGACACCGCCGTGGCCGAAGACCTGGCGGTGATGCGCAGGATGCTGGAGATCAATCTGCTCGGCGTGGCCACGACCTTCCAGCCCTTTTTGGGTGCAATGAAGTCAGCCGGCCGTGGTCGCCTGGTCGCCGTGGCCAGTCTGGCGGGCTGGCGCGGCCTGCCCGGCAACGGCGCCTACTGCGCCAGCAAGGCCGGCGTGATTGCTTATCTGCAGAGCCTGCGCGCCGAACTGCGCGGCAGCGGCTTGCAGGTGGCCACCGTCTGCCCGGGCTATCTGCGCACGCCACTGACCGCCGGCAACCGCTTCAAGATGCCGGGCCTGATGGAGCCCGACGAGGCCGCGCGCCAGCTGCTGGCGCGCGCAGCGCGCGGCGCCGAGCTGATCGTGCTGCCGCGCCGCATGGCCTGGCTCGCGCGTGCGCTGGGCCTGCTGCCTGCGGCCTGGCACGACCGCATCCTGCTTGGCCAGCCGCGCAAGCCGCGCGTCGGTGAAGCCGGCAGCACCGCCATCCCGGGGCTCGATGCCCAGTCCCTCCAGAACAATCGCAAGACCTGACCCCAGCCACCATGTTCAACAGCACCCACGACACCCGCGACCGCTATGCCGTGATCGGCGCCGGCCCTTCCGGCCTGGCCGCGGCGCGCAATCTGCAGAAACTGGGCCTGCCCTTCACCGGCTTCGAGACCTACTCGGATGTGGGCGGGCTTTGGAATATCGCCAACCCGCGCAGCACGGTCTATGAATCGGCGCACCTGATCTCCAGCAAGCGCATGACCGAGTTCGCCGAGTTCCCGATGGCGGACAGCGTGGCCGACTACCCCAGCCACCGCGAGCTCTGTGGCTACTTTGCCGCCTTTGCCGACCGCTTCGGCCTGCGCGCGCATTACCGCTTCAATACGCGCGTGCTGCAGGTCGAGCCGGTGGGCGAAGGCGCCGCGCCGCTCTGGCGCGTGCGCTGGAGCGAGGGAGGCGGCGGCGAAGCGCGTGAAGCCTTGTTCAAGGGCGTGATCATCGCCAACGGCACGCTGGCCGAGCCGAACATGCCGCGCTTCGAAGGTCGCTTCGAGGGCGAGCTGCTGCACACCAGCGCCTACAAGAGCGCAGCGTTGTTCGAGGACAAGCGCGTGCTCGTTGTCGGCGCCGGAAACTCGGGCTGCGATATCGCGGTGGATGCGGTTCACCGCGCTCGCAAGGTAGACATCTCAGTGCGCCGCGGCTACTACTTCGTGCCCAAGTATGTGTTCGGCAAGCCGGCCGACACGGTGGGCGGCCTGAAGCTGCCGCCGTGGCTGAAGCAGAAGATCGACAGCGTGATCCTGCAGTGGTTCACCGGTGATCCGGTGCGCTTCGGCTTCCCAAGGCCCGACTACAAGATGTACGAGTCGCACCCGGTGGTGAACTCGCTGATCCTGCATCACCTGGGCCACGGCGATATCGGTGTCAAGGCCGACATCGCGCGCTTCGAGGGCAAGACGGTCTACTTCAAGGACGGCAGCCAGGACGACTACGACCTGGTGCTGGCCGCCACCGGCTACAAGCTGCACTACCCCTTCATCGCGCGCGAGCTGCTGAACTGGCAGGGTATGGCGCCGCAGCTCTACCTGAACATCTTCGCGCCGCGCTTCGACAACCTAGCCGTGATGGGCATGATCGAAGCCAGCGGCATCGGCTGGCAGGGGCGCTATGAGCAGGCCGAGCTGATTGCCCGCGCCTTTAAGGCCAGTGGCTCCGACAAGGGTGCGCAATTCGCCGCCAGGAAGGCCGGCCCGGCGCCTGACCTGACTGGAGGCTTCAAGTACCTGAAGCTGGAACGCATGGCCTATTACGTCCACAAAGACACTTACCGCGCCGCCGTGCGCGCCGCCAGCGCTGAACTCGCCTGAGGAAACCACCGCCATGATGCTGCCCGTCGACGAGGTCCGCCTCAACTTCAACCCCGCCTCGCTGGTTCTGCTCAATGTGGTGCTTGGCTTTCTGATGTTCGGCATCGCGCTGGACACCAAGGCTGAGGACTTCAAGCGCGTGCTGCGCATGCCGTTTGCGATGGCGGTGGGCATCGCCGCGCAATTCATCGTGCTGCCGGCGGCCACCTTTGTGCTGACGCTGCTGCTCAAGCCCGGTCCCAGTATCGCGCTGGGCATGATCCTGGTGGCCTGCTGCCCGCCGGGCAATATCTCCAACATCCTGACGCACCGCGCCGGCGGCAATGTGGCGCTATCGGTGTCGATGACGGCGATCTCGAATGCGCTGGCCATCGTGCTAATGCCGCTCAACGTGGCCTTCTGGGGCGGCCTGCATCCCACGGCCGCGCCGCTGCTGCGCTCGATCGCGCTGGACCCGCTGGAGATGGGTGGCCACATCATCGCCATCATCGGACTGCCCTTCGTGCTGGGCATCGCCTTCGCCAACCGCCTGCCCGCGCTGACCGAGCGCATCAAGAAGCCGGCGCGCATCGCCAGCTTCGCCTGCCTGGTGCTGTTCATCCTGGCTGCGGTGGCCGGCAACTGGCGCTACTTCCTCGACTATGTGGGTCTGGTGATCCTGGCCGTGGTGCTGCACGACGCGCTGGCCTTCGGCATCGGCTATGCCTGCGCCTCGCTGACCGGGCTGAAGGAGTACGAGCGTCGCGCCGTCTCCATCGAGGTGGGCATCCGCAATGCGGGCCTAGGCCTGGTGCTGATCTTCGGTTTCTTCGGCGGCCTGGGCGGCATGGCGGTAGTGGCCGGCGTCTGGGGCTTCTGGGACATCATCGCCGGCCTGGCGCTGGCCAGCTGGTGGGGCCGCAAGCCGGCCGAAGGGCGGCCACAATGAGTGCAGGGACGCAGTGCATCCTCGTCACCGGCGGCGACGGTTTCCTCGGCCGCAGCCTGGTGGCGGCGCTGGCTGCGCGTGGGCATCAGCTCGTCGTGCAGGACGTGCGCGAGGTGCCGGGTGAGCGCCGCATTGCCGGCGTGGTCTACGAGCAGCAGGACGTGCGCGATGCCGCGGGCGTCAGCGCGAGCATGGCGCGCCACCGCTTGGACATCGTGGTGCACCTGGCCTCAATCGTCACACCGGGGCGCGACTCGAACCGTGCCTTCGAATACGCGGTCGATGTGGACGGCACGCGCCATGTGCTGGAGGCCTGCATCGCCAGCGGCGTGAAGCAGCTGCTGGTCAGCTCCAGCGGCGCCGCCTATGGTTATCACGCCGACAACCCGGTCTGGCTGGATGAGCACGATGCGCTGCGTGGCAATGAGGTGTTCGCCTATGCGCACCACAAGCGCCTGGTCGAGGAGATGCTGGCGCAGTACCGCCACCATCACCCGCAGCTCAAGCAGACGGTGCTGCGCATCGGCACCATCCTGGGCGAGCGGGTGGACAACCAGATCACCGCGCTGTTCGAGAAGCCGCGCCTGATCGCGATCCGCGGCAGCGACAGCCCTTTTGTCTTCATCTGGGACGAGGACGTGGTCGGTGCTTTCCTGCATGCGATCGAGACCGGCAGGGCCGGCTGCTTCAACGTGGCCGGCGACGGTGCGCTGAGCATCCACGAGATCGCCGCTGCTTTGGGCAAGCGCACGCGCAGCTTTTCGCCCGGCCTGCTGCGCGCTGCGCTATGGCTGGGCTCGCGGCTGGGCGTGTCGCGCTACGGCCCCGAGCAGCTGGACTTTCTGCGCTACCGGCCGGTGCTAGCCAATACGCGGCTGAAGGAAGTGCTGGGCTATGTGCCGCGCAAGAGCAGCCGCGAGGCATTGCTGGCCTTAATCGCCGCGCGCCGCCAGCAGGGCCGGCCGCTGTGAGTGCGATCACACCGATGTCCGCGGGCGATGTGGCCCGCGTGCTGGCCGTGGTGCTGATCTGGGGCCTGAACTTCGTCGTCATGAAGCTTGGCCTGCAAGGCCTGTCGCCGATGCTGCTGGGCGCGCTACGCTTCAGCGTGGCGGCGCTGTCGCTCCTGCTGTTCGTGCCGCTGCCAAAGCTGCCGCCGCGTTATCTGATCGGCTACGGCCTGGCCCAGGGCGTGGGCCAGTTCGGCCTGTTGTTCACCGCGCTGCAGCTGGGCATGACGGCTGGCATGGCCTCGGTCGTGATGCAGACGCAGGCCTTCTTCACCTTGCTGCTGGCCGCGCCGCTGCTGGGCGAGCGCGCGCTGCCGCGCCAGTGGCTGGGCCTAGCGGTGGCGCTGGGCGGGCTGGTAGCGATTGCCAGCGCGCATGGCCAGGGGCCGGGCCAGATGACGCTGATCGGCTTCGTGCTGACGCTGGGGGCGGCGCTGATGTGGGCGGTGTCCAATCTGGTCAGCCGCATCGCAGCCGCCAAGCATGGTAGTTATGACCCGCTGGGCTTCATCGTCTGGAGCAGCCTGGTGCCCATCGTGCCCTTCTTCGCGCTGGCGGCCTGGCAGGACGGCCCGGCGGCGCTGCTGCAGCAGCTGGCAGGCCTGAGCGCGCGCGGCGTCGGCGCCGTGCTGTATCTCGCGCTGCTGGCCACGCTGCTGGCCTACAGCCTTTGGACAAGGCTGCTGCAGCGCCACAGCCCGGGCCGCATCGTGCCCTGGTCGCTGCTGGTGCCGGTGGTGGGCCTGTGGGCGGCGGCTGCGGTGTTCGGAGAGCAACCGTTGCCGCTGCAGTGGCTGGGCACGGCGGCGGTGCTGCTGGGCCTGCTGATCAACCAGGGCTTGCTGTCGCGGATAGGCCCGCGCGCCTGACAGCCTGCCGGCTGCGCGCCATGCCGGCGATGGTTTAATCGAGGCCCTTCACGCATCCCAGCCGCTCGACACCGTGTTCAAGCAACTGATCTGTCTACTTGCTGTTGGCGGGCTCATGCAGGCCGTGCAGGCGGCCGAGACGGTCCTGACGCTGCGTGCGCCGGAGACGACCAATGACCAGCGCTCGATCTACATCGAGAAAGCCCTGCGCCTGGCGCTGGACAAGACGATCGACAGCCACGGACCCTACACGCTGAAGCTCTCGGATCGCATGAACAAGCAGCGTGCGCTGCTCACGGCGGCGCGGCGCCAGTACCCGAACTTCGTGGTGATGGCCGGCTACGAGGAAGGGCGGCAGACGGGCGGTCTGGTGCCGGTCAGATTTCCCATCCTGCTTGGCGCCGTGGGCTATCGGGTGTGCTTCGTCTCGCCGCAGGCCCAGCAGGCGGTGGAGGGGGTCAGGACGATCGAGCAGCTGCGCCGCTTCAGCATTGGCCAGGGCACAGGCTGGGGCGATGTGGCGGTGCTGCGCGCCAATGGCTTCCAGGTCACCGAGGTCAGTGCCTACGAGAATCTGTTCGCTATGGTGGCCAAGGGCCGAGTCGACCTGTTCTGCCGCAGCGTGCTGGAAGTGCGCCACGAGGCCCTGGCGCGCGCCGATCAGCCCGACTTGCTGCTGGACCGCAGCATCGCGCTGGTTTACGACCTGCCGCAGTTCTTCCACATGAATCACAAGGACCGGGCCGTGGCGCAGCGCATCGAGAAGGGCTTGCTGATGGCCTACCGCGACGGCTCGCTGCTGAGCCAGTTCCGCGACTATCTGCGCCCCTCGCTGCCCTATGTCGATCTCGGCAAACGGCGGGTCTTTCATCTGGAGGCGCCACCGCCGAAGGGCATGGACTTCGACTACCGCCAGTACGACCTCGACCTGACGCGCGAGAAGCCCTGAGGCTGTTTGATCCAGACGGCCTGCGGTCAGGAAAGAAACACGCTCAGCACGCCGGTGTAGCCATGCAGGCTGGCGTGCGCGATCTCGCCGCCCGCGAAGAAGCCCACCATCGGCACATCGCCCAGCGCATGCTGCACCCATTGGGCCTCGGCATTGGGTGCGCCGAAATGCGGGCCGCCGCGGCCGCTGCAGCTGATGTAGATCGCACCGGCGATGCGGGCCGGGCCGCCTTCGCGATCTTCCGCCAGCGCGCGCAGCTCGGTGCAGATGCGCAGCAGATCGCGCCGCGCGGCCTCTGGGCTGCGTTCGCAGAAGCTCAGGCGCTGGCCCGGCTGCAAGGGCTCGGCCACCACCACGCCACGCTTTGCCGGATCGATGCCCACCAGATGCCGCACCCGCACCTGCGGGCCGTAGGCGCCAGCGCCGCGGACATGCCGTCTGTCCTGTTGATCATCGTCACGGCTGATGCCGGCCAAGGTGCGGCGCATGCGCGGCAAGGCGTCGCGCAGGCCGGCGCCGGCGGTGGTGACCGGCAGGGCCAGGTCTTGCAGCAGGCAGTCCAGCGCCGGCTGGCCGTCCAGCACGGTGACCAGGCCGCTATCGCAGGCGTCGATGCGGCGCTCCGGCCCCAGTGCCTGGCAGCCCTGGCTGACGCGCGAGACCAGCTGCAGCCCGGCGCCGAAGCCCGCGCCCGACAGGCCGCCACGCCACACGCCATCAGCAATCTGCAGCGCGTCGCCGCGGCCGGCGGCCAGGCCGCCAAAGGCATAGCCGCTGCGGCTGTGCGCGGCCAGTTCGGCAATCAGCTCCTGCAGGTCGGGTGTGCGCGGATCGGCATGCACCTGCAGCAGCTCGGGCTGCCAGTCGCCCAGCGGCTGCAGACCCGAGAACAGCTGGAACTGCTCGTGCGGCAGCTCGGCCAGCATCAGCGCCAGGGCAGGCTCATCAAAGTACTCTGTGCCCCCGGCACAGATGCCGGGGCCGCTGGCGCCCAGCCAGGCCACGCCCGGCCAGCGCTGGCGCAACTCGGCCAGCAGGCCCTCGGCCGCGCCGCAGAATGCCTCGGTCAGGTAGATCCAGCCCAGGCTGGGTTGCAGACCAGTCTGCGCGCGCTGGGCATCGATCTGTGCGGCCGCCAGCGCCAACGCCATATGCGCGTCGGGATGGGTCGCGTGGGCGTGCGCGAAGGGCTTGAGGGGAGGCAGGCTCATCAGGAAGAAGCTTTGACGCTAACTGCGTCGGCGCGCGGCAGCCGCGGGCTTGGCGTTGTTGCTGCTGCTGGTCTTGCTGACGCTCTTGCTGCGCGCATTGGCGGCAGTGCGGGCCGCTGGGGTGCCGGTGACGCTGCGTGCCGCAGCGCCCACCACCGCGCCGGGCACGGAGGCCGCCTTGCGCAGCGTGTCGCCGGCGGCGTCGAAGCTCTGCTTGACGATGGCGCCGGCCAGGTTCTTCGCAGCATCGGTGGCGCTGTCCTTCATCGCGTTGGCGGCCAGCTGTGTGAATTGCTGGCTCAGCGCCGACCACCATTGCATCGGGTCGACCGCAGCCGCAGTCGCCGCTGCCGATGCGGCGTTCTTGCTGCTGCCAGCTTTGGGCTTCGCTTCGGCCTTGGGCAGCGCGGCGGCCAGTGCCTCGGGCACGGCGGGCAGTGGACTGATGACTGGTGTTGGCACCTTGAGCGCTTCACGCAGCTCGCCGAGCGGCACATTCATCGACTGCAGCGTGGACAGCGTCATGCGCTGCACTTCCAGCGCCTGGATGGTGGCGCCCAGCATGCGGGCGTTCTGCTCCAGCCAGAACTGCACGGTGCGCAACTCCTCGATGCGTTTTTCCAGCTCTTCAGGGTTCAGCGTCGGCGCCACCCACTGGCCAATGCCGGGCAGGGCCGCGCCGGCGTTCTTGACCAGGCCTTGCAGAAAGTCGAAACCGGGGACGAACTTCGTGAAGCTGTTGTCTGCCATGGATCTGCTCCTCTCGAGGGGGGTGTGGCCATCCTACGTCAGTCAGTGCGGTGCCTCGATGCTCAGGCGTCCGCCTTCTTGCACGAAGCGCAGCTTGGACAGCACATCCATGCCCAGCAGCGGCGCATGCAGATCGGGCAGCACCGTCACCGGCAGGCGTTCGGCGCGCACGCCGCCGGCGAGCTCCAGGTCGGCGCGGGCCAGGTAGCCTTCGACCATGCCGCCTGCGGTCTTGGAGCGTATCGGCGCTTCGGCGCGCAAGCCGGCACGCTCGGCCAGAGCCTGCGGGATGGCGGTGCCGGTGGCGCCGGTATCCACCAGGAAATCGGCCTCCACGCCGTTGATGCGGCCGCGCCAGTGGAAATGCCCATCGCTCCCGCGCTGCAGCACGATGCGGCCCTCATGCAGCGCGATCTGCGACTGCTGCTGGTGGTGCTCCCAGGCCTTGAAGCCGAGAAACACGACCAGGGTCACCAACAGCCAGATGGTAACGAGCTTGGCGCTGTGCGGCAGTTCCTTGCTGGACGGACGATTCATGCCGCTACGATGCCACGGTTTCCAATGCCCTTGCCGGAGTTCTCCTCATGCGCAGCATCTTCCACCTGGCCTTCAACGTCAGCGATCTGGACCAGGCCCGCGCCTTCTACGGCGGCCTGCTGGGCTGCCGCGAAGGCCGCAGCACCGCCAGCTGGGTGGACTTCGATTTCTTCGGCCACCAGATCTCGCTGCACCTGGGTGAACCCTTCGCCACTGCCAACACCGGCCATGTGGGCGACAAGCGGGTGCCGATGCCGCACCTGGGTGTGATCCTGGAACTGCCTGACTGGCAGGCGCTGGCCGACAAGCTGCAGGCAGCCGATGTCGAGTTCGTGCTACCGCCGCAGCTGCGCTTTGCTGGCCAGCCCGGCGAGCAATGGACGATGTTCCTGCTCGATCCCTTCGGCAATCCGATCGAGATCAAGGGCTTCAGATCGCTGGAGACGGTGTACACGAGCTGATGACGCGGCCAAGGCGCTTGCGGACTGTTCAGCGTTGAGCGGCATCCAGGTGCAGTGCCAGCAATGTGCAGGCAGATCCTTGCTGCTGAGCGAGATGCAGCTGAATTGGCCCCAGCTTTTCCGACCTCGCGTTCACCCAGGCGCCGGTGTATGGGCCTGTCGTTTGGCCCACGCTGAGGCGCCGGTGTGTCTTGAATCTGGGCCCGCTGGCTTCTGTCACTGCAGACAAGATGCCATGCTGTTCCGCCATCGCCTTGAGCGCCGGCTCCAAGTCTTGCGTGCCAGCGAACAGGGCTGACAAGGTATCGATCTGCCCTGTCGAAAGCAGGCGCGCCACCTTCAGTGCGCAGGACTCGTTGGCTTGTGCGGTGCCAGCCATGAGACATGCCAGCGCGATGGCGATGGTTCTTTTCACGTGGGTCACTCCCTGAAGGTCTGAGGCCAGAGCTGGCGCCGCGGCGCATCGGCAACGATGCTGGACAACGCACAGTGTGCAAGCCCCCAGCCCCGGGCGTGAATCACCCCAGTGGGCGATGGCAACGGGGTGCTCATCAGGGATCAACCGGGTTCAGCCTGTCACGCGCCTGTCACCGCAGGTCTAGATGATTCGCGGCATTCGCCTTGCAGGAGAAGCCGTGATGAGCTCTACCGCCGCTATCGAAGTCCGTTCACTGTCCAAACGCTTTGGCAACCATGCTGCGCTGCGTGAGGTCTCTCTCTCGGTGCAGCCGGGCGAGATGGTGGCGCTGCTTGGCGCCTCGGGATCGGGCAAGTCCACGCTGCTGCGCCATCTGAATGGCCTGCACCGCGCCGATTCAGGCTCGGTCTCTGAGGTGAAGCTGCTGGGCCGCACGCTGCAAAGCGGTGGACGCCTGAGCCGCGAGACCCGCGCACTGCGCCGCGAGGTGGCCAGCATCTTCCAGCAGTTCAATCTGGTGGACCGCCTGCCGGTGATGAGCAATGTGCTGGTCGGTGCGCTGCACCGCCTGCCGATGTGGCGCAGCCTGCTGCGGGCCTTCCCGGCCGTTGAGCTTCAGCGTGCCTACGAGGCGCTGCGCCATGTGGGCATCGAGGCCTGCGCCTGGCAGCGCGCCTCCACCTTGTCGGGCGGCCAGCAGCAGCGCGCAGCGATTTCTCGCGCGCTGGTGCAGGGCGCCAAGATCATTCTGGCCGACGAGCCGATCGCTTCGCTCGATCCGGCCTCCAGCCGCCGCGTGATGGAGCTGCTGGCGCAGGTCAACCGCGAGCGAGGCGTCACCGTGCTGGTGTCGCTGCACCAGATCGACTATGCCTTCGCCTACTGCCCGCGCACCGTGGCGCTGCGCAATGGCGAGGTGGTCTATGACGGCCCCACCGCCGCCTTGAGCGAGCAGCGCCTGCAGCAGCTCTACGGTACCCAGGTTGGCGAGCTGCTGACGCCGCATCGCGACACGCAGCCGCTGCCAGAGGCCTTCGCACCTGCCGGTCTGATTCCGGTGGCGCAGGCCGCCTGACTTTCTTCGTCCCTCTCCATTCTTTTCGTCGCTTCAGGAGTCCCCATGTTCACCATTCAGCGTCGTGCCCTTGCCGTCCTTGCGCTCAGCGCCACCGCCTTGCTGCCCCAGGCGCAGGCTCAGTCCGGCAGCAAGGAGATCAGCTTCGGCATCATCTCGACCGAGTCCTCGGCCAATCTGAAGGCCGCCTGGCAGCCGTTGCTGGAAGACATGCAAAAGGTCACCGGCCTGAAGGTCAATGCATTCTTCGCGCCCGACTATGCCGGCGTGATCGAGGGCATGCGCTTCAACAAGGTGCAGGTGGGCTGGTTCGGCAACAAGTCGGCCATCGAGGCCGTGGACCGTGCCCAGGGCGAGGTCTTCGCCCGCATGGTGCAGCCGGATGGCGGCATCGGTTACTGGGGCTTCATCGTCGCCCGCAAGGAAAGCCCGCTGAACAGCCTCGACGATGTGATCAAGCAGCGCCAGAACCTGACCCTGGGCTTTGGTGACCCGAACTCCACCAGCGGTGCGCTGGTGCCTGGCTACTACGCTTTCGCGCAGAACAAGGTCGACCCGACCAAGGACTTCAAGCGCATGGTGCGTGCCAACCACGAGACCAATATCCTGGCCGTGCACGGCAAGCAGATCGATATCGCCACTGTGGCCAGCGATGCCATGGAGCGCATGAAGCTCAAGCAGCCCGAGAAGCACGACGAGCTGAAGGTGATCTGGCGTTCCCCCCTGATCGCCAGCGACCCCATGGTCTGGCGTGCTGACCTGGATGCCGGCACCAAGAAGAAGGTGGCCGACTTCTTCCTCGCCTACGGCAAGCAGCCGCGCGAGAAGGAGATCCTGTCCAAGCTGACCATCGGTGGATTCATGAAGTCCGACAACAGCCAACTTGTCCCTGTGCGCCAACTGGGTCTGGTGGCTGAGCGCACCAAGATCGAGGGTGACGCGAACCTGTCGGCCGAGGACAAGGCCAAGCGCCTGCAGGTCATCGACCAGCGCATGGCCGAGCTGGGCCGCATGGCGGCCGCCACCAACTGATTGATCCGGTCCATCCAGGAAAGAAAGAGGAGCCCTCGCCATGAGTGCTGCAGTCAGCCCTGCGCTGAAAGCCGTTGGCGCCGTTCCGGCGCCACCCAAGCCCAGTCTGTGGAGCCTCCTTGGCTGGGGGCTGCTGATCGCGCTGCTGGCGGGCTCCTGGCAGGGTGCCGACATGCGCCCGCTGGACCTGCTGCGCGACAGCGGAAATATGGCCGAGTACGCGCGCGGATTCTTCCCGCCCGACTTCCTCGAGTGGCGGCAGTATCTGCAGGAGTTGATCGTCACCTTGCAGATCGCGCTTTGGGGCTCGGCGTTGGCGGTGATCTGCTCGGTGCCGCTGGCGTTGCTGGCGGCCGGCAACATCACGCCCTGGTGGGTGCACCAGCCAGTGCGCCGCCTGCTCGATGCCTGCCGCTCGATCAATGAGATGGTGTTCGCGCTGCTGTTCGTCGTGGCGGTGGGCCTGGGCCCGTTTGCCGGCGTGCTGGCGCTGTGGGTGCACACGACAGGCACGCTGGCCAAGCTGTTCAGCGAGGCGGTGGAGGCCATCGACCCCCAGCCGGTGGAGGGCATTCGCGCCACCGGTGCGCACAGCCTGGAAGAGATCGCCTACGGCGTACTGCCGCAGGTGATGCCGCTGTGGATCTCGTACACGCTGTACCGCTTCGAAGCCAATGTGCGCTCAGCTTCAGTGGTGGGCATGGTTGGTGCCGGCGGCATCGGCATGCTGCTGTGGGAGGTGATCCGAGGCTTCCAGTACGGCCAGACGGCCGCCATCCTGCTGATGCTGATCGTCAGCGTCAGCCTGATCGACATGCTGTCCGCGCAACTGCGCAAGCGCCTGATATGAGTGGTGCTCCGGATCTGATCGAGCACATCGCTCATATTCTGCGCAGCCAGGCCGAAGTGGCCTACGACGGCGCGCGCAGCGAGGCCGTCAGCGCGCTGGCCCATGGCCTGCAATGCGCGCAGCTGGCCGAATGGGCGGGTGCCGCGCCGAGCCTGGTGGCGGCTTCGCTGCTGCACGACATCGGCCACTTCGCCGACGATGAAGTGGTGTCTTTGGGTGACCAGGTGGACGACGTGCACGAGCTGCGCGCGCTGGCGCTGCTGAGCGAGGGCTTCGGCGCCGCGGTGCTGGAGCCGATCCGCCTGCATGTGGCGGCCAAGCGCTATCTGGTGGCGACTGACCCTGGCTATCTGGCCACGCTGTCGCCGGCTTCGGTGCATTCGTTGACGCTGCAAGGCGGCGCCATGAATGACGAGGAATGCGCTGCCTTTGCCGCCTTGCCCTTTGCGCAGGACGCAGTTTCGCTGCGCCGTTGGGACGATCTGGCCAAAGATCCGTCGAAAGTGACGCCACCTCTGGATTACTACTTGGCGCTGCTGGGCGAGTTGGTAAACAGCTGAAAAACCGCGACTGCGGCTAAGGGCGCAGGAGGGCGGGCAGGCCTGCTGCTTGTGCCCTCCGGGGACGAGATCTGCCGTAGCTACGCAGTGGCGCACCCGCAGCCCGGCGGTCGCTCAATCCGAAGCAAGACCTGCTAGCGGAAGCCGATCCCCCTGCGCGAGCGCACCTCGGGCTTGAGCCGGTGTTCGGCCTCCAACTGGGTCAGGAACTCGTCCGGTGTCAGTGTCTCGGCCAGGATCTCCTCCTGCTGGCGAACCGCGGCGAAGTCACCCGGCGTCAGCTGGTCCAGCGCCGCCAGGCGTTCGCATTGCTCAGCATCCATCTCTGCAGCGCGTGCCTCGCGGCGGAACATAGCCTCGCGCTGCTCGGCTGTCAGCGGCTTGAAGCGGATCTTGAAGGCGAAGCGCCGCAGCGCAGCTTCATCCAGCTCGTCGAACAGATTGGTCGTGCAGATGAAGACGCCGGCAAAGCGCTCCATGCCGGCAAGCATCTCGTTGACTTCGCTGACTTCGTAATTGCGCTCCGCCCGACGACGGCTGCGCAGAAAGCTGTCGGCCTCGTCCAGCAGCAGCACCGCATCCTCCTGCAGGGCGGACTCGAACATGCGGGCCATGTTCTGCTCGGTCTCGCCGACGTACTTGCTGGACAGATCGCTGGCCTGGCGCACCATCAGCGGCCGTCCCAGGGCTTGCGCGATGTGCTCGGCCAGGGCGGTCTTGCCGCTGCCCGGCGGGCCGTAGAAGCACAGTTGGCCGCTGCCGCGGCGTTGCAGCGCCTCGACGATGCGCGGAATCTCGAAGCGTGATTCGCAGTTCAACAGGTCGAGCGCGTACTGCGTGACGACGCGGCGCTCGGGCTTGTCCTGACCGCTGTGGCCCAGCGCCTTGTCGGCATTCAGCAGCTGGCGCTGTATCAAGCCTTCAGCCGCCTCGGGCGGGCCGGCCAGCTGCGCGAAGCGAACCGCGGTGCGGATCTGCGCCGGCGTCAGGCCACGGCGCTCGGACAGCCGCGCGCTGAACTCGGCACTCACCGGCACCTCGGCCAGCGCGCGCTGCACCAGGGCCAAGCGCGCACCGGGCGGCGGCGACTTCAGCTCCAGGTGGTACTGGAAACGGCGGCGGAAGGCCGGGTCGATCTGCTCGATGCGGTTGGTCACCCAGATCACCGGCACCGGGTTGGTCTCCAGGATCTGGTTCACCCAGGCCTTGCCGCTGACCGAGCCCGAGGCCGGCGCATCCAGCGCCGCATCAAGCCGCGCCATCAGCTGCACGGTGTCGGTCGACAAGGGCGGGAAGACGTCCTCGACCTCGTCAAAAAGCAGGGCCACCGAATGACTGGCCTTGAGGAACTGCTGGCTGATCTGCAGCGAGCGATAGCGGTCGCGGCCGGTCAGTGAATGACCTTCGCGGTCCGCGTACTCCACCTCGTAGAGCTGCAGGCCTGCGGCTTCGGCCGCCACCTTGGCCAGCTCGGTCTTGCCGGTGCCGGGCGGGCCGTAGAGCAGCACATTGACGCCGCACTGCTGGCGTGCCACGGCCTCTCGCAGCAGCGTGGCCAGCACCTGCAGGTCTTCCGCGACAAACTCGAAGTCGCGCGGCGCGAGCTCGCTCTTGACCGCCGGCCGGGTGAACACCGCCATCAGGTCGTCGGGGCCGCGGTACTCGCGCATCAGCACCGGCGGCAGCTGGTCGCTGACTTTCATCAGGTCGGCCAGGTCGGTGATGTTGTGCTCGGAGATCAGGTTCTCCACCATGCCGATTCGCTCCAGCCGCGAGCCAGCGCGCAGCGCCTCGGCCACATCCTGCGCATCGACGCCGGCCACCGCGGCGATCGCCGCATAAGCCTCCTGTGCGGTGTTGACCTTGAACTCCACCAGCGCGCCGCGCAATTCGCGCTGGTAGCGCGCCAGCGTGCCGTACAGCAGCAGCGCACGCTCGGCCGGGTTGAGCTGCAGCAGGCCGGCCAGCGCGGCGATGTTCTTCTCGATCAGCGTGGATTCGCGCTTGAGCTGGCGGTCTAGCGCCTCGCAGGTGCTGGCCAACAGGGCCATCATGTCCTTGGGCGCGTCCTTGATGTACTCGTCCAGGTAGAAGAACAGCGTGGCCTCGGCGAAGGGGCCGTTCCAGACGCCGTAGCGGTTCAGGAAGGCTTCGTCGCTGAGCGCCTCGTGGCCACTCCAGAGTTCATTGCCCTGGCAGCGCAGCGCTAAATAGCTGCGCAGACGTTGCAGCACGCGCAGCGGCCAGACCAGATGCCGGCCGGTGAAGGACAGCAGGCCGTTGAAATCGCGCCGCAGATTGAAGCGCGAGCCATGTTTGACGGTGAGCGTCAGCACAAAGTGCGAGCACATCCGATCCAGCACTGCGGCGCTCTTGAGGCCGGGCGATGCGAGCACCCGCGTGTCTGCCAGACGCTTGACCATGAACCACTCCTCGCGCGAATCAATAGCGGCAAAACGCTCGCGCGCCGCCCCATCTTGGCGCAGGGACGCCGGTCAAACAAGAGGGGCGCTGAGTGTCCCCTCCCGATCCGTGTTCAATGCATCACGACAGGGTGCTGGCCGAGGTTGGCATAGCGCTCGATGAAATCATCCAGATCGTCCTCGGACGGATCGGATTCCATCAGGTGCTCGACACCCTCCTGGAACTGCTGTGCGAGGGCGCCCTCGATGAAGATCTCGCGTCGCGCGAACTTGTCGACGATCTCGAAGCCCTCGCGGCTGAGCTGCAGTCCGGGCTCTACGGCGTGGTCGCCATGGAGCGGTCCCTCAACCGGGACATCGAACTGGACCACGATGAAGCTGGGGGAGTTGTAGAGCGTGTGCATTCGATACTCCTTTGCTCGATAGCTGTGGTCGGGCTATCTGTTTTCAAGGGGTGAAGCACGGCGTGCTGCCCTTGTCCACGCCCTCATACTGGCAGAAAGCCGCGCTTCTCGGGAGAGTGGTCAAGGCCTGCCTGTGGTGGAGGCGTCACAACATCACGGTTGGTCCACAGGAGTCAGCCGGTATTCGCTAATCTCCTGGCTCGCCAAGTTTGGCGAAGGCGCAGCGGCAAGGCCGGGGGGCTCTCCGGCCGGCCAGACCGCCATGCGTTGCGATGGCGGGCCCTCAGCGCTGCCTTCGAGCCGGACGGCTTGAACCACGCGGCCATCGGGCAGGGCCAGGGACTCGTGGCCGCTGGCGGCAAAGCGCCAGGCCGTCACCGGCCCACGCATCGCGACGATGGGCAGTTGCAGCGCCTGGCCCAGAGTCAGGCTGGCCGGCGCCGCCTGTGTCAATGCCGCGTCAGTTGCAACCACCAGCTCAGACGATCCTGCCCCCCCCTAGGATGAGGGCCTGCTGCTCCGTGCTGGACGAGAAACTGATCAATCCCCCACCTGAAACTGGTGGCCTGCTTCTCGCGACCGCGCTCGGCGGTGGCAAAGTGTTCCGGCGCCAGGCCCCGGGTATCCCAACGGCCACGGCCATGCCAGCTGTGTAGCGGGCGGCCATCGTCCGGCCAGCGCTCCAGCCGCAAGGCGTAGCGGCGGTCTTCGCTGTGCCAGTGCAGGCGGTCCTGGCCGCTGCGGCCTTGTTGCGTGAGGGCGCAGCGAGCGCTGAACGGCGCTGGGCTCAGCAGGAGCTCTTGGGGCAGCGGGGGGTGCTGAGTCGCCTGCGGCTTCGCGTCGCCCATCTTCGGCCACCGCCTGAACCATGACGGCAGGGGCTATGGGCCGGTCCGGCCTGGTTTGTGCCGAGGCCGCCGTGGCGGCTGTCAGGCGCGGCACATTGGGCTCCAGTGCGTCAAGCAGCAGGCCATGCCCCAGCAGGCTCAGGCCCAGCGCCGTGGCCAGCTGTGGCAGCGGCCAGCGGCGGCTAAAAGGGTGCAGGGCCGGCTTCATCGGACAATGCTGCCATCGCAGTGCCGAAACGCTTTCCCCCGCCTTCATCATGAAACTTGCTACCTACAAGGACGGCTCGCGCGACGGCCAGCTGGTCGTCGTCTCGCGCGACCTCACCGGCGCCCATTTCGCCAACGGCATCGCCACGCGCCTGCAGCAGGTGCTGGACGACTGGAACTTCATGGCGCCGCAGCTCGAAGAGCTCTCCACCGGCCTGAACCATGGTCGCCTGCGCCACGCCTTCAATTTCGACCCCAAGCTGTGCATGGCGCCGCTGCCGCGCGCCTATCAATGGGCCGACGGCTCGGCCTACCTCGCCCATGTGGAGCGGGTGCGCCGCGCGCGTGGCGCCGAGATGCCCGAGAGCTTTCAGCGCGACCCACTGATGTACCAGGGCGGCAGCGACGACTTCCTCGGCGCCGAGCAGCCGGCGCGCTTTGCCTCAGAAGCCATGGGCATCGACTTTGAGGCCGAGCTGGCAGTGGTCACCGGCGATGTGGCCCAGGGCGCCAGCCCCGAGCAGGCGCTGGAAGGTGTGCGCCTGCTGATGCTGGCCAATGACTGGACGCTGCGCAACCTCGTGCCGGCCGAGCTGGCCAAGGGCTTTGGCTTTCTGCAGAGCAAGCCGTCCACCGCCTTCAGTCCGGTGGCGGTGACACCCGACGAGCTGGGCGAGGCCTGGCAGCGCGGCCGCGTGCACCTCAGCCTGCAGACCATGTGGAACGGCCGCAAGGTCGGCCTGCTGGAGTCGGGGCCGGAGATGCAGTTTCATTTCGGCCAGCTGATCGCACATCTGGCCAAGACGCGCGCGGTGCGCGCCGGCAGCATCGTCGGCTCCGGCACGGTGGCCAATGCGGATGCCAGCCGCGGCTATAGCTGCATCGCCGAGAAGCGTGCGCTGGAGATGATCGAGCAGCCCGGCGCTGAGCCCAAGACCGCCTTCATGAGGTTCGGTGACACGGTGCGCATCGAGATGAAGGGCCGCGACGGCCAGAGCGTCTTCGGTGCGATCGACCAGGAAGTTCAGTCGCTGGCGGATTCGGGCGACTGAGCCAGCGGATAGCGCCGCTGCAGCTGCATGGGCACGCCCGGCGCACTCTCGAGGAACAGGCAGATCGAAGCGCAGTAAAGCGGCAGCACGGCCAGCGAGGCGGCGAAGTGCTGCTGGGCCAGCGCTAGGAGCGCCGCGCGATCCGCTTCATCGACCAGGCTGTCGCTCAGCGTCATGTGAAAGCGCCAGCCCTCCAGCACATGCGGATAGCCCCATTGCTGCAACCGTGCCTGCGCGGCGGGCTCCAGCGGCCTGGCCTGGCGGCGCGCCATCTCGGCGGCGGTGGGCGGCGCGCGGAACGCATCGAGCTCGCGCACACAGGCGTCGGCCAGGCGCCACAGCGCATGCTCGCGGGCCAGCGCTTCGGCCGGGCGCAGCGCGATGAAGTCGGTCAGCGTGGTGACCTGCAGGCGGGGCATCTCGAAGGCCGGCGTGGCGGCGGCCAGGGCGCTGAGCGCGGCATGCAACTGGCCTTCGCGCAGGCTGGGGCACAGGCGCAGCGGGGCTTTCAGCGTGGCGTGGAAGCCGTAGCGCCAGGGCTCGCGTCGTGCTGCGGGCGGATCGCGCAAGTCCAGCGCATCGGCCGGGTTGCGACCCAGCCACTGGCAGCCGGCCTGCCACAGCGGGTGATCTTCGGCTGGTGCGTAATAGACGGCATAGCGCTGCATGCTCAGAGCTCCCCCTCGACCTGTAGCTGCACCGCATCCGATGCGAACAGCGTGCAGGCGGCCTCCACCGGCTGGCCCTGCAGATCGATATTGGTGTAGTGCACCACCAGCACCGGCTGGCTGACCGGCCGTGCCAGCGCGTCGGCCTCGGCCGGCGTCGGCAGGCGGGCCGAGATGCTGGAGCGCAGGCGGGTGTAGTCGGCTATGCCCAGGGACTGGAAGGCCAGCGTGATCGAGCGCTCGCGCTGAAAGGCCTCGGCCATGCCCGCCAGGCGCGGGCAGGGGTAGGCGGCGGTGCTCAGGCTGATCGGCCGGCCGCGCACCGTCGAGCGGGTGTAGAGCAGCTCCACCGGGCTGGCCGGGCTGACCTTCAAGGCCTGCGCCCAGCTGCCGGCAGCGCAGCGCTCATGCGCGAGCAGTTCGCGCTCGGCGCGCTCGCCCGCCTCGGCCAGGTTTTCTGAGAGCCGGGTGCGGCGCTGCAGCGCGTAGTCCAGCACCAGCTCGCGCACCCAGGTGCCGCTGCCTTGCTGCACCTTCAGAAAGCCCTCGCGCACCAGCGCCTGCACCGCCTGGCGCAGCGTGTGGCGGTTCACCGCAAAGCGCTCCGCCAGCTGGCTCTCGTTGGGCAGGCGCGTGCCGGGCGCGAAGCGGCCGCTGGCGATATCGGCGCGCAGCTCCTGCGCAATCTGCTCCCAGCGCCGCGTGCTGTTCGTTTCAGTCTTTGTGCTCATGGGGTCAAGAAACTGTCACGTCCGAAGGTGATACTGGCCGCCATCTTAAGTGGTCTAGATGACATCGCCATGAACCCAGAAACCCGAAACGCCCCGGACACGGCCCGCCAGCAGTGGCTGGCCGTGCTGGCCCAGGCGCCGCGCGCCGCGCTGGCGCCCCACGGCGAGCGTGTGCTGGCCGACTACCGCTTCGAGGCGCTGCGTGCGCCCGAGGCCGGCCTGGTGATGCTGCGCGGCCGCGCCAGCAACAGCGGCGCGCGCTTCAACCTGGCCGAGGCCACGGTGACGCGCTGCGCGCTGCGCTACCGCACGGCACAGGGCGCCGTCAGCGTCGGCCTGGGCTATGTGCTGGGCCGCGACGAGGCGCGGGCGCAGTGGGTGGCAGCGCTGGACGCGCTGCTGCAGCAGCCCGATCAGCAGGCCCTGCTGCTGGCCGAGGTGATCGCGCCGCTGCGCGCCGCGCGCGAGCAGCAGCTGGCCGCAGAGCGGGCGCGCGTGGAAGCCAGCCGCGTGCAGTTCTTCACCTTGCAGACGGAGGCCTCGGCATGAGCGCTGTTCTCGACACCGGCACCCTGGGCGAGTTGGCCCCGGCCTTTGCCGACCCGGTGCATGACGGCCAGCAGGTCTTTCGCACGCTGCTGGAGGCCATGAGCCGGCCCGGTCGCATCCAGGCTTTGCCGGCGCTGGCCGGCCTGGGCCATCCGGCCGACGTGCAGCCGGCCCTGGCCGCTAGCTTGCTGACCCTGCTCGATGCCGACACGCGGCTGTGGCTGAGCCCGCAGCTGGACCAGCCCGCGCTGCGTGCCTGGTGCCGTTTTCATTGCGGCGCGCAGCTGGTGGCCGAGCCCGAGCAGGCTGACTTCGCGCTGATGAATGCCGCCGAGGCAACGCCCGCGCTGCTGCTGCGCCTAAACCCGGGCGACGATGTGGCGCCGCAGGACAGTGCCACCGCGCTGATCGCGGTGGATGGCATCAGCGCCGAAGGTGCGCTGTGCTGGCAGGGGCCGGGCATCGAGCATCAACACCGGCTGGGCATCGAAGGCGTGAGCGATGCGCTCTGGGCCTGGCGCCAGGCGCAGCAGGCCGACTTCCCCTGCGGCATCGACATCGTGTTCGCCGCCGGCGATCAGATCGTCGCGCTGCCGCGCTCAACGCTGATCGGAGAGGGCTGAGATGTACGTCGCTGTCAAGGGCGGTGAAGCCGCCATCGCTGCTTCGCTGCGGCTGCTGGATGAGCGGCGCCGTGGCGATGCCGCGCTGCGTGAGATCGAGGTGGCGCAGCTGCGCGAGCAGCTGGGCCTGGCGGTGTCGCGGGTGATGGGCGAGGGATCCTTGTACGACCCCGAACTGGCCGCGCTGGCGCTCAAGCAGGCCCAGGGCGATGCGCTGGAGGCGACTTTTCTGCTGCGCGCCTACCGCAGCACCCTGCCGCGTCTGGGTTATGCCGAGCCGCTGGACACCGCGGCGATGCGCTGCGAACGCCGCATCAGCTCCATCTTCAAGGACCTGCCCGGCGGCCAGCTGCTGGGCGCGAGTTTCGACTACAGCCAGCGCCTGCTGGAGTTCGGGCTGCTGCAGGCCGAGAACGCCGTGGCGTCAGAGCCTGCAAGCCCTGCGGCACCCTCCGAACCGATGCCGCATGCGCTGGCCGCTCTCAGCGCCGACGGTTTGATCGAACAGGAGGCGCCGCCCGCAGGCGACCCCGAGCCCATGGACATCACGCGCGAGCCGCCGCTGTATCCGCTGCCGCGCGCGGCGCGCCTGCAGATGCTGGCGCGCGGCGACGAAGGCTGGGTGCTGGGCCTGGCCTACAGCACGCAGCGCGGCTATGCCAACACCCACCCCTTTGCCGGCGAGATCCGCCATGGCCATGTCGCGGTGGAGCTGGTGCCCGACGAGCTGGGTTTCGCGATCGAGATCGGCGAGATCGAGCTGACCGAGTGCCAGATGGTCAACCAGTTTGTCGGCAGCGCCGAGCGGCCGCCGCAGTTCACGCGCGGCTACGGCCTGGTGCTGGGCCATGCCGAGCGCAAAGCCATGGCGATGAGCCTGGTTGACCGTGCGCTGCGCGCCGACGAATTCGACGAAACCCTGACCAGCCCGGCGCAGCTGCAGGAGTTCGCGCTGGCGCATAGCGACAACGTCGAGGCCTCGGGCTTCGTCCAGCATCTGAAGCTGCCGCATTACGTGACCTTCGAGTCCGAGCTGCAGATGCTGCGTGCGATCCGAGAGGAGCAACAGGAATGAGCCAAACCCACAGCACCGCCCAGGGCTACAACTTCGCCTACCTGGATGAGCGCGCCAAGCGCATGATCCGCCGCAGCCTGCTGAAGGCGGTGGCCATTCCGGGCCACCAGGTGCCTTTCGGTTCGCGCGAGATGCCGCTGGCTTACGGCTGGGGCACTGGTGGCATTCAGGTCACCGCGGCGGTGATCGGCCGCGCCGACACGCTCAAGGTGATCGACCAGGGCGCGGACGACACAACCAATGCCGTCAACATCCGCCGCTTCTTCGCCCGCACCACCGGCGTGGCGACCACCGAGCGTACGGCCGAGGCCAGCCTCATCCAGACCCGCCACCGCATCCCCGAGCGCGCGCTGACCGAGGCTCAGATCCTCGTCTACCAGGTGCCGCAGCCCGAGCCGCTGTACAAGCTGGAGCCGCGCCGCAGCGAGGCCGCGCGACTGCATGCCTTCCAGGAATATGGCCTGATCCATGTGAAGCTCTACGAGGATCTGGCGCACTGGGGCCGCATCGACACCAGCTACGACCACCCCGTGCTGGTGAACGGCCGCTATGTGATGGCGCCTTCGCCGATCCCCAGCTTCGACAACCCCAAGATGCATCGCATGCCGGCGCTGCAGCTCTTCGGCGCCGGGCGCGAGAAGCGTCTGTACGCCGTACCACCCTATACCGATGTGATGAGCCTGGACTTCGCCGACCGGCCGTTCCATATCGAGCCGCAAGGCCATGCCTGCGCGCTGTGCGGCTGCACGACGAGCTATCTGGACGAAGTGCCGCTGGCCGGCGGCGAGACGCTGTGGACCTGCTCGGATACCGACCATTGCCGGGGGCAGCAAGAGCTGCAGCAGCAGGCGCAGAAAGGACCCCAGACATGAGCGAGAAGAAACAAGACGCGAGCTTCGCGATCACCGAGACGCGGCTGCGCCCGGGCACTGCGGCCGATCTGCCGGCCGTGCTGGGCCTGTTCGTCGCCAGCGGGCTGGATGCGGCCGAGGACGTGCCGCTGGACGGCGCGCTGCAAAGCTGGCAGGCCATGCAGGCGCTGGGTGCGGAGCTGTGGCTGGCCGAGGTGGCGGGCCAGGGCGGCCGCGTCGAGGTGCTGGGTTGCCTGACGCTCTACATCCTGCCGCTGCTGGCACATCGCCAGGCGCCCGAAGCACTGGTGGAAGACGTGGCCGTGCATCCCAAAGCCCAAGGCCTGGGCCTGGGTCGGCTGCTGATGGAGCAGGCCATGGCGGTGGCGCGGGCACACGGCTGCTACAAGCTGGCGCTGTCCAGCAATGCCAAGCGCGTGGACGCGCATGCCTTCTACGAACACCTGGGCTTCACGCGCCACGGCTTCAGCTTTGTCGTGCCGCTGGCGGGAGGAACGCTGCAATGAACGCCAACATCCATGCCGAGCCGCTGCTGAAGGTGCAGGGCCTGAACCTGCGTTACCCCGGCGCGCGCGACGGCGCGTACGCGGTGCAAGACGCTAGTCTGGAGCTGCATCCCGGCGAGGTGCTGGCCATTGTCGGCGAATCGGGCTCAGGCAAGAGCAGCCTGCTGAACTGCATCGCCGGCCGCATTGCCTGCGCGCCGGGCCATGTGCATTACCGCCGCGCCAGCGAATCCTGGGTGGACGTGCATGCGCTGCCTGAGCGCGAGCGCCGCCTGCTGGCGCGCACCGAATGGGGCTTTGTCGAGCAGCATGCAGCCGACGGCCTGCGCATGAACGTCAGCGCCGGCGCCAATGTGGGCGAGCGCCTGATGGCGCTGGGCGAGCGCCGCTTCGACACGCTGCGCGATCAGGGCCGTCAATGGATGAGCGCGGTGGAGCTTGATGCCGAGCGCATCGACGACAGCCCCCGGGCGTTTTCCGGCGGCATGCGCCAGCGCCTGCAGATCGCGCGCAATCTGGTCACGCATCCGCGTCTGGTGCTGATGGACGAGCCGACCTCGGGCCTGGACGTCTCGGTGCAGGCCCGGCTGCTGGACCTGATCCGCAGCCTGGTGGCACGCCTGCACCTGTCGGCCTTGATCGTCACGCATGACCTCGGCGTGGCGCGCCTTCTGGCGCAGCGCACTCTGGTGATGCGCCAGGGTCGCATCGTCGAGCAGGGCCTCACCGACCGGGTGCTGGACGATCCGCAGCACCCCTACACCCAACTTCTCGTTTCTTCGGTGGTGGCTCCATGACGTACAAGCAGCCGGTTCTCGATGTGCGCGGCCTCCACAAGACCTTCACGCTGCATCTGCGCGAGGGGCTGCGCCTGCCGGTGCTGAACGCGGTCTCGATGACGGTCGCCCGCGGCGAATGCCTGGCCCTGGTCGGTCCTTCGGGTCAAGGCAAAAGCACCTTGATGAAGTGCCTGTACGGCAGCTATGGCGCCGATGGCGGCCAGCTGCTCGTCAACACCGCGGACGGCGCGACGCTGGACCTGGTGAAGGCTGCGCCGCAGCAGGTGATCGCCTTGCGCCGCCGCGCGCTGGCCTATGTGAGCCAGTTCTTGCGCGTGCTGCCACGCGTCTCGGCGCTGGAGGTGGTGGCTGAGCGCGCGATCTCGGCTGGCGAGACGGACGAGCAGCGCGCCCGCGAGCAGGCTGCTGATCTGCTGGCGCGGTTGAACCTGCCGCAGGGCCTGTGGGGTCTGCCGCCGGCCACCTTCTCGGGCGGCGAGCAGCAGCGCGTCAATATCGCGCGTGGCTTCATCGCGCCGGCCGAGCTGCTGCTGCTGGACGAACCCACCGCCTCGTTGGATGCGATGAACCGCCGTGTGGTGATCGAGCTGATCGAGGAAGCGAAGGCGGCCGGCACTGCCATCGTCGGCATCTTCCACGACGAGGAGGTGCGCGACGCGGTGGCCAGCCGCTGCCATACGATGGGCGCTCCTGCCCCCGATCAACACGACAAGGAAGCTGCATGACGAGCCGCCAGCGACTGATCCACAACGCCCGCATCGTGCTGGCCGGCGAGACCATTCAGGGTCAGGTCTTGATTGAGGACGGCCGCATCGCCGCCGTCGAGCAAGGCCGCAGCAGCCTGCCGCAGGCCGAGGACTGGGGCGGCGACTGGCTGCTGCCCGGCCTGGTGGAGGTGCATACCGACAATCTCGAGCGACATGTCACGCCGCGTCCCAAGATCGTCTTTCCGATGCTGGGCGCGCTGCAGGCGCATGACGCCGAGGTGGCGGCCGCCGGCATCACTACGGTGTTCGACGCAATCGGTGTGGGCGATCCTTACGGCGTGGGCTTTCGCGCGCGCAGCCAAGCCGAGGTGCTGGCACTGCTGGACAAGCTTGACGCGGCCGGTGCGCTGCGCGCCGACCACCTGATCCACATCCGCTGCGAGCTGCCTGCACCGAATGCGCGCGAGCTGTTCGAGCCCTTCGCCCACCATCCGCGCCTGAAGCTGCTCTCGCTGATGGACCATACGCCCGGCCAGCGCCAGTGGACCGACATCGAGCATGCGCGCATCTATTACACCGGCAAGAAGGGCTGGACCGATGCGCAGTTCGACGAAGAGGTGCGTATCGCACCGCAGCGCCAGGCCGAGTACGCCGAGCCGAATCGCGCCTGGTTTGCTGACTTTGCACGCCAGCATGGCGTCGCCTTGGCCACGCATGACGACACCACCATCGCCCATGTGGACGAGGCAGTGGCGCTGGGCGCGCAGATGAGCGAGTTCCCGACCACGCTGCTGGCAGCGCGCCATGCCAAGCAGCATGGGCTGGCGACAGTGGCCGGCGCACCCAATGTGATCCGCGGCGGTTCGCACTCGGGCAATGTGGCAGCGGTGGAGCTGGCGCGCGAAGGCGTGCTGGACATGCTGTCTTCCGACTATGTGCCCACCAGCCTGCTGCAAGCTGCCTGGCGCCTGCAGCGTGAAGCCGGCTTCTCGCCCGCCGAGGCCATGCGTGTCGTCAGTCTGAACCCGGCCCAGGCCTGCGGCCTGCACGACCGCGGCCAGATCGCACCTGGCTTGCGCGCCGATCTGTTGCGCGTGGGCGAGGTGGAGGGCTTTCCGGTGATGCGCGAGGTGCTGGTGCAAGGGCGGCGCGTCGCCTGATGGCAAGATCGGGCCTCCTGATTCAGAAGAGGCCCGTCATGTCCCTGCACCGTCGTCACTTCACCTGCGCCGCCCTGGCGCTGCCGTTCGGCCTGAGCGCGGCGCAGGCTGCTGGCCTCACCGAAACCGATGCGGCGTCCGGCATCCGCGCGGCGCTGGAGCGCGGCGCGGCAGCGGCGGTCAGCCAGCTGGGCCGCAACGACGGTTTCCTGGGCAATCCGCTGGTGCGCATCGAGCTGCCCGGCTATCTGAAGGACGCCGTCAAGGTGCTGAAGGCCACCGGCCAGGGCAAGCGCGTGGATGAGCTGGTCACCGCGATGAACCGTGCCGCTGAGGCTGCGGTGCCTGAGGCCAGGCCGCTGCTGGTCAATGCCGTGAAGTCCATGAGCGTGGAAGACGGGCTGAAGATCCTGCGCGGTGGCGACGATGCGGTGACGCAGTTCTTCGCCGTCAAGACGCGCACGCCGCTGACCGAGAAGTTCCTGCCCATCGTCACCCGCAGCACCGAGAAGGTGGCGCTGGCCGACAAGTACAACGCAGTGGCCGGCAAGGCCCTGGGTCTGGGCCTGGTCAAGCCGGAGGATGCCAACATACAGAGTTATGTAACGCGCCGTGCGCTGGACGGCCTGTTCCTGATGATTGCCCAGGAGGAGAAGAAAATCCGCCAGGACCCGGTGGGCAGCGGCAGCGCCATCCTGAAGAAGGTTTTCGGAGGACTCTGAAGATGAACAAGGACGACGCACCCTGGCTGGACCGCCGCCACGACCTGGCCGATCTGGCCGCGCTGCGCGCGATCTACCCCGACCCGGCGCTGGCCGGCGCCGCTGCACGAGCTACGCTGGACAAAGAGTGCAACCACATCCATGCGCTGTACCGCCCGTTCATCGAGGCCTCGCCCTTCTGCGTGTTGGCCACGCGTGACGCGCAGACCGGCCGCATCGATACCTCGCCGCGCGGCGATGCGCCGGGCACGCTGGTGGAGGTGGTCGATGAAGGGCGCACGCTCTTGATGCCCGACCGCCGCGGCAACAACCGCATCGACAGCCTGCGCAATCTGCTCAGCGATCCCGAACTGTCCCTGCTGTTCCTGATTCCTGGCTTCGGCGAGGCCTTCCGCGTGATGGGCCGCGGTCGGCTCAGCGCCGCACCGGCGCTGCTGCAGCGCTTTGCCGTGGCTGGTCCGGACGGTGAAAGCAGGCTGCCGCGCTCGGTGCTGGTGGTCGAGGTGCACAAGGTCTTCTTCCAGTGCGCCCGCGCCGTCAAGCGCTCGGGGCTGTGGGACCCGGCGGCGCAGGTCGAGCGGGCCAGCCTGCCGTCGACCGGCAGCATCATTGCGGCCTTGAGCGCTGGCTTCGATGCGCAGGCCTATGACGCCGCGCTGCCCGCCCGTCAGCAGCAGACGCTGTACTGAGCTTCATCGCTGGCGCGCATATCGAAGCAACGATTCGTTCTTTGACCGGCGGCGGCTCGCTGGCTACGCTTGCTTTCCCTGAAAAGCGAGGCCCGAGCATGAGCAGTAGCCGCATCTTCGACGACAACTCCCTGTCCATCGGACGCACGCCGCTGGTGCGTCTGAACCGCGTCACCGACGGTGCCGGCGCCGCCGTGCTGGCCAAGATCGAGGGCCGAAACCCGGCCTACTCGGTCAAGTGTCGCATCGGCGCTGCCATGATCTGGGATGCCGAGAAGCGCGGCCTGCTGGGCCCGGGCAAGGAGATCGTCGAGCCGACCAGCGGCAACACCGGCATCGCGCTGGCCTTCGTCGCAGCCTCGCGCGGCATCCCGGTCACGCTGACCATGCCCGAGACCATGAGCATCGAGCGGCGCAAGCTGCTGCTGGCCTATGGCGCCACCCTGGTGCTGACCGAAGGCGCCAAGGGCATGAAGGGCGCCATCGCCAAGGCCGAGGAGATCGCTGCCTCCAACCCGGCCCGTTATGTGCTGCTGCAGCAGTTCAAGAATCCGGCTAACCCGGCCATCCACGAAGCCACCACCGGCCCGGAGATCTGGGAAGACTCCGGCGGCGCGATCGACATTCTGGTCTCGGGCGTGGGCACCGGCGGCACCATCACTGGCATCTCGCGCTACATCAAGAAGACCCAGGGCAAGGCCATTCAGTCGGTGGCCGTCGAGCCCACGGCCAGCCCGGTGCTGACCCAGGCCCGCGCCGGCGAGGAGATCAAGCCCGCGCCGCACAAGATCCAGGGCATCGGCGCCGGCTTCGTGCCGGAGGTGCTCGACCTGTCGCTGGTGGACGCCGTCGAGCAGGTTAGCAACGAGGAAGCCATCGCCTTTGCTCGCCGCCTGGCGCGCGAGGAGGGCATCCTCGCGGGCATCTCCTGTGGCGCGGCGGCGGCGGTGGCGGTGCGCCTGGCTCACAAGCCCGAGAACGCCGGCAAGACCCTCGTCGTCGTGCTGCCGGATTCGGGTGAGCGCTATCTGAGCTCGGCCCTGTTTGAAGGCTTCTTCGACGCTGCCGGCTTGCCCGTCGCGGCCTGATGGCCCAGCTTCAACTGGCCTGTCTGTGCGCAGCCTGGTGCCGGCTGTGCGAGGCCTATGAGCCGGTGCTGAACGAGGTGGGCGCCGAGGTCGCCGCCGACGGCGTTGCCTTGCAATTGCACTGGATCGACATCGAGGACGAGGCTGCACTGGTGGGCGATTTCGATGTCGAGACCTTTCCGACGCTGGTGCTGCTCGACGAGCAGCAGGTGCACTTCGCTGGCCCGCTGACGCCGCAGCCCGAGACCTTGCGACGTCTGCTGCGCGCCTTGCTTGCCGACCTGACGGAACGCCGCCCCGCGGTGCCAGGCGAGGTCGAGGCATTCGCGCAGCGTCTGCGCCAGCGCGCCTGCGTCTGAGCCGCGCGGACCGCGCTGGCCCGCCTGGCTGTGACCGATACTTGGATGACCTGCCACTGATCGCACCCCGCAGCCGCGAATCGCTCCAATGCCGAGAAGGTCGAATGAAAACGCCCGCGTGTTGGCCTGGTCGGCTGCCGCGCTGGTGCTGGGCCTGTGCCTGAGCCTGGTGGCCGCCTGGAGCCAGGACTTTCACAACCGGCAGCAGGCGCAGGAGAGCTTTGCCGAGCAGGCTGAGCTGGTCAGTGATCAGCTGCTTCAGCGCATGCGCCTGTATGCCTATGGCCTGCGCGGCGCGCGTGGTGCCGTGGCCCTGGCGGGTGGCGAGGTGCTGACGCGCGAGCAGTTCCAGCGCTACAGCCGCACCCGGGATGTGGAGCACGAGTTTCCGGGCGCCCGGGGATTCGGCTTCATCCGCCGCGTGCCGCGTGAGCTGGAGGCGCGCTTCACGGCACGCGCCAGGGCCGATGGCTGGCCTGAATTCGCGATCCGCGAGTTGGGCCCGCATGAGGGTGAGCGCTTTGTCATCCAGTACATCGAGCCGGTTGAGCGCAACAGGGCGGCCGTGGGCCTGGACATTGCCTCCGAGACCAACCGCCGGCAGGCGGCGCTGTCCGCGATGCGCAGCGGTGAGCCCACGCTGTCCGGTCCGATCACGCTGGTGCAGCTGGAGGGCGAGAAGCAGCGCTCGCTGCTGCTGCTGCTGCCGGTCTACAGCGCCGGCATGCCGCTGCAGACGTCAGCGCAGCGCGAGGCCGCCACACTGGGCTGGACCTATGCGCCGCTGGCACTGAAGGAGGTGCTGTCGGACTTCGGCATTGCCGGCGCCAGCTATGACATTCGATTGCTGGACATCAGCGCGGGCAAGGCCGGCCAGTCGGGTGAGTTGGTGTTCGATTCGGCCGAGTTGGCCGGTACTGAGCGGGACTCCGTCGGCCAGGACACCGGCCTGCTGATGCGCAGCGTGCAAGAGGTGCTGGGTCGACGCTGGGTGATCGAGCTGCACGCCAGACCGAGCTTTGTTGAGCGGTTGAACCAGACCCGGCCGGGCACGGTGTTCCTGGCGGGTCTGCTGTCCACCTTGCTGCTGGCGGCCCTGGTCGGCGTGATCCGCGCCAGCCGTGCCCGTGCGCGCCAGCATGCCGACCAGCAGGCGCAGCTGGCCACCATCATCGAGAACTCGGCCGATGCCATCATCGGCGAGGGCCTGGACGGTCGCGTCATCCTTTGGAACCGGGCTGCCGATCAGCTGTTCGGTTACAGCGCGGCGCAGGCGCTGGGCAAGCCCTTGGCCAGCCTGCTGCTGGAAGATGGGCGCAGCCACGAAGACGCCGAGCTGCTGGCGCGAATCGTGCGGGGCGACCGCCTGCCGCCGTTCGATTCCACCCGCCGCGACGCGGACGGCCACAGCATTGACCTCTCTATCACCGCCAGTGCCATCCGTTCGCGCGGCGGCCGGGTCATCGGTCTGGCGCTGCTGATGCGCGATATCCGCGAGCGAAAGGATGCCGAGCGCCGCCTGCAGGATTTCAGCCAGAGCCTGGAGCAGCAGGTGGTCGAGCGCACGGCGGAGCTGGATGCGGCGCGGCGCGATATGCAGACGGTGCTGGACTCCGTGCCCTCGTTGATCGGCTACTGGGATGCCCAGCTGTGCAACCGCGTGGCCAATCAAGCCTACCTGTCCTGGTTTGGCATTCCGCCGGACAAGGTGCGCGGCATGACCATGCCCGCGCTGGTGGGCGAGCCCCTCTTCGCCAAGTTGCGGCCACGTGTGGAAGCGGCGCTGCGCGGTGAGCCCCAGCACTTCGAGTACACCTTGCAGCGGCCCGGCGGCGACGGGGAGCGTCACACGCTGGCTCAGTATCTGCCCGATGTGGCGGAGGGCCAGGTGCGCGGCTTCTACGTGATCGTGCACGACACCACCGAGGTCATGGTCAGCCGGCGCGCACTGGCCGCCGAGCGCCAGCGCCTGGCCAATGTGATCGAGGGCACCGATGTCGGCACCTGGGCCTGGAATCTGCACAGTGGCGAAATCACCCTGGACGAGCGCTATGCGGAGAAGCTCGGCTATCGCCTGGATGAGCTACTGCCTTTCAGTGTGACGACCTGGTTGAAGCTCAGCCATCCCGACGATGCACCGATCGCCCAGCAACGGCTGCGCTTGCACCTGAAGGGCGAACAGCCCTACTACGCCTGCGAGTACCGCATGCGCCACAAGTCGGGTGAATGGGTCTGGGTACACACCCGCGGTCGGCTGGCGAGCCGCACCGCCGACGGCCAGCCTGAATGGATGTACGGCACGCAGCAAGACATCACTGCGATCAAGACCGCCGAGCTGGAGCTGCGGCGTGTGGCGGGGCTGTTGGCCAGCGTGCTGCGCGCGGCCACCGAGCTGGCCATCATTGCGACGGATCCGCAAGGCACGATCACGATCTTCAATGCCGGCGCGGAGCGCCTGCTGGGCCATGCGGCGCAGGACATGGTCGGCAAGACCTCGCCCGCGGCGCTGCACCTGCCGCAGGAGCTGCAGGTGCGTGCTGCAACGCTGAGCGCCGAGTACGGCATGCCCATCGAGGGCTTCCGCGTCTTCGTGCACAAGCCCGAGCTTGAGGGCGCGGAGACCCGTGAGTGGAGCTATGTGCGCAAGGACGGCCAGGTGCTGCCAGTCTCGCTGGTGGTGACGGCGATGCGCGATGCGGCTGGCGTGATCACCGGCTATCTGGGCATTGCGCAGGATGTCTCCGAGCGCAAGCGCTTCGAGGCGGCGCTGCTGCATGCCCGGGATGTGGCGGAGCAGGCCAACGCGGCCAAGAGCATGTTCCTGGCCAATATGAGCCACGAGATCCGCACGCCGATGAATGCGGTGATCGGCATCTCGCACCTGCTGGAGCACACGGGGCTGGACGCGGATCAGCGCCAGCTGCTGGGCAAGCTGCAGATTGCCGGCCGTTCCTTGCTGGGCATCATCAATGACGTGCTGGATCTGGCCAAGATCGAGGCTGGCGAGATGCAGCTGGAGACAGCGCCGTTCAGCCCGGCCGAGCTGCTGGGCGAGCTGGCGGCCTTGTTCTCTGCGCAAGCTGAGGCCAAGTCCGTCGATCTGCGCGTGGATGGCAGGGCTGCGCTGCCGCCAGCGGTGATGGGCGATGCGCTGCGTCTGCGCCAGATCCTCTCCAATCTGATCAGCAATGCGCTCAAGTTCACCGAGCGCGGTGAGGTGCGTGTGAGCGTCGAGCCCGAGACGGATGCGCAGGATCACACCTGGCTGCGATGGAGCGTCAGCGACAGCGGCATCGGCATCGCGCCCGAGGTTTTGCCACAGCTCTTCGACCCCTTCTCGCAGGCGGATGCATCGACCACGCGCCGCTTCGGGGGTACCGGCCTGGGCTTGTCGATCGTGCGCCGTCTGGCGCGCATGATGGGCGGTGATGTCGAAGTGCAGAGCCGGCTTGGCGAGGGCAGCACCTTCACCGTGAAGCTGCCTTTCGAGACAGCCACACTGGCCATTGCTTCGGAATCGACCTTGGCCGGCATCGACGTCCTGCTGGTCGACGACAACCCCCGCGACCGCGAGCTGATGGCGGGCCTCTGCCGATCACTGGGCTGGCAGGTCACCGCGCTGGAGGGTGGCGAGCAGATGCTGGCCCACTTCCGCGCGCGCCGGGCGCGCGGACAGCTCGCACCTGACGCCCTGCTGGTGGATTGGCAGATGCCGGGTATGGACGGGCTGCAAGCCTTGCAGGCCCTGTTGAGCGAGCAGGGCGCTGACCGAGTTCCCGCTGCGCTGATCGTTTCTTCGCACGAGCGCGAGAGCCTGCGCAGCACGATCGAAGCCTGCCAGGAGAACAAGCCTGTGATCGACGAGGTGCTGACCAAGCCCTTGAGCGCGTCCGAGCTGTTTGACGCGGTGAACAAGGGCATCGCACGCTACACCGGTACGACCAGCCGTGTGGTGGCAGCGACGCGGCTGGACGCGATCGGGGCCCGGTGGCTCGAGGGCGTGCGCGTGCTTGTGGTCGATGACAGCGAGATCAATCTCGAAGTGGCGACACGCCTGCTGCAGCGCGAAGGTGCCCAGGTCCGAACCGCAGGCAATGGCCGCATCGCGCTGGACCTGCTGCAGGCACAGCCGCAGGCTTTCGATGTCGTTCTGATGGATGTGCAGATGCCCGAGATGGATGGCCACGAGGCTACCCGGCGGCTCCGCACCGAGCTCGGCTTGACGCAGTTGCCGGTGCTGGCGCTGACGGCTGGCGCCCTCGGAGAAGAGCGCCGCCGCGCCGAGGCGGCGGGCATGAACGACTTCCTTACCAAGCCGCTGGAGCCGCAGCGGCTCATTCGCGCTGTGCGCAGCGCGGTGGAGCGGGTGCGCGGCAGCGTGCTTCAGCTGGGCTCAGCAGCGCGCAGCAGTCCGGCGCTGCCGCAGGGCTGGCCGCCGATCGAGGGCATCAGCTCGGCCGAGGTGGCCGCGCGCCTGGGCGGTGATGCGGCCTTGTTCCTGCGCATGCTGGAGCGCCTTCTGCAGGAAACCGATGGCCCGGCGCTGACCCGCGCTGAAGGCCTGGAGACGGTGCCCCTGCGGCAGGCGCGAGCGGCCCAGCTGCACAAGCTCCGTGGCACGGCTGGCCTGCTGGGCGCACAAGCCTTGCAGCACTGCGCTGCCGAGGCCGAGCAGGCCTTGATGCAAGGCCGCGATGCCGTGCCGGCCCTGCAGGCCATGGCGCAGGCGCTTGAACAGCTGGCCGCGGCGGCTCAACCGGCGTTGGCCGGGCTGCATGCCGACGCGCAGCGGGCGGCGGAGCGCAGCGAGCCTGTTGCCCTGTCGGCTGGCGATCTGCAAAGCCTGCATACCCTGCTCGGGCAGCAGGACATGGCCGCGCTGGAACTGTTCGAACGACTGGGGCCGGGCCTGCAGCAGCGCATCGGCGACGTGCAGTTCGGTCGCTTGAGCGAAGCAGTGCAGGCGCTGGATTTCGCCACGGCGCAGGCGCTGCTCGATCTAGCGGCTTGAAGGGAGCCGGCTATGCTCGCGCCTCCGACCTTTCGAGACCCGAGATTCCGTGGACTTTCCGATCACTGACCGTGAGACCGCCCAGGCGGTGCTCGATCACCTGATGCAACGCGCCGCGGCGCGCGGCCTCGAACTGCGTGAGGCACCGCCCGAGCCGACCAGCTGCTGCGGCCGGGGCTGCAATGGCTGCGTGTGGGAAGGCTACTTTGCGGCGGTCGCCTACTGGCGCGACGAAGCCCTGCTGATGCTTGACGACTGAGCCCGCCACTGCTGGAGGCGGCGGCCGACTTCGTTAGACTCAGGCCGACCTGCCGTTCCATCTGTCTGCCCTGCCGTTGCAGGGTGATGAGGTGGCGCCACCTGCCAGCCTGGGGGCAAAGTCTTCTGAGGAGAGCGAACGTGAAGCACGAGGGACGGGCTCGCCTGGATGCTCGCGTGGGCAGCGAGGCCCTGTCCACGCTGCGCGCGCGCAAGCTCTCGTTGCGGCAGAGCCTGGCCCTGCTGGTGCTGCTGTGCGCGCTGCCGGCACTGCTGGTGTCGATCTACCTGGCCCTGATGAACCTGCAGCTGAAGCGGCAGGCGCTCTACAGCGAAGCCGAGGTTCTGGCGCGGCGCATCGGCGCCCAGCTCGACAGCGAGTTCTCAGCCATTGAATCGGGGCTCAGGGTGTTGGCGACATCCGAGGCGCTGCGCGAGGGCCAGCTTGAACGCTTCCGCAGTGTGGCCGGCGCTGCACTGGAGACCCAGACGGTCTACAACTACGTGCTCACCGACAGGGCGGGCCGACAGGTGATGAACACGGTCAGACCCTGGGGCAGCGCGCTGCCACAGACAGGCACGCCCGCACAGATCGGGCAGGTCTTCAGCCGCGGCGAGACCGTGCTGACGGATTTGTTTCCTGGGCCGGTGGTGGGAAGGCCGGTGCTGGCGATGGGTGTGCCCGTACTGCAGGGCAGCGAGGTCGTCTACAGCTTGAACGTGGGGCTGTCGCCGGATCGCATCAATCAGGTTCTGCGAAGCCAGCCTTTGCCAGAAGGCTGGCTGGTGGCGGTGCTGGACAGCTCGGGCACCATCGTCGGCCGCTCCCGCGATGCTGAGCGCTTTCTGGGTCAGCAGGCCGTGCCCGCCTTGCTGGAGCGGGTGCGGTCTCGGACCACCGGCTCGCTTGAAACCGTCACCAAGGAAGGGCAGCGCGTGATGACTGTTCACCTGCCGCTGCCGCGCTGGTCCTGGACGGTGGCGATCGGAGCCCCGAAGGCGCTCTACGAAGCGCAGCTGGCGCGCTTGGCGGGCTTCCTGGCCGCTGCGCTGGCGCTTTTCGGCCTCGGTCTGTGGCTGGCCGTGCGGCAGGCCAATCGCGTCTTGTCCTCGGTGCAGCAGCTCAACGCCGCGGCGCTGGCTCTCGGTGATGGCCGGCCGGTGCGTTTGCCGGCCGTGCAGCTGCATGAGGCACAGGCGGTCGGGCAGGCCATCGTCCAGGCCTCGCAGCTGATGGCGGATGTCCGGCATCGGGCCAACCATGATCTGCTGACCGGGCTGGCCAACCGTGGCCTTTTCCTTGAGCTGGCGCAGTTGCAGCTTGCCAGCGCCGAGCGTGAGCTCGCGCCCGTGGCGCTGCTGGCCATCGATCTGGACAACTTCAAGCCGGTCAACGATGAGCAGGGGCATGCGTGCGGAGACCTGCTGCTGAAGACGGTCGCAACGCGCATCCAGCAGAGCATCCGCGCCAACGATGTCGCGGCGCGAACCGGTGGCGATGAGTTCCTGGTCTTGCTGGCCCGTGCCGATGAGGCAGCGGCCGTGGAGCTCAGCCGGCGCCTGCTGGCGGCGCTGCGCCAACCTTATGAGGGCGTGCGCGTCGAGGTCTCAGCCAGTATCGGCATTGCGGTCTATCCTCATGCCGGGCAAACGCTGGCGCGGCTGCTGGAAAGCGCCGACCGCGCGCTTTATGCGGCCAAGCGCGCAGGGCGTGACACCTGCTCGGTGGCGCGCTGAGCCGCCCTTGCGGCCTGGAGCATCTCAGCCCACCAGCGCTGCTGATTTCAGCTGCACCCAGACCGGCACGCCCGGCGCCAGCGCCAGCGTGTCCACCGCGCGCCGCGTCAGGCGTGCCAGCACCAGCGAATTCCCGCAGCGCAAGCGCACCAGTGCCTGCGCCGCATGGCGGTCTGGCAAGATGGCGTCGACGAGGCCGGGCCAGTGGTTCTGCACGCTGGTGGCCTGCGGCTGGTCCATCGTCAGGCTGATGTCGCGCGCCAGGAGCCGCAGCCGCACCGGGCGGCCCAGCGCAAGCCCGGTATCGCGCAGCCAGACGCTGCCGCCATCGAAGGCGATGCGCAGCAGTCCGTAAGCGGCATCGCGCTCGGCCACCTGGCCACTCAGCAGCGTGGCGGCATCCTCGCCGAACAGATCGGGCGCGTCGTCGCGCAGCATCAGCGCGCTGATGGGCCCCTGCGCCAGCGCGCGGCCCTGACGGAGCAGCACCAGGGTGTCGGCCAGCCGCGCCACCTCGTCAGCCGCATGGCTGACATAGACCATGGGCAGGGCCAGCTCATCCCGCAGCCGCTCCAGCCAGGGCAGGATCTCGTGGCGGCGTTCGGCATCCAGTGCGGCCATCGGCTCGTCCAGCAGCAGCAGGCGTGGCTGGGTGGCCAGCGCGCGCGCAATCGCCACACGCTGGCGCTCGCCGCCCGAGAGCTGATGTGGCTGGCGTGCCAGCAAGGCGCCAATGCCCAGCAACTCGACGGCCTGGGCCAGAGTCACCTCGCCCGAGCGGCCCGCCGTGCGCTTTAGGCCGTAGCGCAGGTTGCCGCTTACATCGAGATGGTCGAACAGGCTGGCTTCCTGGAACACATAGCCCAGCGGGCGGCGCCAGGTGGGCAGAAAAAGGGCTTGCGCGTCGTCCTGCCAGCGGTCCTCGCCGATGCGGACCAGTCCGCGGCCTTGGCGTTCCAGACCGGCGATGCAGCGCAGCACCGTGGTCTTGCCCGAGCCTGAGGCGCCGAACAGCGCCGTGATGCCGCGGCTCGGGAATCGCAGGTCCACATCAAGGCTGAAATCCGCGCGTTGCAGTTGCAGGCGCACTTCGCAGTCCGGCACTGGCTGCTGAGAGTGCTCTGTCATCGGGCCACCCGGCTCTGGCGCCGGCTCAGCAGGTTCAGTGCCACCAGAACCAGGAAGGAGAACAGCAGCATCGCCGCCGCCAGCGCATGGGCCTGGCGGTACTCCATTGCCTCCACATGGCCGTAGATCAGCATCGAGATCAGCTGGGTCTGGCCCGGGATGTTGCCACCAATCATCAGCACCACGCCGAATTCACCCAGCGTGTGCGCGAAGCTCAGCACCGCTGCCGTCAGCAGCCCCGGCCGGGCCAGCGGCAGCGCCACACTGAAGAAGGCGTCCAGCGGGCTGGCGCGCAAGGTGGCTGCGGCTTCCATGGGCCGCGCGCCGATGGCTTCGAAGGCGCGCTGGATCGGCTGCACCGCAAAGGGCAACGAGTAGATCAGCGAACCGATCAGCAAGCCGCTGAAGCTGAAGGTCAGACGGCCCAGGCCGAGCGATTCGCTCAGCGATCCCAGCGGGCCATGCGGCCCCAGCGCCACCAGCAGGTAGAAGCCCAGCACCGTGGGCGGTAGTACCAGTGGCAGCGTGACCAGGGCCGAGACCAAGGCCTGCCAGCGCGAGCGGCTGTGAGCCAGCCACCAGGCCAGCGGCGTTGCCAGCAGCAGCAGCAGCAAGGTGGTCGCGGCGGCCAGCTTGAGCGTCAGCCAGATGGCAGGCCAGGCGGCAGGTCCGAACCAGGCATCCATCGATCAGAACCCGTAACCATAGCGGGCGGCGATGCGCCGCGCGGCGTCGCCGCGAAGATAGGCCAGCAACGCGCTGGCCGCGGCCTTGTCCTTGCCGGGCAGCAGCAGGATGGCGTCCTGGCGCAAGGGCGCATGCAGATCGGCCGGCACGATCCAAGAAGAACCTTGGCTGATCACACCGTCCTTCTGTACCTGGGACAGCGCGACGAAGCCCAGCGGCGCGCCGCCGCTGGCGACGAACTGGTGTGCCTGGGTGATGCTCTTGCCTTGCACCAGTCGCGGCTGCCATGCGTCGAGCAGTCCAAGCTTGGCGAGCACGTCGACAGCGGCCTGGCCATAAGGCGCCAGCTTGGGGTCGGCGATGGCGAGGCGATCGATGCGGCCGTTTCGCAGCACGGCGCCGCCGGCATCGACCAGGCCGGCTTGTGTGCTCCACAGCACCAGGCGCCCGGTGGCATAGCTGAAGCGTGTGCGCTCCAGCGCCAGGCCTTCGGTGGCCAGCTTGGCGGGCGTGCGGTCGTCGGCGGCGAGCAGTACCTCGAAGGGCGCAGCGTTGCGGATCTGCGTGTAGAAGGCGCCGGTGGCACCGAAGCTCAGCACGGCCTTGTGGCCGGTGTCGCGCTCGAAGGCGGCGGCGATCTCACGCATCGGCGCGCTGAAGTTGGCGGCCACCGCCACCAGGACTTCATCCGCATGCGCCAGTCCAGCCAGAAGGAGCAGCGCGCTACCGAGAAAAGTTCGCGACAATCGCTTCATTGTTGCGTCGCTATTCATCAATGGAATAGCGAAAGTATAGCCACAGCCCTTTGCCTTCCAGCCCCGCATGCCGAATCGCCGCTCCGAACAGATGCAGCAAGCGCTGGCCCATCCCTTGGCCGACAAGCGCATCGAGATTCTGCGTGCCGTGGGCGGCTGCGGCTCGATCTCCGCCGCGGCGCGGCGGTGCGGCGTCAGCTACAAGGCGGCTTGGCAGGCACTGGATACGCTGAGCAATCTGGCCGGCGCCTCGCTGGTGGCCAAGGCGGTGGGTGGCCGCGGCGGCGGCGGTGCGCAGCTGACCGCCGAGGGCGAGCAGCTGCTGCGCGCAGCGGGGCTGCTGGAACAGGCGCGCCGCGAGGTGATGGGTCGGCTGGCACCTGGCCGCAGCGCAGCGGCCTTGCCCGCGGCACTGGGCTTGCGCACCAGCATGCGTAATCAGCTCCCCTGCACGCTGCAGGCGATGAAGCCGCATCGCGGCGCGCTGGAGGTTGTGTTGCTGCTGGGCGATGGTGAGGGCCGCATCCGTTCGCGCATCACGCGTGAGAGTGCGCAACTGCTGGGCCTGCAGACCGGACAGCGCGTACTGGCCTTGTGCAAGGCGACGGCGGTGGAGGTGCTGGCCCAGGCGCCAGCCGCCGAGGGGCGCAACCTGCTGGCCGGCGAAGTGCAGCGCCTGAGCCGCGCGCGCTATGGCGGCGAGGTGGCTTTGCGCCTGCCCGGCGGCGAGAACCTGGTGGGCTTTTGCGGGCCGGACAGCGGCCTGCGCCTGCGCGGGGCGGCCTGGGCGGTGTTTTCAGACGCAGCCGTCGTGCTGGCGCTGGCGGACTGAGTCGCCGCCGCGGCCGCGGATCACTGCGGCTTGAGCTGCACGAATGGCGTGGCGCCGCCGGTGACCTGCGGCAGCTTGCCGTCCCATTTGCGGATCGCCTCGGCCTCGTTTTCCAGCTGCTTGAGGCGCAGCAGGTCGGGCGTGATCTCCAGGCGCTTGGCCTTCAGCGATTCGGCCTCGCCGCGCGCCTTGGCCAGCGCCTGCTCGGCTTCCACCTTGATGCGCTCCAGATCGCGCTCGGCCGTGAGCTTCTTCTGCTCGGCCTCGACCTTGGCCTCGATGGCCTTGTCGAACACGGCCGAGAAGTCGTAGTTGACCGCGGCCAGCGAGTCGACGATGACGCCATGACGCTTCAGCCGCTGCTCCAGCGCATCGCGGATCTTGCCGCTGACCTCGGTGCGCTTTGTCACCAGTTCCTCGGCGGTGTACTGGGCTGCGATGGCCTTGGTGGCCTCCTGCGCGGCGGGCTCGATGACGCGCACGGCGACCGCTTGCTCGTTGCCGATGGCCTGGTAGGTCTGTGCCACCAGCACCGGGTCCAGGCGCCAGTTCAGCGCAGCCGAGACCGAGACCTGCTGCAGGTCGCGCGAGGCGGCAACGCCCTTGCCCTCGCTCTTTTGCAGGCGCACATCGATCATGTGCACGCGGTTGACCACTGGCACGACGAAGTGGATGCCTTCGCCCAGCGGCTCTTGGTCCACCTTGCCGAAGGTGGTGATCACGCCACGCGTGCCGGACTGCACGATGCGGATCGGGCTGAGCACGGCGAAGAAGATGTAGAGGGCCACCAGGGCCAGGGCGATGCGGACGATCCAGGCAACGATGTTCTGAGTCACGGAAATCCTTCAGCGCGGCCACCATGCCGCAGGCGCGAGGCTAGCAGCGCGGCGGCGTTTGGCCCATGGCACCAAAGGGTGAGTCGCAGCGGCTACATCTGCTCCCAGGGCAGGCCGTCATGGCGCCAGCCGTTCAGCCGGCCGCGCTGGAAGTTCTCGTCCAGATCGCCCTCGAAGCCGTGCAGCACATTGATCACTTCGCTGAAGCCGGCGGCCTCAAGCGCCTGGCCGGCGGCCACGGTGCGGGCACCTGAACGGCACAGCAGCACCACCGGGCAGCTCAGATCGCCGCCCACCTCGCGCCGCACCTGGTCCACGAAACGTTCCGGCTGGGCTTCCATCTCCGGGTACTCGTACCATGACAGATGCACGACGCCGGGTGGGTGGCCAACATAGAGGTACTCCAGCTCCATGCGGACGTCGAGGAACAGCGCGTCCGGGTGCTGGCTGAGAAAGGCGTGGGCCTCTTTGGGGAGTAGGTGCTTCATGGCCTGAGGGTATTGACGCGCTTCATACAATGGCGACATGAACACCCAGGTCCCTGCCTCATCTGCCTACACGCGCGGCGCGTCGCTGCCCGGCATTCTGCAACAGCGCATCGTCATCCTCGATGGCGCGATGGGCACGATGATCCAACGCTACAAGCTCGGCGAGCAGGATTACCGCGGTACGCGCTTTGCCGAGCATGCCAAGGACCTGAAGGGAAACAACGACCTGCTGGTGCTGACCAAGCCCGAGGTCATCAGCGAAATCCACGAGCAGTACCTGGCGGCCGGCGCCGACATCATCGAGACCAACACCTTTGGCACCACCTCGGTGGCACAGGAGGACTATGACCTGGCCGAGTACGCCTACGAGATGAATGTCGCCGCCGCAAAGTTGGCACGCGCCGCCTGCGACAAGCATTCGTCAGTCGACAAGCCACGCTTCGCGGCCGGCGCCCTGGGCCCGACCCCGCGCACCGCCAGCATCAGCCCTGACGTCAACGACCCCGGCGCCCGCAATGTCGATTTCGACACCTTGAAAGCGGCCTACTACGAGCAGGCCAAGGGCCTGCTGGATGGCGGCGTGGACCTGTTCCTGGTCGAGACCATCTTCGACACGCTGAACGCCAAGGCGGCGATCTTTGCGCTGGATGAGCTGATGGAAGATACCGGTGAGCGCTTGCCGGTGATCATTTCCGGCACCGTCACCGATGCCTCGGGCCGCATCCTGTCGGGCCAGACCGTCACCGCCTTCTGGCACTCGGTGCGGCACGCGCGGCCGCTGGCCATCGGCCTGAACTGCGCGCTTGGCGCCACGCTGATGCGGCCCTATGTGGAAGAGCTGGCCAAGGTGGCCGGCGATACCGCGATCAGCTGCTATCCGAATGCCGGACTGCCCAACCCGATGAGCGACACCGGCTTCGATGAGACGCCCGAGGTGACGGGCCGGCTGATGAAGGAGTTCGCGGCCAGCGGCTTCCTGAATATCGCCGGCGGCTGCTGCGGTACGACGCCGGCGCATATCGCGGCGATCGCGCAGAACGTCTCGGCCTACAAGCCGCGCGCCTGCGGTCACAAGTTCTTCAGCGAACTGGTGGACGCCTGAGCTTGCCTAGCGGCAGGAGCGGGCTCAGGGCCTGACCAGCTTGCCCAGATTGACGTGCAGCTTCAGCTCATGCGGCGCCAGGCTGGCGCTGATGGCCTGGGCGGCCAGGCGTGTGTCGCGCGTGACGGGCTCGCTCCAGGGCGCGCCGCTCTTGCCCAGCAGCGAGGCCACGACCGGCTCGTTGGCGCTGTGGCCGCGTTTGTGCACGATGCCCACCTCGCCGCTGGCCAGGCGCACCAGCGAGCCGGGCGGGTACAGGCCGATAGCCTTGATCAGCGCGGCGCCGACCTCGTCCGGCTGCCCCAGTTCATCCAGATAGACCGCACGTGCGGCCGCTGCCGCTGACAGCGCCTTGCGCGAGCGGCGCGGGCTCAGTCGTGCGCCATAGATATCGGCACGACACAGCACGCGCGCCATCTGGTCGGGCATGCTGCGGCTGGACAGCGGGCCGGGGCCGGCTTCATGATGCAGGCGCACCACCTGCAGCCACAGCGAGTCCTGCACGCCCAGTGCGCGCAGCAGCTCGGCGCCACGGTCGCCATGCGCGGCAAGTTCGCGGCGGTGCATCTCTCCGGGCTTGTCGGACTGGGAGGCCAGGCGATCCTGCAAAGTGCTGATGGCGATATTCATCGACAGCGCCGCCTGGGCCAGCACCTGGCGCAGATCGTCCGCCCAGCCCAGCTGGCGCGCGCATTGGTCGGCCAGCGCCAATGTCAGCAGACCATGACGGGCGCTGTAGTGCTCGAAGCCCTGACCGGCTTCAAAGATCAGCAGCAGCAGCGTCTCGTCGGATTGGTTCAGCAGACGGGTCTGCAGCTCCTGCAGCACAAGGTCGAAGCGCTGCAGGAAATCCTCGGCCCGGGGTTCGCGCAGCAGCGCATGCGCGCGCAGCTGCAGGTCCGCCCAGGCGGCCAGGTTGCTGACGGTGGGCTTGGAGTCGCGCTCGGCACGGAAGCCGGCCGGACGCGCATTGGCGATGGCGCCCAGCGTGGCGCCCTGGTGCATCAGCGTGTCGGCCTGGTGGGCGACGGCGCGCTGGTAGTCCTTGGTTTCATGCGGCTGCACCCAGCCGCCCTGCAGCATCAAGGTCTGCCCCAAGGGGCTGTTGCGCAGCACCTGGCCACGCGCCAGCAGCAGCTTGCCTTCGGCGTCGTAGATCGAATAGTCCAGCACCTGGCCGAGGCGCAGGGCTTGGGGGGGCAGATGGATCAGTTCCAAGATGTCTCGCAGAGGGTCTTAGCGTCATTGTCGGCCTGCATCCACTCCAGCTTGAGGACTTGGTCCACGGTAGGCAGCGCCGCGCGTAAAATTGCTCGGGTTCGAGGAGCGCTGCGACGGCCAGTTCAGGGATTGGCTGCCAGGCTCGAACCCCGGGATGCGTCCATCCCGCTCAACGGCGCTCACCGAGTCACCATTTCCACGTGGCCGCGGTGAGTTCGCGGCCCGTCACCTGTTGTCGAGATAGCCGCCATGACCACCACCGTCACGCTCCAGACCCCGCCATCGATGAAGCTCTCCGGGCTTGAGCCGGTGCTGATCGGCGAGGGCAGCCTGTTCGTCAATATCGGTGAGCGCACCAATGTGACCGGCTCCAAGGCCTTCGCGCGCCTGATCCTCAACAGCCAGTTCGAGGAAGCGCTGGCGGTGGCGCGCCAGCAGGTCGAGAACGGCGCGCAGATCATCGACATCAATATGGACGAGGCCATGCTGGACAGCAAGGCGGCGATGGTGCGATTCCTGAATCTGATCGCCTCCGAGCCCGAGATCGCGCGCGTGCCCATCATGATCGACAGCTCCAAGTGGGAGGTGATCGAGGCGGGCCTGAAGTGCATCCAGGGCAAGGGCATCGTCAATTCGATCTCTATGAAGGAGGGCGAGGACGAGTTCCGCCGCCAAGCCAAGCTGGTGCGCCGCTATGGCGCGGCGGCGGTGGTGATGGCCTTCGACGAGAAGGGCCAGGCCGATACATTCGAGCGCAAGATCGAGATCTGCGAGCGCGCCTACAAGGTCCTGGTCGATGAAGTCGGCTTCCCGCCCGAGGACATCATCTTCGACCCGAACATCTTCGCGATCGCCACCGGCATTGAGGAGCACGACAACTACGCGGTCGATTTCATCAACGCGACGCGCTGGATCAAGCAGAACCTGCCGGGCGCCAAGGTGTCGGGCGGCGTCTCGAACGTGAGCTTCAGCTTCCGCGGCAACGATCCGGTGCGCGAGGCTATCCACACGGTGTTCCTGTATCACGCCATCCAGGCGGGCCTGGACATGGGCATCGTCAATGCCGGCATGGTGGGCGTCTATGACGAGCTGGAGCCGGTGCTGCGCGAGCGTGTGGAAGACGTGGTGTTGAACCGCCGACCTGATGCCGGCGAGCGCCTGATCGAGGTGGCCGAAAGCGCCAAGGGCGCGGCCAAGGACGACAGCGCGCGCCTGGCCTGGCGCGCTGGCGATGTCAACGCACGCCTGTCGCATGCGCTGGTGCATGGCATCACCGACTTCATCGTCGAAGACACCGAGGAAGCCTGGGTCGCCATCAAGGCCGGCGGCGGCCGCCCGCTGCATGTGATCGAAGGCCCGCTGATGGCCGGGATGAACATCGTCGGCGACCTGTTCGGACAGGGCAAGATGTTCCTGCCGCAGGTGGTGAAGAGCGCGCGGGTGATGAAGTCCGCAGTGGCCCATCTGGTGCCCTATATCGAGGAAGAGAAGCGCCAGCTCGAGGCAGCCGGCGGCGATGTCAAACCCAAGGGCAAGATCGTCATCGCCACCGTTAAGGGCGATGTGCACGACATCGGCAAGAACATCGTCACCGTGGTCCTGCAATGCAACAACTATGAAGTCGTGAACATGGGCGTGATGGTGCCCTGCCAGGACATCCTGGCTAAGGCCAAGGTGGAAGGCGCCGACATCATCGGCCTGTCTGGCCTGATCACGCCCAGCCTGGAAGAGATGCAGCATGTGGCCGCCGAGATGCAACGCGACGACTACTTCCGCATGAAGAAGATCCCGCTGCTGATCGGCGGTGCCACCTGCAGCCGCGTGCACACCGCAGTGAAGATCAGCCCTCACTACGAGGGCCCGGTGGTCTATGTGCCGGATGCCTCGCGTTCGGTGGGTGTGTGCACCGAGCTGCTCAGTGACGACCGCGCCGCGGCCTATATCGCCGAGCTGAAGGCCGATTACGACAAGGTGCGCGAACTGCACGCCAACAAGAAGCAGACGCCGCTGGTGACGCTGGCGCAGGCGCGTGCAAACAAGCTGCAGCTGGACTGGGCGGGCTACCAGCCGCCAGCCCCGCAGTTCACCGGCCGGCGCGTGTTCAAGAACTACGACCTGGCCGATCTGGCCGAATGCATCGACTGGGCGCCCTTCTTCCAGACCTGGGACCTGGCCGGCCCGTTCCCGGCCATCCTGAAGGACGAGATCGTCGGCGCCGAGGCGCAGCGTGTGTTCAGCGACGGTAAGCGCATGCTGCAGCGCCTGATCGAAGGCCGCTGGCTGACCGCCAATGCGGTGCTGGGCTTGTACCCGGCTGCGCAGGTGAATGACGATGACATCGAGATCTACCGCGACGAGAGCCGCAGCGAGGTGCTGATGACCTGGCGCGGGCTGCGCATGCAGAGCGAGCGGCCGGTGGTGGATGGTGAAAAGCGACCGAACCGTTGCCTGGCGGACTACGTCGCGCCGAAGGGGGCGGTGCCGGATTACATCGGCCTGTTCGCCGTGACTGCCGGGATTGGCTGCGAGAAGAAGGAAGCGCAGTTCCTGGCCGACCATGACGATTATTCGGCCATCATGCTGAAGGCCTTGGCCGACCGCCTGGCCGAAGCGCTGGCCGAACGTCTGCATCAGCGCGTGCGGCGCGAGTTCTGGGGCTATGCGGCGGACGAGGCGCTGTCCAACGAAGCACTGATCGCCGAGCAGTACCGCGGCATTCGCCCGGCGCCAGGCTATCCGGCCTGCCCGGATCACCTGGTCAAGCGCGATCTGTTCCGCACGCTGACACCCGAAGAGATCGGCATGGGCCTGACCGAGAGCATGGCGATGACGCCAGCGGCCAGCGTCAGCGGCTTCTACTTCGCCCACCCGGAAGCGGCCTATTTCAATGTCGGCCGCATCGGCGACGATCAGCTGAAGGACTGGGCCGCGCGCATGGCGCTGGACGAGCTTGCGGCACAGCGTGCGCTGGCGCCGCTGCTGTCATGAGCCGTTAAGCGCTGCTGACGGCTGGCGGGCGAGCGCAGGCCTGGATCGGGCGCCTCAGCGCGCCCCAGGCAGGCAATGTCGCAGCTGAAGGGCTTCAACCATGTGTGCGCTGCTGATGATGGGGCTGGCCGCTAGATCGGCCCTGGTAGCGCGCCACCTGATCGGCTGCGCAGCGGCATTCGCGCAAGGGATTGCCCAGTTGGCCGCAAGGGCAGGGGCTCATCGCGGCGATCAATTGGAAGCGAGCCGGGAACTCGGTGCTGCGCGCTGCGCTGGCGATCTGGCCGCGGCCGGTCTCCAGCGGTTCGCGCAGCGCCTCCAGCGCCGGCCGCGGGTATTCGGGCAGCACATCCAGGAACAGCATCCCATGCTGTGCCGGCGAGATCTCGCCGGACCTGGGCGGTGATCCGCCACCGACCAGGGCCACGCTGGAGGCCGTTTGGTGTGGCGTGCGCATCACGCGCTGGCCCCACCGGCTGGCGTCGAACTGTCCGGCCAGGCTCAGCACGGCCGCGGATTCCAGCGCTTCGTCCTCGCTCAGCGGTGGCAGCAGGTCGGGCATGACGGCCGGTGCCAATGCCGCCACCATTTCCAGCAGGTGTGCGGCCTGCCGCACGGCGACGCCAGGCACCAGGGCGGCCTCGGTGGCACTGCTCACCGGGCGCAGTTCGCCAGCCAGCGACAGTTCGCCCGCGCATTCCAGCTTGTTCTGCTGGGCCATGTCGAGCTGGCCGCTGGCCGCCAGGATGCCCAGTGCGATAGGAATGCCGAAGCGGCGGCCTTCCTTGGGCAGGTCGGCGGGCGCCAGAGTGACCGTGATGCGCTTGTTGTGAGGAAAGGACAGGCCGCTGTTCAGCAGGGCCGCACGCACGTGCTCGCGCGATTCCTTGACTTCGGTTTCGGCCAGACCGACCTGGGTGAAATCGGGCAAGCCATTGGCCAGGTGCACTTCAACGCTGACGGGGGCTGCCTTCAGTCCGTCGAGGGCTCGGCTGTGGATTGACGGCAAGTGACATCGCTTGAGCTCCTCAGGAGGCTGGGGTTTGCTCGGTTTCAAGGCGGGCACGACCGAGTGGCGCACGGGATTGGGGCGCGCACCGAAGCGGCGCATCCTGCTGCATGCCCCTGCTTGGTGCATAACCAGGCGACCCCAAGGCATTCCCTGTCGTCGCAAGCCTGAAACAGGCGTGCTTGATGCTGGCACGGAAGCTGCAAAGAAGGGGATGTCGTCCAAAGTTCTTCTAATCAATCCACCTGAGGAGAGTCATCAATGAAAACGATTCTTGCCGCACTCGCTGCCACGCTGGCCTTGTCTTCCCTGCCGGTGCATGCCCAGGAAGCGGCTGATCCTTTGTCGTTCAATGCCAGCGTGACCAGCGACTATCGCTACCGCGGCCTCTCCCAGACCCGCCTGAAGCCCGCCGTGCAGGCCGGTGTGGACTACGCCCACGCCAGCGGCTTCTACGTCGGTGCGTGGGGCTCCAGCATCAAGTGGATCAAGGACAGCGGCGGCGATTCCAATGTGGAAATCGATGTCTACGGCGGCTACAAGACTGAAATCACGCCCGGCGTGACGCTGGACGTGGGCGTGCTGACCTACAACTACCCGAGCAACAAGCTGGCCGTCAGCGCGAACACCACCGAGCTGTATGGCGCGATGAGCTACGGGCCTGTGACGGCCAAGTACTCGCACAGCACGACCAATCTGTTCGGCTTTGCCAACAGCAAGGGCAGCGGTTACTTCGACCTGTCGGCCACCTTCGATCTGGGCGACGGCTACACGCTGACCCCGCACATCGGCTACCAGAAGGTCAAGAACAACAGCGACTTCACCTACACCGACTACTCGCTGACGGTGAACAAGGACTTCGGCGGCTTCCTGTTTGGCGTGGCCCTGGTCGACACCAACACCAAGGCCTATGTGGGCC
>NZ_JBILQK010000059.1:0-25098 GCF_044373315.1 Roseateles sp. | reverse complement strand
AAGATGGCCGCAGCCCCTGAGGGCATGAAGGGCGCGTTCAACAATGTGCGCCGCACTTTTGCGCAGATGCCGGCCAGCATGCTGCAGACCTTCGAGGCCGGCGTCGAGGTGGCGCCAGGCATCCGCTCGATCGCGGCCTATGGCCACACACCGGGCCACACGCTGTTCCAGCTGCAGTCGGCCGGCCAGAGCTTCTTCTACATCGCCGACCTGACCAATGTGCCGGCGCTGTTCGCCCGCAACCCGGACTGGGCCGTCACTTTCGATATGGACGCCGAAGCCGCGCGCAAGGTGCGCCGCGAGGTGTTCAAGCGCATCGTCGACAGCAAGTCCATGCTGGGCGGCTTCCACTTCCCCTTCCCGGCCTTCGGCCGCATGGCCCCCAACGGGCAGGGCTACGCCTTCCAGCCGATCGCTTAAGAAGCATCGCCCTTGCAGCCCGGCAGGGGCGCTGACAATCCCCTGCCATGCTGATCAATCCAGACTTCTCATGCCGCGCCTGGCTGGCGGCCGACGACTACCAGTGGGTGGCGTCGCCCCAAGCCGGTGTGGAACGCGTGATGCTCGACCGGCTGGGCGGCGAGCGCGCCCGCGCCACCAGCCTGGTGCGCTATGCGCCGGACTCGGTCTTCCCGGCCCACGGCCATCCTGGCGGCGAGGAAATCCTGGTGCTGTCGGGCACCTTCTCGGATGACAGCGGGCACTACGGGCAGGGCTGGTATCTGCGCAATCCGCCAGGTTCGGCGCACAGCCCGGCCAGCGCCGAGGGCGCGCTGATCTTCGTGAAGCTGTGGCAGATGTCGGCGGACGACAGCGCCTCGGTGCGCATCGACACCCGCGATCCGCAGGCCTGGCAGCGAAATGGCTCGCGCGAGCTGTGCCCGCTCTACCGCAGCGCGGGCGAGCAGGTGTGCCTGCAGCGGCTGGGCGCCGACGCGCCGCTGAACCTAGACACGCAGGGCGGCGCCGAGCTGCTGGTGCTGGCGGGCGCACTGTCGGACGGGCCGCAGACGTTTGGGCGCGGCAGCTGGCTGCGCCTGCCGCCGGGCTCGGCCAGCGCCTTGCGCGCGGAGGCCGAAGGCGTAACGCTTTATCTGAAGACCGGCCATCTGAAGGTTTTGGCCGAGGCAGCAGCGTGAGCGCCCGCCAAGCCCGCGTCGCCATCGTCGGCGGCGGCCTGAGCGGCCTGCTGGCGGCGCGACTGCTGCAGCGCCAGGGCGTGCGTGATGTCGTGCTGTTCGAAGGGCGCGCGTCGCTGGGCGGCCGCATCCTCAGCGTCGATGCCTCCGGCAATAGCGTGGATGCCGGCGTACCGGCGCTGGACCGCTTCGACCTCGGGCCAAGCTGGTTCTGGCCCGGCATGCAGCCGCAGCTCGACCGGCTGATGCATGAACTCGGCCTGCAGCGCTTTGAGCAGTTCGAGACCGGCGAGATGCTGCTGGAGCGCTCGCCCCAGCAAGCCCCGCAGCGCTTGGCAGGCTATGCCAGCGAACCGGCCTCAATGCGCCTGGCCGGCGGCACCGGCGCGCTGATCGCAGCCCTGCAGCGCGACCTGGACCCAGGCCAGCTGCTCACCGGCCAGACGGTGCGCCAGCTGCGCCGCGTGGACGCACACATCGAGCTGCAGAGCGAAAACTCCGCGTGCGAAGCCTCCCACTGGCGCGTCGACCATGTGCTGCTGGCACTGCCGCCCCGGCTGGCGGCGCAGCGCATTGCCTTCGACCCGCCGCTGCCGCCCGCACTGGCGCGCCGCTGGCAGGCCACGCCCACCTGGATGGCGCCGCATGCCAAATACCTGGCGATCTACGAGCAGCCCTTCTGGCGTGAGCAGGGCCTGTCGGGCGCCGCGCGAAGCGCCTGCGGGCCGATGGTCGAGATCCACGATGTGTCCATGCCCGGTGGCCATGCGGCGCTGTTCGGCTTCGTCGGTGTGCCGGCCAAGGTGCGCGGCCAGGTGTCCGACGATGAGCTGCGCGCGCATTGCCGCGCGCAGCTGCGCCGCTTGTTCGGCGACGCGGCCGCCGCGCCGGTCGGCGAAGCGCTGAAGGACTGGGCCGCCGACGCGCTGACTGCCACCGAGGCCGACCAGGAAGCCAGCGGTCACCATGCAGAGGCGCCGCCCAGCCGCATCGACACCGGGCCCTGGCAGGGCTGCCTGAGCGGCATTGCCAGCGAATGGTCGCCCCAGTTTCCGGGCTACCTGGCCGGCGCGGTGGACGCTGCCACGCGCGGCGTGCAACGCTGGCTGGCCTCTATGGACGCTGAGGCTGGCGCACCCGCCCCGTAGATCCGGGCTGGCGCGCAAGGGGCGGCTGGTGCAGCCCTGTGCCCCGCCCCGCAAGGCGGGGAAAGGGTTGGCTCCGCCCCTCCGGGAGGCGACCGCCGTGTGATGGGAAGCAGTGCGGGCGCCGACCAGACTGTAGGCATCGCCTTGATCCCCGCAACGATCGCCTCAAGCCCTGGAGCCCCGCCATGCAAGCCCAAGCCCACCGCAACAGCACCGCCGCCGCCAGCCTCCTGTTCGGCGCTGCCGCAGAGAAGGCCTACGGCTGGTTCGACTCCAGCCTGGAGTTGCGCCAGGGCTGCACATGAGCGAGTTGTCGGACCGCGAGATGATGGCGCTGTGGCAGCAGCTCAAGGGCGGGCCAGCAGCCGCGCTGCACTAGCGCCGATCAGCGCCCGCGCGCTCAATCCTGGGACAGCTTGCGGGCGATGTAGAAGCCGTAGCTGAAGTAGGCGCGGTAACGCTCGTAGAGCTCCATCTCGCGGACATGCTCGTCGACGACCGCCTGCGCTTGCGCGCTGCCCTGGTGCGCCGCAAGAAAGGCTGCGAAGCGCGCCTGCAAGGGCCGGTAATAGGCGTCCAGCCAGCTCGATTCAGGCAGGGCAAAGTAGCCCAGCGGGCTGTAGCCATTGCGTTCAAGCAACGCCAGCTTGGCGGACGCGGTATCGACCTCCGCATACTCCGCGCGCCAAAAGGCGTCGATCTCGGCCGGGCGCTGCGCGCTCAGCCAGGTGAGCTCGGATACCGCGATCACACCCCCCACCTTGAGATAGCGCCGCCACTCCTGCAGGCCGCGCTCGAAGCCGATGTTGTAGATCGCCCCTTCCGACCAGATCGCATCCAGCGTTCCGGGCTGCAGCGGCAAGCTCTCCATCGAACCGGCCAGCGTGCGGATGCGCCCGCCCAGGCCGGCCTGGGCTGCGCGTGTATTCAACGCATCCAGGAAGCTGGGCAGGAAATCGATGGCCAGGATCTCGGCCTCCAGATCACGGGCGAGAACCAGTGTGGAAGCGCCCGTGCCGCAGCCGATATCAGCGATCTTGAGCCCCGAGCGGCCCGCCAGCCCCGAAAGGGCCAAAGCCTGGCGCGTCAGCCCATCCCCGCCAGGGCCCTGGCGCTCGCCGCCGAGATGCAGTTCGACCAGCAGTTGCAGATTCTCCAAGGCGATGCCTCCCTCGTTTCATGCAATCTTATTGGCTGCTACCGTCCGTATCGGGCTTGCCGGCGCCGGCCTTGACCCGCCCGCCCTTGGTGCCCGCGGCGTCGCCGCCTCCACCGGCCTGGGTAGTCTTGCGCAGCCGCTCGCGCGCCCACTGCCATACATCCTCGCTGAACACCGCACCGACCAGGCAGGTAAAGAACAGCACATAGGCATTGGGCGAAGCCTCACCGGCCGTGAAGACGGCCAGCCCACCCTTGACGGCCAGAAATACCACCAGTGCCGCCGACAGGCCGCGCACGACGATGCGCCCCACTTCCTCGATAGGCGGCTGCTCGGCGCGCTTCAAGTCACTGCGCACCACGGTCGAGATCGCGGCGCCCAGCAGCCCGAAGCCCAGCATGCCGGTGATCAGGGTCAGCGCCATCGAACGGGTGCGCAGCAGCCAGGTGGCGATCAGGCCGAACGGGCCCCAGCCGGCGCCGGGCTCGGGGGTGAGGAACTCGGTGGTCGCCGCTGGCGTCTCCACACAGGCCAGCGAATAGCTGCTGGCCAGGCGCGAAAGCTCGGACATCTGTTCCCAGATGCGGTCGCCGCGGGCCTCCGGCGCCATGCCGAGCAGATCCAGCAAGGCCTGTTTGCCGCGTTCGCTGCGTGCGTCGAGATCGCCGAGCGTGCGGGCGCAATCGCTCAGCTGCCGCGTGTGCGAGCCCACCACGCCGGAGAAGGCGCGCTGGATGTCCTTGAAGAAGTTGAGCCGCTCCTGGCTGCTCATCGGCAGGCCCAGCTCGACCTCGAAGGCACGCAGCGCCGAGGACTGCACTTTCCCCTGCTGGGCCAGCAAGGATTTGCCCAGCGACTGGGCACGCTGAAGAGCACGGCTGCGCTCCAGCTGAGCGGACTGCACGGCTTGCTGCACCTGCTCGTTGCCATACATCAGGGCTGCTGCCGGGCGGCCGGGCGGCGCCGGCTCCTGGCCGGGCTTGGCGGCTGCCAGCTGATCCAGCACCGCCTGCAGCGGCGCAGCGCGGGTGGCGGTATCCGGCCCCAGCAGGCGCTGCACATCTTCGGCCTTGCTCATCGAGGCCTGCAGCGCCTTGGCCAGGTTCTCGCTGCTCAGATTGGCGGGCACGCGCTCATCCTGCAGCCAGGGGATGGCCACGATGGAGGCGGCGCTGAAGAAGGCCCCCACCAGGAACACCAGGCCCAGGCCCAGCGCATGCTGCTGGGCAGCGCTCAGGCGCTGCAGCGCCGCCACCAGGCGCATGGTCTTCATCGGCGCACCGTTGGCGTCCAGTGCCTGCGCGCTGGGGCTGAACAGCTGGCCCAGCAGCGCCCAGCAGGCCAGCCACAGCAGCGCGTCCGGCATGGGCAGCTGGGCAGCCAGCACATTGATGACGCGCGCGATCTCGTAGCCGAAGAGCTGCAGCACCTCCAGCATGCGGTAGCTCATCTCGTCGACCGCGTAGCTCTTGGCATCGCTGCGGATCACGCGGGTGACGAAGGCGGTGCTGCGCTCGGGAAGCGTGTTCCACAGCTGGCCCAGCGCATAGACCGGCGCCAGCACCACCGTGCTGGCCACACGCGGAAACAGCAGGCTGGCCAGGCCCAGGCCGAGCAGACGCGCCAGCGCGGTGCTGCCGAACAGGCCGTGCGGGCCGAACGGCGCCTGGAACCAGCGCTTGAGCAGCACCCAGGCGCTCACCAGAATCGTCAGCACCAGCACCAGCACGAACACCAGCAGCCAGACCCGTGCCGCCGTGCCTTCCACCGCCTGCTGGTCCGCCAGCATCAGCGGCACCAGCATCAGCGCCAGCAAGGGGGCCGCCACCGCCAGGCACAGCAAGCCAACGCGCCCGATCCAGGCCAGCAAACGCAGCACGGGGTGGGACATGGCCGACTCTCCTGTGACGGGGGCACAGGGCCATTGCAGCCCCAAAGCGCCTGCACAGGTCAGCGGGTAGACCCCAGTACGGGGTCAGTAATGGACCTTAGATTGCGCGGCCTCAAGCCAGCTGCAGGCGTTTGGCCCGCGGCAGTGCGGGCAAGGCCGGCGGCGGGGTGTAGTGGAAGTCCTCAGCCGGCATCGGGCGGCCGTAATGCCAGCCCTGCGCCCAGTCGCAGCCTTCGCGGGCCAGCCAGGCGGCCTGTTCGGCGGTTTCCACGCCTTCGGCCAGCACATCCAGGTTGAGGCTGCGTGCCAGCACGATCACGGTGCGCGCAATCGCCGAGACGTTGGCGTCGCTGCCCAGTTCGGAGACAAAGCTGCGGTCGATCTTCAGCGTGCTGATCGGCATGCGCTTCAGGTAGGACAGCGAGGAATAGCCGGTGCCGAAATCGTCGATCGCCACCCGCACGCCGCGCTGGGTGAGCTGGGTCAGCAGCGTGATGGCCTGCTCGGCATCTTCCAGCAGCAGGCTCTCGGTCACCTCCAGCTCCAGCGCCTGTGGCGGGCAGCCGGTTTCGGCCAGGATGAAGTCCAGGGTCTGGATGAAATCGCTCTGGCGCAGCTGGCGCGCGGAGACATTCACCGCCACCTGTTGCGGCTTGCCCTCCACGCCCCGCCAGCGCACCGCCTGCGAGCAGGCTTCCTGCAGCACCCAGCGGCCCATCGGGATGATCAGGCCGGTGTCCTCGGCCAGCGGAATGAACTCGGCCGGCGAGATCGGGCCGCGGGTCGGGTGGCGCCAGCGCAGCAGCGCCTCGGCGCCCACCAGCGCGCCATCCGACAGGCGCACCTGCGGCTGGTATTCGATGCGAAATTGCGCCGCCTCGTTGGCCTGGCGCAGCGCGTGGGTCAGCTCGAAGCGCTGTTGCACCGCCTGCGTCAGCTCCGGGCGGTAGGCCTGCACGGTGTTGCGGGCATGCGCCTTGGCGCGGCACATCGCCGCCTCGGCATTGCGCAGCAGTTCGTCGACGTTCTTGCCGTCGGTCGGGAACAGCGCCAGGCCGATGCTGGCGCCCAGATTGAAGCGCTGACTGCCCACGATGATGGGCTCGTCCATGGCCTGGATCAGGCGGTCGCCCAGGCGCATCGCGGTTTCCTCGTCGACCAGGCCGGACAGCACGATGACGAATTCGTCGGCGCCGACGCGGGCCACCGAGTCGCTGGCGCGCAGCACGTTGATGAAGCGCGCGGCGGCTTCCTTCAGCACCGCATCGCCGGCGGCATGGCCGGCGATGTCGTTGACGTCGCGGAAGCCGTCCAGGTCGATGTAGAGCACGGCCACGCTGGTGTGGTCACGCTCGGCAATGCCCACCTGGCGCTCGATGCGGTCGCGCAGCAGGGCGAGGTTGGGCAGGCCGGTCAGCCGGTCGTGCAGCGACTGGTGCAGCAGCGCGGCCTCGGTGTGCTTGATCTTGGAGATGTCGGTCAGCACCAGCAGATGCTGCAGCGGACTGGAGCTGCTGGGTTGCACGCGGACCATGGTGGCCCACACCGGCACCGGCTCACCGTCACGGCGGCGCAGCATCAGCTCGCCGCACCATTTGTTCTCGCGGTCCAGGCCCGACCACAGCTGCTCCAGCACCTCGGGGGGCTGCTCGCCCAGGCACAGCGGCTGCGGCATCTGGCCCAGCACATCGCGCAGGTCATAGCCGCTGATCGTGTAGAAGGCCGGATTGGCATCGACGATGCGCGCCTGCTCGTCCAGCAGCAGGATGCCTTCGGCGCAGTGCTCGAACACCACGGCCGCGCGGCGCAGCTCTTCCAGCGCCATCTGCAGCTCGGTCATGTCGCGCGCCACGCCCAGCACGCCCAGCGATTCGCCGGCAGCCGTCACCGGCGCCTGCTGCATGTCCAGGCACAGGCGCAAGCCATCGCTGCTGCGCGCCCAGGCGCGGCCTTGAGCGGGCAGCGCTTGCGGCAGATCGGTGTCGCACTTGCCCTGCAGCTCGGCCTCGGACAGGCCGACCAGGCGCTCGAAGGCGGGATTGCAAGCTTCGAAGGCGCCGCTGGCGTCCTTGAAATAGACCCCGTCGGGGATGGCGTTCAGCAAGGCCGCCAGGCGGCTGCGTTCGCGCTTTTCGTGCTCAAGCTCGATGCGGCGCTTCTTCAGCCAGCGGCGTTGGCGCTGCACCAGCACCAGCGTGGCGCCCATGGCGATGGCACCGACCACGCAGAACGCGCTCAGCCACAGCACGGGTCCGGTCCAGACGATGGCACCGGACTGGATGGGCTCCGCCCAGGCCGGCAGGGCTGGCGTCAGCGCAACTCCAGCCAATGGCCGGTAAAGGCAACGGTTGATCAAACTCATAGGTGCTAGGCAGACCTCTGGTTCGCGACATCCCGGGCTGGACCGCCCCGGCGGGTGACTGCATTTTTTCCCGACACCCGTGCATTTGCCGGGTGTTCCCTCGTATTCGGCCTATCGGGAGTGTCGGTGCCCAGCTTGAGACTGACTAGGGTTTACAGGGACGCCGCCAGCTGCGTTCCTTGCAATATTGCACGCTTGGCATCCAGTTCGCCGGCCTCCAGCGCCCCGCCGACCAGGTGCACCTTGACGCCGGCGGCCTGCAGCGGCGCCTGCAATTCGCGCAGCGGCAGTTGGCCGGCGCACAGCACGATGGTGTCGGCCTCGATCAGCTGGGTGTCGGCACGCTTCTCGCCGTAGCTGACCCACAGGCCCTCGGGCGTGATGGCTTCGTAGTTGACGCCGCCCAGCATCTCGACGTTCTTCATCTTCAGCGCGGCGCGGTGAATCCAGCCGGTGGTCTTGCCCAGGCCCGCGCCCAGCTTGCCGGCCTTGCGCTGCATCAGCGTGATCTGATGCCTGGGCGCCTCGGGTGCGGGGCGCAGCAGGCCACCACGCACCTCGGCCGGGTCGCCCACGCCCCAGTGGCGGCGCCAGGCGGCGGCGTCCAGCGTCAGGCTGTGGCCAGCTTCCAGCAGGTACTCAGCCACGTCGAAGCCGATACCGCCGGCGCCGACGATGGCCACCTTCGGACCCACCGTGCCGCGGCCCTGCAGCACATCGATATAGCTCAAGACCTGACCCCGGGCCTCGCCCTCGGCCTGGCCCTTGATCTGCGGGTCTCGCGGAGTCACGCCGGTGGCCAGCAGCACCTCGTCGAAGCCTTTCAGCTCTTCAGCGGTAACGCGGCGGTTCAGCTGCAGCTCGACACCGGTCACCTCGATGCGGCGGCGGAAGTAGCGCAGCGTCTCGCTGAACTCTTCCTTGCCGGGGATCTTCTTGGCCAGGTTGAACTGGCCGCCGATCTCGGCCGCGGCATCGATCAGCGTCACCGCATGGCCGCGCTCGGCCAGCGTGGTGGCCGCTGCCAGGCCGGCCGGGCCGGCGCCGACCACGGCGATCTTCTTGCGCGGCGCTGAAGCCGTGGCGATGGGCACGATCTTCAGCTCGGTCTCGTAGGCGGCGCGCGGGTTGACCAGGCAGGTGGAGATCTTTTGCGCAAATGTGTGGTCCAGGCAGGCCTGGTTGCAGGCGATGCAGGTGTTGATCTCGTCGGCGCGGTTCTCGCGCGCCTTCTTCACGAAGTGCGGATCGGCCAGGAAGGGCCGCGCCATGCTGACCATGTCGGCGCTGCCCTCAGCCAGCACGCTCTCGGCCACCTCGGGCGTGTTGATGCGATTGCTGGTGATCAGCGGCGTGTTGATGCCCTCGGCGCGCAGCTGGTCGCGCAGCTTCTTGGTGACCCACGAGAAGCCGGCGCGCGGCACGCTGGTGGCGATGGTGGGAATGCGCGCCTCATGCCAGCCGATGCCGGTGTTGATGATGGTGGCACCGGCCTTGACGACGCCGCGCGCCAGCTGCGCGACTTCATCCCAGCTGCTGCCATCGGGGATCAGGTCCAGCATCGACAGGCGGTAGATGATGATGAAGTCGCGGCCCACGGCCTCACGGGTGCGCTCCAGGATCTCCAGCGGCAGGCGCATGCGGTTCTCATAAGAGCCGCCCCATTGATCGGTGCGATGGTTGGTGTGCTTCACCAGGAACTGGTTGATGAAGTAGCCCTCGGAGCCCATCACCTCGACGCCGTCGTAGCCGGCCTCGCGCGCCAGCTTGGCGCAGCGCACGAAGGCACGGATCTGGCGCTCGATGCCACGGGCACTCAGCTCACGCGGCGTGAAGGGCGTGATCGGCGACTGGATGCGCGACGGCGCCACGCATAGCGGGCTGTAGCCGTAGCGGCCGGTGTGCAGGATCTGCAGCGCGATCTTGCCGCCCTCGGCATGCACGGCGCGCGTGATGGTGGCGTGGCGCCGCGCCGCGCCCGAGGTGGCCAGCGTGCCGGCAAAGGGCTTGGCCCAGCCCTCGATATTGGGCGCGAAGCCGCCGGTGACGATCAGCCCCACCTCGCCGCGCGCGCGCTCGGCAAAGTATTCGGCCATGCGCTCGAAATGCTTGCGGCCGTCTTCCAGACCGGTGTGCATGCTGCCCATCAGCACGCGGTTCTTCAGCGTGGTGAAGCCCAGGTCCAGCGGCGCGAGCAGCTGCGGATAAGCGGTCGACGAGGTGGCGGACATGGCGATCTCCTGCGTGCTCTCTGTTTATGCAACCCGTTGCACAATTTTCGGCGGACTATAGCCCTGGGCTTGCCGTTTGTGCAACGGGTTGCATAAACTGCCCTCTCTAGAAACCGAAGCCCTCATGTCGCTGCCCCACGCCCTGCTGACCGCCCTGCTGGAACACCCCTGCTCCGGCCTGGAGCTGGCCGCGCGCTTCGAGCGCTCGATCGGCTATTTCTGGCATGCCACGCACCAGCAGATCTATCGCGAGCTGGCGCGCATGGAGGGCGAAGGCTGGATCAGCGGCGAGGCCACCGGCGAGGGCCGCGGCGGCAAGAAGCGCTACCAGGTGCTGGCCGGCGGCCGGCGCGAACTCAAGGCCTGGGCCAGCCGCGAGCAGGACCCGGCGCCACACCGCGAGGCCCTGATGGTGCGCCTGCGCGCCGAGGCGGTGCTGGGCGGCACGCGCGTGGCCGACGAGCTGCAGCGCCGCCTGACGCTGCACCAGGGCCAGCTGGCGCATTACCAGGCGCTGGAGGCACGCGACTTCCTGGCTGAAGGCAGCCCGGACGACCGCGCCGCCCGCATCCAGCACCTGATTCTGAAGGCCGGCATCCAGGTTGAGCAGCTGTGGGTGGACTGGTGCGCCGAGGCACTGGACCTGCTGGCCGAGCCGGAGCCGGCCGCCAGGCGCCGGCGCTGACGCGCAACGATGCGCCCGGCTGTGCGCGGCTCGCCCTTGGGCGAATCGCCGGGCGGCACAGGCGACAGCGCTGGGGCAAGATAGGCCCCCATGCCCGACTCCCGCCACGCAGCCACCCAACGCCTGGCCCTCTGGGTCGGCCTGCTCACCATCCTGGCCTGGGGCATCAACTTCCCGATCCAGAAGGCGCTGCTGAACGCGATGCAGCCCTCGGGCTTTCTGTTCCTGCGCTTCGCCGCGATGCCGCTGATGGTGGCGGCCCTGCTGCTGGTCCGCTACGGACGCGCTTGGCCGCGCCTGCCGCGCAGCGAGCTCTGGGCCATCGCCCGCCTGGGCCTGCTGGGCCAAGGCCTGCATCTGGCGCTGGCCAGCTATGGCGTGCACTGGAGCACGCCCTTCTCAAGCTCGGTGCTGCTGGCCTGCGGGCCGGTGTTCACGCTGCTGATCCTGCGCGCCTGGGGCGTCGAGCGTCTGCAGCGCCCGCAGATCGCCGGTATCGCGGTAGCCGCCTGCGGCGCCCTGCTCTTCATGTCCGACAAGCTGCTGGCAGCCGACTGGCGCGCCAGCGGTGGCGACCTGGTGCTGCTGACCGCCGCCGCGCTGTTCTCCTACTACACGGTGGCGGCAAAGCCACTGATCGAGAAGCATGGCGCGATGCTGGTGTTCAGCTATGCCACGCTGGCCTCCAGCCTGCCGGTTCTTCTCTACGCCACCCCTGGCGCGCTGCGGGTGGACTGGCAGGCCGTCAGCCCGCTGCTGTGGGCCGGCGCGGTCTGGGCCGTGGTCGGCGTGGGCTTCTGGAGCTGGCTGAGCTGGGGCTGGGTCAACGCCCAGCGCGGCGTGGCGCGCACTGCGCCGCTGATCTACCTGATGCCGCCGATCGCCGGCCTGACCGCCTGGCTCACCACCGGCGAAAGCTTCACCGGCATCAAGCTGCTAGGCGCCGCGGTGACGCTGGGCGGCGTGGCGCTGGCGCAGTTTGCCGCCGCGCCGAGAACCGAAGCGACCCACAGCGTGCCGCCGATTGACTGAGCCCGCACACAAGCGCCGGAAGGCGCTTGTGGCTGGCGAAGGCCAAGCGGCGATACCAGCCGGTTGGCTGAGCCCCCAGGCTCAGCCGCGCCAGCGCCGCGGCCAGGCCTGTTTCAGCAGCTCCAGCAGCAAGCCGCAGAGCAGCCCGCAGCCCAGCGCCGCGGCCAGCCAGGGCCAGGGTGGCAGGACGAATCGGAACACCTCGCGCAGCGGCGTGATGGCCAGCGCCGCCGCCAGCAACAGCGCAGTGGCGCCCAGCACCTTCCAGAGCAAGGCATTCGGCCGCAGCCAGCCGGCGAACCAGCGCCCGCTGGCCGAGCGGTTGGCCAGGATCAGCGCCACATTGCCGCTGACCAGCGCAACAAAGGCCAGCGCCCGCGCGCTGTCGGCCGGCAGGCCGAGCCGTGCCAACGCATACAGCCCCGCCACCAGCGCCAGCAGCACCAGGCCCTGGGCCGCGCTCCAGGCCAGCAGGCCGGGCGAAAACAGCGGCGCGGCCGGGTCGCGCGGCGGCCGCTGCATCACATCATCCTCCTCGGGCTCGGCCTCGAATACCACCGAGCACACCGGGTCGATCAGCAGCTCCAGGAAGGCGATGTGCACCGGCGTCAGCAGCGGCGGCCAGCCCAGCAGCAGCGGCAGCAGCGACAGGCCGGCGATCGGCACATGCACGGCCAGCACAAAGGCCATGGCCTTGCGCAGGTTGTCGTAGATGCGCCGGCCCAGGCGCACCGCCTGCGTGATGGCATCGAAGTTGTCGTCCAGCAGCACCAGGCCGGCAGCCTCGCGCGCCACATCGGTGCCGCGGCCGCCCATCGCCACGCCGATGTCGGCGGCCTTCAGCGAAGGTGCATCATTGACGCCGTCGCCGGTCATCGCCACCACCTCGCCCTGCGCGCGCAAGGCCTGGACGATGCGCAGCTTCTGCTCGGGCCGGATGCGCGCATAGACGGCGTGGCGGCGCAGCGCCTGGGCCAGCGCGGCATCGTCCATCGCGGCAATCTCGGTACCGGTCAGCGCCGGCAGCCCGCCATCCAGGCCGGCCTGCTCGGCAATCGCCGCCGCGGTGACCGGGTGGTCGCCAGTGATCATCAGCACGCGCAGGCCAGCCGCGCGGCATTCGCGGATGGCCGCCGGCACCTCGGGGCGCAGCGGATCGGCAAAGCCCACCAAGCCCAGCCACTCCCAGGCGAAGCCGGCGGGTGATTCGGGCCAGGCCTGATCTGCCGGCCAGACCGCCCGCGCCACGCCCAGCACGCGCAGGCCGCGCGCCGCCATCGCCGTGGCCTGCTGGGCCAGCGCGGCCTGGCCTTCAGGCGGCAGGCGGCACAGGCCGGCCACCGCCTCGGAGGCGCCCTTGATGGACACCACCTGGCCAGCGTCGCCGCGCCACACATGGGTCATGGCCGGCAGCGCGCCGCTCAGTGCGTACTCATGCACCAAGGTCCAGGCTGGGTGCTGGCGGTGGGCCGGCAGGCGCTGCTGGCCCAGCGCGTGCAGCGCACGCTCCATCGGATCGCTGGCCTCGGATTCGCTGGCCAGGATGGCGTGCTCCAGAAGCGGGTGCAGTGCCTCCGGCAAGACCTTCCCGTCGTCGCGCCAGGTCAGCCCAGCACCAGCGGCTCCGGCCAGCTCGGCCACCGCCATCTTGTTGAGCGTCAGGGTGCCGGTCTTGTCGCTACACAGCACGGTGGCCGAACCCAGCGTCTCGATGGTGGCGGCGCGGCGTGCCAGCACGCGCTGGCGCGACAGCCTCCACGCCCCCATAGCCATGAAGACCGTCAGGATCAGCAGGAACTCCTGCGGCAGCATGGACATCGCCAGGCTGATGCCGGCCAGCAGGCCGCCCAGCCAGTCGCCGCGCAGCAGGCCCCACAGCGTGACCACCACCGCGCTGACGACCAGCCCCAGCACCGAGAACAGCCGCACCAAGCGGCGCGTCTGCCGGTGCAGCGGCGTCGGCGGCGCGCCGATATCGCTCAGCGACTTGCCGATGCGGCCGATCTCGCTGCGCGGCCCGGTGGCCGTCACCTGCGCCAGGGCCTGCCCGCCCGTCACCAACGTGCCGGCGAAGACGCGCGCGACATCGCCCTCGGCGCCAACACGCTTGTCCACCGGCAACGATTCGCCGCTGAGCAGGGACTCGTCGAGCTGCAGGTCATGGGCCGTGATCAGCGTCGCATCCGCCGCCACGCGATCGCCATCCGCCAGCAGAAGCAGATCGCCCAGCACCACCTCGCGGCCGGCAATGCGCTGCGTCTCACCGTCGCGGCGCACCAGCGCGCGCGGGCTGGTCAGGTCGCGCAAGGCCTCCAACACGCGCTCGGTGCGCTGCTCCTGGCTCAGGCTGATCAGCACCGTCACTGCGACGAAGCCCAGCAGCATCAGCGCCTCGCCCCGGTCGCCCAGCAGCAGGTAGATGCCTCCGGCCGCCAGCAGCAGCAGCAGCATGGGCTCGCGCAGCAGCTCGGCCAGCATCTGCCACCAGCGCCGGCGCTGCGGCGGATTCAGCTCATTGGGGCCGTCGGCCTGCAGGCGCCGTGCGGCTTCCTCGGCACTCAGGCCGCGGGGTGGAGCTTCATTCATCGGGTGCGCGTCAGGCCTGCTGGCGCAGACCGGTCCAGACCCGCCCGCCCAGCTGCATCAGCAGCAGGCCAGCCGCTGCCGCCACCGCGCAGCACAGGGCCTGCACCAGCACTTCCGCCTCCGCCGGCGCGAAGCGGCGCAGATAGATCGCCAGCAGCGCCAGCGCCAGCCAGCGGCACAGGCGCTGCTGGCCGGGCGACAAGGTCTGCAGCAGCGTGCCCGCATACAGGAACAGCGCCGAGGCCACGAAGACCAGCGTGAACAAGGTGTTGGCGATGCCCACCATGGCCCCGGCCGGATCGGCGTACAGCAGATAGGGCACGAAGCCCAGGCACAGCAGGCCCAGCGCCCGGGCCATGATGCGGGCCCGGCCCTCGGCATGCGCGTCGCACAGGCCGTCCGCCGGGCCGATCTTGGCCATCAGCGGCAGCAGCAGCAGGCCCAGCAGGCCGGCGCCCGCATCGATCAGCAGCGTCAGCGGATAGCCCAGCGCCTCCACAGCGATGCCCTGCCAGGTGGCGGCAAAGGCGATCGCCAGATTCATCATTGCCATATAGGCGGTGAACTGCGTGCCAGCCACACGAGGGTTGGTCACGTCCATGAAGACCGCGGTGCGCGTGCCATACATCAGGCCCATGCCGACGTTGAAGGCGATGGTGGCGATCCACAGCTGCTGGATCAGCGCCGGCAGCGGCGCGCCGCCCGGCGCACGCGGCATCTGGTAGCCGTGGCTGTGCAAAACCCAGGCCATATAGAGCACTGGCAGGCTCATCAGCGCGGTGTAGAAGGCCAGCATGCGGCGCTGGCCGAGGCGGTCGGACAGCAGACCTCCCACCACCATGCAGACGCCACTGGTGAGGCTGGAGACCAGCGTCAGCTGGGCCAACGCACTGTCCTTCATGCCAAGCTCCACGGCCAGGCCGCTCTGCAGCGCCAGGCTCAGCGACATCGCCCCCATCGGCAGCAGCGCGAAGAACACCGCCGCAAACGCAGCGCGTGAGCCCAGGAAGGACTGGAAGGCCTGCACCGCGAAGCCGCGCATCTCGGCCGAAATGGCCTGCAGGCGGCTGCGCCCGTGCAGCTGCACCAGCTGGGTGGCGATGGCCTCGCGCATCGGCAGCACCACCAGCGTGGTGACCATAAGGATGGCCGCGGCCACCAGAACGAAGCTGCCCTGGAATCCGGTGTATGGCAACAGGAACAGCACGCCGGCCCCACCGATCGCCTGCCCCAGCGAGGCGCCGGCGAACATCAGCCCGTTGGCCAGACCGCGCTCGTCCTCGCCCAGGCTGTTGACGGCCAGCGCGTCGATGGCCACGTCCTGCATCGCGCCGAAGGTGTTGTGGATCAGCAGGATGCCGGTGAACAGCGCCAGCCCCTGCGGCAGCGGCACCCAGATCAGCATCAGCAGCGTGGCCGCCAGCATCAACTGCGTGCCCATAATCCAGGCCCGGCGGTGGCCGAAGCGCTGCGAGCGGAACACATCGACCATCGGCCCGAAGGCCCACTTGAAGGCCCAGGGCAGATAGAACGAGGCCACGAAGGCGCCGATTTCGGCCGGCCCCACGCCCATGCGGCGTAGCTGCGAGGCCACCGCTGTGGCCGCGAAACCGAGCGGGATGCCCTCGGTGATGTAGAGCATGAAGAAGGCCGTCAGGCGCCCCTTGCGGGACGCGAGCAGATTGGGCAAGCGGAGCATCAAGGCCGTTCTCCGGAGGCAGCAGGGATGCGGCGATTATTGACCCGGCCCGTGATCGCGCGGACTCGCGGAGACCGACTCAGCATCGCCTTAAGAAAGCCCTAAGCGGGCAGCGGCACGATCAGTGCCATCAAGGAGTTGCCCCCATCATGCGCCTCAAGACCTGGCCCCTAGTTTCCTTTGCCCTGCTGCTGGCTCTGGCCGCCGCCACCGCCCACGCCACCACGCCTGCGGCGCAACTGGCGCGCTTCAGCGCCGAGGCCGGACGGGCCGGCGATGCGGCGCAGGGACAGCGCCTGTTCACCACCCGCCAAGGCGGCGAATGGAGCTGCGCATCCTGCCACCATGCCCAGCCCACCAAGCCGGGCCGCCACGCCGCCACCGGCAAGACGATTGACACCTTGGCGCCGGCCTTCAATCCGGCCAGCTTCACCGACGAAGCGCGGGTCAACAAATGGTTCCGCCGCAACTGCAAAGAGGTGCTCTCGCGCGAGTGCAGCGCGGCCGAGAAGGCCGACATCACCGCTTGGCTGATCACGCTCAAGCCCTGAGGAGCGCCGCAATGAAACACTGGACTTATGCTCCGTTCGCTTTGCTGACCCTGATGTTCAGCGCCCCAGTCCTGGCAGACAGTGATCACGAGCGCCTCAAGGCGCCGGATCTGCCGCTCTACCGCCAGGAATGTGCCAGCTGCCACACCGCCTACCCGCCCGGCATGCTGCCGGCCGCCTCGTGGCGGCGCGTGATGGGCAGCCTGGACAAGCATTACGGCAGCGATGCCGCCGTGGACGCCACCACGCTGGACAAACTGAACCGCTATCTGCTGGCCCATGCCGCGAACAGCGGCAGCAAGTACGGGCGCGAACAGCCGCCTGAAGACCGCATCACCCGGGCTGCCTGGTTCAAGCGCGAGCACGACGAGGTGCGCGCCGATGTCTGGAAGCGCGCCCCCATCAAGAGCGCCGCCAACTGCGCGGCCTGCCACCCCGGCGCCGACAAAGGAGATTTCAATGAGCACGCTGTCCGCATCCCCCGCTGATTCCAGCGGCACCCCTGTCGCGGCTTCGCGCCGCGTGGTGGACGCGCCCACCCGCATGGTCCACTGGCTGATGGCGCTGAGCTTCACCGGCGCCTACCTCACGGCCGAGACCGAACGCTGGCATCTGCTGCACATCACGCTGGGCTACACGCTGCTGGGCCTGATCGTCTGGCGCCTGGTGTGGGGTCTGCTGGGCCCGCGGCGCAGCCGCCTGGGCGCCCTCTTCAGCCGCCTCGGCCAGGCGCCGGCGCTGGCGCGCGCCTGGATGGGCGGCCAGGGCAATCTGCTGGCCAGCCAGCAGTGGCTCAACGCGCTGGCCATCGTGGCCATCCTGGTGCTGGGCCTGGTGGTGACGGTTAGCGGCTTCGGCCTTGAACAGGACTGGCTGGGCGATCTTCTGGAAGAGCTGCACGAAGGCTCGGGGGAGGCCATGCTGGCCATGGTGCTGGCGCATCTGGGCCTCATCGCGCTGGCCGCCGTGCTCAAGCGCCAGAACACGGTGCTGCCGATGATCACGGGCCGAATGCCCGGCCGCGGCCCGGACCTGGTGAAGCAGAGCATGGGCTGGCTGGCCGCGCTGATCCTGGCGGCCGTGGTCGGCTTCTGGATCTGGCAATGGCAGAGCGCGCCGGCCGACACCGGCCCGCTGGACGGCCGGCCGGCGATCAGCCGCAGCCAGAACCGCGGCCACGACGACGACTGACGACAGCGCCACAATCAACATCATGCGAGTGCTGCTGGTCGAAGACGATGCACTGCTGGGCGACGGCCTGCGGGCCGGGCTGCGCCAGCTGGGTTTCCAGGTGGATTGGGTGCGCGATGGCCTGGCGGCCGAGCGCGAGCTGCGCGCCGAGCCCTATGCCGCCGCGGTGCTGGACCTGGGCCTGCCCGGCAAGGATGGTCTGGAGGTGCTGGCCGGCCTGCGTGCTGGCGGCCTGACGCTGCCGGTGCTGGTGCTGACCGCGCGCGATGCCATTCCGGACCGGATCCGCGGCCTGGACCTGGGCGCCGACGACTATGTGGCCAAGCCCATCGACCTGCATGAGCTGGGCGCGCGGCTGCGCGCGCTGGTGCGTCGCGCCCATGGCCAGACGCAAGAGCGCTTGAGCGCCCAGGGCGTGCTGCTGGACCCGGCCGCGCGCAGTGTCAGCCGCGACGGCCTTGCAGTGACGCTGTCCACCCGCGAGTTCGATCTGCTGCAGCTGCTGATGCTGCAACCCGGCCGCGTGCTGTCGCGCGAGCAGCTGGAACAGCAGCTCTATGCCTGGGGCCAAGAGGTCGAGAGCAATGCCATCGAGGTGCATGTGCATCACCTGCGCAAGAAGCTCGGGCCTGAGCTGATCCAGACCGTGCGCGGCGTCGGCTATGTGCTGATGAAAGACGTCCCGCCAGGAGCGCCGCGATGAGGATGACGCTGCGGCTGCGGTCGCTGCAAGGCCGGCTGCTGGCCCTGGTGCTGAGCCTGGTGCTGGGCCTGTGGCTGATCAGCGCCGCGGTGGTCTGGCGCGATGCGCGACGGGAGCTCGACGAGCTGCTGGACGCCCACCTGGCGCAGGCGGCGGCCCTGCTGGTGGCCCAGCAGGTGCATGAGCTGGAGGATGACGACGACCGCGGCATTGACGCGCCCAGCCTGCACCGCTATGCGCCCAAAGTGGCCTTCCAGGTCTTCCATGAAGGCCAGCTGGTGCTGCGCTCGGCGCAGGCCCCGCTGAGCCCGATGGTGGCCGAGGGCGCCGCAGCCGGCGAACGGCGCGAGGGCTTCAGCGATGTCAGCCTGGACGGTCAGGCCTGGCGCGTCTTCAGCACCCGCGGCGCCGAGCGCGATATCCAGGTCCATGTGGGCGAGCAGATCGACTCGCGCGCGGCCATCCTGCGCGCAGTGCTGCGCGGCGCGCTGTGGCCGCTGCTGCTGGCGCTGCCGCTGCTGGCACTGGCGCTGTGGTGGGCGGTACGGCGCGGCACCCGGCCGCTGCGCGAGCTGGGCCAGCGCCTGGCCGAACGCCAGCCGCAGGATCTGCAGCCGGTGCAGCTGGGCGCCGACACGCCCAGCGAGATGGCGCCGCTGCTGGAGGCGCTGAACCGCCTGTTCGAGCGCATCGCCGAGCTGCTGGCCGCGGAGCGCCGCTTCACCGCCGATGCCGCGCACGAGCTGCGCACGCCCATTGCCGCCATCCGCACCCAAGCCCAGGTGGCGCTGGGCGAAAGCGACGACGCGCTGCGCCGCCATGCGCTGCAGGCCACGCTGCAGGGCTGCGACCGCGCCACGCGCCTGGTGGACCAATTGCTGACGCTGGCCCGGCTGGAAGCCGGCGCCCAGCCGGCCGGCACGCCGGTGGAGCTGCGCGCGCTGGCCCAGCGCGTGCTGGCCGAGCTGGCACCGGCAGCGCTGGCGCGCGGGCAAGACCTGACCCTGGAGGCGTCCGAGCCGTGCCCGGTGAACGGCAACGAGACCCTGCTGGCGGTGCTGCTGCGCAATCTGGCCGACAACGCGCTGCGCTACAGCCCGCCCGGCGCCCAGGTGCTGGTGCGCCTGGCCGCGCTGGACGGCAGGGTCCGGCTGACGGTGGCCGACAGCGGCCCGGGCCTGGCCGAGGCGGATCTGGCGCGCCTGGGCGAGCGCTTCTTCCGCGTGCTCGACGCCGGCCACAGCGCCAACCAAAGCGGCAGCGGCCTGGGCTGGTCCATCGTGCGGCGCATCGCCGCCGCCCATGGCGCCAGCGTGCTGGTCGCACGCAGCCCGGCGCTCGGCGGCCTGGATGTGGGGGTGGATTTCGCGTCGGCTCGCTGAAACCGCGCCGAGCGCCCGTGCCGCCGCGACACCAGGCGGGCCTGAGCGACTAGCGCATTCCCCGTCTAGGCACGGCCTTGCGCTTGGGCTCAGAATCCCGCCTTTGCACTACACACAGCGCTGCCCCACAAGGGCGGCCCGCCCGACATGAAGCTTTCGCTGACCACCCTCGCCCTGGCTCTGGCCCTGTCCACGCCGCTGACGCATGCCGCGGCCCCCGCCACCGGCGCCGCCGTGGCCTGGTTGCCGGCGTCAGCCGATGCAGACATCGATCGCGCCTTTGCGCAAGCCCGCGCCGAGAAGAAGCCAGTGCTGCTGTACTGGGGCGCCAAGTGGTGCCCGCCCTGCAACCAGCTGAAGGCCACGCTGTTCAATCGCCAGGACTTCATCGAGCTGACCCAGGCGGTGGTGGCAGTGCATGTGGACGGCGACAACCCCGGCGCGCAGAAGCTGGGCACGCGCTTCAAGGTGCGCGGTTATCCGACCGTGATCCTGTTCAAGGCCGACGGCAGCGAGATCACCCGCCTGCCCGGCGAAGCCGATGCGCCGCAGGTGATCCGCGTGCTGCAGCTGGGCCTGTCGGGCGGCCGTTCGGCCAAGGCCGTGCTGGCTGACGCAAAGGCCGGCAAGACGCTCAGCGCCAACGAGTGGCGCATGCTGGGCTTCTACAGCTGGGAAGGCGATGAACAACAGCTGGTGCCGGCCGCTGAGCGCCCCGCCCTGCTGGCCCAGCTGGCCGTGGCCAGCAAGGGCGTCGACGAGGAAACCACCACGCGCCTTTGGCTCAAGGCCCTGGCCGCCAGCGACGAGGGCAAGGGTGTGAAGCCTGACGCCGCACTGCAGGCGCTGACCCGCAAGGTGCTGGCCGAGCCGGCGCTGGCGCGCACACACATGGACGTGCTGAGCAATGGCGCGAACGACATCGTCAAGGTGCTGAGCGCCGCCGGCAGCCCCGAGCGGGCCGCGCTGCTGCAGGCATTCGAGGGCGCGCTGAAGCGCCTGGAAACCGACATGACGCTGTCGCGCGCCGACCGCCTGGGCGCGCTGCTGGCGCGCGTGCAGCTGGGCCGCGTCGAGCAGCCCAAGGACGCGCTCAGCCCCACGCTGAGCCCGGCGCTGCTGAAGGAAGTGGGCGAGCATGTGGCACGCGCCGACCGCGAGATCCGCGACGGCTACGAGCGCCAGGCCGTCATCACCTCGGCCGCCTATGTGCTGGGCCAGGCGGGGCTGTGGAAGGAGTCGGACGAGCTGCTCAAAAGCAATCTGGCCAAGAGCCACTCGCCTTACTACCTGATGAGCCAGCTGGGCGGCAATGCCCGCAAGCAGGGCCGCAAGGATGAGGCGCTGCGCTGGTACGAGGAAGCCTTCAACAAGAGCGAAGGCCCGGCCACCCGCCTGCAATGGGGCTCGGGCTACTTCAACGCGCTGGTCGATCTGGCCCCACAGGACCAGGCCCGCATCGAGAAGACCGCGGCCCAGCTGTTCAGCGAAGCGGCCAAGGACAAGGGCGCCTTCTACGAGCGCAGCGCGCGCTCGCTGCAGCGCGTGGGCACCAAGCTGGCCGACTGGAACAAGGACGGCCAGCATGAAGCCGTGCTGGCGCGCCTGAAGACGCAGCTGAACGGCATCTGCGCCAAGGTCGAGACCGCCGACCAGCAACGCGCCACCTGCGAAGGCCTGATCAAGGCGCCCGCCAAGAAGTCCTGAGGCAAGGCTTGCCCCCAGGCGGGGCAGGCATCCGCCGGATGCCGCCATCCATGCGCCGAATGCTGCAGCCCGTCACATCGGGCTGCAGGCCGGCAGACCCCGCGCTGAGAATGCACGCCACGCCACCGCCCGGTGGCAGCCCCATGTGTTCACCCCCCGGAGGTTTTGGATGAAGAGCAGCAAACACAACAGCAAGAAGATGCAGCTGGCCCTGATCGGTGCCGCTGCCCTGACGACCCTGCCCGCGCTGAGCCTGGCCCAAACCACGCCAGCAGCCACCGCGACCAGCACCCAGCAGGCCAGCACCGCCCCGATCCCGCTGCGCGACTTCTTCCGCAGCCCCGAGCGCGCCTACTACCGCCTCAGCACCAGCGGCCAGTGGATGAGCTTCATGCAACCCGCCGTGGGCGATGGCGGCACGGCCAAGCGCATGAATCTGTTCGTGCAGGCCTTCGACGGCAAGCAGCTGGTCGGCGAGCCGCGCCAGCTGACGCGCGAAAGCGCCCGCGACATCGGCGGCTACTTCTGGAAGGGCGACAACACCCTGCTGTATGTGAAGGACTTCGGCGGCGACGAGAACTTCCACGTCGTGGCGGTGGACGTCAAGAGCGGCAAGGTGACCGACCTGACCCCTGGCGACGCGCTGCGCGCCGAGCTCGTCAACGACCTGCGCGACGACCCCGAGCACATCCTGGTCAGCCACAACCAGCGCGACAAGCGCGTGTTCGACGTGGTGCGCATCAATGTGAAGACCGGCGCGCAGACCGTGGTGGCGCAGAACCCGGGCAATATCGTCGGCTGGCAGACCGACCATGCCGGCAAGGTGCGCATGGCCATCGCCAGCGACGGCGTCAACAACACGCTGCTCTACCGCGACAAGGAAGACGAGGCCTTCAAGCCCATCATCACCACCGACTTCCGCACCAGCGTCGCGCCGGCGCTGTTCGACTTCGACAACAAGAAGTTCTACGCCACCTCCAACCGCGGCCGCGACAAGTCGGCCCTGGTGCTGATCGATCCGGCCAAGCCTGCGGCCGAGGCCGAGCAACTGGTCTATGCCCATCCGGACGTGGACGTGGCCGGCGCCAGCTACTCGCGCCTGCGCAAGGTGCTGACCACGGCCAACTTCGTCACCGACAAGCCGGGCGAGCATTTCTTCGACGCCGACACGCGCCGACTGATGGAGCGCCTGCGCGCCAAACTGCCGGGCTATGAGGTGAGCCTGCAGAGCGCCACCGACGACGAGCAGCGCTTCATCGTCGCCGCCTCCAACGACCGCACGCCGGGCGCGCGCTATGTCTACGACCGCAAGAGCGATGCGCTGGTGAAGATGGGCGATATCGCGCCCTGGCTGCCCGAGGCGCGCATGGCCCGCATGCAGCCCATCAGCTACAAGAGCCGCGACGGCCTGACCATCAACGGCTACCTGACGCTGCCGGCCGGCAAGGAACAGGCCAAGAACGTGGCCTGCGTGATCAACCCGCACGGCGGCCCCTGGGCCCGCGATGTCTGGGGCTACAACCCCGAGATCCAGTTCCTGGCCAGCCGCGGCTACTGCGTGCTGCAGATGAACTTCCGCGGTTCCACCGGCTATGGCCGCGCCTTCTGGGAGGCCAGCTTCAACCAGTGGGGCCTGAAGATGCAGCACGACATCACCGATGGCGTGCAGTGGCTGATCAAGCAGGGCGTGGCCGATCCCAAGCGCATCGGCATCTATGGCGCCAGCTACGGCGGCTATGCCACGCTGGCCGGCATCACCTACACGCCCGATCTGTATGCCGCGGCGGTGGACTATGTGGGCGTGAGCAATCTGCTGACCTTCATGAACAGCATCCCGCCCTACTGGAAGCCCTTCCTGGACCAGCTGCATGCGATGGTGGGCCATCCCGAGCGTGACAAGGAACGCCTGACGGCCACATCGCCGGCACTGAACGCCGACAAGATCAAGACCCCGCTGTTCATCGCCCAGGGCGCCAAGGACCCGCGCGTGGTCAAGAGCGAGAGCGACCAGATGGTGGAGGCGCTGAGGAAGCGTGGCGTGACCGTGCAATACATGGTCAAGGACAACGAAGGCCACGGTTTCGCCAACGAGGAAAACCGCTTCGAGTTCTACGAGGCGATGGAGAAGTTCCTGGCGCAGCACCTGAAGCCCTGAGTCAGGGGGCAAGGGCTGTGAAAGTGGAAAGGGGGCTGCGGCCCCCTTTTTCATTTCATGGCGCGTCGCTGTCGGCTTCGCGGGGGAGCGCAGGAGAGCAGGCAGGCCTGATGCTTCGTGTCCCCCGGCCGCTGCGCGTCCTCCTCCTTTACCTTCGCATCAGACCTGCCCGCTCCCCTGCTTGCGCGGTGGCGATGGGCCGGTGTTTGCTTGCAGCCCGGTAGGTTGGGGTGAGTCCACGAACCCCAACATTCACCTGTGGAGCAAGGCATAGGTGGCGAGACGGGCGACGACCTTTGTTGGGGTTCACTGCATTCACCGCCAAGCTACCCGCCGATCACCGCTCATGGCATGAACGGCGGCTCACGGCCTGAAGCGCAGCCCCTGGGCCGCTCAACATCGGCTCGCCAGCTTGTACAGTTCCGGACTTCGCCCGAGCAAACAAGCTGTACGACCCGATGCCCAAAACCTCTCACAAGCCCTTCGTCATCGGTGTCGCAGGGGGCAGCGGCAGCGGCAAATCGACGGTGACGCGCCAGGTCCTGGCTGCCATCGGGCCGGACAACGTGGCGGTGGTGATGCAGGATGACTACTACCGCGACCAGTCCCACATGCCGCCAGAGGACCGGCGCAAGCAGAACTACGACCATCCCGATGCCTTTGACTGGCCGCTGATGGCGCAGCACCTGGCCGCGCTGCGCAAGGGTGAGGCGATAGCGATGCCGGTGTATGACTTCGCGGCCGACAACCGCTCCAGCGAAACCATCACCGTGAAGCCCGCACCGGTGATCCTGGTCGAGGGCCTGTTTGCCTTGTACGACACCAAGCTGCGCAACATGATGTCGCTGAAGATCTATGTGGACACGGCCTCGGACGTGCGCTTCATCCGCCGGCTGCAGCGCGATATTTCGGAGCGTGGCCGCAGCACCGAGTCGGTGGTGAACCAGTACCTGGAGACCGTGCGCCCCATGCACAAGCAGTTCATCGAGCCGACCAAGCGCAACGCCGACGTGATCCTGCCGCACGGTGCCAACGGTCCGGCGGTGGACATCATCACCACCAAGGTGATGAGCTTGTTGCAGGACGACAGGCAGCGTGGCTGACTGAGCCCCAGGCGCCCGTCGCCTGCGTGGCCTAGAGGGCACCGTCTCGCTGCTCTTGCCGACTTGAAAGGCCGTCTTCGGCGAGGCAAGCCTTGTGCGGCTCAGGCATAGGTTCAGCGTCTGCTCGCCGTCTCTGAGTTCCCGGCTACCGTTGACCGCTCAGAGTCGACAGCTGTCAGTCATGGCGGGTGGCGAAATGGTCGGCATACAGCCTGAATGAAGCCGCAGAACCTGGGCGTCGGCTTCGCAGCGTAAGCGCAAAGCAGCCGGCGTTCTTGCCCGACTGATCAGCGCTTGATACGGGATGCCGCGTAGGCGACGCATTCGACGATGCCAAGCGAGCTCAGCCAGACCTGCTTGTCGAGGTCGCTGTT
>NZ_JBILQK010000140.1:0-6230 GCF_044373315.1 Roseateles sp. | reverse complement strand
ATCTGGCCTGGAACCAGAAGCTGCTGCGCTGCGCGCTGCTGCTGGAGTCCCCGGGCGACGAGATGCTGAGGCCGCAATCGCATCTGCTGTGCCGCTTCGGCATGTGGTTTCTGCGTGAGCGAAGCCAGCTCGACAAGGTGGACGCGCGACTGGTGGCCGGCATCGACCGCGCGCATGCGCGCATGCATCAGGCGGTACGCGGTCTGTGCCTGGCCAAGCTGGGCGGGCATGCCGCCAGCGATGCCGACATGGGTGCCTACGAACGTGAGCAGAGCGCGATGGTGGCGCGCCTGTCCGAGCTGAAGCATCTGATGGAGACGGCCACTTCACGGATCGACCCCTTGACGGGTCTGCCGCTGCGCCATGGCCTGGAAGCCGCTTTCGAGCAGTGCCGGCGTGACGCGCGGCGCGCCGGCAGCCAGCTTTTCGTCGCCATGGTCGACCTGGACCATTTCAAGTCGGTCAATGATCGTTTCGGGCATCAGGCCGGTGATCTGGCGCTGCGCCATGTGGTGGATCGGCTGCGCACGGTGCTGCGTGAGAGCGACCCCTTCTTCCGCTTCGGCGGCGAGGAGTTCGTCGCATTGCTGCGCTGCGAGAGCGAGGCGGCCGCTCAGACCGTGGTCGCTCGCATGCTGGATGATCTGCGCGCGCACGCGGTTGAGGTGCAGACCGGCGTGCCGCTCACGATCACCGCCACCATCGGTCTGGCCGAGGTGCAGGCCCAGGAGGCCATGGACACCGCCATCTCGCGCGCTGACCATGCCTTGCTGGAAGGCAAGTTGCATGGTCGCGACCGCGTTGTCGTGGCACAGATCGCGCCGAAGCGCGACTGAGCGCGTGTCCGGGCAAGCCCTCGCGCGGCTGTTGACGCGACGCCCGCGCGGGGCACTACGCCAGATGGCGTATTCCCCAAAACGGGGCGGCTGCCGAGACTGGGTCCAGTGCGATTCATTCACCCACTGACACTCGAACGGAGCCCCGTCATGAAACTCTTGTCCCGCCGTGCCCTGAACCTGTCTGCCGTTGCCCTGGGCGCTGCCGCCTTCGGCTTGCCCGCCGCGCAGGCTGCCGACACCATCAAGGTGGGCGTGCTGCACAGCCTGTCCGGCACCATGGCCATCTCGGAGACCGTGCTCAAGGACACGGTGCTGATGGCCATCGACGAGATCAATGCCAAGGGCGGCCTGCTGGGCAAGAAGCTGCAACCGGTGGTGGTGGACCCGGCCTCCAACTGGCCGCTGTTCGCTGAGAAGGCCAAGCAGCTGATCTCGCAGGACAAGGTGGCCGTGGTCTTCGGCTGCTGGACTTCGGTCAGTCGCAAGTCGGTGCTGCCGGTCTTTGAGGAACTGAACTCCTTGCTGTTCTACCCGGTGCAGTACGAGGGCGAAGAGCTGTCCAAGAACGTGTTCTACACCGGCGCCGCGCCGAACCAGCAGGCCATTCCCGCGGTGGAATACCTGATGAGCAAGGACGGCGGTTCGGCCAAGCGCTTCGTGCTGCTGGGTACCGACTATGTGTACCCGCGCACCACCAACAAGATCCTGCGTGCGTTCCTGAAGTCCAAGGGCGTGGCGGACACCGACATCATGGAGGAGTACACCCCCTTCGGTCATAGCGATTACCAGGGCATCATCGCCAAGATCAAGAAGTTCGCTTCCGAGGGCAAGAAGACCGCGGTGGTGTCCACCATCAACGGTGACTCCAACGTGCCCTTCTACAAGGAGCTGGGCAACCAGGGCCTGAAGGCGACCGATGTGCCGGTGGTGGCCTTCTCGGTGGGTGAGGAAGAGTTGCGCGGCGTGGACACCAAGCCGCTGGTCGGCCACCTGGCTGCCTGGAACTACTTCATGAGCATCAAGAACCCGGCCAATGCCGAGTTTGTCAAGAAGTGGAGCGCCTATGCCAAGGCCAAGAATATCCCCGGCCACAAGGACAAGCCGCTGACCAATGACCCGATGGAGGCCACCTACATCGGCTTCAATATGTGGGCGCAGGCCGTCACCAAGGCCAAGAGCACCGACACCGATAAGGTGATCGCCGCGATGGCCGGCCAGACCTTCAAGGCACCGGGCGGCTTCACGAGCACCATGGACCCGAAGAACCACCACCTGCACAAGCCGGTGTTCATCGGCGAAGTCAAGGCTGACGGCCAGTTCAACGTGGTGTGGAAGACCCCCGGCCCGGTCAAGGCCCAGCCGTGGAGCCCCTACATCCCTGAGAACAAGGGCAAGAAGGACGAGCCGGTCGCTAAGTAAGCCCACCTGACCGACAGCTCATCCCCTTCCGACCATGACGATCCAGCGCCTGCTTGTCGCAGCGGGCGTCTGGCTGCTGCTTTGCTTGAGCAGCGGCCAGGCGCAAGCCCTGACCCCGGACCAGGCCCGTGCCATTGCGGCGGGCGAGACGGATGCGCGCATTGCGGCGCTCAATGCGGCTGCGGCCGACGGCGCGGCGGGTTTGCCGGCCTTTGTGCAGGCGCTGCTGGACGACGCCGTCAAGCTCACGCCCAAGCAGGTGCTGGTGGTCGATGGAGCGCAGGTGATCGATGCGGCCAGCGGCCAGCCCGCCACGCTGCCGGAGGATGCCGAGGATGTGCTCAACAACAACCGCATGCGCGGCGCGCTGCAGGCGGCGCAGGCCGCGCTGCAGCTCTTCGCCAGCGATCTCGCGACGCGCCGCGCCGCGGTGGCGGAGCTCGCTAAACAGGGCCTGGACGAATCCCAGTTGCCGCTTCTGGACAAGGCCCTGGCCGGCGAGGCTGATGCCGATGTGAAAGCCCGGCTGGCGCAGCTGCGCGCCGGCCTCCTGCTGACCTCGCCCGACAAGGCCAAGCGCCTGGAAGCCGCGCGCCTGCTGGCCGCTGGCAGCGAGCCGGCCATCAAGTCGCTGCTGCTGGAGCGTATCGCCGCCGAGGGCGATGTGGAGGTCAAGTCCGCGCTGTCGCAGGCCCTCTCCGCGCTGGAAACGCGCCTGGCCTGGGGCGAGCGTGCTGGCCTGATCTTCACCGGCCTGAGTCTGGGTTCCATCCTGTTGCTGGTCGCCCTGGGCCTGGCCATCACCTATGGCCTGATGGGCGTGATCAATATGGCGCACGGCGAGCTGATGATGGTTGGCGCCTATGCCACCTATGTCGTGCAGAACCTGTTCAAGGCCTATTTGCCCGGGGCCTTCGACTACTACGTGCTGCTGGCGATTCCCGCTTCCTTCATGGCCGCGGCGCTGGTGGGCGCGGCGCTGGAGCGCAGCGTGATCCGCTGGCTTTACGGCCGGCCGCTGGAAACGCTGCTGGCCACCTGGGGCATCTCGCTGGTGCTGATGCAGGCAGTGCGTTCCTTGTTCGGCGCGCAGAACGTGCCGGTGGAGAATCCCGCCTGGCTGTCCGGCGGCATCCAGGTGCTGCCCAATCTGGTGCTGCCCTATAACCGCCTGGCCATCATCGTCTTCGCGATGCTGGTGCTGGCCGGTGTGGCCCTGCTGATCGCCCGGACGCGCCTGGGCCTGTTCGTGCGCGGCGTCACGCAGAACCGCCGCATGGCGTCCTGCATGGGCGTCAACACGGCGCGCATCGACACCTATGCCTTCTCGCTCGGCGCCGGCATCGCCGGCTTGGCAGGCTGCGCACTCAGCCAGGTAGGCAACGTCGGCCCGGACCTGGGCCAGAGCTATATCGTCGACAGCTTCATGGTGGTGGTGCTGGGCGGCGTGGGCCAGTTGGCCGGCACGGTCTACGCCGGCCTCGGGCTGGGCATCCTGAACAAGCTGCTGGAAGGCTGGCAGGGCGCTGTGCTGGCCAAGATCATGGTGCTGGTCTTCATCGTCGTCTTCATCCAGAAGCGGCCGCAAGGCCTGTTCGCGATGAAGGGTCGTTCCGCCGAAGCATGACGATGAGCACACCGATGATGACGAACACGCCTGCCACCTCCAACGCCGCCTTGCTGCCCCAGCGGCCGCGCCTGCTCTCGCCCAGAGGCTGGACGGCAGTGCTGGCCGCGCTGATCACTGTCACCGTGCTGGCGCCGGTGCTCAATCTGCTTGTGCCTGAGGGCCATGCGCTGCACCTGAGTGACTATGCCGTGGGCCTGATCGGAAAGATCATGTGCTACGCGATCTGCGCGCTGGCCATGGACCTGATCTGGGGCTACACCGGCATCCTCTCGCTGGGCCACGGCCTGTTCTTCGCCCTGGGCGGCTATGCGATGGGCATGTACCTGATGCGCCAGATCGGCCGCGAGGGCAATTACCAGAGCGATCTACCGGACTTCATGGTCTTTCTGGACTGGAAGGCGCTGCCCTGGCACTGGAGCTTCAGCGATTCCTTCGCCTTCCAGATGCTGATGGTGCTGGCGGTGCCGGGCCTGCTGGCCCTCGTGTTCGGCTTCTTCGCCTTCCGCAGTCGCATCAAGGGCGTGTACTTCTCGATCATCACGCAGGCGCTGACTTTCGCCGCCATGCTGCTGTTCTTCCGCAACGAGACCGGCTTCGGCGGCAACAACGGCTTCACCGATTTCAAGCGCATCCTCGGCGTGCCGCTGGCTCAGCCGTCCACGCGCATGGCACTGTTCGTGCTGACTGGCCTGACGCTGATCGCCTTCTTCCTGCTGGCGCGCTGGATCGTCAGCAGCAAGTTCGGCCGCGTGCTGCAGGCCATCCGCGACGCTGAGAGCCGCGTGATGTTCACCGGCTACGACCCGCTGGCCTACAAGCTGGCGATCTGGGTGCTGTCGGCCTTGATGTGCGGCGTGGCCGGCGCGCTCTATGTGCCGCAGGTGGGCATCATCAACCCGGGCGAGATGTCGACCGCGGCGTCCATCGAGATCGCGATCTGGACTGCGGTGGGCGGACGCGCCTCGCTGATCGGCCCCATCGTCGGTGCCTTCTTCGTCAACGGCGCCAAGAGCTGGTTCACCCAGGCCTTTCCGGAGTTCTGGCTTTACTTCCTGGGCGCCTTGTTCATCGCGGTGACGCTGTTCCTGCCGCAGGGCCTGATCGGGCTGGCGCGCAAGATCGGTGGCATCAGGAAGAAGGCTGCACAAGGAGAGCAGGCACCATGACGCCGGATCTGATGGAGCAGGGCGCCAAGGCCCGTGTCGAACATGCATCCAAGGAAGCGGCCACGCAGCAGTCGTCGGGCGACCGCGGCGCCAGCTTCGGCCGTGTGCTCAAGGCCGGCCTGCCGGACTTCGGCACCGGCGTGGCGCTGTATCTGGACGAGATCACCGTGTCCTTCGACGGCTTCCGCGCGCTGAACAAGCTCAGCCTGATGGTCGATGTGGGCGAACTACGCTGCATCATCGGCCCCAACGGCGCGGGCAAGACCACGATGATGGACGTGATCACCGGCAAGACCCGGCCCGACAGCGGCACGGCCAGCTTCGGCCAGAACATCAACCTCTTGCGCCTGCGCGAAAACGAGATCGCTCAGATCGGCATCGGCCGCAAGTTTCAGAAACCCACGGTCTACGAGCAGCTCAGCGTGTTCGAGAACCTGGAGCTGGCGCTGAAGGCTGACCGCCGCGTGCGTGCCAGCCTGTTCTCGCGCCTGAGCGGCGCGCAGCTGGACCGCATCGCCGAGACCCTGCAACTCATCCACCTGCTGCCGCAGGCGCAGACGCAGGCCGGCCTGCTTTCGCACGGCCAGAAGCAGTGGCTGGAGATCGGCATGCTCTTGATGCAGGACCCGATGCTGCTGCTGCTGGACGAGCCGGTGGCCGGCATGACCGACGAGGAAACCGAGCGCACCGCAGAGCTCTTCCTGAGCCTCGAAGGCAAGCATTCGCTGGTGGTGGTGGAGCACGACATGAAGTTCGTCGACCAGCTCACGGAAGGACGCAAGAAGGTCACAGTCCTGCACGAAGGTTCAGTGCTGGCCGAGGGCCTGCTGTCCGAGGTGCAGGCCAACGAGAAGGTGGTGGAGGTGTACCTTGGGCGTTGAGAGCGAAGCAAAGGATGAGCCAAGGGCGCAGCCCGCGGCGGGGGGCATGAGCGCAATAGGGCGCCCGCTGCCCGTCGATCGCTCCGGACGACCCATCTGCCGCACACGCAAGGGCCCAACATGCTGAAGGTCGACAACATCCACCAGTACTACGGCGGCAGCCACATCCTGCGCGGCCTGAGCTTCGAGGCGCAGCAGGGCGAGATCAGCGTGATCCTGGGCCGCAACGGCGTGGGCAAGAGCACCTTGTTGAAGAGCCTGATGGGCGTGGTGCCGATCAAGAGTGGCAGCATCA
>NZ_JBILQK010000058.1:0-25328 GCF_044373315.1 Roseateles sp. | reverse complement strand
CGATGACCTCAAGCCGCACCAGCACCAAGGGAGGGGCGGCGCCGGCTCCTCGCCAGCTCCGCCAACAAGGCGGAGGCCTGATCCAGGTGGTGGCTCACCGCTTCAGAAACCGGACGAATCTCGGCCGCGCAGGCGGCCAGATCCACCCGCCCTGCCCGGCTCAGGCCACGCTCCAGCGCTCGAAGATCACTCAGCAGGGCCGCCAGGGTGACGGTGGACGCCATCAGGGCTCGACGGTTCTCTTCCAGATCGGCAGGCACTGGGACCGGTGGCAGGCCTTCCAGCAGTTGGGCGACATAGTGCCCTTGCGAGCTGTCGGCAGCGTGGGCGTCGCGGGCCAGCCTAGTGGCTGATCTGGCGGGCATGCGCAGTGTGACCTTGACGATGCGCCCGGGCTGGATCGACGAGTCCGGAACCTCGGTGGAGGCTTCGGCCTCAGCTGTCCCTTCGGCAACAGCATGGGATGTCAGCCACTCGGCAAGCGCCGTCCTCAACAACACGGCCAAGGGCATCCGTCGCGACTGTGCGAGCGCCACCAGAACCGGCCCGTGCGTGCGCAGATCCAGGGCCACGCGCGCGCGACGGCGACCTGGGCGGGCGCCATCGGCGTGGCACTGGCGAATCAAGGCGGAGCGATCCATGACAACAAATGTGGGCCAGGATCGGAGCATTTCGCGCGCTGCTGTTTTGCTAAAAATCAGCGGTCGAGGCGGATCAGTTCTGAGGCCATCTCCCTGGCTTCGCGCCCGCGAGAGTGACGCCCAGGACCGACCGGGACTGCTTCCTTTGGCGGATGAAACATCAGTCGGCAGAGTGGCCCACCGGTCTTTCGGCCCAACTGCCTTCGGGACTGAAGATCGGCTGTCAGCTCAGGCAATGAGTCAAAAATTTTGTGGGTCAATTTGTGGGTAAGCGCGATTGACGCCCCTACAGCCCAATGAATACGCCATTCTCGGGGGGACGCCCTCTCCGCCAGAACAAATGCAAAGGCCCGGTCTCGCCCGGGCCTTTTGCTTGGCGGGTGTCTACCCGCAATCTTCAACCGGCGAGTTGCTCGAATCCGCCAGTCGACACGAAGACGCGGACCGAGTCGCCGCCGGCCGCCTTGGCCTCAGCACAGGCCAGCGTCGCGGCGCCCAACACGGCGTCCACCGTTTCAAGGCTGGGCTGCAACTGCACAACACCGACGCAAGCCTTCACGCGGGTGCGATGCAAACCCCAGCGCAGACGATAGCCAGCAATCGCCGACCGCATCTTCTCGGCCACGATCTCCGCGTAATGCTGATCGCAGTCGGGCAGCAGCACAGCGAAATGGTCGTCCTCCATCCGGGCCACGGGGTCGGTCGCCCTAACCTTGGTGACCAGCATCTGGCCCAAGCCGTATAGGAAGTGGTTGGCAACCTCGGCGCCCATCTGATTGATGACCGAGCGGAACTGATCGACATCCACCCACAGCACCGAGACGGGTTCATGGCGTCGGCTGCCGACATGTTCGGCCAGTCGACGCTCAAACTCACGCCGGTTTGCGAGTTCGGTCAGCACATCGTGCTTGGCCGTCCACGTGGGCTGCATCCTCAGCTGGCGCGCAGCCGTGATGTCTTCGATGATCCACAAGGCCTCGCCGGTCGGCATATCCCAGTGCACAGGCGTGGCTTGCAGTCGGCCCCAGAAACGCGAACCGTCCTTGCGAACGCACTCGATCTCCTCGTCCAAGGGTCTTCCGGCTGCGAAAGCAGCACCGAGGCGTTCATTGAGGCTGGTGTGCGCCAGATCCGACACAAGAATGGCCCGCACGGCTTGGGTGCACAGGTCGGTGTCGTCCCCATGTCCGAACAAGTGATTGAACTGCTCGCTCACCACCGTTAGGTGCCCGGCATCGACAAAGCCCAATGCCGTTGGAGCGCGCACGAGCAGCGCTCGCATACGGGCTGCGATCGGGTCGGCAGCGTCACTCGATGTGGTCATTCCGGATCTCCTTCGGGTAAGCGTGGCACACGCAATGGCGCCACATCCTGTCGTCGTTGATGAGACTATTGCACTTGTCGGGCTTTTAGTCGCTGCCGAAAACCCCTGATCGGGCCGCTGTTCAGCGCTTTGTTGCGCCAAGCCAAGGCGTTTTCAGCGCTCGGGAGCGATCTGCTCGGCGTAGTCGTACAGCGATGACAGGATGTCCTGCCCCCGTTCGTCTGCGGTCTCGCTCAGGGCGTCGATGCGCTCGCAGAAAGCCTGCACGGTCAGCGCGCCGTCGATGCCATCGTGCAGCCGCTGTGCGCAGTGATGCTGCCAGCGCTCGCGCTCGGCCTCATCCAGTGTGGACGCGAAGTTGCGCGCCCGATACCTGAACAGCAGTTCACCCAACCGGGCGTCGGCGAAGCCGACTTTCCCCGCAGCGGCGCGGTCGGCCAGTTGCTCACCCGACAGCGAACGCAGGCGCTGCAAGCTTCGCCGATCTTCATTGCCGACAAAGCCGCCGTACAAATCCTCGTCGACGTCCGGCGCTACGTCCGCCGCGGGCCTTGAGAACACTTCCGACCAGACGCCATCCAGCCGGCGTCCATCGACGGCCAGCTGCTGCGCGTGGCGCTGACCGAGTGCCAGGTCCAAGCCCCAGCGGCTGGCCATCTCAGGCGACAGGGTCTTCAGCTGGCCGATCACGACCGGCGACTTGTTGACGTGGATGGTCTTTATCGGCAGCCGCGTCACGCCTTCAGGCAATGCGTCCTGGCGGGTGAACATGCGCTCGCGGATGGTGGCCGAATCCAGACCGAAGAGCTCGGCCGGGTCTTCAGACAGGTCCCAGACGATCAGCTCATTCTTGTTGGTCGGATGGGGTGCCAGCGGCCACACCAAGGCGATGCACCCCCGCTCGGGCCCATACATGCCCGAGATGTGTAGGAATGGCCGGCCGGTGCCGATCTCAGCCCAGACCGCTTCCTTCTTGCGCAGCTTGAGGCAGAAGTCCCACAGCTTGGGCTGAGCGTTCTTGAGTAAACGTGCCAGCGCAATGGTGGCGCGCACATCGGAGAGCGCATCGTGCGCCGCCTCGTGCACCAGGCCATTGGCCACCGTCAGATGTTCCAGCTTGAAGGAAGGCCGGCCATCCTCGTGCTTGGGCCACTCGATGCCATCAGGCCGCAGCGCGTAGGCGCAGCGCACCACGTCCAGGATGTCCCAGCGCCCGCAGTCGTTCTGCCATTCGCGCGCATAGGGGTCGATCAGGCTGCGCCAGAACAGATGCCGGGTCACCTCATCATCGAAGCGAATGGTGTTGTAGCCCACGCCCACCGTGCCGGGGCGAGCCAGTTCGGTCTCGATAGCTGCGGCAAACTGATGCTCGGGCACTCCCTGCGCTAGGCAGGCCTGAGGCAGGATGCCTGTCAGCAGGCAAGCTTCGGGTTCAGGCAGAAAGTCGGGGGCCGGCTGGCAGTACAGCATCAGGGGCTCGCCGACTTCGTTCAGGTCGGCATCGGTGCGCACGCCGGCAAACTGCGACGGCCGGTCACGCCGCGGCACGCGCCCGAAGGTTTCGTAGTCGTGCCAGTAGAAAGTCATCTCGCTCATGGCCGGAACGATAACCCAATGACCCAGGTCAGGGATGCGAACGGACGTTGATAATCGCCGCTCCTCCGCACACCTTCCGTCCGCCCTGCCCTGAACCGCCGCATGCGTTCTGAGTCCTCCATGTCGGGCCTGACCCGTCCCCGTCTGCTGGTCCTGCTGCTGGCGCTGCCTGCGCTGCTCTTGCTGGTGCTGGCGATCGCTGCGGCCGTGGTCTATCCCCAGCTGCCCGACCTGGAACAGCTGACGGACTACCGCCCCAAACAGCCACTGCGCGTGTACACCGCCGATGGCGTGCAGATCGGCGAGTTCGGCGCCGAGCGGCGCCGCTTCCTGCCCTTGGACCAGATTCCCGAGCCCATGCAGGACGCCTTGCTGGCCATCGAGGACCACGAGTTCTACGCACATGGCGGCATTTCGGCCACCGGCATCCTGCGCGCGCTGGTGGGCAATCTCACCAGCATGAGCCGCAAAGGCGGGGGCTCGACACTCACACAGCAGCTGGCGCGGGACTTCTACCTCACCAAGAAAAAGCTCTACAGCCGCAAGTTCATCGAGCTGCTGCTGACGCTGAAGATCGAGTCGCAGCTCAGCAAAGGCCAGATCCTTGAGCTGTACATGAACCAGATCTATCTGGGCCAGCGCGCCTACGGTTTCGAGGCGGCGGCGCGCATCTATTTCGGCAAGAGCCTGAAGGAGCTATCCATCGCCGAAACCGCGATGCTCGCCGGCCTGCCGCAAAACCCCATCTATGCCAACCCGGTGGTCAACTTCAGCCGAGCCCAGCGCCGGCAGCTGGTGGTGCTGGGGCGCATGCACGAGCTCGGCCAGATCGACGCTACGCAGCTGGCCGCCGCAAAAGCCGAGAAGCTGCACATCCGCAGCCCGCAAGACCCGCGCCTGCATGCCGAGTTCGTTGCCGAGATGGCGCGTCAGCAAGTGCACGCCCAGTATGGAGAAGAAACCTATACCCTGGGCTTGAACGTCTACACCTCGCTCGACTCGCGCGAGCAGGCCGCCGCCTACCGGGGCCTGCGCGCCAGCCTCATGGAGCATGAGCGGCGCAAGCCCTGGCGCGGACCCGATGGCCATGTGGTGCTTGCCGAGGACCCGGCTGCGCGTGACGCGACGATCACCAAGGCCTTGGCCGAGCATCCCGACCAGGATGAGCTGCGTGCTGCGGTGGTCACAGAGGCGAGCCCCACCAAGGTGCTGGCCAGCCTGCAGAGCGGCGAGGACATCGTGATCAGCGGCGAAGGCCTGCGCAGCGTGCAAGCCGGGCTGTCCGCCAAGGCCAAAGCGGAACTTCGCATCCGCCCCGGCTCCATTGTCCGGGTGCTGCGCGGCGGGCCTACCAAGGCCGAGCCCAAGGGCGCCTGGGCCATCACGCAGCAGCCCGAGGCCGAAGGCGCACTGGTGGCGCTGGAGCCTGGCAGCGGGCGGGTGCGCGCGTTGGTCGGAGGCTTCGACTTCGCACGTAACCAGTTCAACCATGCCAGCAGCGCGTGGCGCCAGCCCGGCTCCAGCTTCAAGCCCATCCTCTACTCGGCCGCACTGGAACACGGTCTGACGCCGGCCAGCGTGATCGACGATGAGCCCATCAGCATCGGCGACTGGGAGCCCAAGAACTCCGACGCTCGCTACGACGGCCCGATCACACTGCGCCAGGCGCTGGCGCGCTCAAAGAACATGGTTTCGATCCGGCTGTTGCAACAGGTCGGCCCCTCCGCAACTCGCGACTGGGCGGCGCGCTTCGGTCTGGACAGGGACAAGCAGCCAGACAACCTGACCTTGGCACTGGGTTCAGGCGCTGTGACACCGATGCAGATGGCCTCGGCGTACGCGGTATTTGCCAACGGCGGCTATCTGCTTAAGCCCTTGCTGATCGAACGGATCGTCGACGCCAAGGGGCGGATCTTGTTCTCGGCCGAGGCCGACTCACCCAGTGAAGAGAAGCGCGCCATTCCGGCCCGCAATGCCTTCGTCACCGCCAGTCTGCTACAGGAAGTCACGCGCAGCGGCACCGCAGCGCGCGCCTCGACCCAACTCCGGCGCAGCGACATCTACGGCAAGACCGGCACCACCAACGATGCAGTGGATGCGTGGTTCGCCGGCTTCCACCCCAGCTTGGTGGCGGTGGTGTGGATGGGCTATAGCCAGCCGCGCAGCCTGGGCGAGCGCGAAAGCGGCGGCGGTCTGGCGCTGCCGGCCTGGATCGAGTTGATGAGCGAGGCTTTGCGCGGCACGCCGGTGCAGCCGATGCCGGCCGTCCCTGGCGTGGCGATGCGCGATGGCGACTGGGTCTACGAGGACGAAACGCAGCCGCCCGTCGAAGCGCCGGCCAGCGCAGCCAGCGCGCCTTAGCGCGATGCAATAAGCCCTATTGCGGCTGCGCGGCCAGCAGCTGCGCCTCGCGTTCCGGGCTAAGGCCGGCCTTGCTGAAGCGGCGCTGATCGGGCGGCAGGCTGCGCCACCAGTCAAGCGTATCGACCACCGTCTCGGCCAAGGGCCGGATGCGCAGGCCAGCAGCCAGCGCCTTGGCATTGCGCGCTTGCATGAAGCCCGCGTACTCGGCCGAATCAGGCAACCACAGCGGCAGATCGTTCCAGGGTTTGACGCCCTGGGCGTCCAGCCAGTCCCCATCGGCCCAGGCCCAGGTCGGCTGCGTACCGGCCGCAGCAACGCAGGCCTGTAAGAGCTCATCGCGCCGCCACTGGTCGGGTGCGGCCACCGCGTTGTAGGCGCCGCGCCGCCCCTGCTCCAACGCATCCAGCACGAAGGCGGCCAGATCACGCGCGTCGATGAACTGCAGGCCAGCGTCAGCCGGCGCCGGCACCAGCACGCGTTCGCCCGCCGCCGCTAGCGAGATGCGAGCGGGCCAGTAGGTGAAACGTTCGGTCGGATCGTGCGGCCCGACCACCAGGCCGGGGCGGATGATCAGTGCGCGATCAGCACCGACGCGCGCCATCAGCACCGCCTCGCAGGCGGCTTTCAAAGGCCCATAGGAGGCGCCGTCGACCACCTCGGTGTGCGGATCAGCCAGCACGCCCAGCGGCGAGCTCTCGTCATTCGGCCTGCCGAAGCTTGCATACGCCGAGATGCTGGAGATGTAGGCATAGGCTCCTACCCGACTGGCCAGCATGTCAGCGCTGGCCGCCACCTCGCGCGGCAGATAGCCGCAGGTGTCGATCACCGCGTCCCATTCGCCCTGGACGAGTGCCGACAGGTCGGACTGACGGTCGCCCAGCCGGCATTCGACGCCGGGGAATAGCGCCGCGCCACTCTGGCCACGGTTGAACAGGGTCGGCTCATGACCACGTGCCAGCGCCGTCTCGACGATATGGCGCCCGACGAAGCGGGTGCCACCCAGGATCAGAAGCTTCAGACTTGTCATGGCGGCGATGCTAGCGGGCGAGCCACGTACTGCCGCCAGTCATGCCTCAGGCGCGCTTCCTGACGATCACGCTGCCGATCGAATAGCCGGCGCCGAAGGAGCAGATCACGCCCAGGTCGCCCGCGGCCAGATCGCCGTGGTGGCGATGGAAGGCGATGATGGAACCGGCAGACGCGGTGTTGGCGAACTCGTCCAGGATCAGCGGCGCCACGTCGGAGCCGGCCTCGCCGCCGACCAGCTTCTTGATCACCAGCTGGTTCATGCCCAGATTGGCCTGGTGCAGCCAGTAGCGGCGTACGGCGGTGGGCTCGAAGTTCAGTGAAGCCAGATGCGCCTCGATGTGCGCAGCGGCCAGCGGCACCACTTCCTTGAAGACCTTGCGGCCTTCCTGGCGGAAGGTCTTGTCGCGGGCGTCCGGGTCGCTGTCCTCGGCCTTGTTCAGGAAGCCGAAGTTGTTGCGGATGTTGTTGGAGAACTGCGTGGCGGCCTTGCTGCCGAGGATTTCCCACTGGTCAGCGGAGGTCGCCAGGTCAGCACGCTCAACGACGATGGCGGTGCAGACATCGCCAAAAATGAAGTGGCAGTCGCGGTCCTTCCACTCCAGATGGGCGGAGGTGATCTCGGGGTTGACGATCAGCACGCACTTGGACGCGCCGCTGCGCACCGCGTTGTAGGCTTGCTCCAGCGCGAAGGTGGCCGAAGAGCAAGCCACGTTCATGTCATAGCCGTAGCCGCCGCAGCCCAGTGCCTGCTGGATCTCCACCGCCATGGCCGGGTAGGCGCGCTGCATGTTCGCAGCCGAGCAGATCACCAGGTCCACGTCCTCGGGCTTCTTGCCGGCGGCGGCCAAGGCCTTGGCACCGGCATCCACCGCGATCTCGGCCATCAGCGAGAGCTGGTCGTCGGCGCGTTCCTCAAAGCGCGGATACATGCGGGTAGGGTCAAGCACGCCCGCCTTGTCGATCACGTAGCGCTGCTTGATACCCGAGGCTTTCTCGATGAACTCGACGCTGGACGGCGTCAGCGGCTCGCGCTCGCCGGCGGCGATGGCGGCTGCGTGCTGGGCGTTCTGCAACTCCACATAGCGGTTGAATGACTCGACCAGCTCGGCGTTGCTGATGGTGTGCGGGGGCTGATAGAGGCCGGTGCCGCTGATGACGACTGAATGCATGAGACTTTTCCTGGCGCCCGCCGGGTTCGCGGGCCATGGCCGCAAGTGTAGCGATGGCTACGAGGTGGGCCTCTTCCGCAAAACCCGGCCGCTATTGCGCCTGAAGCTGCGTAGAATCGGGCACCGGGCCCAAATTTTGGCGTCCGGTTTTTTGTGTCCGCACCAGGCCCCTCCGCCTGGCCTCGCGGAACAGCCGGGATCCAAGTCAAGCGCTCGCAGCCCAGGACGTGCACTGCCTCAACGCACGCCGACACTTGCGAACTTGAACACCATGGAAATCTTCGACTACGACAACATCCTGCTGCTGCCGCGCAAATGCCGCGTGGAGAGCCGCAGCGAGTGCGACACCTCGATCGAATTCGGCCCGCGCCGCTTCAAGCTGCCGGTCGTTCCCGCCAACATGAAGACGGTCGTCGACGAGTCCATCACCGAATGGCTGGCCGCGAATGGCTACTTCTACGTGATGCACCGCTTCGACCTCGACAACGTGGCCTATGCACGAGCGATGCGCGACAAGGGCCTGTTCGTCTCGATCAGCTCGGGCGTCAAAGACGCCGACTACGCGGTGATCGACCGCCTGGCGGCTGATGGCGTTGGCGCCGACTACATCACCATCGACATCGCCCATGGCCATGCCGACAGCGTGCAGCGCATGATTGCGCATATCAAGCACAAGCTTCCGCTGGCCTTCGTCATCGCCGGCAATGTCGGCACGCCCGAGGGCGTGATCGATCTGGAGAACTGGGGCGCGGACGCGACCAAGGTCGGCATTGGCCCCGGCAAGGTCTGCATCACGCGGCTGAAGACCGGTTTCGGCACCGGGGGCTGGCAGTTGTCGGCGCTGAAGTGGTGCGCGCGCGTGGCCACCAAACCCATCATTGCCGACGGCGGCATCCGCCACCATGGCGACATCGCCAAGAGCATGCGCTTCGGTGCCAGCATGGTGATGATCGGCTCGCTGTTCGCCGGCCATGAAGAGTCGCCCGGCACCACGGTGGAGGTTGACGGCAAGCTCTACAAGGAGTATTACGGCTCGGCCAGCGACTTCAACAAGGGCGAATACAAGCACGTGGAAGGCAAGCGCATCCTGGAGCCGGTGAAAGGCAAGTTCGCCGACACCGTGCGCGAGATGCGAGAAGACCTGCAGAGCTCGATCTCGTACTCCGGCGGCAAGACGCTGGCGGACCTGAAGAAGGTCAACTACGTGATCCTGGGGGGTGAGAACGCCGGCGAGCATCTGTTCATGTGAGCCTCGGTGTGGCTCCAGCGTTTCGGCGCAGCGAAGCGCAGCCAAAACGCGGGCGAGCATCTCTTCATGTGAATTGTGCTACGCCAATGACGAAAAGGGGCGTCGCCCCTTTCCCTTTTCAAACCGGTGCGCGGTCTTTCACAGCGTCGGGTAGTCGGTATAGCCCTTGGCGCCCGGCGTGTAGAAGGTGGTCTGATCCGGCGTGTTCCAAGGCGCGCCCCGCTTGACGCGCTCCGGCAGATCCGGATTGGCCAGGAAGCCGGTGCCGAAGGCCACGGCGTCCAGCTTGCCTTCAGCGATGGCCTGCTCGGCCTCCTCGGCGCTGTAGCCCATATTGCCGATCAGCACGCCCTGGTATTTCTCGCGCGCCACCGTCATCACATCGGCCTTCTGCACGCCGAAGAAGTCGGCGCGCATCAGGTGCAGATAGGCCAGCTTGAAGCGGCCGAGTTGCTCGGCCAGATAGGCGGTCCAGCCCAGCGGATCACTGTCGATCATGCTGTTGTAGCTGTTCAGCGGCGACAGGCGCAGGCCGACACGGTCCGGCCCGATGGCAGCGCAGACGGCGTCCAGCACCTCGAACAGGAAACGGGCGCGGTTCTCCATCGAGCCGCCATAGGCGTCCTGGCGCTTGTTGGCACCGTCGCGCAGGAACTGGTCGATCAGGTAACCATTGGCGCCGTGCACCTCGACCCCGTCGAAACCCGCAGCCCTGGCCTGTCTTGCCGCCTCGGCGTAGGCCGCAACGATCGCGGGAATTTCATCGAGGGTCAATGCACGAGCCGCCACATTGGGCTGCTTACCCTGCGGCGTGTGCGTCTCACCCTCGATGCAAGTGGCGCTGGACGACACCGGCTCCTTGCCGCCATTCAGACCCGGATGGGCCGCACGTCCGGCGTGCCAGATCTGCAGGAAGATGCGTCCGCCCTTGGCATGCACCGCAGCCGTGGTTTCCTTCCAGGCTTGCATCTGTGCGTCGCTGTAGATGCCAGGGTCGCCGCCAAAGGCCGAGATGTCGGGCTGAACCATGGTGCACTCGGTGATGATCAGGCCCGCGCTGGCACGCTGTGCGTAGTACTCGGCCATCAGGGCGTTGGGCAGGTGACCGGCATCAGCCCGGGTCCGGGTCAAAGGAGCCATCAGCATACGGTTGGGCAGACTAAAAGCACCCACCTGAAGGGGGGAAAGCAGCTTGTTCATGGACATTCGAATGAATGAGAAATTGTGTCAGTACACAGCTTCGGAGTTTGCGACCACCAAGGTCGTACCCGCGCAAGGTATCACTGGAAGCGATATCCGTGCTTGAAACAGCAACTGCCGGCTTGTGCTACCAGCCACGGCGCACCGACGCTGCCACCTACAATCGCGGCATCCCAAAAAAATGACCCTGGTGCCACCGCGTGGCGCCTGCGCTTCCCATGACCGAACTCGCCAAGTCCTTCGAACCTGCTGCCCTCGAAGCCCATTGGGGCCCGCTGTGGGAATCCCAAGGTCTGTACAAGCCGACACTGGATGCGGCTCGCGAGTCCTTTTGTGTTCAGCTGCCGCCCCCCAACGTCACCGGCACCTTGCATATGGGCCATGCCTTCAACCAGACCATCATGGACTCGTTGACGCGCTACCACCGCATGCGCGGCCACAACACGCTGTGGGTGCCAGGCACCGACCATGCCGGTATCGCCACGCAGATCGTGGTCGAACGCCAGTTGCAGGGTCAGGGCGTGAGCCGGCATGACCTGGGCCGCAAGAACTTCGTGGCGCGCGTGTGGGAGTGGAAGCAGCAGAGTGGCAACACCATCACCCAGCAGATGCGCCGCATGGGCGACTCGGTGTCCTGGGAGCATGAGTACTTCACGATGGACGAGAAGCTCTCGAAAGTCGTGACCGAGACCTTTGTGCGCCTGTTCGACGAGGGCCTGATCTACCGCGGCAAGCGGCTGGTCAGCTGGGACCCGATCTTGAAGTCCGCCGTCTCCGACCTGGAGGTGGAGAGCGAGGAAGAAGACGGCTCGCTGTGGCACATCCGCTATCCACTGGCCGAGGGTGGCGAATCGCTGGTGGTGGCCACCACCCGGCCCGAGACCATGCTCGGCGACACCGCCGTGATGGTGCACCCCGAGGATGAGCGCTACCAGCATCTGATCGGCAAGCAGGTTCGCTTGCCCATCACCGGGCGCCTGGTACCGGTGATTGCCGACGACTATGTGGACAAGGCCTTCGGTACCGGCGTGGTCAAGGTGACGCCCGCGCACGACCAGAACGACTACCAGGTCGGCCTGCGCCACAAGCTGCCGATGCTGACGATCTTCGATCTGGAGGCCAAAGTCAGCAATGCGGAAGCGATGGATATTCCCGCCGACTACCTCGGACTGGACCGCTTCGTCGCACGCAAGAAGATCGTTGCCGCGCTCGATGAACAAGGCCTGCTGGTCGAGACCAAGAAGCACAAGCTGATGGTGCCCCGCTGCGCCCGCACCGGCCAGGTGATCGAGCCGATGCTGACCGACCAGTGGTTTGTCGCCATGAGCAAGCCCGGCGCTGGCGGCAAGAGCATTGCCGAGCAAGCCATAGAGGCCGTGTCCTCGGGCGAGGTCAAGTTCGTGCCCGAAAACTGGGTCAACACCTACAACCAGTGGATGAAGAACATCCAGGACTGGTGCATCTCGCGCCAGCTCTGGTGGGGCCATCAGATTCCGGCCTGGTATGGCGACGATGGCCAGGTCTTCGTCGCACGCGACGAGGCCGAGGCCAAGGCCAAGGCTGCTGCGGCCGGCTACCAAGGCGCACTGACTCGCGACGAGGATGTGCTGGACACTTGGTATTCATCGGCCTTGGTGCCCTTCTCGACGCTGGGCTGGCCGGGCAAGACGCTGGAGCAGGACCTGTTCCTGCCCTCCTCTGTGCTCGTCACCGGCTACGACATCATCTTCTTCTGGGTCGCCCGGATGATCATGATGACCAAGCACTTCACCGGCCAAGTGCCCTTCAAGCATGTGTACATCCACGGTCTGGTGCTGGACGCGCAAGGCAAGAAGATGTCCAAATCCGAAGGCAATGTGCTGGACCCGGTGGACCTGATCGACGGCATCGCGCTGGAGCCCTTGCTGGACAAGCGCACGCAAGGCCTGCGCAAACCCGAGACTGCGCCCAAGGTGCGCAAGGCTACCGAGAAGGAATTCCCTGAAGGCATCCCCGGCTATGGCGCCGACGCGCTGCGCTTCACCTTCGCGGCGATGGCCACACTCGGCCGCTCGGTCAACTTCGACAGCAAACGCTGCGAGGGCTACCGCAACTTCTGCAACAAGCTCTGGAACGCAACGCGCTTCGTGCTGATGAACACCGAGGGCCAGGACTGCGGCCTGATGGAGCACAGCAAGGAGCAATGCGTGCCGGGCGGCAGCGCCCACGGCTACCTGAACTTCAGCCAGGCCGACCGCTGGATCAGCAGTGAGTTGCAGAAGGTGGAGCAGGCCGTCGCCCAGGGCTTCACCGACTATCGCTTGGACAACGTCGCCAACGCGATCTACGACTTCGTCTGGAACGAGTACTGCGACTGGTACCTGGAGATCGCCAAGGTACAGATCCAGAATGGCGACGAGAGCCAGCAGCGCGCTACCCGACGCACGCTGATCCGCGTACTCGAAACCACGCTGCGTCTGCTGCACCCGATTGCCCCCTTCATCACTGAAGCGCTGTGGCAGACGGTCGCGCCGATCGCAGGCCGCAAGAGCACGGACTACATCGTCAACGCGGCCTACCCGGTGGCGCAGTCCGAGCGCATCGACCCCCAGGCTTGCGCATGGGTGGCCCAGCTCAAGGAGGTCGTCGGCACCTGCCGCAGCCTGCGCAGCGAGATGAATCTCTCGCCCGCCGAGCGCGTGCCTTTGCTGGTCGGGGGTGATCTGAGCTTCATCCGTGAAGCCGCTCCCCTGCTCAAGGTGCTGGCCAAGCTCTCGGATGTGCAGCTGATCGAGGACGAGACTGCCTTCAATGCAGCCAGCAGCATGTCGCCGGTACTGGTGCATGGCGCTGCTCGACTGGCTTTCAAGGTTGAGATCGACGTCGAAGCCGAGAAGGCTCGCTTGGCTAAGGAAATCGCGCGCCTGGACGGCGAGGTGGCCAAGGCCACCGCAAAGCTGGGGAATGAGAGCTTCGTGGCACGTGCACCTGCCGCCGTGGTGGAGCAAGAACGTCAGCGCATCGCCGATTTCAGCAATACCGCGGTGCGCCTGCGTGCGCAGTTGAGCCAGTTGCTGGCACGCTAATGCGGGTCAGCGATACCGTGGTGCGCATGCGCGCGCCTCTGGCCCAGCTGCTGGCCCGCTGAAGCGGCCTCGGAGACTGCGCGGCACAAGGCGCTGAAAGCGAATAATGGACCGCTGCGGTCAGTCTGTAGCCGACGCTACTCCTGCAGCTCAGATTCCTAGCGCCAGCGTTGTGCGGCAGCGCCCCCAGGCAGCTCGGCGGGATAGGTCGAGCGGAACTCGGTAGCAGCGTTGCTGGGCAACGCCGTCAACAGCTCGTCAATGCGGCGGGCCACCGCCCAGGCCGCCCGCACACGCGATTCGCGCGTGGTGCTGGCCAGGCGCGGCGTCACCTGCAGCGCGTCAAGGCCGGCCAGGGGGCGTCCTGGGTCGAGCATGCCGGGCTCCAGGCTGTCGAACCAGGCTGCCAAGATGCGACCGCTGCCTATGGCTTCTGCCAGCGCGCGTTCGTCGAACACGGCGGAATGCGCAATGCTGACCAGCACCTGATTAGCCTTGGCAAAGCTCAAGACACGCTCGCCCATCAAACCACGGTAGCGCTGGAAAAAAGCAAGCTGCACGCTGACTGCATCGCTGTGCTCCATCAGCTCGCGCAGCGGCACCGGCTCGATGCCCCACTGTGCCCACACCGACTCGGTGTGATGAAGACTGGGGTCGTAACCGATTACACGGGTACCGAAAGCAGGCAGCAATTGCGCCAGCATGCGCGCGGCCGGGCTCATGCCGACCAAGCCCACGGTGGCACACCCCAACTCCCGACCGACCAGCATGCCGTCGCTGGCCTGGATCGGCACCCGCCTGAGCAGCGCGAGCAAGGCGCCGATGACGAATTCGGCCTCTGCCCCGGCCGTAGCCGAGAGGCTGCGCACGACTTCGACTCGGGCGGCGCGGCAGGCCTCGACGTCGATGTTCTCGACCCCGGAACTGACACGCCCCAGCACACGCAAGCGCGGCGCGGCCCGCAGCAGGCCCGCATCAACCGCAACGCTAGGCGGCAGGATCAGCGCCTGCGCCTGGTGCAGGGCCGAGCGCAGCGCCTGAGCGTCCGCCGCCAGCTCAGGGGCGAACTGCACCAGATGGCGCTCGGCCAACCACTGCATCACCTCGGCTTCCAGGGGCTCGACGATCAACAAACTCATGAATCTGCGCTATATGCCCTCGTTGGAGCGGGTCTGTCGCATGCACAATGCCGCCAAACAGCCAGCCCAGTGTACGAATATGAAAGTCACCAAAGCGATCTTCCCCGTTGCCGGTCTCGGCACACGGTTTCTGCCGGCCACCAAGGCACAACCCAAGGAAATGCTGCCGGTCGTGGACAAGCCGCTGATCCAGTACGCCGTAGAAGAAGCCTATGCGGCCGGTGTGCGCGAGATGATCTTCGTGACAGGCCGACACAAGCGCCCGATCGAAGATCACTTTGACATGACATTCGAGCTGGAGCTAGCCCTCGAACAGGCGGGTAAGAAGGAATTGCTGGACGTGGTACGCAGCGTCAAGCCCGACGATATGGAGTGCATCTACGTGCGCCAGGCGCAGGCCCTGGGCCTCGGCCACGCCGTCTTGTGCGCCCAGCGCCTGGTCGGCCAGGACCCGTTCGCCGTGCTGCTCGCCGACGACCTGATGGTGGGCCAGCCGCCAGTGCTCAAGCAGATGGTCGATCAGTTCGCCGAATGGCGCGCCTCCATCCTGGCCGTGCAGGAAGTGCCGGCCGAGCACACCCGACGCTACGGCATCGTGGCGGGCACGCAGGTGAACGACAAGATGATGGACATCAGCCGCATCGTCGAGAAGCCCGCGCCTGAAGATGCACCATCGCGCTTGGGCGTGGCCGGTCGCTACATCCTGACACCCGGTGTGTTCCACGAGATTGCCAACCAGCCCAGAGGCGTCGGTGGCGAAATCCAGCTCACGGACGGCATCGCCGGCCTGCTGCGCCGCGAGAAGGTGTTTGCCTACCGCTACGAAGGCAAGCGCTATGACTGCGGTAGCAAAGAAGGCTTCCTTCAAGCCAATGTCGAGCTGGCATTGGCGCACCCGGACCTGGGGCCTGGTTTCCGCGATTACCTGCGCAGCCTCGACATCTGAAAGCTGCCTTCCGCAGGTGAAAAAGCCGCGCAGCAGCGCGGCTTTTTCAATTCAATCGCGCAAGTTCAGCGGCGCTTGAGCATATGGACGAATTCCTCGCCCGTCTTGCTCTGCTCGACGAGCTCGTTGCCAGTCTGACGGGCAAAGGCCTGGAAGTCACGCATGGAACCCGGGTCAGTCGCGACAACCCTCAGCAGCTGGCCACTTTCCATCTCGGCCAGCGCTTTCTTGGCCTTCAGGATCGGAAGCGGGCAGTTCAGGCCACGGGTATCGAGTTCTTTGTCAGCGTTCATGTCTCTGTCCTTGTGATTCGCGCATTTTAGGGCTTGGCCTGCTCAAACCATTGAGGCTCGATGCCTCGTTGCCGCAGCCAAAGCGCAAGCGCCTGCCCGGTGCCTGCCGGCCAGCACCGCACATCGGCCGGCGCCAGCAGCTTGTACTCGCTCAACTCGGGCGAAAGGGCGACCTCGCCACGTGCCTGGACCGCGTAGGCGATGATGACCTGGTTCATGCGCTGGAAGTCCCAGACCCCCAGCAACTGCACCGACTCGACATGAAGCGAGGTCTCCTCGGTCACCTCACGACTGATGCCCTCCTCGGGCGTCTCGCCTGCCTCCATGAAGCCGGTGATCAATCCAAAGAACCTCCCGGGCCAGGCTGCGTTGCAGGCCAGCAAAACCTGCCCGTCGCGGTCCACGCACTCGATCACCGCAGCCAGCACCGGCGTCGGGTTGTTCCAGTGCGTGAAGCTGCAGGCTGGGCAGCGCAGCCGCGTCTTGCTGCCGCCATCCTCCTCGCGGCTCAGCCAAGCCAACTCGGCGGCACAAGCAGGGCAATATCGAAAGGACTGGGCTTCGCTCACGCCGGGAACACCCCGGTTGAAAGATAGCGATCACCTCGATCACACACCACGAAAACGATGGTTGAGTTCTCAAGCGTGCGCGCCAGTTGCAGCGCGACCCAGCAGGCACCGGCCGCTGAAATGCCTGCGAAGATACCCTCCTCACGCGCCATCCGTCGGGCCATCTCTTCAGCCTCGGACTGACCCACCAGTACCAACTCATCGACTCGACTGGCGTCGTAGATCTTGGGCAGATAGGCCTCTGGCCATTTGCGGATGCCGGGGATCCGTGAACCCTCGCTGGGCTGCGCACCAATGATGCGGACCTTCGGGCTCATTTCCTTCAGATAGCGTGAAGTACCAGTGATGGTCCCGGTAGTGCCCATCGCGCTGACAAAGTGGGTGACGCGGCCCTGGGTGTCGCGCCAGATCTCCGGCCCGGTGGTTTCGTAGTGAATGCGCGGATTGTCGGCATTCGCAAACTGATCGAGTACGCGGCCCTTGCCTTCGCCTTGCATCTGTTCGGCCAAATCGCGGGCGTACTCCATGCCACCTGAGCGCGGAGTCAGGATCAACTCGGCGCCATAGGCTTTCATGGTTTGGGCCCGCTCGATCGACAGGTCCTCCGGCATGATCAGCACCATGCGGTAGCCGCGAATCGCCGCGGCCATGGCCAGCGCGATGCCGGTGTTGCCCGAGGTCGCCTCGATCAAGGTGTCGCCAGGCTTGATGTCGCCGCGCTCCTCAGCGCGCCGAATCATGCTGATGGCCGGCCTGTCCTTGACCGAACCTGCCGGGTTGTTGCCCTCCAGCTTGGCAAGGATCACATTGCCGCGATTGGCAAGCTCTGAACCCAGTCGCTGCAGGCGCACCAGTGGCGTGTTGCCGATCACATCTTCAAGGGTGGGATAGTGCATATTGCTCATGGAGCTGATTGTGGCAGTCAAAAGAGCTTCCCCGCGGGCTGGGGCATTTGTATGGCACAATTGCGGCCTTCAGCAGCGCGAGCTACGAGATCTGCCCCGATGGCGGAATCGGTAGACGCAGGGGACTCAAAATCCCCCGCCGCAAGGTGTGCCGGTTCGAGTCCGGCTTGGGGCACCAGATCACATAGCCTGCCGCTGAACCAACAGCCCCGCACGACGGGGCTTTTTTCATGGCTTGCCGCATCTCTGCAGGATGTTGCACATGGGCGTCCATCTCAAGCGAAGCCCTGGCAAGTGTGCCAAGACTCGAAGAGGCCTCAACGAACGCATACACTGCGAACGCTTTGCTGGTGCCCTCTTGCTGGCGCCCGCCTGCCACTGATCCACACGGTGCGCGGCCTTAGCAGCGCCGCAGCAGCCAGAACATTCGACGATCTATGAACCAACTTCCGCCGGTGACCAAAGCCTTCCTGCTGGCCTGCGTGGGCGTGTTCTGCGCCTTCGTGCTGCTACCGCCGCAGTGGAAGCTGGTGTTTGAACTCTGGCCGCTTCAGTCGGGCCTGTTCCTTCCCTGGCAACCGGTGACGTACGCCCTGCTGCATGGCGATGTGATGCACCTGTTCTTCAACATGCTGGGTCTGTGGATGTTCGGCTCCGAACTGGAGCGGGTATGGGGTCCAAAGCGCTACCTGCAGATGTTGCTCGCCAGCGTGCTCACCGCTGCCGCTGCCCAGCTGGTGTTCACGTTGCTGATCGGCTCCAACGCACCCACTGTCGGCGCCTCGGGCGCCTTGTTCGGTCTGCTGCTGTCCTTCGGCATGCTGTTTCCTGACCGGATCATCATGCCGCTGTTCCCGCCGATCCCGATGAAGGCAAAGTACTTCGTCGCGCTGTTCGGCACGTTGGAACTGCTGATGGGGCTCTCAGGCGGTGGCGGCATCGCCCACTTCGCGCACCTGGGCGGCATGCTGGGCGCCTATCTGCTGATCCGCTACTGGCGTACCGCGCGGCGTCGGTGATCCCTCAGGCGAGCAGTCCCTGCTCAGGCAGTGGATAGCGTAGCTTGAGTCGCAGATCCTTCTTCAGGCGCTGGTTGATGAGGCGCCGAGACTCGCTCATGAAGCTCAGCTGCATCGAAGAAAAGTGCTCAGCGGCCTGCGGCCGGGCGATGCGCTGCGGTCGCGTCAAGCCGCACAGATCGGCCGCCAGGTCGAAGTAGTCCCCCATCAGCATTTCGCTGTCGTCGCAGATATGCAGCGCACGTTGCGGCAGACCGCGCTGCAAGGCCGCTATACAGGCGCGCGCCAGATCGTCCGCATGGATGTGGTTTGTGTAGACATCGTCTGAGCGCGCAAGCACAGGCGCGCCGCGTGCCAGCCGTTCACGCGGATGGCCGCCCGGCCGGTCGGCGGCATAGATGCCCGGCACGCGCAGGATGCTGACTTTGGCGCCGAAGGCTGCGCCAAACCAGCGCAGTTGCTGCTCCGCTGAGACGCGTCGGCGCGCCCTGTCGGTGCCCGGCGCAACCGGTCGGGTCTCGTCAAAACGCGCACCGGCGCAGTCGCCGTAGACCCCGGTGGTGCTCGCATAAACCAGACGCGCGGGCGGTGCGCCGCGTGCCAAGGCGCGCAGCAGATTCAAGGTGCGCTGATCGGTCGTTCCGCTGGACTGGGGCGGCGCCAGATGCAACACCCGATCCGCCAGCCCGGCCAGGCGGCCCAGCGTGGCCGGTTGGTCCAGATTGCCGACCAAGGGCAGCACGCCTGCGGCGCGCAAGGCCGGCGCGCGCTCAGGACTTGAGGTCAGGGCCAGCAACTGCCAGCGCCCAGCCAGCGCGCGCACCACACGCATGCCAACATCGCCACAGCCGACGATCAGCAGGCGCGGCCGGCGACGTCGTGGCCAGGGTGATTGAGGCGCAGCAAATGACATGAGGTGGGCTCAGGCAAAATGGCTGCCGAGTTTACGGCCCGCCGGCCTTAGCGGCGGGCCGCTGTTTTTACCACTGCAAAGCCTCAACCGTCAGCCGAGATCCCCGCCATGAATTTCCAGGTCAACGTGCAGCCCAGCGGCCGCCAGTTCGAAGTCGAGCGCGATGAAACCATGCTGGCTGCCGCGATCCGCCAGGGAATCGGCCTGCCCTATGGATGCAAGGACGGCGCCTGCGGCTCCTGCAAGAGCAGGCTGCTCGAAGGACGAGTGATCCACGGCGCGCATCAGGCCAAGGCACTCAGCGAAGCCGAAGAGGCGGCCGGCATGGTGCTGACCTGCTGCGCCACGCCACAGACCGACTGCGTGCTGGAAGCGCGCGCCGTGCCGGGCGCCGGCGAGTTCCCGGTGCTGAAGCTGCCCAGCCGCGTGATCAGCCTCGAGCGCGCCGCAGCCGACGTCGCCGTGCTGCGCCTGCAACTGCCGGCCAATCAAAACTTCCAGTTCCGCGCCGGCCAGTATGTCGAGTTCATCCTGCGCGACGGCGCTCGCCGCAGCTACAGCATGGCGAACGCGCCGCACCTGTTGGGCACGCCGCCGGCCGTCGAGCTGCACCTGCGTCACATGCCCGGCGGCAAGTTCACCGACCATGTGTTCGGGGCGATGAAAGAGAAGGACATCCTGCGCATGGAAGGGCCGTTTGGCAGCTTCTTCCTGCGCGAGGACAGCGACAAGCCCATCGTTCTGCTGGCCAGCGGCACCGGCTTCGCGCCCATCAAGGCCATCATCGAGCAGTTGCAGCACATCAGCTCCACCCGCCCGGTCACGCTGTACTGGGGTTGCCGCAGCAAGGCCGACCTTTACCTGCATGACTGGGCGCAGAAGGCAGCGTCCGAAATGCCCCATCTCAGCTATGTGCCGGTGCTGTCGGAGCCCAAGCCGGAAGATGGCTGGACGGGTCGCACCGGCTTTGTCCACCAAGCCGTGATGTCGGACCTGCCGGACCTGTCCGGGCATCAAGTCTATGCCTGCGGCGCGCCCATCATGGTGGACTCGGCGCAGCGCGACTTTGTGGCCCGCTGCGGTCTGCCACCCGATGAGTTCTACGCGGACGCATTCACCTCCGAAGCTGACAAGCAGGCCAGCTGAAAGACTCGCAGCATGTTCGAACCTCCCTACAGCAGCGCCGATCAGCTGGAAGCGCAGTTGCGCGAGACCGGTCACACGGTGATTGCACCGGCCACGGTGCGCCAGTTCTTTGGCCTCACGCAAGAGCAGCTGAACCCGCTGCAGGCTTTCTGGCAGGACCTGCCTGCTGATGCCCATCTGCGCGATGGCGGCCGCTACCGCTTCCGTCGCCATGCCAGCTTCATCGCTGAGCGCGCGACGCTGCGCCAGGTGCCGCATCGCGCGCACTGGCAGCCGCTGGACTACAACGCACTGCATGGCGGCATCGAACGCTGGTTCGAGCCGGCCGATCCGCAGGCCGTCGCGCTGCCGGCCTGGTCAGGCCTGCTGCTGGGTCTGGCGGGCATCGCGTCGCGGCTCAAGGGCGAGCAAGCCTGGTTCATCGAAGCGCACCAGTTTCGCATCGACACCACCGACGGCATCGGCCGCCCGACGCCTGAAGGCGCGCACCGGGACGGGGTGGACTTCGTGGCGGTGTTCCTGGTCGACCGGAAAGGCATCAAGGGCGGCGAGTCGCGTATCTTCGAGGCTGACGGCCCGCAAGGCCAGCGCTTCACGATGCTGGAGCCCTGGACCCTGCTGCTGCTGGACGACGAGCGCATGATCCACGAGACCACGCCGATTCAACCCGCCGCCGAGCGCGGCTGGCGCGACACCCTGGTGGTCACCCTCAGGCGCCAGGGTTTTCAGGATCCGAAGCGCTGAACCATGCGACTTGATGCCGGGACGGCATCGCCTCATGCGCAACTGCTAAGGCTAGGCACAGGCCGTGCCCTCTACACTGGACGTAGGCGCCGGCCATAAGCCGGCGCACCCAGTGCCCCAGGCGGCGGATCGCTGCCTGCGGGCTTTTCCTTTGTCGGCATCACGAGTGCAAGCCCACCATGAACGCGATCAGCTCCGATCTCACACGCGCCCTGTCGTCCACCGGCAGCGAGGCCGCCCAATCCCTCCCCTCTTCCCTGTTCGGCCTGCCCGACCAGCCCGCGCATGAACGCGTACTGCTTGCGGCCGATCCGCTCACAGGTCTGAAGGCCATCATCGCTGTGCACAGCACGGCCCGCGGCCCTGCTTTCGGCGGCTGCCGCCTGTGGACTTACGACAGCGAGCTGGCTGCCCTCAATGATGCGCTGCGCCTGTCGCAAGGCATGAGCCTGAAGAACGCCCTGGCCGAGTTGCCCTTCGGTGGCGGCAAGGCCGTGATCATCAAGCCTGCAGGCGACTTCGACCGGGCTGCACTGTTCGCCGCCTTCGGCCGCGCCGTGCAATCGCTCGCCGGCGCCTACATCACCGCCGAAGACGTGGGCACCACCACAGCCGATATGCGTGGCATGCAGGCCGAGACCTCGTTTGTGAGCGGCATCCCGCGTGACGGCGCCTTCGGCGGCGATCCCAGCCCCAAGACCGCTTACGGCGTCTACGTCAGCATCGACGAAGGCGTGCGCCGCGTGCTGGGCCGCAGTTCACTGGAAGGCGTGCGTGTCGCCATCCAGGGCCTGGGTGCGGTGGGCTGGCATCTGGCCGAGTACCTGCACGGCGCCGGTGCCCAACTGCTGGTGGCCGACATCGACAGCGCCAAGCTGGCACGCGCGCAGGCGCAGTTCGGCGCCCAGGTCGTCGACGTGCAGCAGATCATCGCCGCCGACGCCGACGTGCTGGCGCCCTGCGCACTGGGTGCCGCGCTGAACGCGCACAGCGTGCCGCAGATCCGCGCGCGCCTGATTGCCGGTGCCGCCAACAACCAACTGGCCACGGCGGCCGACGGTGATGCGCTGCATGCACGCGGCATCAGCTATCTACCCGACTACCTGGTCAACGCCGGCGGCATCATTTCGGTGGCCCGCGAGTACCGCGGCGAAGGCAACGAGACTGCGGTGATGGCCGAAGTCGGCCGCATCCGCGAGCGTGTCGCCGAATTGCTGGATCGCGTGGCCACGCAAGGCCTGACCCCCGCCCGTGCGGCCGATGAATGGGCGCGCGCCAAGCTGGTGAAGCCGGCTTGAGCTGAAGTGGGGCGTTGACGCCGGCAGGCCTGCTAGGCTTGCGGCATGAACACCTGCCCCACCTCTTCTTCTCGCACGCGCACTTTGTTGCGTTCCACCGGTCGCCGCCTGCTGCTTGCAGGCTTGGCGGCGTCCGGGCTGCTGGCTGGCACAGCCGCACTGGCGCAGACCACACGTCCGATCCGGCTGATCGTCCCGTATGCACCTGGCGGGCCGCTGGACATCGTTGCGCGGGCGCTGGCTGAACGTGTCAAGGACAGCCTGGGCACCGTCATCGTCGAGAACAAGCCGGGCGCCGGCGGCAACCTGGGCGCCGATCAGGCGGCCCGCTCGGCTCCGGACGGCCAGACCCTGGTGATGGGTGCTGTCGCTACGCATGCGATCAACCCCTGGTTGTTCGCCAAGATGCCTTACGACCCGATCCGCGATTTCACGCCGATCACGCTGGTCGCGCGCGTGCCCAATGTGCTGGTGATGAATGCCGAGACCGCGCAGAAGCTGGGCATTGCGACCATGGCCGATCTAGTTGCCTATGCCAAGAAGAACCCGGGCAAGCTGAACTACGGTTCGGGCGGCAATGGCAGCGCCGGGCACCTGGCCGGCGAAATGTTCAAGGCCCAGGCCGGCGTCTTCATGACCCATATCCCCTATGCCGGCGGCAATCCGGCGCAGTTGGCGCTGATCTCGGGTCAGGTGGATCTGAACTTCGACAACCTGGCGACCGCTGCGGCTAACATCAAGTCCGGCAAGCTCAAGGCGATTGCCTTGACTTCGACCAAGCGCAGCGATGCCTTGGCAGGTGTACCCACGATCGCCGAGAGCGGAGCCAAGCTCGGCCTGTCGAATTTTGACGTCGACACCTGGTTCGCCATCTTCGGCCCCGCGAAGCTGCCTGCGGCCGTGACGCAAAAACTCAATGGCGCCTTCGTCGAAGCCTTGGCATCCCCGGAGATGCGCAGCCGTATGGCGATGCTACTGGCCGAGCCTTCACCGACCACGCCGGAACAGTTCGGCACCTTCGTCAAGCGCGAGCTGAGCAAGTACGAGGACGTCGTAAAACGCTCGGGCGCCAAGCTTGAGTGAGCGTGGACGGCACGCGTGCTAAGCTGAACACCATGTTGACGAACCGGCTCCCCGCAACGCAGACGCTGCCACTGGCCGCGCCTGTCTGCTCGCGACGCCGCTGCTCCCGCCGCGCACCGGCATGAGCAGAGAACTCGTCACATCCGGGCTCCGCTGAGCACCCACCGCCAGCAACGCAAAGAGCCCCGCCAGCCAAGGCCACGAGTTCCCCTCGTGGCCTTTTTCTTTGTCCGCACGAAACCCTTCACAGGAGATCCTTGACGATGAACGCTCTGAGCAAGACCGAGTTGCAATCCCTGATGCCCATCACCCAGCGCCCCGCCCAGCTCTTCGTCCGAGGCCAGGGCGACTGGTTGTGGGACGAAGCGGATCACCACTACCTGGACTGGGTGCAGGGCTGGGCCGTCAACGCGCTGGGCCATTGCGCGCCCGAGATCGTGGCAGCCCTGCAGCGTCAGTCGACACGACTGCTGCATGGTGGCCCCGGCCTGCACAACGACCAAGCGCCGGCGCTGGCCAGAGCACTGACGGATGCCAGCGGGCTGGCGCAGGTTTTCTTCACCAACAGCGGCGCCGATGCCAACGAAGGCATGATCAAGCTCGCCCGCAAATACGGCCAGCAGCACAAGGGCGGCGCGCACAAGATCATCACCTTCAGCCACAGCTTCCACGGCCGCACGCTGGCCACGATGAGCGCCAGCGGCAAGCCCGGCTTTGCCGCGCTCTTCCCGCCCGCAGTGCCAGGTTTTGCCCAGGCGCGCTACAACGACTTGGCCAGCACTGAAGCCCTGATCGACGAACAGACCGTGGCCATCATGCTGGAGCTGGTCCAGGGCGAAGCGGGCGTGATCCCGGCCACGCCCGAGTTCGTGCTTGGCCTGCGCGCACTGTGCGAACAGCATGGCCTGCTGCTGCTGATCGACGAGGTGCAGACCGGCATGGGCCGCTGCGGCACGCTGTTCGCGCACCAGCACTATGGCTTGCAGCCCGATCTGATGAGTCTGGGCAAGGGCCTGGGCGGCGGCGTGCCCATCGGCGCCACGCTGGCCAGCGCCGCCGTCAGCGCCTGCCTGGCACCTGGCGATCTGGGCGGCACCTACAACGGCAACGCGCTGGTCTGTGCCGTCGGCCAAGCCGTGCTGGCCACGGTTAGTCAACCCGACTTCCTGGCGCATGTGCGGCATCAGGCCGCATGGCTGGCGGCTGAGCTGGTCGCGCTGTCACGGCGTCGGTCGCTGGGCGCGTTGCGCCACTGCGGCTTGCTGCTGGCTCTGGATCTTCCCGCCACATTGACGGCTGAGCGCGTGGTGGGTGCAGCACGCGATGCAGCATTCATCCCTGGCGGCACCGGACTTCTGATCAACGGCCCGCGGCCGCACACGCTGCGCCTGATGCCGGCACTGAACAGCCGGCGCGAGAACCTGCTGCAGGGCTTGGCGCTGCTGGAAGCGGCCATCGAGGCCGCGCGCTGACGGCCGCCGGCGGCCCGCTCACTCCCCGAGGTAGGCGGCCCTGACCTTGGGGTCGTTGAGCAGCTGCTTGGCGTCGCCGCTCATCGTCACTTCGCCGCTCTCCATCACATAGCCTCGGTTGGCCAGGTTCAGTGCGCGGGATGCGTTCTGCTCCACCAGCAACA
>NZ_JBILQK010000139.1:0-6283 GCF_044373315.1 Roseateles sp. | reverse complement strand
AGTCGCAGGCCTCGGTGCCGCCGGCGCCGGCCTGGATGTCGATGAAGCAGTTCAGCGGATCAGCCGGGTTGTTGAACATGCGACGGAACTCCAGCTGTTCCACCGTATCCTGCAACTTGGCGGCATCCGCCTCGATGGCTTCCAGACCCGCGAAGTCACCGTCCGCCTTGCTCATCTCATAGAGCTCGCTGTTGTCGGACAGATTGCTTTCGAGGTGATTGATGGTCTGGACCACTGTCTCCAGCGTGCGCTTCTCCTTGCCCAGTTCCTGGGCCCGCTTGGGCTCGTCCCAGACCTTGGGGTTTTCGAGGGCGGCGTTGACCTCGTTCAGCCGCAGTGCTTTGCGGTCGTAGTCAAAGATACCCCCTTAGCGCGGCGGTGCGCGCTGTCAGGTCGGCCAGGTTGGTGCCGATGGCATTGATGCGTTCGATGTCCATGATGTTCTTGGAATGGGCGGCGCCGGGATGGCGGCCGCTGGGGCAGGCAAGGGCACTATTTTTACATGGCGCCACCTTTGCCTCCCGCCGCGCCAGCGGCAGCCCATCAAGCAGGGTTAGCGATAGTGGGGGCAGCCCAGGGGGAGGCTGTTTTGTCAGAAAACAGTAAGCGGGTTTGATCCACAGTACGCACAACCCGGAAAGCACCATGCTCTTGCTGACATCTTCCTTAAAGTTGATCGCCGAAATCGCCTTGCTTGCGATGGCTGGCCAATGGCTGTTGGGCCTGCTGGCGGGTGCCAAGCGTGAGCAGAATTTCTTCTACCAGTTGCTGGCGATCCTGACGCGTCCGTTCACGCGCCTGACCCGCCTGATCAGCCCGCGCGTCGTGCTGGATCGACACATTCCGTTGGCCGCCTTCCTGCTGCTGCTGAGTCTGTGGCTGGTGGTGACGGTCGTCAAGATCAGCCTGTGCCTGCAGATCGGAGTTGCGCAATGCCAGTAGACACCAAGCCCAGCGTCGCCAGGTCCTGGCGCTACCAACTGCTCAAGCTGAAGGCCTTGACGGCGCTTGTGTTCGCCCAGCGCCAGCTGGCTGAGCAGATCTTTGACGAAATGTTGGAGGGCTGGCCGGGTGATGCCTACGCGCTGGCCAGCCGCGCCCACCTGCGCTCTTCGCGCGCGGCCAGGGCCGAGGCGATCAGCGATCTGCGAGCGCTGGTGGCGGCCCATCCTCGCCGCAGTGCTGGCGACTGGTTCAATCTGGCCTATCTGCTTGAAGCCGAGGGCAGGCTCGATGAGGCCGAGGCCGCCTTCCGCCAGGCCGTTGAGCTGGACGCCAAGCTGGACCGAGCCTGGTACGGCTTGGGCCTGTGCTTGATCCGCATGCATCGCTTCGAGGAGGCTGTCGCCGCTCTGAAGCGCAACACCGAACTGCAACCCATGAGCCCCTACGGCTGGTATCAGCTGGCGCGGGTTCATGTGGACCGTCAGAAACCCGAAGAGGCGCGGCGCATCATCGCGCACCTCAAAGGGTTTGAGCCCAAGGTCGCCGCTCAGCTTGAGCGTGAGACCGGACTGCTCGCCTGACGTCAAGCGGTTCACCCGCGCAGCATGCGCGCTGTTGGCGCATGGGGTGGTCCATCGGTGCCCGAGATCCCGCAGAGGGTGAAGGCCTTCTAACGACATGAAGGAGACGACAGCGATGCAATTGACCGAAAGACACCGCCAGTACTGGCAGAAGAACCTGCGGCTCACCGCAGTTCTGCTGGCGATCTGGTTCGTGGTGACCTTCGTCGTGGGCTTTTTTGCCCGCGATCTGAATTTCACCTTCTTTGGCTGGCCGTTCAGCTTCTGGGTTGCGTCCCAGGGTGCGCTGATCGTGTACTGCCTGATCATCTGGTTCTATGCGCGGACGATGAACCGCCTGGACCAGGAACACGGCGTTGCCGAAGAGGGAGCTTGATATGGCTGGCGCAACACCTTCCGCTTCTCCCGGCACGGTCAGTGCATCGGCCAATGCGGCCTTCAAGAAGCAGCTGAACAAGGTCTACACCTGGTACACCGGCGGCTTCTTCGTCTTCATCATCGCCTTGGCCATCCTTGAACAGATGGGCCTTTCGCGGCAGTGGATCGGCTTCATCTTCCTCGGTGCCACCGTGTTGCTGTACGCCGGCATCGGCTTCATGAGCCGCACGTCCGACGCCAGCGAGTACTACGTCGCCGGACGCCGGGTGCCGGCGGTCTACAACGGAATGGCCACCGGCGCTGACTGGATGTCGGCCGCGTCCTTCATCGGCATGGCCGGTACGCTCTACCTGACGGGTTACGGCGGCCTGGCCTTCATCATGGGCTGGACCGGCGGCTACTGCCTGGTGGCGCTGTTCCTGGCGCCATACCTGCGCAAATTCGGCCAGTTCACCATCCCGGACTTCCTGGGCGCGCGCTATGAAGGCAATCTGCCGCGTATCCTGGGCGTGGCTGCAGCGATCCTGTGCTCCTTCGTCTATGTGGTGGCGCAGATCTACGGCGTCGGCCTGATCACCGCGCGTCTGTCGGGCCTGGCCTTCGAGATCGGCGTCTTCGTCGGTCTGGCTGGCATCCTGGTCTGCTCCTTCCTGGGCGGCATGCGCGCCGTCACCTGGACACAGGTGGCGCAGTACATCATCCTGATCATTGCCTACATGATCCCGGTGGTGTGGCTGTCGGTAAAGCAGACCGGCATCCCGGTGCCGCAAGCTATCTACGGCTACCAGCTGCAGAAGGTCTCCGAGGCCGAGAAGCGCATCAAGGCCGATCCCAAGGAGCAGGAGGTCATCGCGATCTTCAAGGCACGTGCCGCCGAGTTCGACGTCAAGCTCAAGGACGTGCCCGCTGCGCTGGCTGCCGACAAGGCTGCCGCCACGCAGAAGCTGGCCGATCTGAAGGCCGCCAACGCACCGGCTGACCAGGTCGCCGCAGCCGAGAAGGCGCTGGCCGCCGTGCCCGCCAACGAAGCCGAGGCGAAGAAGGCCTGGACGGCAGCCAAGGCCGCCAACGAGGCGCGCGCCAGACCGCTGGCGGGCATGCCGTCGCATGCGCAGCAGTTTGCTGGTGACCCGAACGGCGATGAGAAGGCGCAGAAGACCTTCGACGAGTCGCGTCGCAACTTCCTCGCTCTGGTGTTTTGCCTGATGGTGGGTACGGCCGCGCTGCCGCACATTCTGATGCGCTACTACACCACGCCTTCCGTCAAGGAGGCGCGCGAGTCGGTGACCTGGAGTCTGTTCTTCATCTTCCTGCTGTACTTCTCGGCGCCTGCCCTGGCGGTGCTGGTCAAGTACGAGGTCTTCAACGTGCTGGTGGGCACGCCGTTTGATCAACTACCGGCCTGGATTGCCAACTGGGCCAAGGTTGACCCGGCGCTGCTCGCGGTGGCTGACGTCAACAAGGACGGCATCTTCCAGCTCGGCGAGATGAGGATCGGCGGCGACATCATCGTGCTGGCCACGCCGGAAATCGGTGGCCTGCCCTATGTGGTGTCAGGCATGGTGGCTGCCGGTGGTCTGGCTGCGGCGCTGTCCACAGCGGACGGCCTGCTGCTGACCATCGCCAACGCGCTGTCGCACGACGTGTACTACAAGATGATCGACCCGAATGCGTCGACCGCCCGCCGCGTCACGATCTCCAAGGTCCTGCTGCTGGTGGTGGCCCTGGCTGCGGCTTACGTCGCGGCGCAGAAGCCGGCTGACATCTTGTTCCTCGTCTCCGCCGCGTTCTCCTTTGCGGCTGCTGCCTTCTTCCCGGCCCTGGTGCTGGGGGTGTTCTGGAAGCGTGCCAACAAGTGGGGTGCCTCGCTGGGCATCGCGGCTGGCCTGGGTATCACCTTCTACTACATGGTGACCACCCAGCCCTGGCTGCGCGGCGTGTTCGGCGTGACCTCGCCGATCGAGCTGTGGTTCGGCATCCTGCCGATCAGTGCCGGCATCTTCGGTGTGCCGCTGGGCTTCGCGACGATCATCATCGTCAGCCTGCTGACGCCGGCACCGAGCAAGGACACTCAGGACTTGGTGGAGCATGTGCGCTACCCCGACCTGAACCTGGGCAAGCCCTGACCCTTGGCTTGATTGACTGAGAGGCAAGGCCCCGCAGCCCGCTGCGGGGCCTTTTTTTCTATTGAGCTCACGAACTCCGTTCATCGGAGGTTAGCCATGAACCCAGCTTCAACCATCGCCAGCCCGGCTGCCAGCCCTTCCGGCAGCTTGATGGCGCAGCTGCAGGCCGAATTGCAGCGCTACGCGCCTTTCGCGCAGATGCAGGTCGAGCATGTGCTGCACTTCGTACGCCACGCCACCCAGGCCTACTACGCACCGGGCGAAGCCATGCTGTCGCCGGAGTGCGGGCCGGTACAGCATTTGTTCTTTGTACGCCAGGGAGCGGTCAGCGGCCAGCGCGGCATTGCCGAAGCGGCCGGTGGCTTTCACTTCGAGCCGGGCGAATTCTTCCCCGTCGGCGCCGTGCTGGGTGCGCGTGCCGTCACAGCCAGCTACACCTCGCAGGGCGACACGTTCTGCCTGCTGCTGCCAGCCGAGCAGGTGCATGTCTTGGCCAAGCTCAGCGCTCCCTTTGCCGATTTCCTGAACCGGCGCGTGGCCCAGTTTCTGGCGCTGTCACGCCGCGCGCTGCAAGTAGCCTATTCCTCGCAGACCCTGTCCGAGCAGTCGATGGAGACGCCGCTGGCGCAGCTCAAGCGCCGTGCGCCGGCCAGCGTGTCGCCCGACACGCCGCTGCAGACGGCGCTGGAGATGATGCATCGGCGCCATATCGGCTCGGTGCTGGTCTGCGATGGCGCCGGCGCCGCTTTGGGCATCCTGACGCGCCATGACATCCTGTCGCGCATCACGCTGCCGCAGCTGCCGCTGAGCACGCCGATCGGCCAGGTGATGAGCCAGCCGGTGCATTGCCTGACGCTGGCCGACAGCGCGCAGCAGGCGGCGCTGCTGATGTCGCGCCACGGCGTTCGCCATGTGCCGGTGACTGAAGCGGGGCGCGTGGTCAGCATCGTTTCCGAGCGCGATCTGTTCGCGATGCAGCGGCTCTCGCTCAAGCAGGTCAGTACCAGCATCCGTGCCGCGCAGGACGTCGACACGCTGCGCGTGGTGGCGCAGGACATCCGACGCTTCGCGCGAAATCTGCTGGCGCAAGGCGTGGCCGCGCGCCAGCTCACTGAATTGATTTCGCACCTCAACGATGTTCTCACCCAGCGCCTGCTGCAGCTCAAGGCAGAGCAGCATGGCTTGGATGAGCGCCAGGCCTGTTGGCTGGCCTTCGGCTCTGAAGGGCGCGGCGAGCAGACCATTGCCACCGACCAGGACAACGGCCTGCTGTTTCTCAGCGATGACCCCGAGCGCGACCGGCCGCGTTGGCTGGCCTTTGCGCTGGACGTCAACGAGGCGCTGGACGCCTGTGGCTATCCGCTGTGCAAGGGCGGGGTGATGGCCTCCAATCCAGCCTGCTGCCTTAGCGCACAAGAATGGCTGGAGGCCTTCAACGAATGGATGGAGCATGGCGCGCCAGAGGACTTGCTGAAGGCCAGCATCTATTTCGACTTCCGCCCGATCTGGGGCGATGCGGCGCTGGTGACACCGCTGCGCGAACTGCTGGGCAGCCATGCGGCGCGACTGCCGCGCTTCATGCGCCAGATGGCCGAGAACTCACTGCGCAGCCGGCCGCCGCTGAACTGGCTAGGCGCGATGGAGGGCGAAAAAAACGCCGCCGGACGCGAAGGCATCGACCTGAAGCTGCATGGCACCGCCATCTTTGTGGACGTGGCACGCATCCACGCGCTGGCCCATGGAATCAGCGCCACCAACACGCGCGAGCGCTTCGAGGCCATGGGTCGCGCGCTGCAGGTGAGCACGGCAGAAAGCGAGGGCTGGATCGGCGCTTTCGAGTTTCTGCAGATGCTGCGCCTGCGTGTGCAGATGGAGGCCGCAGGCGAAGGCGCCATGCCGAACGATCAGCCGAATTGGATCGCGCTGGACGCGCTCAACGACATCGACCGCCGCGTGCTGAAGGAGAGCTTCCGCGTCGCCCGGCGCCTGCAGCAGCGCCTTGAACTGGACTGGCTGCGATGAGCTGGCTGCAAGACCTGATCCGCCGCCTGTCCGGTGGCAGCCGCGACGCGGCCGCCCGTGGCGAGCCCACGCGCTGGGTGGTGCTGGATGTCGAAACCAGCGGACTGAACCTGGAGCACGACCGCTTGCTGGCAATCGCCGCCATTGCGCTGGACATGTCGGCCACGCCGCCACGCATCCTGCTGGGCGACAGCTTCGAGATCCTGCTGCGCCAGCCGGCGGATCTGCCGA
>NZ_JBILQK010000057.1:0-25628 GCF_044373315.1 Roseateles sp. | reverse complement strand
GTCTTTGGCGAAGGTCGCCGTGACGGTCTCGCCCGAATCGCACTTGATCTCGAAGCCGTCGGAGCACCAGCGCATGTTGCTCATTGGCACGCTGACCTGGCCCTCGTGAACGCGGTTCGAATGCCTTCGCCTGGGCGCCTTGGGCAGCAGCAGCTGATGCCGCGCCATGACCCGGTAGACGCGCTTGTGGTTCAGCACTGCTTGACCTTGGGAACGTCGCTCTCGATTGAGCAGCGCACCGGCTCTGCGATAGCCATAGCTGGGCAACTCGGCAATGTGTCGCCGCACGTCGGCCACCAATGCCTCATCCTGGGCCGGCGTGCGGCCACTGCGGCCGTCCTGCCAGTCGCCTGGCCGGTGATGCCGCACATGCAGATTCGAGCGCGCCACGCCCAGTGCCGAACAGACCGACTTCATTGGTCGTCCCCGGGCAACAAGGGCGAGCGCGCAATCCACTTTTTTGCAGCGGCGATCTCCACGGCTTCCTTGAGAATCTCGTTCTCCAAGGTCTTTTTGCCCAGCACGCGTTGCAGCTTAGCGATCTCGGCCCGTGCTGCAGCCAACTCCGAGGCTGGCACAACGGCCTCTCCTGCGCCCACGGCCACCAGCGCGCCTTCGCGATCCAGCTTGCGCCAAGTGAACAGCAGGCTGGCCGACACGCCCTCCTGACGGGCCACGAGCGACACGCTCATGCCGGGTTCATATGTCTTGCGAACCAGAGCCGCCTTCTCGGCAGCCGACCAGCGCCGCCTGCGCTGGTCCCGGGTGATGACCTCAATGGTCTCTGTATGTCTAGTCATACGCACAGTCCTATGCCTATGTGGAAGATAAGCGATGGACCGTGTCCGGAGGTTCAGGGGGCTATCTCAAAATCACCAAAATCGTTTTGAATTCCAGAGATTCTCTGCGAATGGCCTCGAGTCTGGCGCTTTGTATTGGCGGAAATCGCCCGGGAAGCTTGCGGAAAATTGCCGGCGCACTCCTGCTCGCCGTAGTCCGCCGTCCCCCATGTCTTCTTCCGCCTCTGGCGCCTTGCCCCTGGGCCGTGCGCAGTCCGAAGCCCGCCCCTGGCTGGGCTGGGCCGCCCTTGCTCTGACCCTGTGCATCTGGGCGGGCTTCTTCATCTCACTGCGTGCAGGCGCGCTGGCGGCGCTGCCGCCAGCTGAGCTGGCCCTGATCCGTTTCGGGCCGGCCGGTCTGATCTTCCTGCCTGTGCTGTGGCGGGCCCGCAATCGCTTGCGGGCCATGTCCTGGCGTCCGGCCCTGTGCATCGTGGTCGGCGCTGGCCTGCCTTACTTCCTGGTCGCGAGCTGGGGAATGCGCCATGCGCCGGTGGCCGAGGGGGCCACCCTGATTCCAGGCACTCTGCCCCTGTTCACCGCCCTGCTGGGTGCGGCCTTGCACGGTCGCCAGGCGCTGGCGCGCTGGCCTGCCTTGTTGTGCATCGCCGCCGGCGTGGCCACCATGCTGGCCCTGCATGCGGGGCAGGGCGACCGCGCTCAGGGTTATGCGCTCTTTCTGCTGGGCAGCCTGATGTGGTCGGCTTACACCCTGGCCCTGCGCGAGGCGCGACTGGCTCCACTGGAGGCTGCAGCACTGATCTCCTGCGTCTCCCTGACCCTGCTGGCGCCCTGGTTGCTGTGGCAGCTCGGGCCGGGCCCTCTGAAGCTGCTGCAACTCGATGCAGGCTCCTTGGCGCTACAGCTGGCTCTGCAAGGGCTGGGCGTTGGCCTGGTCTCGACGCTGAGCTACAGCTTCGCGGTGGCCCGACTGGGCGCACAGCGCAGCGCCACAGCCGGGGCTCTCACCCCGGTGTTGGCCAGCTTGCTGGCTTTGCCGCTCTTTGGCGAGCGGCCGGAGACTCTCACGCTGCTGGGAATGCTGCTGGTGGCCGCTGGCGTGTTGTGGAGTCAACGCACCCAGCGCTGAACCGGTCGGGTGGCTCCGCTATGCTTGTCGCATGAGCGAGAGTGCAGTCCAGGCGCGACCCTACAAAATTCCGGAATCGGTGCTGGTGGTGATCCACACGCCCGAGCTGCAGGTGCTGATGCTGGAGCGTGCCGACCGGCCGGGTTTCTGGCAGAGCGTGACGGGCTCGCTGGATGCGCCGGACGAGCCGCCGGCGCTGGCCGCCCGACGTGAGGTGCTGGAGGAGACGGGCATCGATGTCGATGCGCCCGGTGCGAGTCTGCAGGACTGGCAGCTTCGCAACATCTACGAGATCTACCCGGTCTGGCGGCACCGCTACGCACCCGGCGTGACGCGTAATACCGAGCATGTGTTCGGCCTCACCGTGCCGGCCGGCATGCCGGTGCAGCTGGCGCCGCGCGAGCATCTGCAATACCGCTGGCTGCCCTGGCGCGAGGCGGCGGACCTGTGCTTCTCGCCGTCCAACGCCGAAGCCGTGCTGCAGCTGCCGCGCTTCCAGCCGGAGGCCGCAGCATGAAGCCCGCATTCAGGCATTCGACGCATGCGCCGCAGACCAGCATCCTGAGCCCCTATCTGCGGGTGGCCACCTACAACATCCACAAGGGCGTGCGCGGCGTCGGTCCGCAAAAGCGCCTGGAGATCCACAACCTGGGCCTGGGCGTGGAGGCGCTGGATGCCGACCTGGTGTTCCTGCAGGAGGTGCGGCATTTCCACCACCGTGAGGCGCGTCAGTTCGACCGCAGCTCCTTCGGCTGGCCGGATCAAGGCCAGGCCGAGTTCCTCGCACCCGAAGGCTATGACGTGGCCTACCGCACCAATGCGGTCACCAAACATGGCGAGCATGGCAATGCGCTGCTGTCGCGCTGGCCGATCGGCGATATTGGCCACCACGACGTGTCTGATCACCGCTTCGAGCAGCGCGGTCTGCTGCATGTGCCGGTCACCTGGCACGGCATGACGGTGCATGCGGTCGTCGCCCATCTGGGCCTGATGCACGGCAGCCGGGTGCGCCAGGTGCAGCGCCTGGCCGAGTACATCGCGCGCGAGGTGCCCGAGGGCGAGCTGCTGGTGGTGGCCGGCGATTTCAACGACTGGGGCGAGCGCCTGGATACGCCGATGCGCGACTGCGGCCTGCTGCGCGCCGAGTCGCCCAGCCGCACGCGCCAGGCGACCTTTCCTTCCCGCCTGCCGTTCTTCTCGCTGGATCGAATCTATGTGCGCGGCCTGCGCTGCGTCAGCACCCAGGTGCCCAAGGGCCCGGCGTGGGCCCGCATGTCCGACCACCTGCCGCTGGTGGCCGAGCTCGAACTGGCGTGAGCACCACCCCCAACGCGGCCGAGCCCGACCCGCTGTTCTCCTGGCACAGCGTCGCGCTGCCCGTCTACTGCGGCGCCAACGAGGTGGAACTGCTGCGCGGCGGCGACGCGCTGTTTCCGGCCCAGATCGACGCCATCCGTGACGCGCGGCATGAGGTCTGGCTGGCCACCTACATCTTTCATCACGACAGTGCGGGCGCCGATCTGGTGGCCGCCTTGCGCGCCGCGGCCCAGCGTGGCGTGCGCGTGCGGGTGGTTGTTGACGGCTTCGGCTCCAAGGCCAGCCTGGATTGGCTGCGCGAGCAACTGGCGGGCTCGCATGTGGCGCTGGCGGTATTCCGCCCGATCGACCGCTGGTGGCGCTGGCTGCAACCGGGCCAGCTCCGCCGGCTGCACCAGAAGCTGTGCGTGGTGGATGGCGAGCGGGCCTTCGTGGGCGGCATCAACATCATCGACGACCGCATGGATCTGAACATCGGCCCCATCGACAATCCGCGCCTGGACTACGCGGTGAGCCTGCGCGGCCCGGTGGTGGAACCGGTGGCACAAGCCACGCGAGCTGTCTGGACCCGGGCTTGGCTGGGGCGCGACTTCGGCGAGGAACTGCGGGCCCTGGTGCGCAGCCCCGAGCCCATGGCGCGCCTGCGCCGGCTGGCGCGCCGGCTGCGCATGCCCGGCGGCCGGCAGCGCCCGGGCGATGAACCGCAGGACCAGGCCCCCGTCTGCGCCGCCTTCGTGCTGCGCGACAACCTGCGCCAGCGCCGCACCATCGAGCGCGCCTACATCGAGGCCATCCGCGCCGCACGCGTGCGCGTCGACCTGATCACGCCCTACTTCTATCCTGGCCAAGCCTTCCGGCGCGCGCTGCGCGATGCGGCGCGGCGTGGCGTGCAGGTGCGCCTGGTGCTGCAGGGCAAGGTGGACTACCGCATCGCCGGCATTGCCGCGCAGGCGCTGTATGCCGAACTGCTTGGCCATGGCGTGAAGATCTATGAGTACACGCCCGCTTACCTGCACGCCAAGGTGGCGGTGGTGGATGACAGCTGGGCCACAGTGGGCAGCTCCAACATTGACCCGCTGTCGCTGCTGCTGAACCTGGAAGCTAACGTTCTGGTGCAGGACGCCGGCTTTGCGCGCGCGGTGGCCGATGAGATCGACGCCGCGGTGCAGGTCTCGCAGGCGGTTGATCTGCAGCGCCAGGGCAGCGGCCTGCGCGCCTTCCTGGCGCGCGCACTGGTGGCCTGGGTGGCCTATGTCTATCTGCGGGTGGCCGGGGCGGCGGGGCGCTACTGAGAGGGGCGCCTCTGCCCGTTCTTGCCTTCAAGCTTGATGTCTGTCAATGCGCTGGATCCTGTGCGCTGCCACGCTCGCCGCATGGGAGCAGAACAACAGCCATCGGCCGAGCCGCCGGTCTTCTTCGCTCGAGGCCTGAGCAAGACCTATGGCACGGGTGAAACCGCGGTGCATGCGCTGCGCAGCGTCGATCTGGACGTAGCGCGTGGTGAGTTCATCGTGCTGCTGGGTGCCTCGGGCAGCGGCAAGTCCACACTGCTGAACATCCTGGGCGGGCTGGACGTGCCCAGCAGCGGCGAGTTGCGCTTTGCCGAGCATCAGCTCAGCGGCGCCAGCGAGGCCGAGCTGACGCGCTACCGGCGCGAGCACGTGGGCTTCGTGTTCCAGTTTTACAACCTGATCCCCAGCCTGACGGTGCGCGAGAACGTGGCGCTAGTGACCGACATCAGCAGCCACCCGATGCAGGTGGACGAGGCCATCGGCCTGGTCGGCCTCTTGCCGCGGGCTGACCACTTTCCGGCCCAGCTTTCGGGTGGCGAGCAGCAGCGCGTGGCGATTGCGCGTGCCATCGTCAAGCAGCCCGATCTGCTGCTGTGCGACGAACCCACCGGCGCGTTGGACTACCAGACCGGCAAGCTCGTGCTGGAGGTGATTGCGCGCATCAACAAGGAGCTGGGCACCACCGCCGTGGTCATCACGCACAACGCGGCGATTGCGGCGATGGCGGATCGCGTCATCTACCTCAGCGATGGCGCGATCCAGCGCATTGAGCGCAACGCGCACAAGCTCTCGCCCGCGGAACTGAGCTGGTAGCTTTTCTCATGAAAGCACTGGATCGCAAACTTATCCGTGACCTGCGCCTGATGTGGAGCCAGGCGCTGACCATCGCGCTCGTGGTGGCCTGCGGCATGGGTGGCTTTCTGACCACGCTGTCGGCGGTGGATTCGCTGGCGCTGGCGCGCGATGCCTTCTACGCCGAGGGGCGCTTCGCCGATGTTTTTGCCAGCGTCAAGCGCGCGCCGCTGGCGCTGGAGCAGCGCTTGCGCGAGCTGCCCGGCGTGCTGGATGCGCAGACTCGCCTGGAGCAGGTGGTGCGGCTGGAGCTGCCCGGCGTGGACGATCCGGTGTTGGGCCAGCTGATCGGGCTGGAGCTGCGGCAAGCGCCACGCATGAACCGTGTCTTCATCCAGCGCGGCCGCGACCTGGGAGAGCAGCCGGCCGGCACTAGCGCCATCGAGGTGCTGCTTTCGGCTGCTTTTGCCGAAGCCCGCGGCCTGGCGCCCGGCGCGCGGCTGACGGCGTTGATCAATGGCCGGCAGCGCGAGCTGGTGGTGGTGGGCTGGGCGCTGTCGCCCGAGTACATTTTTGCCGGCCTGGGCGGCATGCCTGATATGCGCGGCTTCGGCGTGGTCTGGCTGGACCGCGAGCTGCTGGCCGGCGCCTACGACATGCGCGGCGCCTTCAACCGTGTGTCGATCAAGCTCGCGCCGGGGGCCTCCGAAGCGGCGGTGATCGCCGAGCTGGGGCAGGTGCTGAAGCCCTATGGCGGGCGCGAGGCCTATGGCCGCGCGGACCAGACCTCGCATGCGATGCTGGACAACGAGATCAAGGAACAGAAGGTGCTGGGCACGCTGCTGCCGGTGATCTTCCTGGGTGTTGCAGCTTTCCTGCTGAACGTTGTGGTGTCGCGCCTGGTGGCCACGCAGCGCGAGCAGGTGGCGGCGCTGAAGGCGCTGGGCTATCCCAATCGCAGCATTGCCGTGCACTACCTGAAGCTGGTGCTGGTGATCGTCGGCCTGGGCCTGCTGCTGGGCGTCGCGCTGGGCAAGGCGCTGGGCCTGATGATGACCGGCCTGTACGCCGAGTTCTTCCGCTTCCGCAGCTTCGTGCATGTGCTGGAACCCACGCTGGTGCTGATGAGCGGCGCGGTGACCGTGGCCATGGCGGTTGCCGGCACGCTGAACGCCATCGGCGCCACGGTGCGCCTGGCGCCGGCCGAGGCGATGCGGCCGGCCGCGCCTGGGCGCTACAAGGCCGCGCTGCTGGAGCGCCTGCCGGGCGTGCGCGGCAGCGTGCAGCTGCGCATGATCCTGCGCCAGATGGAGCGCCGGCCCTGGCGCAGCCTGCTGTCGATCGCCGGCGTGGCGGTGGCTGTGGCCATCGTCGTGCTGGGAAACTTCTTCCGCGACGCGATCGACTACATCGTCGATGCGCAGTTCAACGTCTCGATGCGCTCGGATGTGGTCGTCTGGATGGCCGAAGCCGGCGGCGACAGCGCCCGCCACGAGCTGGCGCGCCTGCCTGGCGTGTTGAGCACCGAATCCGGCCGCGATGTGGCGGTGCGCTTCACCCATGGGCCGCGCAGTGAGCGGGGCAGCCTGCAGGGCATGGCCGAGCGACCCGAGGCGCGCCGCATCGTCGATGTGGACGGCCGCCCCGCGCTGCCCAGCAGCACCGGGCTGGTGATGACGGACCGGCTGGCCGACAAGCTGGGCCTGCGTGTCGGCGACCTGGTGCAGGTCGAGCTGCTGGAAGGCCAGGTGCGCACGCTGATGCTGCCGCTGGAGGCCACGGTGCGCGAGATGATGGGCCTGAATGCCTACATCGAGCGCCAAGCGCTGAATCGCCTGCTGGGCGAAGGGGATGTGGCTTCGCAGTTTGCGCTGATCGCCGAGCGCGGCCGCGAGGGCGAGCTGCTGCGCGCGCTGAAGGCCCTGCCTCGCGTGGTCGGCAGCTTCAGCAAGGCCACGCTGCTGCGCAATATGCAGGACATCAGCGCGCGCAATGTGCGCATCATGAGCACCATCCTGACCCTGTTCGCCAGCGTCATCGCGGTAGGCGTGGTCTACAACAATGCGCGCATCGCGCTGGCCGAGCGCAGCTGGGAACTGGCCTCGCTGCGCGTGCTGGGCTTTACGCGCGCCGAGGTCTCGGGCCTGCTGCTGGGCGAGATGGCACTCGTCATCGGCATTGCGCTGCCACTGGGCATGCTGATGGGCTGGGGCCTGACGCATGGCCTGGTGGGCGCGCTCAAGTCCGACCAGTTCATGTTTCCGGTGGTGATCCAGCCGCGCACCTATGCCTGGGCCGGCCTTGCCGTGCTGGGTGCCGGCCTGGCCAGCGCGCTGGTGGTGCGGCGGCGAATCGACCAGCTCGATATGGTGGCCGCATTGAAGACGAGGGAGTAGCAAACGATGCAGACCAAGACGAAATGGATGGCGGCCGGCACGGCAGCCGTGCTGCTGGCCCTGCTGGGCTGGGCCTTCGCACCGCGCCCAACGCTGGTGGAGGTGGCCGAGGCGAAGCCGGGCCTGTTCGAGGCCGGCATCGAGGAGGATGGCAAGACCCGTGTGCTGGACCGCTACCAGGTCTCGGCGCCGCTGGCCGGCCGCTGGCTGCGGCCAACACTGAAGGAGGGCGACACGGTGCAGGCCGGCGCGGTGCTGGGCCAGCTGCAGCCCACGCTGTCGCCGTTGCTGGATGCGCGCAGTGTGGCCGAGCTGAGCGCGCGTGCTGATGGCGCGGCCGCCGCCCAGCCGCGCGCCGCGGCACGCCTGGGCGCGGCCCAGGTGGCGCTGGCCCAAGCCGAGCATGGCCTGCGCCGGGCCGAGTCGCTGGCGGCCCAGGGGTTTGTCTCCAAGGCCAATCTAGATGATGCGCAGCTGGCTCTGCAGGCCGCCCAGCAGGAGCGAGCCAGCGCCCAGGCCGAGGCGCAGATCGCCCGCTACGAGCTGGCCCAGGCGCGTGCGGCGCTGGGCGCGCACAACGCGGGGCCGGGGCAGGGCTCAGCCCGGAACTTCGAGCTGCGCGCACCGGTTGGGGGTCAGGTCTTGCGGGTGCAGCAGCCCAGCGAGGCCATGGTGGCGATGGGCACGCCGCTGATCGAGCTGGGCGATACCGCGCGGCTGGAGGTGGTGGCCGAGCTGCTGAGCAGCGATGCGCTGCAGCTTAAAGCCGGCCAGGCCGTGCGCATCGAGCGCTGGGGCGGGCCGGGCACGCTGGCGGGCCAGGTCAGCCGGGTCGAGCCGGGAGCTTTCACCAAGGTTTCGGCGCTGGGCGTCGAGGAGCAGCGGGTGCGGGTGCAGATCGCGCTCACCAGTCCGCTGGCGCAGCGTCAGGGCCTGGGCGATGGCTACCGTGTTGCGGTCAAGGTGATGACGCGCCGCCAGGAGGGGGTGCTGCTGGTGCCGGTCAGCGCGGTGTTCCCGCTGCCGGGCGCCGAGCCCGGCCGGCATGCGGTGTTCAAGATTGACGGTGGCTGCGCCCGCCTGAGCGAGGTGCAGCTGGAGGCGCGCAACAGCCAGGTGGCCTGGATCGCCAAGGGCCTGGACACTGGCACGACGGTGGTGGTGTATCCACCGCAAGGCCTGACCGACGGCGCGCGGGTCAAGGCGCGCTGAACGGTTACTGAACAGGTACTGAGCGCGCAGGCGCCTCAGCGCAGTAGCGTCGCCAAGCTGAAGTTGTAGCGCTTGACGCGCGGGTTCAGGTGTTTGCTGTACGCGGCAAAGTCCAGCGCCTCCACGCCGCTGCCGAAGCGGGCCAGGAAGGCGCTGGCGTCCGGCCGCTCGAACAGCATGAACATCGGCTGCACCGACTCCAGACCTTCATCGACGAAGTCGCGGCCGTTGTGGTGGTCGTACAGCATCACCAGCGCCCAGGCGCCGGCCATGAAGTTGCCGCCGGCCAGCGTGGAGATGGTGCCGTCCTGCAGCGCTTGCACGGCTTCGCGCGAGCTGTGGATGGCCGAGACCAGGACATCCTTGCCCGGCTGTCGCCCGGCCGCGCGCAGCGCATCGATCGCACCGAAAGCCATGCGCTCGTTACCGGCCCAGATGAGCTGGATCGCGGGGTTCTTCTTGAGCAGCTGTGCCACCTGCTCAGCCGCGTCTTCACGCCGCCAGTTGGCGACCAGCGTGCCGTCCATTTCAACCTGCGGGTGGCGGGCCATCGCAGTGCGCAAGCCCTCGTAGCGATGCACCGCCACCGGCGTCGAGCGGTCCCCCACGACGGCCACCATGTGGAGCTTGCCATCATTGCCTGGATTCAGCTGCCTGAGCCCCTTGCTGATCAGCGCTTCGCTGGTCAGCGCGCCGGCCTCGCGATCACTGGCCTCCAGGCTGCCGAGCAGCAGGGGCAGGGTCTTGCGCGGCAGCCAGCGCTTGCGCTCCTGCGGCAGCAGTCCGCTGAACACCGCGAAGCTGCGAATGCCCGCCTGCCCAAGTGCCTGCGCGCCGCGGACCAGCGAGCCCTTGTCGTTGACGAGCAGCACGTAGTCGGGGCGCTCGCTGGCCGGACGGTTCGCCAACTCACGGGCCAGCTGCAGGGCCGTGGCCGGGTCGCGCTTGGCATGCAGCACCTCGAACTCGAGCTTCAGGCTGTCGGCAGCCTTCTGCATGGTTTGGGTGGCCGAGAACCAGAAGCCTTCGTCGGCATAGCCCGGGTTGATGAAGGTGACCCGCAAGGCATGGCTGCTCTGCGCGAACAGTGTCAGCACAAGAATCAGGCCCAGTCGCAGCGCATGCATCAGTTAACCCTTGATGGCGGTGCCTTGATTGTGGCGTGATTCCTGGGCGCCAGGCCCATGCTTTTTGCTGTCGCCGACGCCGGCCCTCAACGCTTCAGCAATTGGCCCAAGTTGAAGCGGTACCTCTGCACTTGCGGGTTTAGGTGCTTGCTGTACGGGCGCATGTCCAGCTCGCGGATGCCGGCGCCGAATTGCTTCAGGAAGCGCCGCGCCTCGGCCTTTCCAAACAGCGTGAACATCGGGCGCTCCAGCTCCAGCCCCTCGTCGACAAAGTCGCGCCCCTGCTGGTGGTCGTAGAGCATGACCAGGGCCCAGGCCCCGGCCAGATAGTGCCCGCCGGCCAGCGCGTCGAGCCGGCCGTCGATGACGGCCTGCATGGCCTCGTTGGAGGTGTTGATGGTCGAGAAGTGACGGTCACGCCCAGGTTTTCCCCCCGTCTGGCTGAGCGCTTCCATGGCGCCGAAGGCCATCTGGTCGCTGCCTGTCCAGACTAGGCGGGCCGCGGGATGTCGTTGCAGCAGGCCTTGCATCTGCTCGCGCGCGTGCTCACGGCGCCAGTCGGCAAACACGGTCTCAGCCAGTTCGACCTGCGGCGCCTCAGCCACGGCCAGGCGCATGCCTTCATTGCGAGCGATGGAAGCCGGTGTCGAGCGGTCGCCCGCGATTGCGAGCATCTGCAGCTTGCCGGCGGCTTGGGTCAGCAAGGCCTGCTTGATCAGCGCCTTCGCGGTCAGGTAGCCTGCCTCGCGCGCATCAGGCTCCAGGCTGCCGAGCAGCAGAGGCAGGCTCTGCCGTGGCGCCCAGGTCTTGCGTTCCTGAGGCAGCAGTCCGTTGAAGACGGCAAAGGTCTTGATGCCGGCCGCGCCCAGCGTCTGCGCATTGCTGACCAGGGTGCCCTTTTCGTTGACCAGCAGCACATAGTCGGGGCGGTGCTGCTGCGGGCGCCCGGCGATCTCACGCGCCAGGCGCAGCGCACGCTCGGGCTCGCGCTCGGCATACAGAACCTCCAGCTGGATGCCCAGACTCCTGGCCGCCGCCTGCATGGCCTGTGTGGCCGTCAGCCAGAACGCTTCGTCAGACCGCCCCGGGTTGATGAAGCTGACACTCATAGCCTGCGCAGGTCCGAGGCTCAGCAGCATCAAGACCAGCAAGACAAGCTTCCGCAACATAGGCAAGGCCGCAACTCCCGGGTTGGAAAGCTGGCATTGTCGCTTCGTCGTTCGCTCTAGCTCATCGCCAGCTTGAGATCCGCGAAGCCCATCAAGCGCAGCAGGGTGTAGCCGATGGCCGCCTCGCCGATGTCCTCACCCACGCAGACGATCTGGGCATGGCGCGGCAGCCCGGCCTTAGCCAGCAGGCTCCAGATCTCGTGCGCCGGCTTGGGTCGGCCGCTGGCATCCAGCAGCTGCGCGTAGGGCAGATGAACGACCTTGCCCTGCAGTTCAGGGCCTGGCGGGCGCGAGCCCAAGGCCAGGTAGACCCGCGGTACGCCATGAGCGGGCGGCTTGACCGCGAGTGCAGCGCTGCTCATCAGGATGGCGCGCGGCCTGGCCTGGTAGTCGACCGGTGCAATGGTCGGGTCCAGCGGCGGCTTTCGAGCGCCCACGCGGGTCGGCTCACGGCTCAGCTGCAGGCCACGCAGTTCCCATTCCTCGGCCGACTCCAGCAGCAGCGAGACCTTGCGCTGGCCCACTTGCTCCAGCAGTGCGAACGCCAGTGCCGATCGCTTGTTGAGACCCCCCTGGGAGACGATCACCGCCTCATGCTGCGGATCGACGCCCGCCGGCCCCAGCAGAGCGGCCAACTGCTCCGGCGCTCCGAGACCGGCTTGGAAGCGCTCCGACGGCAGGCTGAGCGCAAAGGGCACATGGCCTCTTGCGTAGTCTTCAGCCGGGCGCACATCGATGATGCTGATCGGGCTGTGGCTGAAGGTTCGCAGCATGGTGTTGCTGAAGCCGTTCAACCAGTCGGCATTGCGCAGCAGGGACGGCGCTGCATAGCTCCACAGCGGCAGCTCGCGCGCATCCTCCAGCCACTCCTTCTGCGAGCCCTGGTAGAGCGCCACCCGCGGATAGCCCAGCAGGAACTTCAAGGCGAAGTAGGGCACGCTGGCTGCCACGCCGCCGCCGCAATAGCTGTAGACCTGCTGCTCGCGGCGCACACCGAGATGGTCCAGCATGGCCTGCAGCTCGGCGCGCGACTTGAAGGTCTTGTCGGGACGGAAGTAGTCGTCCACCGGCGACAGCAGCGCATGTGGCACATGCCCGCCGCGGTTGAAGAATCTGGCGCTGCCAAAGTAGTAGGGGGGGTCCAGCGCCTCTAGCAGCGCATGTCCCGCCGGGTCGCCGGAAGCCGCGAGGAACTCCGGCAGGCGCGCACGGGCGTCTTCGCGCGCAGCGATCACCCGGATATTGCCGGGCGCCGGAGGGGGCGTGGCCTCGCCGACGACGCTGCCGCCTGCGGCCTTCCAGGCAGCCAAGCCGCCGTCCAGCAATCGCAGGCGCTCGGGCGCCACACCATGGCGGTAGAGCTCGTAGAACAGCCAGGTGGCCAGCATCGTGCCGCCCTGGTCGTGGATCACCAGGGTCTGGCCGCTCGCGTTGTTGGCGATACCCCAGGCGCGCAGGCGGGACTGCATGGTGGCGGCATCCACCTCGCGTGAGCCGTGGCTGTAGAAGTCCGCATTGATCGCGCCGGCGATGTGTCCTGCCGCATGCTGCCGCGCTGGCGAGGCATCGAGCAGCAGCGGGGGCGTGCTGCTGGCCAGGGCTTGGCGCAGCCAGGGCGTATCGACCAGGGGACTGGCCGCATGGGCCGCGGCGCCTATGAACATCAGCACAAAGGTGACGGCCAGCATCAGCCAGCGGCGCGGCAAGAGATCTGTCATGGCTCAGCTCCCAGGATGAAAGCAGGCACTGTGGCAGGCCGCTCGCGCCCCGACGCGCCGGCTGCGACAGACTGCATCCACCGATGGACAGGCTACGCTGGCGCCGGACGGGCGCCGCCCGTCAGACCTGGGCCGCCAGCACCTCGACCCGCAGCTGCTCGGTCAGCTCGCGCTTGAGCGCGGCGAACTCGGGCGTGGTCTTGACCTGGTAGTGGCGCGGGTGCGGAAAGGGCGAGGCCTGGTCGCTCTTGATGCGGCCTGGCCGTGCGCTCATGACCACCACGCGCGAGCCCATGAAGATGGCCTCGTCGATGTCGTGGGTGACGAACAGCACGGTCTTCTTCTCCTGCTCCCAGATCGATAGCAGCAGCTCCTGCATCAGCTCGCGGGTCTGGTGATCGAGCGCGCCGAAGGGCTCGTCCATCAGCAGCATGCGCGGCGCATTGGCCAGGGCGCGGGCCAGTGCGGTGCGCTGTTGCATGCCACCGCTGAGTTGCTTGGGGTAATGCTGCGCGAACTTCTGCAGACCGACCTTGGCCAGAAAGCCCTGCGCGATCTCGACCTGCTGGGAGCGCGCCAGGCCGCGCTCGCGCAGTCCGAAGCAGACGTTGTCCAGCACATTGAGCCAGGGAAACAGTGTGTAGCTCTGGAACACCATGCCGCGGTCGGCGCCAGGGCCGCTGACCTGCGCGCCGTCCAGCAAGACCTCACCCTCGCTGGGCTGGTCCAGTCCGGCGACGATGCGCAGAAGCGTGCTCTTGCCGCAGCCCGAGGGGCCGAGGATGGTGACGAAATCGTTCTCGGCTACATCAAGATCGGTGGCCTGCAAGGCCAGCGTGGCACCTTGGCCGGGGCTTTGGAAGGTGCGTGACACACCGCGGATGGAGAGGATGCTTGGGCTCATGGTCTTTGTCTCAGCGGCCCAACTGTGCCCAGGGAAACAGCCAACGGTTCGTGGCCTTGAAGGCAAAGTCGCTGACCAGGCCGATCAGGCCGATCACGATGATGCCGAAGATGATCTGGTCGGTAGCCAGCAGGGCCTGGCTGTCGGTGATCATGTGGCCGATGCCGCTGGACGCGCCGATCAGCTCGGCCACGATCACATAGGTCCAGGCCCAGCCCAGCACCATGCGCAGCGTTTCAGCGATCTCGGGCGCGGCGCCGGGGATCAGCACGCGGCGGATCAGGCTGGCGTCGCTGACGCCAAGCGTGTAGGCGGCCTCCACCAGATCGCGCCGCGTATTGCCCACGGTCACGGCAATCATCAGCGTCAGCTGGAAGAAGCTGCCGATGAAGATCACCGCCAGCTTCTGCGCCTCGCCGATGCCCACCCACAGGATCAGCAGCGGAATGAAGGCCGAGGCCGGCAGGTAGCGCGCGAAGGAGACAAAAGGCTCGAAGAAGGCCTCCACCGGCTTGTAGGCGCCCATCGCCACGCCCAGCGGCAGCGCCAGCGCCGTGGCCAGCAGGAAGCCGCCCAGCACTCGCCACACCGTCATGCCGATGTCGCCGGCAAAGCCCATGGTGGTGAGCAGCAGCCAGCCCGACTTCAGCATGGTCAGCGGATCGGCCAGAAAGGTCTTCTCCACATAGCCGCCGAAGGTGGCCAGCGACCACAGCGCTACGAAGACGACGAAGAAGCTCAGGCCCAAGGCCACGCGGGCCTTGGGCGTCACCGGGGTCAGCGGACGCATGCCTTACTGGATGAAGCGGGTGTCGGCCAGCTTGGACAGGTCAGGGATCGTCTTGATGATGCCCACCTCCAGCAGCAGCTCGGCCGCTTCCTTGCTGAAGGCGGCATGCTCGCCGGCGAAGAACTTCTGGTTGGCCGCCTTGTCCTGCCAGCGCAGGAAGGCCTGGCTCTTCTCGAAGGCCTCGCCCGTCTGCTTGACGTCGGCGCCCATGATCTCGAAGCTCTTCTTCGGATCGGCCTTGATCAGCGCCAGCGCCTCGAAATAGCTGTCGGCCAGGGCCTTGGCTGCCTTGGGGTTTTCGGCCAGGAATTTGGGCGTGCAGCCGAAGGTGTCCATGACCATCGGATAGTCCAGCGTGGTGGCCAGGATCTTGCCCGCCTCGGGCTTGGCACGCACCGCGCTCAGGAAGGGCTCGTAAGTCATGCCCGCATCCAACCCACCGGCGCCGGCGATCAGGGCGTTGGCGGCAGCCTGGGGTTCGAGGTTGACGATATTCACATCCTTCAGCGACATGCCGTTCTTCTTCAGCATCCAGGCCAGGGTGAAGTAGGGCGCGGTGCCCGGCGCGCTGGCCGCCACGGTCTTGCCCTTAAGGTCGCTGATCTTGGCTATGCCGGGCCGCACCACCATGCCGTCAGCACCAAAGCTCTTGTCGAGCTGGAAGATCTGGGTGGTGGCCACGCCATTGGCGTTCCAGACGATCCAGGTCTCGACCGTGGTGGCTGCACATTGGATGTCGCCGGAGGCGATGGCCAGGTGACGGTCCTTCTGCGGAATCTTCTTGATCGACACATCCAGGCCATTCTTCTTGAACAGCCCGGCTTCCTTGGCCAGCGTTAGCGGCGCAAAGCCGGTCCAGCCGGAGATGCCGATGGCGACTTTCACTTCCTGGGCCTGGGCGGCGAAGCTCAGCGCCGCAAGGGCGATCAAGGTGAGGGTCTTCTTCATGGTGCGGATGACTCCGGTCTGGCGTGGGAGGTGTCGATGATGGTGCGTACCGTCCTCTTTGCCTCTCCGGAATCACCCGGGGCCGGCGCTCACAGGACGGTAATGCTGCCTTCTCGTTGCACGAGTCGTGCCAGCGCGCCGTCGAACACCAGCGCCGTCGCACGCTCGATATCGGGCGCCAGGTAATGGTCCTGGGGCATCGGCGGGCAGCTCTGGCGCACCAGGGCGTGCAACTCTTCCAGCGCTGCTGAGCTCTTCAGCGGGCGCAGGAATTCGATGCCCTGCGCGGCGGCCAGCAGCTCGATGCCGATGATGTGTGCGGTGTTGTCCAGCATCGGGCCCAGGCGACGCGCGCCGAAGGTGGCCATGCTGACATGGTCTTCCTGGTTGGCGCTGGTCGGCAGGCTGTCGACGCTGGCCGGATGGGCCAGGCTCTTGTTTTCGCTGGCCAATGCGGCGGCCGTCACATGGGCGATCATGAAGCCCGAGTTCAGGCCAGCGTTGGCGGTCAGGAAGGGCGGCAGGCGTGAGACGCCCGCGTCGATCAGCATTGCGATGCGGCGCTCGGCGATGGCGCCCACCTCGGCGATGGCGCAGGCCAGCGCGTCGGCAGCCAGGGCGACCGGCTCGGCATGGAAGTTACCTCCTGAAACCATCGCGGCCGTACCGTCTTCCCCGGCAAACACTAGAGGGTTGTCGGTCACCGCATTGGCCTCGCGCAGCAGCACGTCGCGCACATAGCGAGCCTGATCGAGGCAGGCGCCCATCACCTGGGGCTGGCAGCGCAGGCAATAGGGGTCCTGCACGCGCTCGTCGCCTTCCTGGTGCGAGGCGCGGATCTCGCTGCCGGCGAGGATCTGCCGGTAAGCGCGTGCCGCCTCGATCTGCCCCGGCTGGCCACGCACCTCGTGGATGCGCGGATCGAAAGGGCCATCGCTGCCGCGCGCCGCGTCCAGGCTCAGCGCGCCCGAGACGATGGCCGAGGCGAACACGTTCTCGAAGCGCAGCAGGCCTTCCAGCGCCAGAGCTGTGGAGGTCTGCGTGCCATTGATCAGGGCAAGGCCCTCCTTGGCCTGCAGCACCAGCGGAGTGATGCCGTGCTTGCGCAGTTCCGGCAGGGCGGGCAGACGCTGGCCGTCCACCAGCATCTCGCCTTCGCCCAGCAGCGCCAGCGTCATGTGCGAGAGTGGCGCCAGATCACCCGAGGCGCCCACCGAGCCCTGGGCCGGTACATAGGGAATCAGGCCTGCGTTGAAGACATCCAGCAGGCACTGCACCACCTCGGGCCGCACGCCCGAGTAGCCGCGCGCCAGCGAGGCTGCCTTGGTGGCCAGCATCAGGCGCACCACGCTGGGCGCCAGCGGTTCGCCCACGCCGACGCAGTGCGAGCGGATCAGATTGAACTGCAGCGTGGCCAAATCGGCCTTGCTGATGCGGGTGGAGGCCAGCTTGCCGAAGCCCGTGTTGACACCGTAGACCGGCGCGTCGCCGGCGGCAGCGGCCTGCACCACGGCGGCGCTGCGCTGGATGGCTTCATGGGCGCTGGCATGCAGGCTCAGCGTCAGGCCGCCGGCGCGGATCGCGCGCAGCTGCTCCAGGGTCAGCTGGCCGGGGGTGATTTCCAAACGGGTCATGGGGTCAGTCCTTGATCATGGGCAGGTTCAGGCCGCGCTCCTTGGCGCAGGCCTCGGCGATCTCGTAGCCGGCATCGGCATGGCGCATCACGCCGGTGGCGGGGTCGTTCCACAGCACGCGCTCCAGGCGCTCGGCCGCGGCGTCGGTGCCGTCGGCCACGATCACCACACCGCTGTGCTGGCTGAAGCCCATGCCCACGCCGCCACCATGGTGCAGGCTGACCCAGGTGGCGCCGCCGGCGGTGTTCAGCAGCGCGTTCAGCAGCGGCCAGTCGGAGACGGCGTCGCTGCCGTCCTTCATGGCCTCGGTCTCGCGATTGGGGCTGGCCACCGAGCCACAGTCCAGGTGGTCGCGGCCGATCACGATCGGCGCCTTGAGCTCGCCCTTGCGGACCATCTCGTTGAAGGCCAGGCCGGCCAGATGGCGCTGGCCCAGGCCCAGCCAGCAGATGCGCGCCGGCAGGCCCTGGAAGGCGATGCGCTCGGCCGCCATGTCCAGCCAGCGGTGCACGCGAGTCTCCTCCGGGAAGAGCTCCTTGATCTTGGCGTCGGTCTTGTAGATGTCTTCCGGGTCTCCCGAGAGCGCCACCCAGCGGAAGGGGCCGCGGCCCTCGCAGAACTGCGGGCGCACATAGGCGGGCACGAAGCCGGGGAAGTCGAAGGCGTTCTTCACGCCCTGATCCAGTGCCACCTGGCGGATGTTGTTGCCGTAGTCGACCGTGGGCACGCCCATGGCCTGGAACAACAGCATGGCCTTCACATGCTCGGCGCAGCTCTTGGCGGCGGCGTCCTTCAGCTCGGCATGCTGTGCTGGGTCGGCGGCAGCGGCCTTCCACTGCTCGACGCTCCAGCCGGCGGGCAGGTAGCCGTTGATCAGATCGTGCGCTGAGGTCTGGTCGGTCACCAGGTCTGGCTTGCAGCGCGGATCGGTCTTGCAGCGCTCGGCCAGTGCCGGCAGGATGCGTGCGGCATTGCCCAGCAGCGCGATGGAAATGGCCTTGCCCTCGGCGGTGTACTTGGCGATGCGAGCCAGCGCGTCGTCCAGGTCGGTGGCCTGCTCGTCCACATAGCGGGTCTTCAGGCGGAAATCAATGCGCGACTGCTGGCACTCGATGTTCAGCGAGCAGGCGCCGGCAAAGGTGGCGGCCAGCGGCTGCGCACCGCCCATGCCACCCAGGCCGGCCGTCAGAATCCACTTGCCCTTGAGCGAGCCGCCATAGTGCTGGCGGCCAGCCTCGGCGAAGGTCTCGTAAGTGCCCTGAACGATGCCTTGCGTGCCGATGTAGATCCAGCTGCCGGCCGTCATCTGGCCATACATCATCAGGCCCTTGCGATCCAGCTCGCTGAAATGCTCCCAGGTCGCCCAGTGCGGCACCAGATTGCTATTGGCCAGCAGCACGCGCGGTGCGTTGGCGTGGGTGCGGAACACGCCCACCGGCTTGCCGCTCTGGATCAGCAGCGTCTCATCGTCGTTCAGCGTCTTCAGCGATTCGAGGATGGCCTCGAAGCAGTCCCAGTTGCGCGCCGCCTTGCCGATGCCGCCGTAGACCACCAGCGCATCCGGGTTCTCGGCCACCGCCGGGTCCAGATTGTTCTGCAGCATGCGGTAGGCCGCTTCTGTCAGCCAGTTCTTGCAGGAGATTTGCGTGCCGGTTGCGGCGCGGACGGGACGTGCTTGAGCGCTCATGGGAAAGACTCCGTGCTGTATTCGATGGAAGGCGACTCTAGTTGTCTATACAAGTAAAGTCAACTACCATGCCGCCATGGCAAGAAAGACACCCGAGGGCCCTGAGCCGCAGTATCTGAAGGTCAAGAACCATCTGCGCGAAGGCATCTCCGCCGGCCGCTGGGTGCCAGGCGATCTGCTGCCCTCCGAGGCCGAGCTGACACAGAGTTTTTCGGTCAGCCGCATGACGGTGAACCGCGCGCTGCGCGAGCTGCTGCAGGAAGGGATGATCGAGCGGGTACAGGGCGTGGGCACCTTTGTGGCCCAGCTGCACAAGATCTCGTCTTCGCTGACGGTGCGCGATGTGCACGAGGAAATCGTCGAGCGCGGCCATGCGCATGAGGCCCGTGTGCATCTGCTGGAGAAGACCCGCGCCACGGCCGAGCAGGCCGCCGAGTTTGGCTTGAAGACCGGCGCCACCTTGTTCCACAGCCTGATCGTGCATCTGGAGACTGGCGTGGCCATCCAGTGCGAAGACCGCCTGGTCAACCCGGCCGTGGCGCCGGATTACCTCGGGCTGGACTTCGCCGCGTCCACGCCGACCCAGCATCTGCTGGCGGTGGCGCCGCTATCGGAAGCGCGCTACACCATCGAGGCTACGCTGCCATCCGAGCTGGAGGCCAAGCTGCTGGGCATCAGCCGGCGCGACCCCTGCCTGGTCGTCAAGCGCATCACCTACAGCCGCGGCATCGCGGTAACCTCGGTGCGGCTGACCCATCCGGGCACCCGCTATCTCTTGCAAGGGAGCTTTCAAGCATGAGCTGGAGTCAGATTGCGGCGGCCGATGTGCAGCCGCAGCGCTGGAAGAACGCAGGCGGCTGGACCCGCGAGCTGCTGGCTTGGCCGCATGCGTCGGACTGGTTGTTGCGCATCAGCGTGGCCGATATCGAGCAGGACGGGCCCTTCTCGGCCTTTGACGGCGTGCAGCGCTGGATCGCGGTGCTGCAGGGCCCTGGCATCCGTCTGTACGAGTATGAGTTGTTCCCGGGCGATGAGCCGCTGAGCTTCGATGGTGCACTGGCGCCTGACTGCTCGCTGATCGATGGACCGACGCGGGATTTCAATCTGATGCACCGGCGCGGCCATGGTCGCCTGGAACTGCTGACTGCCGCGCAGCCGCTGCCCGCCGGGCCTGCCGATTGGCTGGCCTTGTTCAGCGCCGAGGGCGGCACGCTGCGGCATGGCTGCCGCGCGATGCGCTTGGCGCCGCAGAGCCTGGCCTGGTGCGAGCAGCCGGCCGAGCAGCCGCTGCAGTTCGAAGGCCAGGGCGCCGCCTGGTGGTTGCGCTGGTGCCGGACCGATGTGGAGGCCCGCCCATGAGCCGCGTTCTCTGGCACAACGCCCGCCTGGCCACGCTGGATGGTGAACAGGGCTGGGGCTGGATCGAGCAAGGCGCGATGCTGACTGAAGGCGCGCAGATCCTGTGGGTGGGCGAAGCCTCGCAGCTCTCGCCCGAGCTGGCCGAGGGCACGCTGCGCCGGCATGACCTGGGTGGCGCGGTCGTCACGCCAGGGCTGATCGACTGCCACACCCATCTGGTCTACGGCGGCCAGCGCGCGCATGAGTTCGAGCTGCGCCTGCAGGGCGCCAGCTATGAAGAGATCGCGCGCGCCGGCGGCGGCATCCGCTCTTCGGTGGCGGCCACGCGCGAGGCCGATGAGTCGCTGCTGTTCAAGCAGGCCGCAAGGCGCGCCAAGGCCTTGATGGACGAAGGCGTGTGCACGCTGGAAGTGAAGTCTGGCTACGGGCTGTCACTGGAGGCCGAAGCCAAGATGTTGCGCGTGGCTCGCCGGATGGGCAGCGATCTGGGCCTGACCGTGTGCACCACGTATCTGGGCGCCCATGCGCTGCCGCCTGAGTACGCTGATCGGCAAGATGACTATGTCCAGGCCGTCTGCGACTGGCTGCCCGCGCTGCAGGCACAGGGGCTGGTCGATGCGGTGGACGCCTTCTGCGAGGGCATCGGTTTCACGCCGGCACAGACGCGCCTCGTCTTCGAGGCGGCCAAGCGCCTCGGCCTGCCGGTCAAGCTGCATGCCGAGCAGTTGAGCGACCAGGGCGGCACGCAGCTGGCCTGCGAATTCGGAGCACTCTCCTGCGACCATCTGGAGTACCTCAGCACCGAGGGCATTGGCGCGATGGCGCGCAGCGGCACGGTGGCGGTGCTGCTGCCCGGTGCCTACTACTTTCTGCGCGAAACCAAGCTGCCGCCGGTTCACGCGCTGCGCGAGGCCGGCGTGCCTATTGCTCTGGCGACCGATCACAACCCCGGCACCTCGCCGGTGCTGTCGCCGCTGCTGATGCTTAACATGGCCTGCACGCTGTTCCGCCTGACGCCCGAAGAATCGCTGCGCGGCATGACGGTGCAGGCCGCGCTGGCGCTGGGCTTGGCCGACCGCGGCCGGCTGGCTGCCGGCCTGCGCGCCGATTTTTGCGTCTGGGATGTGGAGCATCCGCGCGAACTGGCCTATTACTTCGGCCGCAATCCGCTGCTGCAGCGCGTCTGCGGCGGCAAGAGCAGCCGAGATTGACTGAAGCACCGATCGAGCAACACCATGAACGCCCCCGTATTCAAACTTCGCCAGGGCCGCACGCCGCTGCTGATCAGCATGCCGCATGTGGGCACCGCCATTCCCGAGGACCAGCAGCCCCGCTATCAGCCGCGCGCGTTGGCGGTGGAAGACACCGACTGGCATCTTGAACGCCTCTATGGCGAGCTGGCCGAGGCGCTGGGCGCCAGCTTGATCGTCCCGCATTACTCGCGCTACCTGATCGACCTGAACCGCCCGCCCGAGGACACGCCGATGTACCCGGGGGCCTCCAACACCGAGCTGTGCCCGACGCGCTTCTTCAGCGGCGATGCGCTCTACCTGGATGGCCAGGCGCCCGACGAGGCCGAGAAGCTGCGCCGCCGCCAGAGCTACTGGCTGCCGTACCACCGCGCGCTCAATGCCGAGATGAGCCGGCTGAAGGCGCTGCATGGCCATGCGCTGCTGTTCGACGCCCACAGCATCCGTTCTGAGCTGCCGTGGCTGTTCGAGGGGCAGCTGCCGGCCCTCAACCTGGGTACGGTCGAGGGCCGCAGCTGCGACCCGGCCATTACCGCGACCCTGGGCGCGCTGCTGGCGGCGCAGGGCGACTACACCCAGGTGGTCAACGGCCGCTTCAAGGGCGGCTTCATCACCCGCCATTACGGCCAGCCGGTGCAGGGCTGGCATGCGGTGCAGCTGGAGATGTGCTGGCGCTGCTACATGCGCGAAGACGGCAGCTTTGCCTACGACGAGGCGCTGGCCGCGCGCGTGCAGCCGCTGCTGCGCCGCCTGCTGCAGGCGCTGCTGGACTGGAAGCCCGCCGCATGAAGGCCGCCGCCCGCTTTTTTGCCGAGCTGGCCTGGATCGACGGGCGCTGGCAGCGCGATGTGCTGCTGCACGTCGACGCGTGTGGCCAATGGGGCCAGCTCTTGCCCGATCAAGCCTGCCCGCCGGACGCGCAGCGCCTAGCCGGGCCGGTGCTGCCCAGCTTGGTCAACGCTCACAGCCATGCCTTCCAGCGCGCCTTTGCTGGCCTGGCCGAGCGGCGCGAAACCGAGCAGGATGACTTCTGGTCCTGGCGCGACCGCATGTATGGCGTGGCGCTGCGCATCACGCCCGCCCAGCTCAAGGCCATAGCCGGCCAGCTCTACAGGGAGCTGCTACAGGGCGGCTACACCCAGGTCTGCGAGTTCCATTACCTGCATCACTGCGAGGATGGCAGCCGCTACGACGATGAATTGGCGATGGCCTGGGCCCTGGCCGAGGCGGCTGAAGAGGTGGGAATCGGCCTGACCCTGCTGCCGGTGCTCTATGCCCACGCCGGCTTCGCGCAGCCGGCGCTGCGTGCCGACCAGCGGCGCTTTGCGACCGATGCGGCCTGGGTCTGGCAGGCCAGCCAGCGCATCAATGCCGCAGCTCGGCCGCTGCTGAATGCCGGCGTGGCGCTGCACTCGCTGCGCGCCGCCCATGCATCGGACATCCGCAGCTTGCAGGCGCTGGTGGGCGACACCGACTTGCCCATCCACATCCACATCAGCGAGCAGCAGGCCGAGGTACAGGACTGCCTGGCTGCCACCGGCCAGCGGCCGATGGCGTACTTGTGCAATGAGTTTGCTCCGGATGCCCGCTGGCAGTTGGTGCATGCGACGCACAGCACGCCGCAGGAGATCGAGCAGGTGGCGGCCAGCGGCGCCGGCATCGTGATCTGCCCGGGCACCGAGGCCAATCTGGGCGACGGCTTGTGCGATCTGCCGGGCTGGCTGGGGCTAGGTGTGCCCATCAGCCTGGGTTCGGACAGCCATGTCACGCGCGACTGGGTGCAGGAGCTGCGCTGGCTCGAATATGGCCAACGCCTGGGCCTGCAGCAACGCAATGTGGCAGCGCAGCCGCAGAGTGAGCCCTCGACAGCAGTGCGCCTGTTCGAAGCCTGCCGTGCCGGCAGCGCCGTGCCGGCCGGCTTGCCGCGCTGGGGCCTGCAGCCCGGTGCCCGCGCCGATTTCCTGGTGCTGGACCGTCTGGCCAGCGGTTTGCAGGGGCTGCCGGACGCGGCCCTGATGGACGGCCTGGTGTTTGCTACGCAGACGAATGCGATCGCGCAGGTGTATGTCAGCGGGCAATGCCGGTTGGACCTTGGCGCAGCAGCGGCGATGCCAGACCCGGCGGGTAGCTTCCTGGCGACGATGCAAGCGCTGCACGGCAAGGCCTGACCCCGGTTTCAGCGACGGCGTGGCGCACAGACGCTTCCCATCCGCTGGACTTGCCGCTAGGCTGCGTGGGCGTGCAGTGCTGTACCTTCGACTTGGAGTCAACCATGCTTGATCTGCGTAGCTACACCATACGGGCCCGTTTGTTCGCCCTCTCGGGCTTGGCGGTGCTGATGCTGGTCGTGATCGGAGGCTACGGCCTCTGGAGCTTGGCGCAGGCTCGGCTTCAGTTCACGCATTACTCGGACCACGATGTGGTGGCTTTGACCAATCTGGCGAACATACGTGCCGGCGTGGGCAACTTGAGGCGCTATGAGAAAGACCTGCTGATCAATCTGGCCGACGCGAGGCAGGTCGAACGCTACAAGAATGACTGGGAGTCCACTTTCGACAAGGTCATCAAGGGCTTGAGCACCATCGAAAAGCTGGAAATCGCACCGGCGGTCAAGCAGATGCCGCCCGAGATGATGAAGTCACTGCAGTCCTACCGCAGTGGATTCAGCGAGATTCACGGGCGCGTGGTCAAGGGTGAGTTTGCGGATACGGCCGCGGCCAACCAGGCGACCTAGCCGATCAAGGGCCCGGTGCGCGCGCTGGACAAGCAGTTGGCCGAGATGACCAAGCTGATCGATGACCATGGCGACGCCGAAGTGGAACGCCTGGCCAAGGAGGAAGCCCGCATCCGCTGGTCGCTGACGCTGGTGATGGCAATCAGCATCTCGGTGATCGTAGCCTTCACCGTCTTCAATCTGCGCTCGATTCTCAAGCCCCTGGGCGAGGCGGTGGAAAGCGCACGGCAGATCGCGCAGCGCGATCTGAGCCAGCCGATCTCGACCCAGGGCGCCGATGAAACGGCCGCGATGATGCGCAGCGTGGATGAGATGCAGTCGGCGCTGCGCGAGGTCGTTTCAGGCGTGCGACTGGCCACGGACGGCATTGCCACCGCCTCGCGCGAAGTGGCTGTTGGCAGCCAGGACCTGAGCATGCGGACCGAGCAGGCAGCTTCGAACCTGGAGGAGACGGCCTCTGCGATGGAGCAGCTGACCGCCAGCGTCGGCCACAACGCCGATGCTGCCCAGAAGGCCAGTCAGCTGGCCCATGAAGCGGCGGAAGTGGCGCGGCGCGGCGGCTCCGAGGTGGGTGAGGTGGTGCAGACCATGGGTCGCATCAGCCAGTCCTCCAGCAAGATCGCCGACATCATCGGCGTGATCGATGGCATCGCCTTCCAGACCAATATCCTGGCCTTGAATGCGGCTGTCGAAGCAGCGCGGGCCGGAGAGCAGGGGCGCGGTTTCGCCGTGGTGGCCTCCGAGGTGCGGGCCTTGGCGCAGCGCTCGGCCGATGCGGCCAAGGAAATCAAGGGCCTGATCAGCAGCAGCAGCGAGAGCGTGGAGAGCGGCTCAGCACTGGTGGAGCGCGCCGGTCAGACCATGCAGGCCATCGTGGCTTCGATCGAGCGGGTCAACGGTATCGTCGGCGAGATCAGCAGCGCGAGCAACGAACAGCGCGACGGCATCGCCCAGATCGGCCAGGCGATCCAGACGCTGGATTCCATGACCCAGCAGAACGCGGCCCTGGTGGAAGAAAGCGCCGCTGCGGCGCAGAGCCTGCAGCAGCAGGCCGATCAGCTGGCTGGCACGGTGGCGGTGTTCAAGCTGGCCTGAAGCCCGACAGCGCCTGCAGCAAGGCAGGCGCCGGGCGCAGGCTGCCCACCTCGGTGCCACGCCAGTTCTGCAGCACCGGCCGGGCGTAGCCGCCGATCAGCGCGGCCTGCACCTCGTCCAGGCCCAGCAAGGCCTCGATGACGGCGGCCATCACCACCTCGACGCCGCGCACTGCGCCGTCGTCGATCTTGATGGCCACGCCCCATCCCCGCTCGGGCAGCGCGGCGCAGTAGACGCCTTCGGCGCCGACCTTGCAGAACACGTGCTCGCCCAGG
>NZ_JBILQK010000138.1:0-6375 GCF_044373315.1 Roseateles sp. | reverse complement strand
CGCGATGATCGCGGCGAACCAGAGCAGGGGGAGGAGGGAATTGTTCATGGCGCAGCCATTGTTGCGCGCCATGCCGCGAGGCAATCCAAGCGTCAGCGGCGGAAAACCGGCGCTCGCTGGGGCATTGAGTTTGCTCGGCTCTGCCTGGCGCAGCGCCGAATCCGCGTCACGTGGCCCGTCACGCGGCCTGGGTGCATCGAACGTGCAAGTCCTGCTGAGCGAATTTCGACTCTGCAATCTGGAACAGGCGATCCCACGAGGGAAAGTCGCCAAACCACTCGGCCGACGGCTTGAGCTTGAGCAGCAGGCAATCCGGGTGCTCGAACTCCTGGCAGAAGCCCGTCGATGCTATGACCACCTTCAAGTCAGGATTGATGGGCAGGAAGGTGGCCTGGATCTGCGCCAGCCGTGCCAGCGCTTCATCGGCCGTCTTCAGGCCGTTCTCGGCCCGGATCAGCACGCCGCAACGGGTGCTCCGCATGGCGTCTTCGGTCTTGCGTCGCAGGTAGCTGAACTTCTCGCGGGCGGTCTGCAGATGGGCCTCGACGCGGTCCCGATCGATCTTGCCGTCGAGCGTCGGAAACTCATGCTGGAAGAGCAGCTGTGAGTCCAGATCGCGGACCCGGATGCCTTCGTTGCCAGGCTCGCCGACGATGTCCCAGTTGCCGGAGCGCAGGAAACCCTGCACGGGCTTCGCGAAGCAATCGAAGCTGGCACCCGGCGTCACCAGCCAATCAAAGAAGTAGGCGCTCTCGCGGCCGCTGACGCGCCGGATCTGTGCCGCTGTCGCGCAGTACTCGCCGATGCTGAAGTAGTCACAGTTCATCGCTGCTCTCGTGCCAGCCCAGTTCGCCGCCAAAGCCTCATGCGCAGCGCGCTGGTCTCGTGCCTCAGGCCTTGCTCAGGCGCCGCATGCGCTCGGACGGCGTCACGATGTCGGTCAGGCGGATGCCGAACTTGTCGTTCACCACCACCACCTCGCCCTGGGCGATCAGGTAGCCGTTGACCAGCACGTCCATCGGCTCGCCGGCCAGTGCGTCGAGCTCGACCACCGAGCCTTGCGCCAGCTGCAGGATGTTCTTGATCGGAATGCGCGTGCGCCCCAACTCAACCGTCAGCTGGACCGGGATGTCCAGGATCATGTTGATGTCGTTGCCGGGCATATTGCCCGGCGTGGGCGCGAAGTTGGTGAAGCTGGCCGGTGCCACCTGCTCGGCGGCGGCCTGCACCTCCTCGGCCACTTCGGCGGGCTTGGCCTCGGCAAGTGCCGCGGCCCATTCGGCCGCCATCGCGTCCTGTTCTTCTTGAGATGGGCTGTCAGGTGACATTTCGGGCTCCCAGCCAGCCCTGGTCCGGGCTGGTCAGCATCTTGTCCACTTTGATGGAGTACTTGCCGTTCGACGTGCCGTAATGGCAGTCGAACACAGGCACCCCGTCGACCTTGGCGTGGATCATCGCTTCGAGGTCGAGCTCGATGAAATCGCCAGGCTTGAAGGCCAGCAACTGCTCGACCGTGGCGGGCGCATGGCCCAGCTCGGCCACCAGTTCAACTTCGGCCGCCTGAATCTGGTGCTTGAGCAGATTCACCCAGCGGCGGTCTGGCTCCGCTGAATCGCCGACCGTGGTCGAGTACAGCACGTCTCGAATCGGCTCCAGCGTGGAGTAGGGAATACAGAAGTAGACCGTGCCGGTGGTCTCGCCCACTTCCAGCGTGAACGAGGTCGAGACCACAATCTCGCTGGGGGTGGCGATGTTGGCGAACTGCGGCTGCATCTCCGAGCGCTGGTATTCCAGCTCCAGCGGATACACGCCTTTCCAGGCCTTCTGGTATTCGGCAGTGATGACCTCCACCAGGCGCAGGATCACGCGCTGCTCGGTGGCCGAGAAATCGCGGCCTTCGATGCGGGCGTGGAACTTGCCGATTCCGCCGAACAGCGAATCGATCACCGCGAACACCAGGGTCGGGTCGCAGACGATCAGCCCCGAGCCGCGCAGCGGCTTGACCGAGACGATGTTGAAGTTGGTCGGCACCACGATCTCGCGCAGGAAGGCCGAATACTTCTGCACCTTGATGCCGCCGATCGCGACTTCCGGGCTCTTGCGAATGAAGTTGAACAGGCCGACGCGGATGTTGCGGGCGAAGCGCTCGTTGATGATTTCCATCGTGGGCATGCGCCCACGAACGATGCGTTCCTGGCTGGCGAGGTTGTAGTCGCGTATGCCGCCGACCTGTTCCTCTTCCTGCTCAAGCTTCTGGCTCTCACCGGTGATGCCTTGCAACAGGGCATCGACTTCGTCTTGCGAGAGGATTTGCTGATTCATTGCGAGCCTCCGACTTTCAGGGACGCGTCACCGGGTCGTCGCGCAGGGCGAGCGGCAGCCGCTTTCGGGCGGGTGACGAAGTCAGCAGGGCAGTTCATGACTACTGGACGATGAAGTTGGAGAAGTGGACGTTGAGGACCGGGCTCACGACGGAGGGCTTCTTCTTTTTCTTCTTCTTCTTGGGCGCTTCATCCGGCGGCGGTTCTTCCTCTTCGTCGTCGAGTTCGATGCCCATGGGGCGCACCGCCTCGCGATTGATCTCCTTGGCCAGCTTCTGCTTGCCTTCCAGGCTCAGCAAGTCGGCGGCCATCTTGTGCGACAGCACCATCAGGATGTTGCTGCGGATGGCTGGCATGTACAGCTTGACCTGCTCGCCGAACTTGGCGTCCACCACCTCCAGCGTGACGCCAACCTGTGCGAAGCGATCCACGTCCCGGTCCGCCAGGTTGACGGTGAACGGCTCCAGTGGCACGAACACGGGTGGGGTGCCGGGCTTGGGCGCGGCGGCAGGCGTGTGGACAGCAGCGGCTTGCTCCTCGCCATCCTCGCCTTCGGCCGGCGCCTTCTTCTTCAGCAGAAGCACGGCCGCGGCACCGCCGCCCAACACCAGTACCAGCACGACGGCTAGGATGATGATGAGCTTCTTCTTGCCGCCGCTGGCGGGCGGGGCGTCAGCGGCTGCGGGCGGCGTGGCCATAAGGACTCCTAGATGCTGTCTGCTGCAGTGGCATGGCGACGGCGCCTGCCACTGCTAATGATGCCGTGATTATTGAGAAAACGCCCGCCACGCATGCCGCGAATAGCGGGGTAAAACGGGTGATCGCGCAGGCCCATGATGCCCAGTGTCCAGACGCTCAGGCATACACATCAACGACGCCGCGCAGCTGACGTGCTGGCGGCGCCATGCTGCTGACGGTGGCCGCTGAGTCGGCATCGTCGTCCGTCTTGTCAGCGTTGCGGCCTGAGCGGCTACCAGGGTCTGAGGTCTGGGCCTGGCGCTGTTCGGCAGACTGCTGGAAGACACCACCGCCGCTCAGGGTCAGGCCTTGCTCGCGCAGGGCGCCGGCCAGCTCGGGCAAGCTGCTTTCCAGCACCGCGCGGGTTTCGCCATGCTCGGCATGGAAGGAGATCTGTGCCTGCTGGCCATCCAGCACGATCTGCACCGACACCGGCCCCATCTCGGCCGGATTCAGATGCAGTTCGGCGCGCTGCACGCCATCAGCGGCCAGCACGCTCAGGCGTGCCGACATTTCGGAAGCAAACTGCGGCGACTCCATGCGAGCGGCAAGGTCCAGCCTCGCCCCTGTCTCCGCCGCCGCGGTCTTGGCTTCTGTCTGATGGGCGGTTGCCGCTGCCGCTGCCGCATGGCTGAAGGCCGGCAGGGATGGCGTTGTCGCCGCCGGCGAAGTCTGTTCAGCCTTGTGAAGCTCGCTCGCAAAGCTGGCTGTGTCGCTGCTCGACGCTTGCAGAGGCTGTTGCTGCTGCAGGTCCTGAGTCGACAGCTCAAGGGCTTGTGCCGGGGCGGCCTGGTTCTTGGACTGGATGTCTAGCGCGGCCGGGCGGGCCGACGGCTGTGCATCAGTTTCAATGGACTTGGATTGCGCCGCCGCAGCGTCGTCATGCGCCTTGCCCGCGAGCAGGCTAGCGGCAGCGGCCGCCAGAGATGCGTTGGCTGCGTCGCCCGCGCCCTCAGCCTTGGCCGCAAGGGCAGGGTTCACTGCGGTGGTCGGCAGCAGGCCGCTCAGCAGGGTGTCGGCGCCGGCCAGCAGGCTCTCGCCGGACTCGTCCTTGTCGCGGGCGGCAAAGGTTTCACCTGCAGCGCCCAGCTTGGCGTCATCGGCCATCACCGCTTCTCGCGCCCCAAGCGCACGGCCGCCGGCCTGCTGCTGGGCCTCAGCCTGGCGCAAGGCCTGATCGCGCTCCTGGTTCATGCGCCGCTGCTTCGAGGCCTGGGCCTGCGCCGTCGCCTGACTGCTCGCCGGACGGCCGTCCGCTGCTTGTGGCTCGCCGTCCTCGCTCGAGGCCGGCTTGTCAGCGCCCGAGTCAGCCTCTGACTTGCTGCGCTGCTCGCCCTTGTCTCGCACCGGCGCTGGCGCAGGGGCTGGTGCCGGGGCCGACACTGGCGGGCTGCTGTCACGCAGCATCTGCGAGAAGCTGGCCCCTGTTTCAGCCGCGTTGCCGCCGGCCTTGGGCGCGGCAGTGCAGGCCAACATCGGCAGCACAGCGGAGGATTTGGCGGTGGAGCTGTTCAGGGACTGCATCTTGAACCTTGGTGAGAGGAGAGCTTCAGGCGCTCAAGCGCACGAAGGGGTTGAACTGGGCCAGCGCAGCGCGGGCCGCCTGCTCGTCGGTGGCTTTCTGTTCCTGGCGCTGGGCGCTGCGCGACATTTCCGCGCGGCGACGTTCCAGCAGCTTGCGCACCGAGGCCACGCGCATTTCAAGCTCGCGCACCATGTCCTGGGCGCGTTCCACGCGGGCGTCTTGGTGGTTGGCCACCAGGCCTTGCTGGTCGATTGCCTGATCGAGCCGCAGGCCGAAGTTCTGATAGCAGCCCAGAATGTCGATGCTGGAGCCGCGCGCAAACTGCTGGGTCCAGCGCTGTTGGTACTCGCTGCGGTACTGGCCCAGTTGATCGGCCTGGCTGCGTGCGGCCTCGGCCGCGCGGCGCACTTCTTGCAGATACGCAAGCGCCTGATCGCGCTCGGCTTCAGCGCGTTCCAGCAGGATGCTCAGGGTTTGCAGATTCGTAGTGCTCATGGTGATCCTTGTACAGCTCTCCGTCTATCGCTTATCGGCCGAAATCAGCCCTGATTGACCACCGTTTGCAGTTGCGAGACGCTGGTGCCCAGCGTGGCGGGTGTGTGCATGTCCTGCTGCAGCAATCGGACCATGTCCGGCTGCAGGCGCACGGCAATATCGAGCTCGTGATCGTGGCCGCTTTGGTAGGCGCCGAGCTGGATCAGATCGCGCGCCTTGTTGTATTTGGCGAGCAGCTGCCGGAAGCGCCGCGCCGACTCCAGATGCGGCGTGCTGGCCACATTGCCCATCACGCGAGAGATCGAGCGCTCGATGTCGATCGCCGGGTAATGGCCGGCCTCGGCCAGCTCTCGTGACAGCACGATGTGTCCATCCAGAATGCCTCGTGCGGCATCGGCGATCGGGTCCTGCTGATCGTCGCCTTCGCTGAGCACGGTGTAAAAGGCGGTGATCGAGCCTTCGCCGGCCAGTCCATTGCCGCTGCGCTCCACCAGCTGCGGCAGCTTGGCAAAGCAGCTGGGCGGATAGCCCTTGGTGGCCGGCGGCTCGCCGATGGCCAGGGCGATCTCGCGCTGCGCCATTGCATAGCGGGTCAGCGAGTCCATGAGCAGCAGCACATGCTGGCCCTTGTCGCGGAAGTGCTCGGCAATCGCCGTCGCATAGGTGGCACCCTGCATGCGCACCAGCGGCGGCGCATCAGCGGGCGCTGCCACCACCACCGAGCGCTTGATGCCTTCCTCGCCAAGGATGTCCTCGATGAATTCCTTCACCTCGCGGCCGCGTTCGCCGATCAGACCGACCACGATCACATCGGCCTGCGTGTAGCGCGCCATCATGCCCAGCAGAACCGACTTGCCCACGCCGGTGCCGGCGAACAGGCCCAGACGCTGGCCGCGGCCCACGGTCAGCATCGAGTTGATCGAGCGCACGCCGGTATCGAGGGGCGTGCGCACCGGATCGCGGTCCATCGCGTTGATGGGGCGGCGGATCATCGGCTCGTCGTGCACGTTCTCCAGCGGGCCCCCGCGGTCCAGCGGATGGCCATGCGAATCGACCACGCGGCCCAGCAGGCCTGCGCCCATCGGCAGGTGCAGGCCGCGGTCCTCATCGCGGCGCCAGGGGTGTTGTGGCTTGCCCAGCTGAGGCGCCTGCGGCGGCGTGAAGCGCGGCAGCACCATGGCGCCGCTGGACAGGCCCTGCACTTCGTCGGTGGGCATCAGAAAGGCACGGTCGCCGGAGAAGCCCACCACCTCGGCCTTGACCGGCGGACTGCCGCGGCGGCTGCTGTTGCCGGTG
>NZ_JBILQK010000137.1:0-6529 GCF_044373315.1 Roseateles sp. | reverse complement strand
TCTTCAGCGACCAGACGGGCAGGCCCGCCTTCTGCAGCCGCGCACGTTCAAGGCCCCAGGCGCGCCGGAAGGCGCCTGGCATCTCACGCAGCACGAAGCGGTAGATGGACTCGCCCATGCGTGAGGATGCCGGGTCAAGCGGCGTGGCGACATCGCGGTGATGGCCGCGGTTGTGCTCGATGTAGAAATGACCGTAAGCGGTGGTGGCCAGCACCAGCTTGGCCAGCCAGCGTTCCAGCGCCGCCTGCTTGTGGCCCAGTTCATGGCCCAGGTTGATGCAGAAGCCGCCGACCGAGCCGGTAATGATCACCATCGCCAGCATGCCATGCCAGGGCAGCGGATGCGCGGACACGAACCAGACGCAGAAGATGAAGGCCAGCCAGAGGATGGGCACCAGGGCATAGGTGATGCGGCGGTAGTAGCGGTCTGCATCCAGCGCCGGCACGGCGGATTCGGGCGGGTTGCTGCGATCGGTGCCCAGCAGCCAGTCGAGCAAGGGCACGACGCCGTAGAGAAAGGCCACGGGCAGCCACAGCAGCCGCGGGTCGCCGCTCCAAATCAGCAGCGCAGGGCCTAGGGTCACCGAGGCGGGCACCAGCAGGCTCAGCAGCCAGGCATAGCGCTTGCGGTCGCGGTAGGGCGCGGCCGGTTCGGGTGGATTGGTCTCGGGCGATGGCATCGCGAGGCTCATGGCTTGTCTCCTTGTGTTTGCCGCAGTCTGGGCGCATCGGCTGCGCGCAAACACCGAGGCAGGTGGCAAGCTATCGTCATAAAGTGACAAGCTATGCCAGTTTCCTGCCGAACACGCCCGCAAGCCAGCACGGCCCTTGAGGCGGCCCTGCCCGTGACGGGGGCCAAGGTACACCCCACGTATGCACGCCTGCTGTGCATGTTGTTGCGCAGCCTGGGGGCTGATGTGGAGCACAGCCTGGCCGCGGCTGGCCTGAGCTGGGCCGAGCTGGCGGTGCGGGAACAGATGCTGGACTTCGCCGTCGTGCATCAGCTGGTGCTGGCGGCGCTGGCGGCCAGCGAGCGGCCGGCGCTGGGTCTGGACCTGGGCCAGCTGGCGCAGATCTCAGCCCATGGCGCGCTGGGGTATGCGATGGTTGCGAGCCGCGATCTCCGCCAGGCTTTGGAGACGGTAGCTCGATTCGCCAGCCTGCGCAACGGCTTGCTGCGCTTCGAGCTGCAGGAAGACGCAGCGCAGGCCGTGCTGCGGGTGCATGAGTGTTGCAATCTCGGCCAGGCGCGCGGCTTTGTGCTGGAGATGGTGCTGGGCACGGCGCTGCGCCTGATGGAATCGGTGGTGGGGCATCGCGTGCCGGCCTTGCGCATCGAGCTGCCTTTCGCTCAACCCACGGACCCGCGCTGGCTGGCGCAGCTGCGCCAGCAGTTCGATGGCCCGCTCGGGTTTGATGCGCCGGTACTGGCCGTTCATCTGACGCCGGCGATGCTGAGCCTGCCCTGCCTGACGGCCGATCCACGCGCCTACGAGGCGGCGCGGCAGGACTGTGAACGCGAGCTGGCGCAGGCGCGTGGCGCGCCCGGCCCCTGGACCTTGCGGGTGCAGCAGCTGCTGCTGCAGCGCGCGCCGGGTGAGCCCTTCGCTGGTGTGGCCGAGGCGGCCGCGCACTGCCATGCTTCGGTGCGGACCTTGATCCGGCATCTACGCCTGGAAGGCGGCAGCTATCAAGCGGTGCTGGACGGCGTGCGCCAGGAACAGGCCTTGCGGGCGCTGCGCCAGGGCGAGGACTCGGTTGAAGAGATCGCCGCAGCGCTGGGCTTCGAGGACACATCCAACTTCAGCCGTACCGTCAGGCGCTGGTTCGGCCTCACGCCGACCGCACTGCGGGCCCGCTTGCGTGGGGAAGGCGTCTTCCGCTGAGCAAGCGGCCTTCGCAGTGACGGCCCCTAGACTTTTTTACATCTGCCCCAAGACAAGCTGACCCGGAAACGCCCATGCCGATCAAAACCTCTTGCGCCCGACAGGCCGAACGCCTGAGCCGTTCTTGCCACCTTGCGTTTGCCCGGCCATGCTGAACTGGATCGACCGCCTGCCATGGACCTGGTTGCTGCTGCTGGCCGCCTGGTTGGCCATTGCACCCATCAGGCCCGAACCCCATCTGGTGGAGAAGCTGCGCATGCTGAGCCAGGGCACGCTGGTGCGCCCGCTCGACATTTTCGATTTGTTGATGCATGCCACGCCGCTGCTGGTGGTGCTGATCAAGCTTTGGCGGCAGTGGCGCAAGGGTCAGCCCTGAAGGGCCAAGCTAGGGTTGTGTTTCCTCCCGGTGCGTGAGCCTTTGCGGCGGTGCTTGCTGCGTAAACCAAAGAGCAAGCAAGAGACCCCCCGCCCAGAGGAACACTGCCATGCCTGCCTTCTCCACCCGCTTCGCCCTGGCTGCCGCCTGCCTGCTGATCTCGGTCGCCACCATGGCCAAGGATGCCCCCGAGCCCTTTGCGCTGCAGCCCGGCGCCGAGCTGACAGCAGGCGCAGACAGCGCGCTCGATTGGAGCAACAGCGCTGCCTTCAAAGGCGTGCGCCGCGTCGTGGTGCCGGAGTTCAGCATCGAGTTCCTGCAGGGAAATGCGGCCGGCAGCAGCGCTGGCAAGGCCTCGGTGGCGCAGCGATGGCGGCTCGAAGGCGTGGGGCCAGCCGAGTTCCAGGCCATCACCGACGCCGCCTATGCCCAGCTGCTGGCCACGCTGCAGGCGGCCGGCTTCGACGTGGTGGGCGCAGAGACGATGCGGGCCCACCCGGCTTTTGCCAAGATGCAGGCCCAGGGCAAGCCCAGCGGCCACGCCACAGGCGCTGGGCTGGCGATGGCGCCTGCCGGCATGCTGGTGATGCCCCTGGGCACGGTGGGCCAGCGCAGCGACGGCGGCGCCATGGGCGGCGCGCTCAAGACCCTGCAGACCTTCAGCGCCGTGAGCTCGGCGATCAGCGGCGGCTTCGACACGCAGGAGATGGCGCGTGGCCTGGACGCCACTGTGCTGCAGCTGCACTTGGCGGTGGACTTCTCACAGGTCGGCGCCAAGCGCGGCTTCGTGCAGCGCATGAGCGGCAAGGCCGAGGTGTCGGGCAAGGCCCAGCCCTCGATCGCTGCCGGCGCTCAAGTGAGCTTCATGACCCCGGCTACTCAAGGCGCCACGCTGCAGCTGGCCCGCCCGCTGCTGCTGCCCGAAGACACCTTCAACGGCACGCGCGAAGCCACCAGCAGCGCCACCAAGACCGCCAATGTTGCCGGCGCGCTGCTGCGCTTTGCGGCCGGCGTCGGCGGCGGCCACGAGACGGTGGAATATGAGGTCAGCGCCGAGCCCGAACAGTACAAGCGCCGCCTGATCGAAGGCCTCGGCCAGTTCAACGCCGCTGTGGCGGCCCGGCTGGCGGCAGCGCGCTGAGGGCCGCGACGCTCAAGGCGCCGCCGGCACCACCCGCAACACGCGCCCCTCGGGGCTGTCCGTCAGCAGATAGATCGCGCCGTCAGGCCCGGCGCGCACGTCGCGCAGGCGTTCACCAAGCTCCTGGAAAAGCAGCTCTTGCGTCCCCGGCAGGCCGTTGATCATCGGCACGCGGCGCACGCTGCGCTCCACCAGTGCCGAGACCAGCAGGCTGCCGCGCCAGCCAGGGAACAAGGCGCCGTCGTACCAGGCCATGCCGGCCGGGGCGATCGAGGGTGTCCATTCCACCAAAGGCGCCTGCATGCCGGGCACACTGCGGTACGGCGTGATGCGGGCGTAGGTGTAGTCGACACCGCCGGTGGTGACGGGCCAGCCGTAGTTGGCACCGGGCTGGATGCGGTTGAGCTCATCGCCGCCACGTGCGCCGTGCTCATGGGCAAACGGCAGGCCATCCACCACCGCCATGCCCTGCGGGTTTCGATGCCCGAGGGTGTATATCTCGGGTCGCGCCTCGGGGCGCTTCACGAAAGGGTTATCTGCCGGCACGCTGCCATCGGGCCTGATGCGCATCAGCTTGCCAAGATGGGTGTGCAAGCGCTGCGCATCGGTGCGCTCCAGATTGCCGTCGCCCATGCCGAACAGCAGGGTTCCGTCAGGCAGCCAAGCCATGCGGCCGCCGTAATGCTGCGTGTCTGACTTGGCGGGCTGCGAGGTGAATATGGCTTGCACCTGCTGCAGCTGACGGCCGTCGAAGCGGGCACTGATCACGCGCAGATGGTTGGCCTCGGGCGCGCCATGCGCGAATGACAGCAGCACGCGGCGGTTGTTCGAAAAGTCCGGGTCCAGCAGTAGATCGAACAGACCGGCCTGCCCCCGCGCCAGCACCGGCGGCAGGCCGGCCACAGGCTCGGCACGCAGCTGCAGTCGGCCATCTGGTCCGGGCTCGATCAGGCGCAGCCGGCCCGGTCGCTCAGTAACCAGTAGGGCGCCACCGGGAAGAAAGGCCAGGGACCAGGGATGCACCAGCCCGGTGGCGACAGTCTCGATCCGGTAGCCTGTCGCCTGCGCCGAGGAGAGCAAGGCCAGCACACCCACGAGCAAAGCGAGCACGTATTTCATAATGAACATTATGAGAGTGATCCCCACACGCAGTTCACCGTCCGCCCATTGGACGCGGCATCTGGCGCCGCTGCTGCTGGCCTGCCTCCTGGCAGCTGCCTGGGGCTCGGTGGTGCAGACGCAATGGAATCTGCAGGCGCTGGTGGGCCTGGGGGTGGACATCCCCGCCAGCGAACGCGCCCGCGCCACCTGGCAAGACCTGATCGGCTTCGCGCCCGTCTATGCCGGAATCCTGGCCGCCGGCTGGCTGCCGGCGCTGCCGGTGGCCGCATTCTTGGCACGCCGCTGGCCAGCCTGGCGCAGCGCGCTGCTGGCGGCAGCGGCCGGTGCGGGCATGGTGGCTGCCGTTCGCGCCATCGATGCGCTAGCACCCATGCCGGTGTTCATCGATGCCACCCGGCACCTGAGCGGCCTGCTGGCCATGGCCACAGGGGCCGTGATCGGCGGTTTTGTGTATGCCCGGCTCACGGCCCGCTGATGGCCCAGGGCTGCCAGAGCCAGCTGCACCGATTTCACCCCCTGCTTGGGGATACAGGTCCACACCTGCAGCACCACAGGCTTGCGAACCGGATTGACGAACGATGAAAACCATTGACGAGATGCTCAACCTGGCGCTGCTCACGCCTGAGCAACACCATCAGATCAGCGCCTGGCTTGCGCAGGCCGACTCGCCCGATGAAATCCTGCAGATGCCCGCAGCGCTGTGGCAGGCGGTTGAACGCGCTAGCGTGGTGATGGGCATCGACACCGACCTGCTGCGGCCGCCGGCGCTGGATGCAGGCGGCTTGGATGGGTATTGAGCGAAAGCAGGCCCAGACGCGCTGCAACTTGAATCGCTTGCAGCGCTGGAGTGGCGCGCACAGGCCCCGCTGCAGCCACAGCTGTTAAGCCGGCGCCTGCGGGTGGGGAGACAATCGCTGTTCGCACCGCTCCCGGTCGGCCAGACAGCCTGCCCCGGTCGACAGCTGCAGCCACCAACCCCCTCATGACCGACGCTCTTCCTCCTGCTCCTAAGTACACGACCCTGCCGCAGTGGCCAAAGGCTTATCCGGCCAGCGGTGCCAGCGCCACACTGAAGCTCCTCAACGAGGACTTCATCGTGACCGAACTGCCACTGCAGCTGCCCTCCGGTGCAGGCGAACACCTCTGGCTGGACGTCGAGAAGAACGGGGCCAACACGGCTTTCGTCGCCCAGCAGCTGGCCGGGGCCGCCGGCGTCGAGGAACGCGACGTGGGCTATGCCGGCCTCAAGGACCGCTACGCCATCACCCGTCAGTGGTTCAGCATCTGTTTTCCGAAGGGCGAGACGCCCGACCTGACCCAGCTTCAGCACCCAGAGTTCAAAGTGCTGAGCCAGAGTCGGCATGTGAAAAAGCTGCGCCCCGGTGATCTGCAGGGCAACCGCTTCCGCATCGTGCTGCGTGAGGTGACGGGCGATCGCGACGCCATCGAAGCCAATCTGAAGGCCATTGCGTCACAGGGCGTGCCCAACTACTTCGGCGCGCAGCGCTTCGGCCATGACGGTGGCAATGTCGAACAGGGCCGCGCCATGCTGACGCGCGAGATCCGCGTGCGCAACCCCAAGAAGAAGGGCATCTATCTGTCGGCAGTGCGCTCGTTTGTCTTCAATGAAGTGCTGGCGCTGCGCATTCAGCAGGGACTCTGGGGCACGACCCTGCCCGGTGACGTCATGGACAAGGACGAAGCGGGCCGGCCCACCGGGCCGCTCTGGGGTCGGGGCCGCGTGAGCACCACCGATCAGGCCCAAGCCTTGGAGAACGGCGTGGCTGCAAGTCACGCCAGCTTGTGCGACGGCATGGAGCACGCCGGTCTGGATCAGGAGCGCCGCGCCCTAGTGGCGAGCCCGGCGGACCTGTCATGGGAATGGCTGCAAGCCAATCAACTGGTGCTGACGTTCTCGTTGCCGGCCGGCAATTACGCCACGTCCGTTCTGAACGAAATTCTCCGCACCGCGGAGCCTGAGCGGCACCCCCCCGCGTCAGAATAG